>JAZKDE010000048.1:0-46660 GCA_040387735.1 Bacteroidota bacterium
GAATAAACCTTGTTCCGAACAAGATTTCTAAAAGCGATTTTTATATAGTTTTTTAACATGATTTTATTCGGTTTTGAGTGATTCTACAGGATTTCTTTTGGCAATTCTGTACGTTTGTGGTACAATGGTGACGATGCCTAATATAAATAGTACAAACGACCCCCAGAATATCGTATTTAGGCTAAGTTCTTGTCTTACCACCATGAAATTCAACCAGAAATTGTTTAAGATAAAAGCTAATGGAGCCGCAATTAATATCGCCAAAACAAGCATAATAACGAACTCTTTTGACAGCATAAAATTTAAACTTAATTCGCTGGCACCTAATATTTTTCTAATGCCAATTTCCTTCGTGCGTCGCTCAGTGGCGTATATGGCCATGCCCAACAGCCCAAGACACGCAATTGTAATGGCCAAGAAAGCTAAGAAACCGATGATTGAAACTAAATCAAATATTCCTTGATTTGTATTGGCTAAGGTATCTTCATAAATTTCATATTGAAGCGGATGAATTGGGTCAATAGTTTTCCATTTATTGGCTAAATCCTTGATTATTTTGTTGGCATTATTACCTTCTATTTTTACCGTTGCATATTTTAAACCTGTGGGATTGGTGTGTAAAACAATTGGCCCCGTTGACCTGCCACTGAATAATAGAAAAAATGTAAAGTCCTTAATTACGCCAGCCACTTGCACATTTGCTCCATTTAGTAGATAACTTTGTCCTATTATTTCATTGGGATTTTTAAATCCAAATTGTTTAATAGCCGCTTCGTTTACCAGAATTAAATCTGAATTTCCATTCATATTTGCGGTAATATTTCGCCCTTGAACCAAAGGAATTTCCATTACTTTTAGAAAATCTTGGTCGATGGTAAGGTCTATGGCTTTGTAGGAATCTTGCTTGCCTGATTTTTTCAATTCAAGTCCATCATTTCTGCCTGTGGCGGGCAAATAGGCACATCCCGATATTTCTTTTACACCATTACTATTTTTCAAAGAATTTTTAACTAATTGAAAATCATTACTTTGTAAGTTTATATTAACCACATTTTTAGGATTAAATCCATAATCGAATTGCATATAATGTTTAAACTGGTCATAAACTACAATGGAGGTAATAATGAAAATAAGCGAAATGGCAAACTGACTAACTGTCAAAACTCTTCGAAATCCCCATTTCCCCAAAGCAGAATTTTGTGTTTTTTTCAACATTGAAATCGGATTAGGTTTCGATAATTTCATGGCTGGATAAATGCCAGAAATGAAACTAATCATCAAACTAAAGGCAAAAAAAGCAGCGTAAACATACAAATTGAGATTGAGGTCAAATTTCAAATATTGGTTAATCCATAAACCTAAAAATGCTTCTTTGAGGAAATATAAAAACAAATTAGCGAGTAGGAGAGAGAGCAATACGGTAATTACTGTTTCACTTAAAAATTGAAAAATCAAGTCTTTTCTTCTCGCACCAATTACTTTTCGTAAACCAATTTCACCCAATCTTGTAAAACTACGAGCCATTGAAAGGCTCAAATAATTGAGACATGACGCTAACAAAATCACCAAAACCAACCCGCCAAGAATATAATATACAAAAAGCGGTAAGGTGATAACATCTGAATTATTTACGACTGGCCCAGGGTTGATTTCGCTTAATCTTTGAAAAGTTAAACGAGATTCTTTTACCTGCTGGTTAGTGCTTTTTCTAAAATTTTGAGTTGAAAATTGATTCAGGGCATTATTCAAATCATTTTCATGGGCATTTTTTTTCAACAGTACATAAGCAAACGATTGATAATCATTCTCCCAATTATTGGTAAGATTTTCGATTTTACTTTCTTCAATAATTGCGGTGGAATCGGTTGGATTTCTCTTTTCTTTATACAAAATATCTAAGGAAGCAGCCGAAAAGATGGCATCAAATTCTACATGTGACTTTTGCCCATTTTCGGCAAAAACCCCGGTAATTGTATAAATCCCCCAGTTAACGGGCGGTTTATTTTCGTTTAATCTATCCGTATAATTTATCGTTTTACCAATTGGGTTTTCATTGCCAAAGAGTTCAAATGCTTTTTTGTGACTGATAATCAGCGAATTAGGATTTGACAAGGCAGTTTCTGGGTCACCCAATGCTAAGGAATATGAAAAAACTTTAAAAAAGGAAGGGCCCGAAAAATATCCTTTCAAGGCGGTATATTTTTGACCGTAATTGTTGCTTTTTGAAAGAACGGCATCTCCAGAAATGCCTTTTCTCAAAATTGCAGTTTCCTCAATGATCGAATATTGACTTTTCAATTTGTCCGCCACTGGAAAAGGAAGGGTGGCTCTAAAATTATTTTGATTTAGAGGCGTTGTTACCAAGCGATAAACTCGGTCTTTGTTTTTATGAAATTGGTCGTAACTCAACTGGTCTGCATACATCAAAATCATGAGCATACAAACGGACATGGCAACGGCCAAACCAAAGATATTTATCAGCGAGAACGCCTTATATTTGAGAAGGTTTCTAAAACCAATTTTCAGATAGTTTATTAGCATTTTCTTATGAGGAATGCAGACAGGTGATTTTTCCCACTGTCCACACGCCATTTTAATTATTTAACTGAATTACATTTTATTTCTCCTCTTTTACTCCGTCCGCAAACTCTTCACAGGATTTGCCAAAGCAGCTTTTATCGCTTGAAAACTAATGGTAATAATGGATAATGTCGTTATGCCCACAATCACCATGACAAAAGGTAATGCCCCTATTTCTATTCGATAAGCATAACTTTGAAGCCAACTATTCATGGCAAACCAACCCAACGGCAGGGCAATACAAAATGCGATGAGAATAAATTTTAGAAAATATTTAGAAAGCATCCATACGATACTTTGCACCGAAGCCCCCATTACTTTCCGAACCCCAATCTCCTTGGTGCGTTGCTCAATTATGAGCAATGAAACAGCAAAAAGACCCATGCACGAAAGAAAGATAGCAATGGCTGATGCCACTGAAAAAATCTGGGTTATGGTGTTTTCTTCTTGATACCACGACTCTACGTTTTCATTCAGAAAAGAACCCATAAACTCTGTTCCTTGTCCATTATTTTTCCAAAATATTTTCATTTTTTGCATAGCACTGCTTAGCAATTCAGTTTTCACCCGTAGAAAAATATAATTAATATCAGCTTGTTTAGAAAACTGCATCACGACTGGTTTAGTAGCTTGTGAAGGGGCATACAGATTGAAATCTTGAAATACTCCAACAATCTGATTGGCGTTGGTTTTTGGGTCCAAAAATGTATTAAGCACTTTATTATTGCCCATACCTTTCATTAAACTTTCAGAAATCCATACCGAATTGGCTGCATAGTTTTCATGCTTTTGTACTTGTCCTTCCAATAATTTAATGCCCATGGTAGTCATAAAATCGCCATCAACGTTAATCCAATCGACGGAAAAATTATTTCCTCTGAAGTCAAAATCTACGGTTGTGCGAGACGTAACTCTATCTTTGCCTTTACCCAAGTTTAAATCACTGCCCGAAATGGATAAAATAGAAGCATCATTAGAGAATTGGGTTCTGATTTTTTCGAGCATCATTCTGCCTTGAATTTGGCTACCCACAGGGATACTAATTACCTGTTCTTTCTCAAAACCTAAGGGTTTTTCTTTTAGATAATCTAATTGTTGATTGGCGATTAAGGCAATACAAATCAATAGTGACGATATTGAAAATTGACTAATAATTAACGATTTGCGAAGTATTCCTTTTTCGTTTGAAATTTTGCCTTTCAATGCCGTGATTAATGGCAAACGGCTCATTTTGTAGGCGGGATATCCTCCTGCAATAAATGTTACTATCAAGAAAATAACTGACATCAAAGCAATGAAACTGGGTTGAAGCATATATTGCAATTCAATCTTTGCGTTGAAATAGGCTTTAAAAATGGGCAAAAGATTCACCAATAAAAAAATGCCTAATCCAAAACCGATAAAACATACCATAAAGGATTCACCCCACAATTGAATAAACAGAAGATATTTTGAAGCCCCCAGTGTTTTTCTTACGCCCATTTCACGGGTGCTATTCAAGTGTTTTGCAATGTTTAGATTGATAAAATTGAAACAGGCAATGAGTATAATGAATATGGCCAAAATCATCAAAGCGTACACCAAAGCCACAGGTACACCTTTGCCGCCAGAGATGGCATTATCAAAATGGATTTTGCTCAAAGGCTGTAATTTTATATCCAGTGTGCTTGATTTTACAGCCGATTTTTCAACGGGAAAGTATTTTTTCGAGAAACGCTCCAACTTTTTTTCTACATCACTGACATTAGATTGGTCATTGAGTCTTACGTAAATATTGCTGGCGTTGGCCTGCCAATTATCCTTTGTTTGAAAATAATCTGGCTTACTTTCAATTCTGCACAAAATGTCAAATTTGATAGAAGAATTGGCTGGACAGTCTTCTACCACACCACTAATGATATAATTTATTTCACTGCCCAATTTTCCAATACTCATTTGTTTTCCAAGAGGATTGACTTTCCCAAAAAGGGCTTCTGACGTTGATTTGCTGATTACAATATTATGCAAATCATTCAAAGCAGTATTTGCCGAACCTTCTATCAAGGGAAAAGTAAACATTTTGAGAAAGTCAGCATCTGTGTAAGTTACCAGTTTTTCAATGGATTTATTATTGGCGGTAATAACACTATTCCTACCTGAATTTACGCTGGCAATTTGACTAATATCTGCCAATTCAGCTTTCATAGCGGATACCATCGGAATCGGTGTTTCGCCTGAGCGATTGATGACACCGTTTTCATTAGCGACAAAATATGCCTGATATATCTGTTTTGAATGCTGATGAAAATTATCAAATGTCAATTGAAAATAGGCCGTAAATAGAAGCAATGAACTAATACAAAAAGCTACCATCATGCCCGAAATATTGATAGCTGAATAACCTTTATTTTTCCAAAGGTTACGGAAAGTTATTTTTATGAAATTTCTAAACATGGCTTTTGAGTCAAAAGGTTAAAGGTAAGATAACACATGATTTTTATTCCAAATTATTCAGTTCGTAAACTCTTCACAGGATTAGCTACTGCGGCTTTTATCGCTTGAAAACTCACCGTTAATAAAGTGATTATTAAAGCTCCTAAACCAGAAAGGGCAAAAATCCACCAAGAAATCTCTGTTCGATAATCATATTTTTGTAACCAATTGTGCATGAAAAAGTAGGTAATTGGGGCAGCGACAAGGCAAGAAATAATGACTAAAATCAAAAAATCTTTTGATAATAATTGCCAAAGATTACCAACTGTTGCTCCTAAAACTTTTCGGATACCAATTTCTTTGGTGCGTTGTTCGGCCGTAAAAGAAGCCAATCCGAATAAGCCCAAACAAGAAATAAAAATGGCGAGTACCGCAAAAAACAAGGCTAATTTGCCAATGCGCTCTTCCGTACCAAATTTTGCGGCAAATTCATCATCGGCAAATTTGTAGTCGAATGGAGCGGAAGGAATATATTTTTTAAAGACCGTTTCAATTTTTGAAATAGATTCGCTGGCACTTTTATTGGGATTTAATTTCAAATTTATCCAATTCGGATTATCGTAGTCCAAAAAGTAAATTGATTGCTTCACGGGTTTGTAAGGCGACTGCATCAACATATCTTTAATCACGCCAACAATCGTAAAGTTTTTTCCATTTTTTTCATTACCCCAACGAATGGTTTTGCCCACAGGATTTTTAATGCCCATAAATTTTACGGCGGCTTCATTGATTACCATACCCGAAGAATCCGTAGAAAAATCCCTCGAAAAATCCCGTCCTTCATTAAATTTCCAACCCACCGTTTTTCCAAATTCATGCGTAACCCTGATGATGCCAAAATCAGTATCAAGATTTGGGTCTTTTCCTTCCCAAGAAAATCCGCCACTATTCGACCAAATATCCGTCAATGGGCTTGAAGATTGAGCTAATTCAACGATGGCTCCCGATTTTTTGAGTTCATTTCGGAGCAAATCAAATTTTCCGTAAAACTCTGGGGTTTTCATCATAATCATCATCAAACTGCTTCTGTCGTAACCGATTGGTCGGTTTTTTGAAAACTGGATTTGGAGATAAATAATAATGGTTCCGATAATTAAAGCAACCGAAACAGTGAACTGAAATACCACTAATACTTTGCGAGGAATGGAAGCGAAACGGCCAACTTTAAACGTGCCTTTTAACACTTTAACGGGTTGAAATGAAGACAAATATAAGGCGGGATAACTGCCCGCAATTAAGCCCGTGAACATACTGAAACCTACCAAAAGCAACCAAAATAATGGATTAGTCCATAAAATTGCCATTTGTTTATCAGCAACTTCATTGAAAAATGGTAAAGTCAATTCAACTAATAGAAGTGAGATGATAAACGCAAAAAATGTAACCAATAAAGATTCGCTCAAAAACTGGGTCACTAATTGTCCTCGCACCGAACCAATGGCTTTGCGAACGCCCACTTCTTTGGCACGTTTTTCGGAGCGAGCCGTACTCAAATTCATAAAATTAATGCAAGCCAAAAGCAGTACAAAAATGCCCACAATACCAAATAACCAAACATATTCAATAAGTCCGCCCGTATTTTGTCCCTCTTTCCAATTTGATTTCAAGTGCCAATCTTTCATGGGATGAAGGAAAATTTTAGCATCAAATCTTTTTTCATAGGCTTCAAGATTATTATATTTTGAACGAAGAATTCGCTTATTCACGGTTGCCAAATCGGTATTGTCGGCAATTTGAGCGTAGATTTGAAAAGAGTTATTTCCCCATTGATTTCTGTCCCGTGCGTTTTTTATCCATTGCTCGGAAGAAACGTATAAATCCCACGGAGCGATAAATTTTAAGTCTTTAAAATTGGTATTGAAAGGCAAATCTTCGTAAACGCCCGTGACTTTTACATCCAATTTATTATCAATTTTCATGGTTTGGTTGATGGGATTTCCCTCTCCAAAAAATGCCTTTGCGGTTGTTTCAGAAAGTAAAATAGAATTCGGACTTTTCAATCCTTCATTCGTTCCCTGTAACATTTTCAACGAGAGCATTTTGGGAGCGTCCACATCAAAATAAATCCCAGATTTTGATAATTTCTTATCGCCGATAGACAAAATATGGTCGCCTTCCCACGAAGCCATCGTCAAATACTTGAAGTTATTGCCATACTTGTTTTTGAGTTCTGGCCCCATCGGGAACGGCATGGCCATTCCCGTAAAAACGGTCCCATTTTCAGTCTGATTTTGCATCAATCGACCAATTTTATCGTAATTTTTATGGTATTTATTGAACGATAATTCGTCGTGAATCCAAAGTCCAATGAGTATAGCCACCGCCATACCAACGGCCAATCCACCAATATTGATGAAGGAATAAACCTTGTTCCGAACAAGATTTCTAAAAGCGATTTTTATATAGTTTTGTAACATAGTTTTAAAGGTTAAGATTAAAGGGCAAAAATAGATTTACCTTTAATAAATTATTTGTCAAAAATTATTCTGTTTTTAGACTTTTCACGGGATTCGCCATTGCAGCTCGAATTGATTGGTAACTAATTGTTAATAAAGAGATTACAATAGAGAGTACTCCCGCTACGACAAATATCCACCATTCAATATTGATTCGATAGGCAAAATCTTGTAGCCATTTATCCATAAAATAATACGCTATTGGACTGGCGATGACGATTGAAATAAGGACCAACGTTAAAAAATCCTTTGACAATAAAGCCGTTATGCTACTCACGCTCGCTCCTAATACTTTCCGAATTCCGATTTCTTTGGTGCGTGATTCTACCGTGAAAGTTGCCAAACCGAACAAACCTAAGCAGGCAATAAAAATAGCCCAAAGCGAAGCCGTAGTAAATAAAGAAGCGTATTGTTGTTCCTTCAAATACTGTTTATTGTAGCTTTCATCGGCAAAAAAATATTCAAAAGGATTTCCCGAAAAATACTTTTTGTACAGATTTTCCAGGGATGCCACTTTATCCTGCATTTTGCCGCCACTTAAACGGACAGTGAAGTAAGAGCTGTTATTCTGTGGATAAAAAATCATGGGTAAAACCGCCGTTTGAAGACTTTGATGGTTATAGTCTTTTACAACTCCAATAACTTCTAAATAGCGTTCATCCCATTTTACTTTGGTATTAATAACCTCCTCCGCCGAAGTAAATCCCAGTGATCTTATGGCTCGTTCATTGAGTAAAATTTTACTATTATCGTTCCATTCTACGGCACATTCTGCGGATGTAAAATTTCTGCCTGCTTCGAGTTTTATTCCATACGTTTTTAGATAACGGTCGCCAATCATAACAAATGAATATGCTTTATTTTCATCGCCCGTTTTTGATTTGGGAGACGTAAAGCCTTCGGTTGCAAAATTGTAGTAACGACTCGGAACACTTCCAGAAATACAATAATCTTTCACAAAACTTTGTTGAACTAAGGCATTGGTAAAAGCATTTCTACGGGTTTTGTAAGTGCTATCTTTTCCGATTTGTGGTCCCTGAATTACTAATAATTGGTTTATATTCATTCCTAAATCTTGGCCCTGCATAAATTTTAATTGTCTATAAAGCAGAAGTGTAAATAAGATTAAAGCAATGGAGATGCAGAATTGAGAAACCACTAATATTTTACGCAATAGTACACCTTTTGCAGTTTTTCCTACTTTCCCTTTTAGGGTTTCAATGGGTTTGAAGTTAGACAAAGTGTAAGCCGTATAAGCACCCGAAGCCAAAGAACCCGATACTAATAAACTCACGCCGATTAACCAAATAGGAGAATTACCGAGTGTCAGTAAGGAAAGTTCTTTGCCAATAATTTGATTGAATAAGGGCTGTAATAATGATATTAAAACTAAGCCCAAGCCCAATGCGAGAAGATTGACTAATAAAGATTCGCCTAAAAATTGCCCAATAAGATTGCTCTGAGATGCTCCAACCACTTTTCTGACCCCAACTTCATTGGCTCTTTTTATGGCGTTGGCGGTGCTAAGATTAATGTAGTTAAACCACGCAATTAACAAAATCAAAAAGGAAATGCCCATGAGCATATATACGTAACGAACATTGCCCGTGTGTTGTAGCGTATCTGAAAATGACGATGCCAAATGAACTTCAGAAACGGGTTGAATTTGGAAGGTAGTTGCATCTTTTTCTCTTTGTAATTCACGACGGAGATTAGTCATTTTTTTTTCAAAAGCCTTGTAATCAACGCCATCATTAAGGAGGAAAAACATATTGATGTACTGCGAATCGAGGTTATTGAGATTCGCCCAGCCATTATCGTTTAAATTTGCGGGATTTTTAAGTGTTTCGAGTGAAAGTACCATATCCATTTGAATATCGGAATTCTCACCCATATTGTCATAAATACCTTCAATGGTGTATAAATGTTTCCCAAATTGATTATTGATGGTCAGGGTTTTACCGATAGAATTTTCACCATTGAAATACTTTTTATTGGATGCTTCCGAGATAAAAACTACGTCGGGTTTGTTCAAAGATTTAGCTGAACCTTTTTGGAGATGAAAACTAAAAAATTGAAAGAAATTTCCTTCTACATAGCCGATTTTTTGTTCACGAAACGATATGTTTTTAGCTTGATTTGTGACCACACCGTTGGCAATACCATCTTCAAAACGGCAAAAATCTTTGACTTCTGGAAAACGTTCTTTGGCTTTTATTGCCCAACCAGGTTCTACTTGCGGCCAACTTTCACCTTGTGCATTTTGACAAAGCATTCTGTACATATTGGGCAAATTTTCATGAAATTGATTGACGCTTTTCTCCAAACTAACGTATTCGAGAATGAGCAAAAAAGCCGCTATACCCATCGCCAAGCCAGCAATATTGATAAAACTATAAACCTTGTTTCGAACAAGATTTCGAAGGGCAATTTTTAGATAGTTCTGAAACATGATTGATGATTTTTTGGGGAAGAGACATTGCAAGCAACGTCTCTTCGTTTTGGATTATTCAGTTCGTAAACTTTTTACAGGATTCGCCAAAGCGGCTTTTATTGATTGATAACTTACAGTCAATAAAGCAATGGCAATGGCTGTGATGCCTGCCAAAGCGAAAATCCACCACGAAATTTCAACTCGGTATGCAAAATCTTGTAGCCATTGATTCATTGCCCAATACGCAATGGGCGAAGCAATGACGATACCCAAAATAACCAGTCTCAAAAAGTCCTTCGATAATAGCCTAACTATCTGACTAACAGATGCTCCTAATACTTTTCGGATACCAATTTCTTTGGTGCGTTGTTGCGTTGTGAAGGCAACCAAACCAAATAATCCCATGCAGGAAATTAAAATGGCAATGCCAGTTGCAGTGTTTAATATTTGGGCAAAACGTTTTTCAGCATCGTAGAATTTAGCAATGGTTTCATCAAAAAATGTAGGTTCAAACGCTTGACCATTTGGATAAATTTCTTTAAATGCTTTCTCTATTTTGGCTAAAACTCCTTTAACTTCAGCGGAAGATTTGCCATTGCTTCGAATCTTTACATTGATGCCGGTTTCATATTTCATTTCGGATAAAATGTACAGTGGTTTAATGGCCTTGTGCAAAGATTGCAAATGGAAATCAGCCACTACGCCCACGATGGGTAGTTTTATGAAACCTTTTCCTCCTTCATAAATTAGGAATTTTCCAAGGGCTTGCTCTGGTTTTTTGAAGCCCAATGTCTTGGCATAGGTTTCATTAATGACAAATTCTTTGGCGGAATCACTGTTGGTAATATTTCTTCCTGCTAAAATTTTTAACCCAAACATGGGAATGTAATTTTCATCTACCGAACGTCGGTGAACGTCTAATTTTATCTCTTTTTTGCCGTCATTATACGTAACTCGGTTCATCGAAAATCCGTTTTTTGCGGGAATATCTCCGAGACTAACACTTTCTATTTCGGGAAATTGTCTTAGTTTATTGAGTAAAATATTTTTCTTGTTGTTTTCAACTTCATGCCAATCGGTATAAAAATGAATAATAGCATCTTTTTTAAACCCTAAGTCTTTATTGAGCATAAATTTTGACTGTGTCGCCACGATAATTGTTCCCAAAATAAAGACTTGCGAAGCGGTAAATTGAAAAGTAATCAAGGCTTTTCGTAAAAATGCCGTCCGACTATTTCCATTTGAAATTTGATTTTTTAAAGAAGCTACTGGCGTGTACGATGAAATTATCCAAGCAGGATAAAGTCCTGATAATATGCTTGTTATAAAGGTAATAAGGATGATGAATCCCAATATTTTTGGGTCTGAAATGTCAAAACTTAGTTCTTTGGGAACAAAATCTTTAAATACCCAAAGGATTGGTTCGACAAACAAAATCGATAAAAAAACGGCGACCGAAGTAATGACAAAAGTCTCACACATAAACTGGAGAATTAGGCTTTTGCGGCTACTCCCCAGTACTTTCCGAACGCCAATTTCTTTAACTCGATTGATAGATTGAGCGGTGGCTAAATTGATGAAATTAATTGCCGCAATCAACAACAAAAACATTGCAATACCCATGAGAGCGTACAAAGTTGGCAAATGGACTTGTCGTGAAAAATTATCCCCAATTTCGGGATTATAGTGCATATCCGACAAAGGTTGCAAACCCAACGCTCGTCCGATATTCCATTGGTCAGTTTGGTCGAGATGCTTTTTCAGGAAAGTTGATAATTGAGCATCTATATTATTGATAGAGGTTTTTTCAGCGAGTTTGACAAAAGCCATAGACGTTGAATTGGTATTTGTCCATTCGTCTAATTGAAATTCTTTTCGCCAGTTTCTTGTCTCAATACTTTTGAAAGAAATGAAGTTTTTGAACTTAAAATCAGAGTTTTTAGGCAAATCTTTAACAATTCCCGTAATGGTAGTAATCAAAGAATCATTGAAATAGATTTGTTTGCCCATAATTTGTTCTAAGGGCATTTTGCCGAAATATTTTTCAGCTTCTGTATTGGTTAAAACTACCTCATTCGGCGTTTTTAGGGCCGTTTTAGGGTTTCCTTGTAACCATTGGTAGCTAAAAATTTGGAAATATTGAGGCTCACAAATTAGAACTTCGGCATTGTCATTTTTCCAAGTTTTGGGAGTATTTTTAGTGTCTTTTTTATCGTTAGGAACCATGGCTCTTGGATACCAAACGTGACAAGCCGTGATACTTTCTAAACCAGTAAGGTCTTGCCGAATCACCGCAGGCATGGGTGACGATAAACCTCCATCTACAATTCTACTGCCATCCGCATTTTTGAAACTTGATGTTACTCTATAAATTCGATTGTGGTCGGGCTGGAAGTTTTCAAAGCTGAGTTCAAAACTTACCAACAGATAAATCACCAAACAAGCACTCACACCAATGGCCAATCCAAGTACATTGATAGAGGAATAAACCTTATTTCTAACAAGACTTCTGAAAGCGATTTTTAGATAGTTTTGTAGCATAGTTTTGAAGATATTTGTAGAGACAAGGCATTGCCTTGTCTCCGAGGACGAATAATTTTATGACTGCCCGAGAAGGCATTGCCTTGTCTCCGAGGACGAATAATTTTATGACTACCCGAGAAGGCATTGCCTTGTCTTGTCTCTACGATGTTACGAAGTTATTCCGTCCGCAAACTCTTCACGGGATTAGCTACAGCCGCTTTTATCGCTTGAAAACTTACTGTTAGTAAAGTGATTATTAACGCTCCCAAACCAGAAAGAGCAAAAATCCACCAAGAAATTTGTGTTCGATAGGTGTATTTTTGAAGCCAATCATTCATGAAATAATAAGCAATTGGTGTGGCAATAAGGCAAGAAATGATTACTAAAATCACAAAATCTTTTGATAATAATTGCCACAAATTGGCTACTGAGGCTCCCAAAACTTTACGAATTCCGATTTCTTTGGTACGTTGTTCTGCAACAAATGAAGCTAAACCAAATAGCCCCAAACAAGAAATAAAAATAGCGAGAATGGCAAAGAGGGTAGATAACTTGCTGATACGTAGTTCATTATCGAATTTTTTTGCATATTCTTCATCTACAAAATTATAGTCAAATGGTTGTGACGGATTATATTTTTTAAAGACGGTTTCTATTCTACTCAAGGCTATTGTAGCACTTATTGTAGGGTTTATTTTGGCAAGAATATAAGATACATCGTCCTTAGAAAAATTATAGACAGTAGGTTTAACTTGTTCGTAAGGCGATTGCACGATTACATCTTTCACCACTCCAATTACAGTAACGGGCTGTTCAAACCATGAAATAGTTTTACCGATTGGTTGTTTTAATCCCATTAATTTTACAGCCGTTTCATTTAAAATTACCGCTGAAGAATCTGAAGCAAAGCTTTTAGAGAAATCTCTTCCTTCTATCATTTGCCATCCTATCGTTTTACCATAATCGTATGAAATACCAACGTTAGGAATTTCTGCCAATAAATTCGGATTTTTTCCTGGCCAGTTGAAAGCAGTACTGGATGACCAATTTTGTGTAGTAGGAGCAGACGTTTCAGTAAGGCTGACGATTACTCCTGATTTTAATAACTCTTCTTTTACGACATCAAAGTGTTTATGAATTTCATTAATAGCCTGTGGCAAAGACACTAATCCGTTTGTTTGATAACCAATAGGTCTGTTTTTAGCATACTGTATCTGGCGAAAAACGACAATTGTACCAATAATCAAAGTAATAGATACCGTAAACTGTATTACTACTAAAACTTTACGGGGAATTGAGGCAAACCGACCAACTCGAAAAGAGCCTTTCAATACTTTAACAGGTTGAAATGATGATAAGTAAAAAGCTGGATATGTACCCGCAATTAACCCTGTAAATAAACTAAAACTTATACCTACAAGCCAAAATGAAGGATTTGACCAGAGAATGTCCATCTTTTTATCGGACAATTCATTGAAAAACGGTAAGCATAATTGTACTAACAATAGCGATAATATAAAAGCACAAGTAACTACTAAAAACGACTCACTAAAAAATTGAGCAATTAATTGGCTACGAGTAGATCCAATTGATTTACGAATTCCTACTTCTTTGGCTCTTTTTTCGCTTCTTGCAGTACTGAGATTCATGAAATTAATACAAGCCAAAAACAATACAAATATGCCAATGATACCGAAAAGCCAAACGTATTGAATTCGTCCACCAATATTAAAACCGTCTTTAAACTCAGAATACAAATGCCATTTATTCATTGATTGTAGAAATAGCGTAGGTTTTAATTTAGCTAATTCTGAATTAACCTTTTTTAACTTTGCGTCTTTTATGCTAAATGATACCTTGTCGAAATCTGTATTATCAGCAATTTGAACATAAATTTGAAAAGCATTTGCTCGCCACGGGTCATACATGGTTTTAACCCAATCGTATCGATTATAAAATAATTGATACGGAGCAATGAATGAAACAGCATGAAAACTTGAATTGATAGGAAAGTCTTCATAAACGCCCGTGATTTTTACGGCATACTTGTTATCCATTTTGATAATTTTATCCAAGGGATTAGTATTGCCGAAAAGGGCATGAGCTACCGATTCAGATAAAATGATTGATGAAGGGTCATTCAAACAATTATGAGAACCTTTTATCATGTTCACTCCTAACATTTCTATACCTTCTGGCTCAAAATAATTACCTATTTTTAAAAATTTATTATTGCCATAGCTTAATACATTCCAAACATCATTCATAGATAGAACTACGTGTTTAAAATTACTACTATAGTTTTTTCTAAGGTCTTCTGCCAAAGGATACGGAACACTTTCCCTTGTTTGTACCTCACCATTATTGCTTATGTTTTGCATTACTTTAGCAATATTGTCATGGTTTTTATGATATTTATTAAAGTTAAGTTCATCATAAATCCAAAGTCCAATAAGCATTGCCACCGCCATACCAACGGCTAATCCGCCAATATTGATGAATGAATAAACCTTGTTCCGAACAAGATTTCTAAAGGCGATTTTTATATAGTTTTGCAACATGGTTTTGATGAGATTTTGTGTTTGGTAGAGACATTATAATCAACGCCTTTAGGTATGTTATAAACATAAGTAATGCCTTTGGATTGAAGGCAAACTCTACGAATTATTCCTGTGAAGACCTTGCAAGCAGCGTCTCTACCTGCGGGGTTACTCCGTCCGCAAACTCTTCACTGGATTTGCCAAAGCAGCTCTTGATGATTGCCAACCAACGGTGACTAAGGCAATGAAACCAGTTACAATAATTGCCACCGCAAAAATGCCAATACCAATATTGATTCGGAATTCAAAATCTTGTAACCAACCATTCAAAACCCACCAAGCGGCAGGAGCAGAAATCACAAAAGCAATTAATATTAGTAAAGAAAACTCTTTGCCAAATAACCATAAAATCTGTCCTATTGAAGCTCCAAGCACTTTTCTTACGCCAATTTCTTTGGTTTTTTGGGCTACCATAAAACTCACTAAACCGTATAATCCAAGGCAACCAATCAGAATGGCAATCAAAGCAAAGGCTTGAATTAAACCCAACATGGCCGTTTCCATTTGATACATTTTTCCAATTTGTTCATCGTAAAATTGATATTCAAATACAAAATCAGGGAAAGTTGCACTCCAAATTTTATCCAACTTTTTGATGGTATTTTGGGCATCCGCCATGTTCATTTTCACGGCAATAGTTCGGTACATTTCAGTTCTGGAAGTGATAGCCAAAGGGGGAATTTTTTCGTGTAAAGTCATCACGTGATAGTCTTGCACAACGCCCACGATGATTATTTTACGACCATTAAATTCCAAGATTTTATTTAAGACTTTATCGTTAGATTTTTCACCCAAACGTTTCACTAATTCTTCATTGACCAAGGCTTCACGCATGGTGTCGATATGGGCGATATTTCGCCCGGCCAGCAATTTTATTCCGTACAAACTGAGGTAATCTTCATCGGCAAATTTTGTGTTTAGGGCAAACTTTTCATCCGCTTGACGGGTATCGTATTTTACGCTGGTGGTGTTATGACTTTGCGACATTGGGGGTGTCCATATATAAGTAACTTTTTCGATGGAAGGCAAATTTTTCAATTGTGTTTTGAAAGTCTGCAATTTAACCGCATCTTGCTGAGGAACAGGCATTTGAAGAATAGCATCGTGTTTGAAGCCCATCTCTGATTTGATGAAATAATTCATCTGAGAACTTACCACAATGGTACCAATAACCAAGATTTGGGTAATCACGAATTGAGTAACTACCAAGGCTTTTCTGATAGAAACACCTCCTAAACTTTGGGTACTAATTTTGCCTTTCAAAGCCACCACAGGATTAAATCCACTCAGCACGAAACCAGGATAAGAGCCTGATAAAAAAATGACTAACAGAATGGAAAGTATAAAAATTGCCCAGAAACTAAGATCGATTAATTCAGAAAAAATCATCCGATAACCAATTAATTCTTCCTGCCAATTGCTTAAAAGTGGAAATAATACACTTGATAAAATGTAGGAAATAATGCCCGCTAAAACAGCAATAATGGTCGTTTCGGCGATAAATTGCCAGAATAATTGCCCTCTCGAACTCCCCATTACCTTGCGAACGCCCACTTCTTTCGAGCGTTTAAGCGCTTGGGCAGTTGCCATATTGACGAAATTAATACAGGCGGTAATCAATAAAAGTAAACCGATGATTCCTAAAGTCGTAATGATTCTTTTGGGAATAACACCCGTATAATTGTCGTTGAAGTGAATATCTGAAAGCGGTTGAATGTATAAAAGTCGAGATTTCCTTTCCTCTGGATTAGTATAATGTTTTGCCAAGAAGGCATGCGTTAATTTTTGAACTTGGGCAACGCTTGTATTAGGTTTCAACAAAGCATAACATTGAGTTGAACTATTGATGCCGCCCCAATTTGTTTTCATGTGTTGCACCCAATTAGGATCAAACGTGCCACGAGTAACATAACCAGTTATTATTGAACCTTTTATATCAGTATTCGATGGAAAATCTTGTATGATTCCGACAACTTTAACATTCAAGAAAGCGTCAAAACGCAATATTTTTCCAATTGGGTCGGTGTCTCCGTAATATTTTTTGGCAATTTTTTCCGTTAAAAAAACGACATTTGGTTGTTTCAAATCTTGAACATTTCCTTTCAATATTTTCAAATCAAGGATGGAAAATAAATCGGGTTCTACAAAAAATATGCCTCCATTTTCTTCTTTAAATTTCTTGGTTGGCACGCCACCTTCCATCAATGCAACTGTGACGTTATCTTCATTATAAACCATCGAAACTTTTTCTAACGGAGCCATTTCGGTGCGGGCAGCATCTCCCAAAGGAGCAGGTACACCGGGCGTATAAAATTCACCATCTGGCGTATTGAAGTAAGAAACAATCCGCACCACACGGTCAGCTTTTGAATGATATTGGTCAAAACTCAAATGAAATTTTACCATCATAAAAATCAAGATGGCACAAGTCAAACCAAGTGTCAACCCCAAAACATTGAGGGTGGTATATGCCTTGTAACGCAGTAGGGTTCGGTAGGCGATTTTTAGATAGTTTTGTAACATAGTTATTGTTTTTGTAGAGACGTTGCACGCAACGTCTTCATAGTGGAAATATTTAGGTTAGAGAATACATAGATTACCTAAGATTTCATGTGGTTTCATTTTACTGAAACAAGACATTTTTGATTCAAACGAATAAATAAGACGTTCCATGAAACATCCCTACGAAAGCACATTCTCCATAACTACCTGTCCATCAAGCATTCTAATAATTCTGTGGGCATAACGAGCGTCGTGTTCCGAGTGCGTAACCATTACAACTGTTGTTCCTGCTTCGTTTAAATTGGTCAATAATTCCATGACTTCATTACCATTTTTTGAGTCCAAATTACCCGTTGGTTCATCGGCAAGAATCAATTTTGGATTGTTCACCACGGCACGAGCTACGGCACAACGTTGTTGCTGTCCACCCGATAGTTGTTGTGGAAAATGGTTTCTGCGGTGCATAATTTGTACTTTTTCCAATACTGCTTCTACACGCTTTTTACGTTCGTCGGCATCAATTCCCAAATACAACAAAGGCAATTCCACATTTTCATAAACCGTTAATTCATCAATCAAATTGAAGGATTGAAAGACAAAACCGATATTTCGTTTGCGGAGGTCGGCACGTTTGCGTTCGTTGTAAGAAATCACTTCTTCGTTATTGAAAAGAAAACTTCCCGTATCGGCATCGTCCAAAAGACCCACAATGTTCAAAAGGGTGGATTTTCCACAACCAGAAGGACCCATGATGGCAACAAATTCACCACTTTTTACTTCTACAGAAATTTTGTTGAGTGCCATCGTTTCGATGTCTTCGGTACGATAGATTTTTTCTAAATCGGTTATTTTTAACATGATATTTTGGTTTTAATGAATGTCTGTTTTTGTTATTTTGTGTCTGAATGCAATTTGCCCCTACTTCTCAAATTTACTTCGGAGCTTTAATCACCAATTCCTGCATATCTCCATAATTTTCGTAGCTACTCGTTACCACTTTGTCGCCGACTTTCAAACCACCCATTACTTCATAAAACTCAGGATTTTGACGACCTAATTGAATATCAACTTTATAAGCCTTCGTACCGTTTTCGTTCACTTTGAAAATCCAGTTTCCACCCGTTTGTTGGTAAAAACCGCCTTTGGTTAGCAGAATCGCCTGTGTATCATCACTCAAAGAAAGGCGTACTTGCAAAGTTTGTCCACGACGTACATTGCTTGGAGGCGTTCCCACAAATTCCATATCCACTTGAAAACGTCCATTGGTAACTTGCGAATAAACCTTTTTTACTTTCAGTTTATAGGTTTTATCCGAAATGGTAAACTCGCCCATCAAACCAATAAAAACCCTTGAAATATAATGTTCATCAATATCCGCCCGAACTTTAAAACCGCTCAAAACATCAATCTGACCTAATCTTTGACCACGAGTTTTTAATTCCCCAACCTCCGCATTTCTCGAAGTTAATTGACCATCAACGGGAGCTTTTACGATTAAATCTTCCGCTTTTTTACGCATCAAAGCCAAAGTAGTTTGATTACGTTTGATGGTTTCTTTCATCTGATTTATTTGTTGATTGGTCGTTAATGAATCTTGATCCAAAGTACGACTAACCAATTTTCTCCGACGATTTTGATAATTGTAAGCGTTCAATGAAGCTTTATAATCTTGTTCGGAAATTACTTTTTCACGGTATAATCTTTCATTTAATTTAAAAAGTCGTTCCGCTTCTGCCACGCCATTATCAATTTCAGCCTGTGAATTTTGGTACTGAATCGTTGCTTGAGCCGCCAAATTACGGGTATATTGCATTTGTGTTTGCAGTCCAAAAACCGAAGTTTCCTGATTTGCCAAAGACAATTCCAAATCAGTATTTGCCATTTTCATAATTGGTTGGCCTTTCTTCAACATCGCTCCATCTTCTGCATAAAGTTCCTCCACCCGTCCGCCTTCGATGGCATCCAAATAGATGGTTTGAATTGGTAAAACAACGCCATTAATGGGTATAAACTCCTGAAAATTGCCCTTTGAAACCTCCGAAATCATCAAACGGTCTTGTTCTACGTTTAATTTTGGTTTGCCCGTAGTGTTCAAATACGCCGCTGCAATTAAGCCAACCAAAGCAACGCCCCCTGCAATTGGAAGAATTCGTTTCATTGACCATTTCTTTTTTTCTATTACTCTGTCCATGTTTTTATAGTGTTGAGTGGTGAGTTTTAAAGTTTATATTGCTGAATGTTATTCGGCAAATGTATATTTATTGAAAAGACGTTTTTTGTTTTGTTGCTTTAAGCATATAGCTCATTGTTCAACGTTGTATTTATTGACAACTTTGTGCCAGAAATTTAAAGTGTTGTAATACAGGTAGTTAGTTGATGTATTTCAAAGAAAACTGTACGTTTTTGATACACTTTTTGTACGCCAGCGGACAACAAGATTTTTTTTTAAAATGATAACTATACTTAATTTCCGAAACTCTCTTTTGTCCTTTGCCTTTCAAACTATACCTTTACACAAAATTTAGGCATAAGTCTAAATTAGAAAATTCGATTTTCATAAAACAATAATTCATACCAGAAAATGAGTGTACTTGTAAACAAAAACTCAAAAGTAATCGTACAAGGCTTTACGGGTTCAGAAGGTTCGTTTCATGCCCAGCAAATGATGGAATATGGGACTAACGTAGTTGGTGGTGTTACACCTGGAAAAGGTGGTTCAACTCACCTTGACCGTCCAGTATTCAATACCGTTACAGAGGCAGTAGAAAAAGCAGGAGCTAATACTTCTATTATCTTCGTGCCACCTGCATTTGCCGCTGATGCCATCATGGAAGCTGCTGACGCAGGTATCAAAGTGATTATCTGTATCACTGAGGGTATTCCTACTAAAGATATGATTTATGTCAAAGAGTACATTCAAGGAAAAGATACAACCCTTATCGGGCCAAACTGTCCAGGTGTAATGACTGCTGAGGAATGTAAAGTAGGTATCATGCCAGGTTTTATTTTTACAAAAGGGAAAATTGGAATCGTTTCAAAATCAGGAACTTTGACTTACGAAGCAGTTGACCAATTGACAAAAGCAGGTTTAGGACAAACTACTGCTATCGGTATTGGTGGTGACCCAATCATTGGCACAACTACTAAAGAAGCGGTAGAATTATTGATGAATGACCCCGAAACGGAAGGAATTGTAATGATTGGTGAAATCGGTGGTGGTATGGAAGCAGAAGCTGCCAACTGGATTAAAGCTGACGGAAATCGTAAACCAGTAGTTGGTTTTATCGCTGGACAAACTGCACCGAAAGGTCGTAGAATGGGTCACGCTGGTGCAATCATTGGTGGTGCTGATGATACTGCAGCCGCAAAAATGGCCATTATGGAAGCTTGTGGTATTTACGTAGTACACTCACCTGCTGACATTGGTGCAACGATGTTGAAAGCATTGGGTTTATAGTCCATAAAATTTTAGTGATTTTAACGAAGGCTTCGCTCAAAGCGAAGCCTTCGTTGTTTATTATTTTACATTATTGAACGATTTTTTGTAATTTTGTTAAAAAGAATAGCCAAGCATTGAACATTACAAAACTTCATATAGATATTACTAACCCTGAGAAATTCCAAAAACCTTACAGGGTTTCTTTTTTGGCACTCCTTGTCAAAAATCTACTGAAAAGAACTTTCAACCTCCACATTTTTTACTGTTTACTATTTACCACTTACTGTTTATTCCCTACCGAGGCAGAAGCCAAAGGTGGAATTGGTCCAGATAGTGCGTTCTTTCTTGTCCACGATTATCAGGATGATTGGCAAGTCTTTGATGAACGATACAAGGTTTATGTACCTTACGTGCGGGAACAACATGAAGGCTATAATTCGTTTAGTTTGTTTTTTGATATAGAAAATTATAAAGGTTATAAAATATTATACCGCTCCGAAAAAGAGAACTACCTTTTTATTGATGCGTCTTTGCAGAAAAAACTTCCTATATCAACTTGGGTGGTTTTGGATGTGGATAGTTTGCAGCAAGTATTCGGAAAAACAAAATTGTTTCTCACCATTTACGGGACAAATTCCAATGTGGAAGACCTCACGATTCAGATTGGTAATCGGATTTCAAAAGCCCAAAAAGCCATTGAGTTGACGGAGTCGTTACTAACGATTTTACCCCGAGAAATATCCCCATTTCAAAATTTTTTCGTGGTTGGATTAATTTTGTTAGTTTGTGCTTTCGCATTTTTGTACAACTTTCAGCCCAAATCTTTTGAGCGTTTTTTTAGTATAAAAGACCTTTTAACCATCAGTAAACGGGATGAATCCTTTGTGGTTAATAAACCTTTTGACTTAGGGAATTTATTATTTGTAATAAACCTCAGCCTCACACTCGGTTTTATTTTCATGATGATAATTCACGAAAAAACCGACCTTTTTTCTACCAGCAACTTCCTGAACGAAGGCGAAACTTTATTGACACTTTTGGTGAATTATTTGGAATTATCGGTGATTATATTCGCTGCTTTGATTTTTAAATATTTGGCTATCAGGGTATTATCTAATCTTTATCGTCTCGACAATATTACCAATATCCACTACTTCAAGATAATTCAGGCATCAAGTTTATTCTTTCTGATTATCCTAATTATTTTGACTTTTAGTACCGTTTCGGTACCAGAAATTGTAAAAAATGCAGAAAAATATCTCTTTATCCCTATTTCTTTATTCTTTATCATCAGGTTAGCACTTCTTTACTTTACGATAAATAAGATGACGACGCTTAAAAATCTGTATTTATTTTCGTACCTTTGCATTGTTGAATTAATACCATTAATCATCGGCATTCGTTTCGCTCTTTGATTTTGATTAATTCAATGACATCATAAACTATTGTGTCAAAAGTTCATTTACTATTTTGAGGCACAAAAACAATTAGCCCCATCGATAATTTAACTGCATTGAGTATGAGCGAAATCACATTAACCGCACATCCAGACAGATTAACCAAGGTAACCAGTATTTTAGTTACGCAATCTCGCCCGACTGACGAAAAATCACCGTATTTCGAGTTAGAACGAAAATACAATATTAAGGTTGATTTCCGCCCATTTATTGAAGTACAAGGAGTTTCGTACAAGGAGTTTCGTAAACAAAAAATCAATATTCTTGAGCACACGGCTATTATATTTACCAGCCGTAATGCCGTTGACCATTTTTTCAGAATTTGTAAAGAGGCTCGTATTGAAGTTCCCGCTGATATGAAATATTTTTGTATTACTGAACAGACCTCTAACTATTTGCAAAAATATATCGTCATTCGTAAGCGTAAGATTTTTACAGGTACAAAGACTGCTGCTGAGTTGTTGGAATTAATCAAGAAACATAAGACTGAAAAGTTCTTATTTCCTTGTTCTGATAAACGTACAAACGATATTCCTGGATTTATGGGAACGAACGATTTGCATCTTACAGAAGCTGTAATGTACGAAACTGTCTCGGCTGATTTGTCTGATTTGGAGAGTGTTTACTACGATGTTTTGGCATTTTTTAGCCCGTCTGGTATCAAATCTCTAATGGAAAATTTCCCAGATTTTAAACAACAAAAAACCCGTATGGCAGCATTTGGGCCAACAACTGCTAAGGCTGTTACCGAAGCAGGACTGATTTTGGATATTCAAGCTCCACTTCCTAATGCTCCATCAATGACTGGCGCTTTGGAATTGTATATAAAGAAAGCTAATAGCATTTAAGATTTTCTTAAAACATTGAAAACCTGTAAAACGAAAGTTTTACAGGTTTTTTTGTACCTAAATTTTAAGATTCTTCTTAATTCTTGTGTATAAATAACGTTCCAATAAATTCAAGGGCTAATATTTCGCTAAACAATTCTAATGGTGTAATTTTGTGGGATAATGATGAGATTTAGCGACAATTTAGGTTAATTATGCGATAACGACTTGTTATTACATGATATAACTGCATAATATCGGTGATGGTTTAACAGCTACAGTAACTGTTGCCGTTAAACTCAAATGGAGCGATAACAAAGTAGTATTTTAAAGCATTTTAGTAAACTTAGGTGTTAATGTATATACCTCATTTTGAGTTATAAATAAATTTTAAGAATAATATAAAACGATTACGAAGTACTTTGAAATCTTACACCTCCAGTTCAATTTAATACCACAATTAATTAACACACGAAACCTTGCGAATTTAGTAGTCCAATAGAGACTGCCTTTTAGGGCGTTTGCTCAAGTAGAGCCATACTAAGTTTATAAGAAAATAACCACTGATTACCGCTATGAAAATGATTACCGCCACTTTACTAATCACTTCTTGCTTTACAACTCATCCGTCCTATTGTCAGATTAGCAATTATGCTGTTAAGAATGACAACATCGAAGAAGGAACTGCTCGATATTACGCTACCCATCTTCACGGGAAATTTACTTCTTTTGGTGAAAAATATGATGATGCTCAATTAACTGCTTCCCACTCAAAGTATCCTTTAAACACATTGCTGAAGGTTACTAATTTAGAAAATAACCTTTCTACTCAGGTAAGAATTAATGATTATTGTAAGTGTGAAGAAGATAAAATCGTTAATTTATCGAAGGAAGCTGCTTCAAAATTAGCTATGATGGCGACGGGAAAAGCTCGGGTAAGGTTAGAGTTAGTAGTCCAACTTGCTTCCTCAAAAATTGTTGATAAAACCCCTAATTCTTTTCTCGCTAAAGAACGAGTTATATCGACTAATAATGAAGTGAAAGGTGATGGGAAAATTACGGTTATTACCCATTTAGCTGAATCTCCTTCTCCTTTTTCCATGAATAAAACCTATAATATTTATGGCATTGAAAAATTTCCTAAAGGTTTTGGCGTACAAGTAGCAGCCCTTTCAAGTTTGAATACAATACAAGATTTGTACGATGAATTGGTGAAAATGGGTATAAAAAAGGAGGAAATTTACGTGCAAGTTGGGATAAAAGATGCCATGAAAATTCACCGTATTATGTTTGGGCAATTTTACACAAAAGAGGTTGCTCAGGAAATTGTAGTTTGGTTGTCACAACATGGTTATAAAGGAATTGTAAGGTCGCACTATAATTTATAGAAAGGCTATATAAAGCCAAAATGTAAGAAACTAAAAAGGATAGCCATCAATAATGACTATCCTTTTTACATTTACGAGTTGATTGTTTTATTTCAAAAAACGATACGTAAATTTCATTAAAAAAATATTTCGAGCCTGTCCTGCGAAGATATTGTTAATTAAACTGGTTCCAACATTTGATTCAAAATCTTGACCAGTATCGGGCGTGTTGCCTTGCGACCACACTAAATAAAACTCCGAACCCGCCTTATATTCCCAACGTGCCACTAAGTTTGAACGAAACTGAACAAAGTTGAAATCGGGCTTTCCGAAAGTATAATCTACCTTGCCATCACGGTTTTCATCCACTTCATAATTACCATTGTTGAAACTGATTTCTTCATTATTAAAACGATGAAAACGAGCATCGTAAGACGAATTTAATGGGTCAACTACGTAGCCGAAATTCTTATAAATTGGGCGAGTAATGAAAGGTTGTCCATAATATTGGAGCGTCAAATCGGGTGTGATATTGTAATTTAAACGTAAGGTATAACGCAGGGTATTTTGGTCAACTTCACTAACAACTACTCTTGCTTTTCCATTAAAATCGGTGTTACTGACAAATTGGTCTTGTTTTCGCCAATTGTGATTGATGCCCACTCCCAAACTGACCGTCATGGCATCCAAAGGTTGAGCTTGAATGCTGACACTATAATTACTTTGTCGAGCTGTTTGCTCTTCTCCCCAATAATTATATACCTGCAAACTCACATTTACCTTTTTTCGGGAATCACTTTGGACGTAAGCCCAATGATTTATGCCTGCAGGTTGACGAAGTGACGAACCTCCCCGCAAGGCATTATTGGAAATTTGATAAGGCATCCAAGTTGTTCCCGTTCCTATTCGCCAGTTATTTTTGAAATTGCCGTGCCAATTGGTATTGAAGGCTTGGTAAAGAAATTGACCACCAAAATCCCAACGAGAAAAGTGGTTGTAATTGATTCTGGCACTCCGAAAAATACCAATTTGTTTTTGCCATTGCACACCCGCCCACGTAAAATGATTTATTTCGTTGGCAGTTAGCATAAAACCAATATCGTTGATTTCCAATTCGGGTGAACGATAGGTAAGCCCTGTTTCAAACTTGAAAACCTGGCCCATTTTACCCGCTTTTCCTCCTGATTTCCCAATCCTAAATGTTCCGCCTGTGCCTGTCAATGAAGTTCGATTTGGGTCAATGGAGGTTTCGGTAGCATTGGTTCGTTGAAAAAGGTGTTCAAAAGCTGTTTGGGTTTCATAAATCTTTTCCTTCGAGCCAAAAACATGACTGAAAACCATATTTCCTCGCAAATACCAAGTTCGTTTTTTCCAGTAATGAAGAAAATCTAAACCGCCAGAATATGCCCCTGTATGAAGGGTATTATTCAAATTATTGTCTCGCTGAACGCCTGTAAAAATACCGCCAATAACGGTTTGTCCACCTTTGAAATCTTTCTGCAAACGACTCACAAAATAATTTGAAAGCGGTTCAATAATCTCGGCTCGCCGTGAATTACCATTATCAATAATGGCAGAAACTTCTTGCGTAACACTTTCGAGTAAGCCAATACTCCAGCCATTTTTTGTTTTTCCGCTGAATTTTGCGGCTCCCAAAATAGAAGTATTTTGGGGTACTTGGGCAAATTCTCCATCATTTAAAGTAGGGTAACCATGTGGAGAGCCACCAATTCGGCGGGAGTAAAAAAGTAAATCTGAATCATAATCATCGCCTGCTTCCGAGCCTGTCAATTGGTAGTCGAAAATATTTCTACTTTCGATAAAAAAGGGTCTTCGTTCTTCAAAAAAGTTTTGAAAACCATCAATTCTTACTTGCGAAGGGTCAGCTTCAACTTGTCCAAAATCGGGGTTTACCGTAAAATCTAAAATTAAATCACTCGTTACGGCAACTTTTCCATCAACGCCAAAAGTCATTTTATTGTCCCGACCAGTGGCAAATGGATTGCCTATTTCGGGTTTATAACCTTCCGTTTTAACTACGGTGTACGGAGCAATTTCAACTTGTTTTTGTGGCTTTACTCCTTCCAGACCGTGTAATTCACCAAAACCGCTTACCCAAACCCCCGAACTTTGCGGGATTTTTTGCCAAGTTGAACGTTCTTCTTTTCTGAAAATTCTTCTGGTAACTTGAATACCCCAAATTTTATCGGGTTCTTTTCCAAACCGTAATTGACTGAATGGAATTTTAATTTCGGCAGTCCAACCTTTACTATCGGTATGCGTTTTGGCAAACCAAATCGGATTCCAACTATCGTCCCAATTATTACCATTATTAGAAATAAATTCATCGCCACGCACACCAGAAACTGAAACAGTAAATGAAAATGCCGTCCGTAAATCGTGATAACTGTCAATATTTATTTCCACAAAATCGCCAGGAAATTGGTCACGACGACTCATTCTTTTCACCACCGAATCTGGGGCGGAATCATGGCAACGATAGGCAACATACAAAAATTTATCATCGTAAAGAATCTTGAAATTGGTGGGTTGTGCGGGGGTTTTTCCTTCGTTGGGTTGATATTGTAGGAAATCCCCACCCCATTGTACGTCATCCCAAGCTTTGTCGTCAAGAATACCGTCTAACCTGATTGGAACGGTAAGTTTTTGGGTAAAATATTGCTTTTTAGGAATGTTGAGCGTGTCTTTTTTCTCTTTTTGAGCATAAAAAGTCAAGCTCCATAAAAGGAGTAAAGAGGTTAAACCAGATTTTTGCATTTCAGAATGTTGATTTTATTTAATAGAGTCTATTGGGGTTAGAACTTCCCGAAAGTATTGAGCTTTCGGGAAGTCAATCACAGATGATAGATGCACTTTAGACTTAAAATGTTGCATGAAACTATTTCGCTTTGCGAATAAAAATGTCGCCATTGAACGTTTTCATCATAATTTCAGAGCCTCCGTTATTGATTTTTCCGTAAGTCCATTCGTCTTTTTTGATTTTGTACAAACCTTTTTCTTTATCAGTAGAATGGTTGATTTTAGAAGGCGTTTTATCTACATCAATGTCAAAATCGCTGTAAACTTCACCCATATCTGATTTCAGTTTTACGTTTGCCTTAACGCTGACGGGAAATGTAACATCAACTTTGCCATTAAGCGTTGTAAATGCCATGGGCGTATTGGGCGTAATCTCCGTGAAATTGACAATAATATCATCGTTAATAGTATTGGCAACTACTGAACCCGCAATGTTTTTCATCTTGATGTGTCCATTGATATTAGAAATTTCAAGATTGCCACTGACATTTTCTACCAAAATGTCTCCGTCGTTAATTGTGCTGAGTTTGAGAGAGCATTTGCGTGGTACTTTCACCGTAATATTCACATTCATATTTACCTTATCAATATTGACTGTAACAGTGTTATTTTTCTCTTTGGCGGTCAGTTCAAAACCCGAATTGGTAGAGATTTTTTTCATGCCATCGCTGCGTTCTCGGTTTGCTCTTTTTTCGTTTTTATCAGCAGAAATGGCATCAATGACAATGTCTTTTCCGTCGTAGCCCACAACCTTTATTGAGCCAGTGATGATACTAATAATTACTTTTCCTTCTTTGGTTGGCTCAGATAAAGGAACAGAAAGTTGTTCTCTATCTTGACTTTTGGCGAAAAATGATCCTGAAAGTAAGAGTGCTAAAAGGACGAATATTGATCTGTTTGTTTTCATATTTTTGTTTTGTATCCTTAAACAGGTTGGAAGCTTGTTCTACATTAAACCTGTTTTTTGATATAAATATTACCGTTGAAAGTCTCAAATTTTAGTTTTTTGCCACCATTTCCAATCCTGATAATGCTGGCTTTATTGAGTTTATGCGTTGTACCATGTTCATTTTCTTCGGTTGTTTTTGAAATGACTGCGGGTAATTTTTCCACATTTTCAAAGTCCGTAAAGAAATCCCCTTGAAAGCTTTTAAACTCGCAATCTGCCGAAAAATTAGCGGGATAAGTAATGTTTAAATTACCATTTAGCGTGTAATATTTAGCATTATCGGGTGGGAGAGACGTATAATTTATCGTAACATCGCCGTTGATGGTATGGACATCGTTGGCGGCTTTGATATTATTTAGCGTGATTTTGCCATTGATATTATTAACCCTCAATAAGCCATTCATATTCTCTACCAAAATATCGCCGTCATTAATAGTAGAAATTCGCATATTTACGTTTTTAGGCACTTTTATGGTATAATTTAGGTGAATATTATACTGAATATTTATATTTTGATTTCGGGTATTGGGGCGAGAATCATACGGTGCAGCAGTATATACAATTAGCGAATCGCCTTTTTGGTCGAAGCCCAATTTCGTATCTCGTTTTCCTTCTTCCAATTCCTGACTATTATCGGCTGAAATCGTTTTGTCGATGTCAATGACCACTTTATCACCGTCGTATCCTTCTACTTTTATTGAGCCTGCAATGTTGTAAATCGCCACTAAACTATTGGTAGAAACAGTGAATTCTTGGTGGATTTTCTCCTTGAATTTGTTTTCCTGAGCAGTTGAGTTTGCACATGACAATATCATCCCCGCTAAAATCGGGATTATTAGATTTTTCATAAAATTGTTGATTTTTAAATGTGGAAATTTAGGAAAGCACCCGAATTGTCTTCTCGATTTTGCTTTTTACTGAATTATTAAGATTATCTTTTTTGAGTAATTTTTTAAACTGTTTTACCGACCGTTTCTCCTGTAGTTTCACCATTGCATCCGCTAAAGCCACTTGCATTAAAGGCGATTCTTGCGTTAAAAGTGATTGTACCAAACCTTCCCGAACCTTGGGATGATGAGCCAATTGAATGAGTGCTTCTAAAGTAACCAGTCGTACATTTTCATTTTGGTCGAAATTCAAGGTCGTCAATAAAGCATCAATCACTTGGTCGTCAACGGTGTTGAGTTCTTGGGTATAACTCACGGCTTTTAGTCGCTCCGTTGCCGTCGGATTTTCAAGCATTGAAAGCATCATCATTTGTTTCATATCTTGTACTTCCGACGATAATTGTTCTACTTTGTCTTGATTCGCAAGTGTGTCATTTTCAGTTGTTTTACCAGAGAAATAACCGATTGATCCACCCAAGGCCAACAAAACTAAAGCGTAAGCCCAATTATAGGCAGGCTTGTATTTTAACGCTTCTTTTATTCGCTCAAAGATTGCTTGAAATGAATGCTCTTTCTTCGATTCTAATTCATTTTGATAAGTGTCGAGCATGGCATAGAAACGAGTTCGTGTCTCTGGGCTTGGACTTGGCGTATCTATTTTACCAAGTTGTTCCCACAAATCTTGTTCTTCATTATCAAATTCTAAATCGTTATTTTCCATATTTTGTGTGTATTAAGTATTATGTCTCAGGTATTAAGAATTTATCGACAAATACAATTACAAAAACTTAGGACTTAATACTTTTACTAAATTAACTTACAGCGTACCGCTATTTTTCAAATAAATGAGCTTCAATTCTTTCATCGCACGGTGAACTTTCACTTTAATATTTCCTTCCGAAGTTTTTAAAATTTCGGCGATTTCTTGGTACGATAATTCTTGAAAACGGCTTAAAATTAATACTTCTCGGTATTCAGGGCTCAATTTTGCTAATGCTTCATGAAGCGTTTCGGACTCCTGTTTTTTCTCTAATTGAATATCTGGAGAAGGTTCAAAAACTGTTTTTTCACTGAGTATAGTAATGTCATTTTGGTAAATCATTCGGTGATTTTTCTTGACAGAATCATTCAAAACATTGCGTGCCAAATGGTACATCCAAGTTCTGAATTCACCTTCGCCTGTGAAAGTGTGGCGATATTTCAGCATTCGATAAAAAACCGTTTGAACCAAATCTTCGCTGTGAGCCGCTTGCCCCGTTGAATGATAAAGGAATGCAAATAAAACTCGATGGTAACGCTCAAACAGTAAGCCCATCTTGTCTAAATTATCTGCTTTTACACTAAGCATAAGGCTGTTGTCAGTCAATGCGTTCAATGGTTCTTGTGTTTTTTTGGTTATTTGAATGTGAAAACTGAGGAGAGAAAGAAAGGTTACAGTAGATTGGAATTATTTTTAAAATAAATTATGGTAAGGGCGAATAACATTCGCCCTTACCATAATTTACTCAGTTCTCAAAGATTTTACAGGATTGGCTAATCCAGCTTTAATAGCTTGATAACTCACAGTAGATAAGGCAATTAAAATGGCAACGACCATGACTAAAACAAAAACACCCGCTCCAATTTCCATTCTATATTCATAATCTTGTAACCAATTTTTCATGGTAAAATAAGCAATTGGCGAAGCAATTAGGATAGATATAATTACCAATTTCAAAAAGTCTTTTGATAGTAAAGTAGTAATATTTATCACGGTTGCCCCCAAGACTTTCCGAACCCCAATCTCCTTCGTGCGTTGTTCTGCCATGAACGAAGCTAAGCCAAACAAGCCCAAACAAGAGATGAAAATAGCTAAAAATGCCACGACCAATGACAGGTTTCCAATGAGTTCTAAATAATCAAATTTCTTAGCGTACTGCTCGTCTGTAAACTGATAATCAAATGGAAAACCTGGGTTATATTTATCAAAAATAGGAGCCATTTTTTTGATAGCTTCTGAGGCTGAAACGTTAGGGTTCATTCTTATACAAAGTACATTTACCCAGTCTTTTTCAAAAACAATCGTTGTTGGGCGAATATCCTCAAAAGGCGAATCCATTTGCATATTTGGCACTACTCCAACTACTTTACGTTGCTTTCCCTGCCATTTTAATAATTCACCAACGGGATTTTTGAGTCCCATTCTTTTCACGGCAGCTTCATTGAGTATCACACCCGAAGAATCCGAAGCAAAATCTGTCGAAAAATCTCGCCCGGCTTTCAATTTTATTCCCACCGTTTTAATATAGTCATAACTCGTGGCAATGGTCTGAAAAATTGCCGCATTATCTTCTGGTTGAGAGCCTTTCCATTTCCATCCATCATTATTACTCCACGTTTGATAAGGAGGACTCGAAGATTTACAGATTGATGATATCGCACCCGAAGCCAATAATTCATTACGCAATGGATTATAATTTTTAACCAAATCGGCAGAACTAAAAACTGAAATCAGTCCTTTACTATCAAAACCAATGGGGCGGTTTTTACCGTACTGAATTTGTTGGTAAATAATCACCGTTCCAATCATTAGGGCGATCGAAAAACTAAACTGTAAAACCACCAAAACCTGACGGGGCAACGAAGCACTTTTTCCCACCCGAATCGTACCTTTTAATACTCTTACAGGGTTGAACGAAGACAAATAAAGGGCAGGGTAACTTCCCGCCAAAAGCCCTGTAAATACCGTAAAAACCAACATAATACCCCAAAAAAGTGGGTTTGATAATTGCAGTGAAACATCTTTTTCAGTCAATTTATTAAAGGAAGGCAAAGCAAGTTCAACCAAGATTAAAGCTAATGCCAAGGCAATAAATGAAATCACTAAGGATTCACTCAAAAATTGCCCAATCAATTGCTCACGACCTGACCCCATTGCTTTTCTAACACCTACTTCTTTGGCCCGTTTTTCTGAACGAGCGGTACTCAAATTCATAAAATTGATACACGCAATCAGTAACACTATCAACCCGAATATGCCAAAAAGTTTCACATATTTGATGAATCCTCCCACATTAACACCATCTTCAAATTCACCGTAAAGCCTCCATTTTGCCATTGGGTGAATAAAAACGGATGGTTTGATGTTATTCTGCATCAATTTATTATCCTTAAAATGACCCAAAACTACATCCTTGATAGTGGCATTGGTTTTCTCAGGATTTACACCGTCTTTCAATTGAACAAACACTTGAAATGAGTTATTTCCCCAAGTATTATTTTTAATATCGGGATTCATTTTTTCTTGTAAAAGCCACGGCAATAAATAATCAAACTGTAAAGTAGCATTTTTGGGCTGTTTTGCCACGATTGCGGTTACTTTTAAGTCAATGGTATTATCCAATTTCAGAACCTTTCCAATTGGATCTTGATTGCCGAATAAAGTTGTGGCTAACTCCTCCGTCAAAACAATTGAAGTGGGGTCTTTTAATGGGTTTTTATTTCCTTTCAATACATTCAGGGAAAACATATCAATGCCTTGTTCTCCCAAAAAATGTCCGACTTTACTAAATTTCTGATTACCAACTACCAAAGAATGCCCACTTCCCCAATCGCACATGGCGACAGCTTTGAAATCAGGGTATTTAGTTCTCAGTTCCTCGCCCATAGGGTAAGGAAGAGCTGTTTGTGAACCACGATGTCCATCAAAAGTTTGGTGCATCATTATCTGATAAAGCGTATTAAAGTTCTTGTGGTGCTTATTGGCAGATAACTCATCAATAATCCAAAGTCCAATGAGCATGGCAACTGCCATCCCCACTGCCAATCCAGCGATATTGATAAAAGAATAAACCTTGTTTTTTACAAGATTACGAAAGGCGATTTTTAAATAATTTTGTAACATAGCATCTGGTTTTAAAGGTGAAAAGTTAACGGGAAAGGTTCTTGCGTCAAAAAATACTAATCTCGAACTCGTCATCTTTAAAAAGTTTCTAAATCTATGCCAAATAGTTAATGATTTGATTTTTAATGATTTGTGCTATTCTTTCGTACAAAAAGTGTTCGTTTTCGGACACTTTTTGTACGAATATGGACTTTTATCTAAAAGTTAATGCTTAAGGATTTAAGCCAACAAAATACCTTTTTTACGACATTCCTTTTCTTTCTAAAAAAAACTCTGTAATTTTGCAGTCTTTTCAATGAAAGTCTGTGAAAAAGAGCATCTTAAATACATTTAAAATTGACATCTTCCGCCTCGAAAACAAGCAGCATTTGCATGAATTTGAAGGGGATAATAGCTTTTTTGTGGAGCTTGAGCAAGATTTAATCAAAAAAGGTAACTTTAAAGCGAGTGTTGCTTTGGACAAAAATGAAACCATGATTCAAATGGTTTATAAAATTGTAGGAAGCGTAGAATTGACCTGTGACCGAAGTCTTGATACTTTTGATTTTCCTTTAGATATTACCCAGAAAATGATTTTGAAGTTTTCTGACCATACTGAAGAAATCACCGAAGAATTAATGTTGATTGACCGTAACTCGCAGTATATTAACGTCGCTCAAGATATTTTTGATTTTATTGGCTTGCAAATTCCAATCAAAAAATTGCATCCACGGTTCATTAAGGATGAAATTACGTACGAAAGTCTCATGAAAAAATTTGACGAAGAGTACGAAGAGGAAGATATTGACGAGGAGGATGACGACGAAGATAACAATTTTGACTTTGGTGATGATGATGACGATTTTGACTGGAACGATGAGGAAGAAGTTGAAGATGAAGGCGAAATAGTTTATTCAACGCTCAAAGATGAAGATGATTCCGAAGGTGAAATCGAAGAAAAATCAGAAAAGCCCGTTGACCCACGTTGGGCGGCTTTGATGAAATTAAGAGAAAATTAGAGTAAAATAAATAAATAAAGAATCATAAATTAAGGAAATAAAGAAATGGCACATCCTAAACGCAGGCATTCCACGACTCGTAGAGATAAAAGACGTTCACACGACTTCGGAACTCCAAAAACGATAACTACAGATCCAACGACTGGCGAAATTCACTTACGTCACCGTGCTCATGTATTTGAGGGAAATCTTATCTACAAAGGTAGAACAGTAGTTGAAGCTTATGCTGCACAAGCATAATAATCGAGGTATAAGTCCAAATAAATAGTTTCAAATATTAAGTAGTTCATTGATTTTCAAGTAACTATCTAATGCTTGAAACTATTTTTACGAAAAAATACTGATTAACACTTCATAAACTGTTATTTTTGTGGTTAGATTGTTTAACCAGAAAAATATATTAATGAAGATAGGTATTGATGCAATGGGAGGAGATTTTGCTCCTAAAGCAATCGTAGAAGGAATCATTTTGGCAGCCCAAGAATTACCTGCTGATATTACCATCGTATTGATAGGTAAAGTGCAGGATATTCAGGAAATACTTGATAATCAGAATTTTAAGGGAACAAACATTGAAATCGTTGAAGCAAATGAGACTATTGATATGGGTGAGCACCCCGTTAGAGCATTACAATCTAAACCCAATTCCAGTATCGGAGTTGGGTTTAAACTTTTAAAGACAGGCGAGATTGACGTTTTTGCATCGGCGGGTAACACTGGTGCGATGATGGTTGGTTCATTGTTTTCCATCAAAACTATTGAAGGAGTACAACGTCCACCCATTGCAGGTTTCGCACCACAAACAGACGGTAAGTTGGCCGTTATTTTGGATATTGGTGCAAATGCTGACGTGAAGCCTGAAATGCTTGCTCAATTCGGATTTTTGGGTTCTGTTTATGCTAAAGCTACGATGGGAATTGACTCGCCAAGGGTCGGATTAATGAACATTGGTGAAGAAGAAGAAAAAGGGTCTTTGATAGCCCAACAAGCTTATAAGTTAATGAAAGAGAATTCTTCTATTAACTTTATAGGAAACATTGAAGGGAAGGATTTTTTCAAAGGAAAGGCCGACGTAATCGTTACGGATGGTTTTACTGGAAATATTCTCTTGAAAATGGGCGAATCTCTCTACGGAATTATGAAAGATAGAGGAATTAGAGATGAGTTCTTAGATAAAACAAATTACGAAGCCGTCGGTGGCAGTCCGATAATTGGGGTAAACGGAAATGTCATTATTGCACACGGTTCGTCGTCGGCAACGGCGGCAAAAAATATGGTTCATCTTTGCCGAACGGTAGTTGAATCTAAAGTTACTGAAAAAATTAAAGAAGCGTTAAGGTAGGTTTTTTTTAGGTATTAGGTCGTAGGTATTAAGTTGTGAGTTTATAGGAGCATTTTGAGTTATTATTTTACGGCTCAATTTATCATCAACTGCATATTGGAATCCATTAACTTTGTCCATCACCTAATCCATCCGACCTAATACCTAATACCTCAGAAAACATTATGACCAAAATTACTGCTGCAATTACAGGTGTACAGGGATACGTTCCCGATGATATTCTTACGAATGCTGACCTTGCCAAGCTTGTTGATACCACCGATGAATGGATAATGACACGTACAGGTATTAGAGAGCGTCATATCTTGAAAGGTGAGGGTAAAGGGACTTCTGTAATGGCAATTGAGGCGGTTAAGGGCTTATTAGCCAAAACCAATACCAAGCCCGAAGAGATTGATTTATTAATCTGTGCGACGATTTCGCCCGACCACTTTTTTCCTGCTACCGCAAATCTTATTTGTGATGCTGTGGGTATTTCACAGGTTGGTTCATTTGATATTGCGGCTGCTTGTTCAGGATTTATTAATGCCTTGACAACGGGTGCGATGTTCATTGAATCAGGACGTTATAAAAAAGTAGTGGTTGTTGGAGCGGATAAAATGTCGTCAATTGTTGATTACACCGACCGTACCACTTGCGTCTTATTTGGTGATGGAGCGGGGGCGGTTTTATTAGAAGCCAACTACGAAGGTTTGGGAATCCAAGATTTTATTTTAAAATCGGACGGCTCAGGAGCAAATCATCTTATCCAAAAAGCGGGTGGAAGTGCTTATCCTCCAACCCATGAAACCATTGATAATAAATGGCATTATATTCACCAAGAAGGACCAGCCGTATTTAAATTTGCTGTAACAAGAATGGCAGATGTTTCGGCGGAAATTATGGAAAGAAATAATTTGACGGGAGATGATATTGCTTTTTTAGTGCCTCACCAAGCCAATAAACGCATTATTGATGCCACAGCACACCGTATGGGCGTAGGTCCAGAAAAGGTGATGATGGTTATTCAGAAATACGGAAATACTACCGCTGCAACCATTCCATTGTGTTTATGGGATTATGAATCTCAGTTGAAAAAAGGAGATAACTTAATCTTAGCAGCTTTCGGTGGTGGATTCACTTGGGGAAGTGTTTATTTGAAATGGGCGATATAGTTTTGTGTATTTCTCGAGGATATTAATAAATAACAGAATAGATAGTTGATAGCGTAGGGTATTTTAGTAATACCTATATAATCAATAAATAATACAATAAAACAAAAATGGCAACTACTGCAGACATCAAAAACGGATTAGTAATTAAGTTTAACAACGATTTATTTTCAATCATTGAATTTCTTCACGTAAAACCAGGAAAAGGTCCTGCTTTTGTGAGAACAAAATTGAAATCTTTGAATACAGGAAGAGTTATTGACAATACTTTCAATTCGGGCGTAACAATTTACCCAGTACGAGTTGAGCGTCGTGTTTATCAATATCTTTACGCAGAAGAATTTGGTTTTACCTTCATGGACAATATTACTTTCGAGCAAGTTACACTGAACAAAGAAATGGTTCAAGCGTCTGATTTGATGAAAGAAGGTCAGGAGGTTGAAATCTTGATGAATACTGAAACCGATTTGCCTATCTCATGTGAGATGCCACTTTTCGTTGAATTAGTAGTTACTTACACCGAAAATGGAATAAAAGGAGATACCGCAAATGCCCCTAAAAAACCAGCAACGGTTGAAACAGGAGCAACGATTACCGTTCCTTTATTTATACAAACAGACGAAAAAATTAAAGTAGATACTCGTACCTATGAGTACGTTGAAAGAGTAAAAAGTTAGTTTGAAGAGTTATAGAAGTTGAAGGCCTAAAAGTTGAAAATATTACGTATTCGTAAATTCTTTAACATTTAGACAAGTAACTTTTATAACTCTTTAACTTCTTTGACCCTAAAACTTTTAATTCCCATAACTCCATAACACTCCCAAAATGGAAAACAAAGAAATCCAAAAACTGCTTGACTTTATTGCACAGTCAACCCTTGATGAGGTAAACATTGAAACCTCTGAATTGAAATTATCTGTAAAAAGATACGGTATCGCTCCAGTAGTACATCAAGTTGCAGCTCCTGTACCGCAAGTAGCGGCTCCAGTTGCCGTAGCTCCAGTAGCCGCATCTGCTCCAGTTACACCAGTAGCGGCTCCTGTAGTGGCATCAAATAGAGTGACTATCAAATCGCCAATGATTGGAACATTCTATCGTTCGGCGGGACCAGATAAGCCTTTATTTGCTGAAGTAGGTTCAGATATTTCGAAGGGTCAAACTGTTTGTATTATTGAAGCCATGAAGTTATTCAACGAAATCGAAGCTGAAATTTCAGGTAGAATTGTTGAAGTTTTGGTAGAAAATGCAACACCAGTTGAATTTGACCAACCTCTTTTTGTTGTAGAACAATAATTTAGGTATGAGGTATGAGGTATGAATTATGAGGTTTTTCCATTACTAATATTATTATCAGACTTATTAGATGAATAAACCCCATATCTCATACCTCATATCTCATACCTCATACCTAAAAAAATGTTTAAAAAAATACTTATTGCCAATCGTGGTGAAATTGCCCTTCGCATCATTAGAACGTGCAGAGAAATGGGCATTAAAACAGTTGCCGTTTATTCAACTGCTGACCGTGAAAGTCTTCATGTAAAATTTGCAGATGAAGCCGTTTGTATCGGACCACCACCAAGTCGCCAGTCATACTTAAATATCCCTGCTATTATTTCAGCAGCCGAAGTTACTGGTGCAGATGCCATTCACCCTGGTTACGGATTTCTATCCGAAAATGCAGAGTTTTCAAGAATTTGTGCTGAATACGGTATCAAATTTATTGGAGCAACTGCCGACCAAATCAACTCAATGGGAGATAAAGCAACGGCTAAAGAAACCATGAAAAAATCTGGAGTACCTGTTATTCCAGGTTCAGAAGGTTTGATTGATACCGTTGAAGAAGCCAAAGTTTTAGCTAAAGAAATCAAATATCCTGTCATCATCAAAGCTACGGCCGGTGGTGGTGGACGTGGAATGCGTATTATTCGCAACGAAGCTGAATTTGAGAAACTTTGGGATGATGCCAAAACGGAATCTGCGGCAGCATTTGGGAACGATGGTTTGTACATGGAAAAATACGTTGAAGAACCTCGTCACATCGAAATTCAGATTGTGGGTGATCAGTTCGGAACAGTTTGCCATTTATCAGAGCGTGATTGTTCTATTCAACGCCGTCACCAAAAACTTTGTGAAGAAACTCCTTCGCCAGCACTTACCCCAGAATTGCGTGAGCGTATGGGTACCGCTGCGATTAAAGGAGCGGCTGCTATCAAATACGAAGGTGCTGGTACAATAGAGTTTTTATTGGATAAAAATGGAGATTTCTATTTTATGGAAATGAACACTCGTATCCAAGTTGAGCACCCTATCACGGAGGAAGTAACCAATTTTGATTTAATTAAAGAACAGATAAAAGTAGCCGCTGGCGTAGCAATTTCTGGTAAAAATTATTTCCCCAAATTATTCGCTTTAGAATGTAGAATTAACGCTGAAGACCCTTCTAATGGATTCCGTCCGTCACCAGGAAAAATCACTAATTTGCATTTGCCAGGTGGTCATGGTGTCCGTATTGATAGCCATGTTTATTCAGGTTATACTATTCCGCCAAATTACGACTCAATGATTGCCAAAGTAATCGTAACAGGTCAGAGCCGTGAAGAAGTGCTTTTGAGAATGAAACGTGCTTTACAGGAGTTTGTCATTGAAGGTATTAAAACAACGATACCATTCCACATCAAATTGATGGATGATGAGCGTTTTCAATCTGGAAATTTCACAACTGCCTTTATGGAAGGTTTTGATTTGAGTAGTTTGTAAAATACATATAGTACAATAAAAGCCCTTGAATTAGTTTTTTCAAGGGCTTTTATTATGCCTAAAGTTTTGATTTGTGCTAATTGACTATAAAAACAAAAAACCTCCCATTACTGAGAGGTTTTGTTAACCGACATGGACTCGAACCATGAATAACGATACCAAAAACCGTTGTGTTACCATTACACCATCGGTCAATCTATTTTCTTTTTGACTTTTGGTCAGGTGGAAAAGTGATGCAAAATTACGCTTTTATTCGTTATGTGTCAAGTCAAATAGAGAAAAAAAATGAAAATTTATTTCAAAAAAAAGGTAAGTTGTTGAGTTTGTGGGATTTAAAATTTCAGAAAAAAGTAATAAAAAGAGCTATTGCTGATGAAAAACGCAAAAAAAAGGTGTAAAACCTCAATTTGAGATGCTACACCTTTCAATTTTACTAAAATCTGATAATTATATGCTTGCCGTTTCTACTTCAGCATTGATTTTTTTTACTAAACCTTGTAAAACCTTTCCTGGGCCACATTCTACGAATGAAGTTGCTCCGTCGGCAATCATATTTTGTACTGATTGTGTCCAACGAACTGCTCCCGTTAATTGAGCAATCAAATTAGCTTTGATAGTTGCCACATCGGTTGAAGGTTGAGCGTTTACATTTTGGTAAATTGGACAAGATGGACTTGCAAAAGTAGTTGCTTCAATAGCAGCCGCTAATTCTTCACGAGCTGGTTGCATTAAAGGAGAGTGGAATGCACCGCCAACTGGCAATAATAACACTCTTTTTGCTCCTGCGGCTTTCAATTTCTCGCCTGCTTGAGCCACGCCTTCGTTTGAACCCGAAATTACTACTTGTCCTGGGCAGTTATAATTGGCAGCTACCACAACTTCGTCGGTAATAGAAGCACAAATCTCTTCGATAACGTTATCGGCTAAATTTAGTACCGCTGCCATTGTTGAAGGATTCGCTTCACAAGCCTTCTGCATTGCCAAAGCACGGGCAGAAACTAAACGTAAACCATCTTCAAAGCTTAATGCACCAGCTGAAACTAAAGCTGAGAATTCGCCTAATGAGTGTCCCGCAACCATATCAGGTTTGAAATCTGCGGTTTCTTTCGCTAAAATAACTGAATGTAAGAAAATGGCTGGTTGCGTAACTTTGGTTTGTTTGAGTTCTTCGTCAGTGCCTTCAAACATAATGTCGGTAATGCGGAAGCCCAAAATATCATTGGCTTGCTCGAAAAGAGCTTTTGCAGATGCTGAATTGTCGTATAGGTCTTTGCCCATACCTTTGAATTGTGAACCCTGACCAGGGAAAACGTATGCTTTCATATTCAATGAGTGATTGAGTGAATGAGAGATTGTGTGAATATTATCAATCTTGAGGACAAAATTAACTATTCTCGAACCTCTATTAACTATTCTCTATTAAAAATCTTTCTTTTAAGTCGGGTGTGGGCATACGACAACTTTCTGATTTGCCGAATATTCGGTAGCGATTTTTGGCGATAATGTCGTAGAAAAAATTGAGAGTAAAAGTTGGAAGAATCTTGAAAATTGAAAGATATTTCCAGAAACCAGAAAGATGTTTGGTGATTTCTAAAGCGGCTTCTGATTTTTGGTATAATTGATTGTTTTTAAGAAGCACTACTGAATCAAAATCTTCGGTGTTTTTATTAAATTGACGTAAAGTCTTTTGCCCAAAGTCTGATTGTAAAGGGGCAAATTTGAAGTGCTTTTCGGGGTCGTGGTCAATGATGAAATTAATGGAAGCATTGCAAAAATTACAAACTCCGTCAAAAAGAATTATTTGGTACTCATTTGATTTTTGCATCTTCATTATATTTTTTTGTATATAATTCAAACATGAAACTTGTTCAAAAGATTCTTTGCTTTAACTTTAATGTAGGACAGTATTTAACCTGTTTCTCCATTGACAGGTTAAACCCTATCCTACAAATTAACAGAATTATGACTGAAATAACCTTATTAAAAAATGCCTTAAAATCTTTTGCGGGTATGAGCGAAGATGCCTTCAACCTTTCTGAGCAGTTTTGGCAAGTGAAAGAATACAAAAAAGGGGAACTTTACAACGATTTTCAACAGGTTTGTAAGTATTTGGGCTTTGTGGTGGACGGTGTTTTTAGAACCTATTATTTGGATGAAAAAACGGGCGATGAGAAAAATATTTTCTTTTACACCCACAACCAAATTGTGGTTTCTTACGCCAGTTTTATCAATCAAATTCCTTGTCATTTTTACACGCAGTCGATGGTGACTTCAAAGGTGATTTATATTCACATTGATAATTTGTTGGGACTTTATCGACAATCGCACGAATGGGAACGTTTGGGGCGGTTAATTGCCGAACAAGCCTCGAATGTAGCTTTGAATAGAACCGAAAGTTTACTCTTCCAAACGGCAGAACAACGTTATGTAGATTTAGTTTCACAGCATCCTGACATTATGAATGCCATTCCTTTGTACCATATTTCTTCGTATTTGGGTATTCAAGGGCCTTCTTTGAGTAGAATTAGGAAGAGATTGTCAGGGAAGTGAACAAAAGGTATTTAGGACAGGAGACGCTGTTTTCTGATCTTCCTAAGGGTTAAGAGAAAGATTGAATTATTTTTATCACTTCCAAACGATTTTAACTTGGGTTAAAGTTTTAGTAATATTTGATGTCGAAATTTGTATCATAATCAAACAAAATAAAACTCAAAAACACAAAGAACATGAAATTTACAAGACAAGCATCGGCAAATTGGAAAGGTACAGGAATGGAAGGCGTAGGAACAGTTTCTACCCAAAGTACCACTTTAGATAATGCTCAATTATCATTCAAAACTCGTTTTGCCGATGGCGTTGGAACAAATCCAGAAGAATTAATTGGTGCGGCTCATGCAGGTTGTTTCTCGATGCAATTTAGCTTTCTTTTAAATGAAGCAGGGTTCACCGCAGACAATATTGATACCGTTGCGAAAGTTACTTTTGAAGATGGAACAATCACAAAAATTAATTTAGATTTAACGGCAACAATTCCAGCTATTACCGATGAGCAATTTCAAGCGGCGGCTTTAGCGGCTAAAGAAAAATGTCCAATTTCTCGTTTATTGAATGCAGAAATTACGTTGACAGCTACTTTAGCTTAATAACCAGTAAAATAAATAAGCCCTGACGAAGTTTTAGCGACTGTCGGGGCTTATTTATTTAATCATTTCATTTTCAAGATAAATTCTTCTACCCAAATTTTTTGAGCTTCAGTATCAGGAACTTTGATACCTCTTATTTTCATAATTAATTCAAAAGCCTCTTTTACAGACAAACCATTTTTGGCTAAAACACACGCTGTAATCATTGATGTTCGTCCAATTCCTCCCCTTGAGTGAAGTAGGATTTTTTGATTTTCTCTAATTTTTTCAGCAAGAGAAATGACCAATTCTTTTGTTTTCAAATAACTGTCGGGAACATCGCCGTCTTCAATCGGGAATTTTATGAACTCAAAACCTTCTCTTCGACAATCCATTCGTTCGTATTCCAAATCTAATTCTTCGTTTTCTTCGTCGGTTAAAAAACTTACGATGGTGGCAATTCCTAACTTTTTCCAATGAATAATTTCTTCTTGAAGGTCGTCACCACCCAAAGGTCTTGACATGATGCCGAGGTTTTCTTCAATCCAAAATATTCGTGTTTTCATGATTAAAATTTGTGAATTGTGATTTAGTGATTTAAGATTAGGACTTGCAAATTCACTCATTCACTAAATAATGCTTACTTCCATTCTTGCAAATCTGGTTCGATATAAATCCATTTTACTTCAGGAGCTTTATTTCTAATATCGCTTTCAAATTTATTAATCATCGTGCTAATTTGTAGAGCGGATAAATCGTGTTTGCATTTGATTTTGACACACATTAATACTTCGCCTGGCCCTTGTTGGATAGTGATACAGTTGATTAATTCTAAAATCTCAGGGCTTTTTTCAGCCTCTTTTTCTACTAAATCATTGATAACAGCATCAGCACTTTCACCAATTAACAACGATTTTACCTCTACCGAAAGAAATATAGCAACCGCAATCAATACAACTCCAATTGCTAATGAACCCAAGGCATCATAACGACCATCACCTGTGTAAAAGGACGTTAAAAGGGCAATGATAGCGAGAATCAAACCGAAAACAGCCGCTGAATTTTCACCAAAGATGACAATTAAATCACTGTCTTTGGTGCTTCTTAGGTATCTAAAAAAGCCTACTGAACCTCTTCTTTTATTCAATTCTACGATGTTCGAAAAAGTGGAGTAACCTTCCAAAGCTAAAGAAAACAACAAAATACCAACTCCCCATTCAATATGTTCAACGGGTTCTGGATGGCTAAATTTATGAAGTCCTTCATAAATAGAAAACATCCCACCGATTGAAAATAATAGCATTGCCACCATGAAAGACCAAAAATAAACGGCTCTTCCGTAGCCTAAAGGGTGTTTTTTAGTGGCAGGTCGCTTGGCTTGTTTTACTCCTACCAATAATAATCCTTGATTGGCACAGTCGGCGAATGAGTGAATTGTTTCGGCGAGCATAGAACCTGAACCTGTCATAAATGCTGCAAAACCTTTTGAACAAGCAATAAGTACATTAACGATTAAGCTTTGAATGATGTGACCAGTGCCGTGGTCGTTTGATTTTTCTTTTGACATAATGATAAGCTAAGCGAAAAGCGAGAATGAAACTTTTCAGAATTCATAGAGTGAATTAATGAAGACAAATTTACGTTATCTCTTTCCTAAAAGAATGTTTAATGAATTGTTTTTTGTTGTGAAGGCATAAAGGTTTTAAGAATTTTTAAATCGACTAAATTCTGTTACGAAGACACAAAGGTGCTAAGTTTTTAAAATAGAGCCCAAAGTCTTAGAGTCTTCGTGTGTTCGTGGCAAAGTGTGTTCGTGGCAAAACGCCAAAATCTTCGCAAAAAAAACGTAATTTTGAATAAATAATCAAACCCATGCGAATAGACGATCATACCATAGAACGTATCCGACAAAGTGCTGACATTGCCGATGTGATTGGTGATTATGTGTCTTTGAAGAAAAAAGGAGCGAACCTTTGGGCGTGTTGTCCTTTTCACGGAGAGAAATCTCCTTCGTTTTCGGTATCGCCCGCAAAGGGCATTTATAAATGTTTTGGCTGTGGCAAAGCAGGAGATTCTATCCGTTTTATTATGGATATAGAAGGATTGGGATACGGTGAGGCATTGCGACATTTAGCCAAAAAATACGGTATCGAAATTCAGGAAACGGTTTTGACGGATGAACAACAATTGGCTCAAAATGAACGAGAAAGCCTTTTGATTGTCTTGAATTACGCCAAAAACTATTTCCAAGATAATCTTTTCAAACACGAAGAAGGACAATCCATCGGTTATCCGTATTTCAAAGAAAGAGGCTTTTCGGATAAAACCATTAATACTTTTGAATTGGGTTATAGCCTTGAAGGTTGGGACGCATTTACGAAAGAAGCCCTCAAAAATGGGTATAGCTTGGATATTTTGGCAAAAGCAGGTTTGACCATTTTGAAAGAAAATGAACAAACTACTAATCCAAATGCTCAAAAGGCCTTCGACCGTTTTAGAAATCGGGTAACTTTCCCGATTCATAACGTTGCAGGAAAAGTGATTGCTTTTGGAGCAAGAATTCTGAAAGCGGATAAATCTCAAGCGAAATATCTCAACTCGCCCGAAACCGAAGTTTACCATAAATCGAATGTTCTTTACGGTATTTTTCAAGCAAAAAATGCTATCAGAACTAAAGACGTTTGTTATTTGGTGGAAGGCTATACCGACGTGATTTCTTTGCACCAAGCAGGCATTGAAAACGTGGTGGCATCTTCGGGAACGTCGTTGACTACGGAGCAAATTCGCTTGATTGGACGTTTTACGCAAAATATTACCGTTCTGTACGATGGTGACTCAGCAGGTATAAAAGCGTCTCTAAGAGGAATGGATATGATTTTGGAAGAAGGACTGAATGTGAAATTAGTCGTTTTTCCAGAGGGAGAAGACCCCGATAGTTACGTTCAGAAAATTGGTTCAGACGCATTTGTTAAGCATATTGAAGACCACGCTACTGATTTTATTACTTTTAAGGCGGAACTTTCTTTGAAAGAAGCGGGTAATGACCCCTTCAAACGAGCCGAGTTGATCAAGGATATGGTGGGCAGTATTTCCAAAATTCCAGATTCGATAAAACGTTCGGTATTTTTTCAGAAAACTGCTAATTTGATGCAGATTGATGAACAATTACTGATTTCGGAAAGTAATAAAGTTTCCATTGAACGAGCCAAACAAAAAGATAAAGACCGAGAAAGGGAAAATAATCGTCAGCGTTTACAGAATGATTTGCCGAAAGGCGTAACGCTTAGTAAACCAACATCGCTCCCGCCAAATTTTGATTTGGACGGCATGATGAGTTTTTCGGAGGAAGAAGAATTTTCGGGTTTTCCAGTTGATTTTGTTCCTGCTCAACCTGTCAGTAATCCCGTCATTGAATCCCCCGAAGCACCTCGTATTGTGGTGTCGGGTATGGGAATTCAAGAGTTGGAATGTATTAGATTATTGATAAATCATGGCACGAAAGAAGTTGACCCAGGCGTTGCTCCAGGCGTTACATTGATGCAATATATTTTGGCGGAGATTGACGGAATGAATTTTGAAACGCCCATTTATCAAGAAATTTTGACGATATTTCGGGAACAGTTTTTGCTTGGAAATATCCTGAATGCTCAACATTTTATTGGTCATCGCCTTGCTAACATTCAAATGGAAGCAATCAATCTTTCGACTGAACGTTATAGCATCTCAGAAGCGTGGATAAAACACGATATTATTGTGCCTACTGAAGAAGATAAATTGGCAGATTTAGCATTTCAAAATATCCTCCGACTGAAAAAAGCTTATAATGAGCAACAAATGAAAGGTTTGATGAAACAAATTTCTCAAACAAAAGATATTGAAGAACAAACTCGTTTATTGGAAATGTTCATGGAAGCCAAAGAGATTGAAAAACAAATTGCCAAGGAGTTGGGCACGGTGGTGAAGTAAGTAATTTGCGATTGGCTTTCGGCATTTAACCATCGACAATCAGATATTTTTTTTATAAATATGATAGCCTGAATAATATCTAATCACTATAAATATTCATCATTATAAATAATACCAATGACAAA
>JAZKDE010000049.1:0-2868 GCA_040387735.1 Bacteroidota bacterium
CAATCTCCACGCTTTGCCGTAACTATATATATGCCAGCATTGGTGAGCTTTGCGTTGGTGATGGTTGGGTTTTGAGCCGTTGAAGAAAATCCTCCACTGCCTTTCCACTCGTAGGTATCACCGCCCGAAGCAGATAGTTCTATGGTTTGATATTCTATGTAAGGTCCTTTGTTGGAGGCGGTTGCTGTTGGACTTGCCGTTACCGATACGTTCAAAGCGTTACTGACAGGTACACCAAGAATCTCACAAGTGGCAGTGTAACTAATTGTCGAAGAGGGTTTTACGGTAATAGAAGCCCCTTTCAATCCGTTGCTCCACGTAACTACCCCACCCGCACAACTCTTGGAAGATAGCGTAACGGAATCACCCGAACAGATGCTTAATTTATTGGCAGAAATGGTGAATGGTTCAACTACTACCGCCTCACGAGACAAATTCCATTGAATCTTGAAAGGCGTAATTTTGCGAACTGTACTTCTACTAATGGCGGTACTGTCATAGACGGTTGCCACCAAAGTGCCTGTGGTATTGGGCAAATTAGCAGCACTCATTTGGAATTGTTCTTGGGTCGAAATACTTTTTCCATCTAAAAACCATTCTACTTGCAAAGAATTGGGATTGGGTTTCAATAAATTTAACTTGAAAGTAGTTGCCGTCGTGGTAAGTTGGATGTTGCCAGTCGTGGGTAATTGACTCTCAACGGGCGTAATTAATTGCAAGATTTTTTCTACAAAATTCTCACGACAAACACTACAAAATTCTTTATTCAAAAATTCCATTCTACACGTACCATTGGCGGGTTTTGCCCATGCTTGTCCTGGAGCGGTATGGTCAAAAATGCCGATGTTAGGCGTACCAAGCCAGTTTTTCCAACGATTGGTGGCAGGGCTTTTATCTTTGGTTTGATTTGGTCTTTCGGCTTCATATACAGCTCCTGCATAATATTCATCCGCCAAACCTGGAAAACTATGCCCCAATTCATGTACCCCAATTTCATTAGAAGCAGCATTGAGTGAAAAAGTAGCCGTAAAACCACCAGCACCGCCATAATAGGGCGTATTGACAATCATAAATACAATGTCATACGAAGGAAAATTGGTAGCTAATACATTGGTCAGGTTCGTTACTTTAGTGTAAGTCATTAGCCTATGAATTTTTCCAATATCAAAAGATGAACCAAAATATGTATCTTTGGTTTCTATGGGTTGAGGATTTGTGGTAGCTTCATCACTGGCATTTTGAGGGTGGGTAACCCCACTTTCTGCCGATGGGACAGCAACCGTATAAACACTAAAATAGGGCTTGTACTTATTAAAAGGCGGTTTTTTGAATAAATAATCAATAAATCCGGCAGCATCAGTTTTGAATTTCGGTAATTCCGAAGCGGTATATCCATCGGGGAGAATCACGACATTTACACGGCGTTTGATAGTCCCCGTTTTGATGAGCGTATCTACAGGGAATTTAAAACTTTGGGCTTCGATTCCTACCGAAGTCGCCATTAAAAGGAAGAGAAATAATAGTTGTTTTTTCATCTAATTATGTTCTTTTATTTTTCATCTAATTATGTTCTTTTATTTTTGATCGTATCAGATGGAACGCCTTAGTCGTTTTCTGAGTGAAAATTATTGACTTGTTCGGGCGTTTCATGGTTTCAGTGAGATATTAAATATTTTGGTACTCTTCTTATCGGTATCAATTCTATACAATTCAAGGTTCTTGTGTTTGGGATTTTGTTGGAATTTTACATTGAGCGTACCTTCCTGATTTTCAAGGTTTTTGCGTTCAATTTTTCCACTTTTTTCATCCATCAATTCCACTGAACGATTGATGGGATAATCCAACAACCATTCATCAATCGTTTCGTCATTATCGCCCTTCAAAACCACTTTGACTTTGATTTCGGAGTTAGTTTCGGGCATATTCGCACGCATTTCGCCTACGCCCAAAATGGCATTGCTCATCACGACATTATCAGTCTCGCCAACCCTCGTGATTTTGAAATCCAAGAACACAATCAGTGGACTATCTTTCTGATAATTAGCCAAATTATGGATTTTGAGTGTGTTTGTACCTGCACAACTACACATTAGGGCTATACACATTGCGTATATGAGGGTATTTTTCATTTAATAATTATTGTTTTCTTCGTTGGTGTTAAATATATGGCTAATTCTGTTCTCGTTCAAGCATGATTAGAACAAGGTTGCAGAATTGATTAATCTTTTTAACTCTATAAATCGGAACTATATACTTACCTCGCTGACCCCGATTTGAAATCAGTCTTGTCCGAAACATTGTTTAGAACCTTTTTTAAGCAAATCGGGGTTAGAAAATTTATGTATTGAAGCGTCTGAGACGCAAAACCAAACGACATACAATCGCAAATTGAAATTAGCAAAGCTTAACAAGCAATAACCTCTCGGCTTCAACTTCAAAAGTTAGGCGGCAGATATCATTTGTGATTAATATTAGGCTATTGTTGTTGATAGAGGTGTGCAATCACGAAATACTTATCAAACTCTTGACCAATAACGAAAAAAGTTTTTAGCACGAGCCAATGATAATATTAGTTTTAAAGTAATTCAACCTTTAATTGCTTTAGCGAAAAAGTAAGAGTTTGGAAATTTATTTTTAAGGAGAATGGTATTTATAATCTCCTCGGCTAACTGGTATCAAAAGAACAGTTACAAACTGGATATTTTGGAACTAAGTATATTATTGATGACCTAAACAATGTTTATTACCGACTTAATGTCAAGATAATCTGTGCGAATAAATTACCGACCCAAATGGAGTTTGAAACCTATAAAGCTGCTTGCGACTATGCCAACGAGACTCAATACTGCAATTGTAAAGAAAAATAAG
>JAZKDE010000049.1:2878-42843 GCA_040387735.1 Bacteroidota bacterium
CTGGATGATTTGAAGGGCTGTTTCCGATAGCGGAATGATTTGGATTTGATTGTTCTCCTCAATTCGCTTTACACGAGGCTTTATAATCCAAACCTGTCCATTTTCGTACTTCGTAATATTTTGGGAAGTAGTCTCTAAATAATCCCCGACGTGCATAAAGGTTTTACGCATGAACAAAAGTACATCAAGGTACTTTAATTCAGTATTAGACAATAAAGGTCTAATCTTCTCTAATTTATCGTAGTCTTCTTGTTTTAGTGTCTTAACGTTTCTTTTGGGTTCAGCTTTTATTTTGTAGGTCTCTGCAAAATTAACTTTAACCAATTTACTATTTTTAGCAAAGTCTATTACAGTCTTTGCAAGTTTCACGTGTTTGGTAGCATAAGACTGCCCACGCCCAGACTGTGTAATGTCCGATACTAACAAACCAGTCTTATTGGTGGCCGCTAAAAAATCGAAAATATTCTTTTGGCGTTTTAGGTAGGTTCTCCAAGTTGATTCTTCAATATTGGCTTGCGATTTTGGTGTATTAGGTTTTCGGATTTTCAATGATTGTTCGTCAATATACTCTTGTAAAACAGAAAGAAATGTTTTTTTGAAACGTTCGCTTACAGTTGTCATTTCTATTAATTCATCACCAGTAAACGATTCGTTTAAGACTTCCTTTATCAGTTTGTTTTGCTCTAAAATATCGCTTATTTGCTTTATTTTGCGGTTTCTTGATATAGAATCAGAGCCAATGAATTGCTTTGCATTAGCGTCCCATTCCGAAATGTGGCAGGGGATAGAAGTAGATTCTTCTTTTGTTTTTCTATTACCCAACATCAGGTAATAATAAATAGAGCCATAGCCAGCACTCTTTTTCGCTGAGGTTTGCGAATACTTGAAATAGAAGGAGATTTTCATTGGGTTGTAAGGAGTGTTGTAGTGCATTATTTTTAGGGTTTTTTGTGTGGATTTAAAAAGCAAAAACCAAGAATAATGCCGTGTTAATAGAAATTATCGGAATAATAGAAATGTCGATACGATTACATTGTTTCGATATACGAATGTCAATATTATCGGTACGAATGAACAGAAGGGCGAAAAGAAGGCAATAAAAAAAGGTTCTGAAAATGCATTTAAGCATTAATCAGAACCTTTTACGTGTACTAAAAACTTTAGAAGTGATCCCGCTGGGATTCGAACCCAGGACCCATACATTAAAAGTGTATTGCTCTACCAACTGAGCTACGGAATCTTCAAAATGAGTGATTAACTCAGATTGTATATATATATAATGTGCCATCAGACACGAAGGGAGTGTTACCACAGGTAACCCTCGTGATCCCGCTGGGATTCGAACCCAGGACCCATACATTAAAAGTGTATTGCTCTACCAACTGAGCTACGGAATCTTTACTTTCTTCAGAAAAACTGTTAAAAACTTCTTTTGTTTTTGTTAAAATGTTTTCCTTAATTGCGGTGCAAAACTACGATTTTATAAAACACCATGCAAGCATACTATCTAAAAAAAATCATATTTTTTTTCATTTTTAATCTAAGCTTTATACAACTCGCTAAAAGTCAGAGTGATGCCAAGTCATTAAAAAAAGCAGATTCTTTGTATAAAGTTGAAAATTTTGATGCGGCGGAGGCGATTTTCGAGAAAAATCGGCCAAAACTGAAAAATCCATCGGCACACTATTTTTTGAAATTGGCGGCCATAAAAGAAAAAAAAGGGGACTTTTTGAACACACTTTACTTTTTAAACAAGGCTTTTGAACAAGAACCCAACCAAAAAATCATCGTAAAGTTGAATGAAATTGCCAATTTACACGAATTACAGGGGTACGAATTGAACGATTTTAACTTTTTAATTCTTTTCTACAAACAGTATTCTGGATTTCTGGTGGCTTTGTTATTGATTTTGGGCATATACATCTTTGTTATTCTGTTCATAAAAAAATACAAAAGTGCCTATATTCCAATTAATCAAAAAATCTTTTTGGTCGTTTACCTTTTGGGAATTGGATTGCTTCTGAATTTACCGGATAAGTATCATCAAGGTATCATTAACCACGATGGGGTATATCTGCGTTCTGAGCCATCATCAGCGGCTCAGGTTGAATCTGTTATTGATAGGGGAAATCGACTTAATGTTATCGGTGGAAATGACATCTGGCGAAGAGTAATCTGGAATGAAAGGTTTCTTTACCTAAAAGAAAGTGATGTTTGGTTGGTTGAATGAAAAAAGAGGGGCTGTTGGACAAGGTTCCAAAATGAGTTTTATCACATTTTATGAAGGGAAATTATTTTTATTTAAAATCAACGATTATTATTTTTTGTTTTGGTACGCTGTGTTCTTGTATGCAAAGTTTCAATATGAGTGACCAGAAAATAATGGATTATTACCGTGGAAATCCACCACAACCAACGTTTGGGTTTTCGGATACTTTACAGCATAAAATTTACTACGCTTTTGCGGGAGATTCAACTAAACCTTTACTTTTCTTGGTTCATGGAGCTCCGGGGGCGTGGTTTGGTTATAAAGAGTTTTTTAATGATACTTTATTGTTGAATAAATTTCAAATGATGGCTCCCGACCGTGCGGGATACCATAAATCGGTGGAAAGTGAAACTTCTATTGCGGGACAAGCTTTATTGCTGAAACCTCTTTTGAGAAAACATGACCGACAAAAAGTAACTTTGCTTGGGCGTTCTTACGGAGCGGCAATTGCGGTCAAAATGGCCATCGAAAATCCTGATATTGTAGAAAAACTAATTTTGATTTCACCCGCTTGCGACCCTGCAAAGGAGAAGTTCTGGTGGTTTTCTAAACCTGTTAATACTACGTTTGCCCGATTTTTTTTACCAAAATACGTTAATCGTGCGAGTGATGAAAAATTTGCTCATCGGTCGGAGTTGGAAAAGCTTTTGCCTGATTGGCGGAAAATAAAATGCCCGGTAACAATTTTACAGGGCGGAGAAGATTGGATTATTGATATTACGAACGGTAATTTTGTTGATTCTGTTTTGGTTAACGCCCCCCGACGCTATATTTTTCTCCCGCAAAATGGTCATTTACTAACTGATGAACGCTACGAATTGATACGAAATATTTTATTGGAGAATTGAGGATGGGTTTTAAGTTTTATGAGTAGTATTTTAGAATGGAAAATACTACTCATAAAATCTATTCTACCGCTCTTTATTGGCATTTATTTGTTGTAGCGACATCATTTGCTTCATTGATTTTTCCATCCCATCTGTTGAACCATCCAAGAAAATAACATTTCCCTGACCTTGTTCGGCAAAATGTTTGATGGCTTCTGTCCAAATTGAAAACAAGATTAAGGACGCATCCAAATTGGCTTCACTCATCAATTTAGCTGATTCTGCCATTCCCTTAGCGACTTCTTCACGGAAAAGAGCGACGCCTTGTCCACGGAGTTGAGCCGCAATCTTTTCGGCTTCAGCCGAAATTCTAATGGCATTTCCTTCGGCTTCGGCGGCTTTAGTTTTGGTAATTAATAGGGCTTGTCCTTCGTTTTCGGCCGCTGCTTTTAGGTTGTTTGAGGCAACTACTTGAGCCATCGAACGCATAATAGATTCGTCGAAAGCAATGTCATTTAGCTGTAAATCAATTAAATGATAGCCCCATTGTTCGAGCGTCTCATCTAATTCATGTTTGACATTTAAGACAATTTCGCCCCTTAATAAAAGAACCTCCGCTTGCTTTTTTGTGGCCACAAAAGCTCTAATTGTTCCTTCAACGGTACGAATGAGTGCTTGCATAAAAGAGCGTTCATCCATGTATTTAAAGGCAACATTTTTAATCGTATTTTCATCTTGATTCAATACGGCGTAAACTAACATGGCTTTGAAATTTACGTTAGCTTGGTCGGCAGTAATGGCTTGGAAATCAAGTTCCATCGAACGATTTTGTATCGAAATTCTCTTGAAAATAAACTCAATAAACGGGATTTTGAAATTTAGACCAGGCGACATGATTCGCTGATATTTCCCGAAAATAGTAATAACGGCTACCGTGCCTTGGTTTACTACCACTAAGGAGAGGAAGACCACCACGGCGGCTAAGATGAAAAGAATCAGTAAAAAGCTCATTTGTTAAATGTGTTTAAGGATGAAATTAATAACAGTTCCAATGTACACAAAACTTTGTTGCGGTTAGAAAGATTATTACAAATTCTTGTAATAATCTTTTGAACGGTTGAAAAACAGGAGAATCTAAAAATCCCTACTAAGGGTTAGAATTCTTAGTAGGGATTTTTAGGCAGCATATTTATGGCGTATAAATGGATATTCAATTCCGTAATTACATCATTTTGATTGAACCCATTCCTCCATCTACCCCAATAACTTGTCCCGTTATCCAACTTGATTCGTCCGAAATCAAAAACGTTGTAATATTGGCAAGGTCAGTGGAGGTTCCGTACCGTCCAATGGGATGACGCTTATTTGATGCTTCCTTCTTGTCATCGGTTGACAATAGATTTTTCGCTAAAGGCGTATCTGTCAAGGAAGGGGCAAGGCAATTTACTCTAATCTTGGCGGAGGCAAGTTCTGCCGCTAAAGAAAGCGTTAAGCCTTCAATTGCTCCTTTTGAAACGGCCACTGAGGCGTGAAATCCCATGCCTATTTTAGCCGCTACGGTGCTGTACAACACGATGGAAGCACTATCTGCTTTTTTTAATTTTGGCAAAATTGCTTGAATCACGCTGATTGCTCCCAGTACGTTGATTTGAAAATCGTTTTTGAAATCATCTTGACTCAAACGATTGAATGGTTTCAAATTGATTGTGCCTGGACAATAAACGATGCCGTCAATTACTTCGGGAAGTGTCGTAAAAACACTGTTGTCAGGGTTTTGAGCGTCCCAAGAAAGGTGGGTTATTCCCGTAAGGTTGGGTTGATTTCTTGAGGCTGAGAAGACATTAAACCCTTTGGCTAATAAGATTTCTGCCGTTGCGAGACCAATGCCTGAACTGGCACCGACAATTAATATATTTTTTGACATGAATAGCAACCACGTAGGTAAGGTAGGAAATAATTCTGCTGAAGTTTTGAATTTAGTATCCTGCTAAATTTGTGGTGTTTAAAGTTTAAGTAAAATGAAAAACATCTGAGAAATTAACGCTTGGATGCTTTTAATTGTTTTGGAAATGTGCGTGGGACTATCGACTTTCCATTTTGGGGGTGCGGTGAAATCTCGAATTTCTATCATTGAATCCAATACAGAACAAAGACTTCAAATTTGTTGACTATGTTTGTTTTAAATCATATTTTCACTTGAAAAACAATATGCAAAATAAATACTTCATCAGCTTATTATTATTATGTCTTTTTACTCGCTCACTTCTGGGGCAGTCAACGAATAATGCTTGGATTCGAGTTAACCAATTAGGGTATTTGCCGAATGCCAATAAAGTGGCGGTTTGGCTTACTAAATCCGAAGAACTACCCACGTCTTTCTCTTTGGTCAATGTACTGACGCAGCAAGAGGTTTTTCGCTCAAATACGGTTCGGAAATACGGTAAGTACGCTTCCTTTAAGCAGAGTGCGAGACTTGATTTTTCGGCTTTTCATCAATCAGGAACGTATTTTGTGAAGGCAGGAACGGTTTCTTCAGCGGTATTTAAAATTGATGCCGCTGCGTATGAGGGTGCTGCTGATTTTGTGTTGCAATATATGCGTCAGCAACGTTCGGGATATAATCCTTTTTTGAAAGACTCTTGTCATACCGCCGATGGTTTTATTGTGTATCATCCCGACCGCTCTAAGGATTCAACGCATTTAAACGTGTCGGGGGGTTGGCATGATGCGTCGGATTATTTGCAATACGTAACGACTTCCGCCAATGCTACATTTCAGATGATGTTTGCGTATCAAAAAAATCCCGAAGTATATGCTGATAAACACGATGCGGCGGGTAATGTGGGTAAAAATGGAATACCAGATATTTTGGATGAAGTTAAATGGGGACTTGATTGGTTGGTGAAAATGAATCCGAATCCACATGAATTCTATAACCAATTAGCTGACGACCGTGATCATCGGGGTTTGCGTCTTCCTAATAAAGATCTTACCCAATATGCTTCGAATCAGGGACTTGCCAGACCGGTATATTTTATTACGGGTAAACCACAAGGGTTTAAGTACAAAAATAGAACAACGGGTGTTGCTTCAAGCGTGGGTAAATTTGCTTCGGCATTTGCGTTGGGTAGTAAATTATTGCAAAAATATTACCCTGAATTTGCCAAGAGTCTCCAAAAAAGAGCTTTGGATGCGTATCAATTTGGGAAGGAATTCCCAGGAGTATCCCAGACTGCTCCCGGTGGTGCTCCCTATTTTTATGAGGAGGATAACTGGGCGGATGATATGGAATTGGCGGCGACACAACTTTCTTCCATGACCGCCGATAAACAATTTCAAGCCGAAGCGGCAAGTTTTGGAAGGTTGGAACCCACAACACCTTGGATGGGTGCGGATACAGCAAGGCATTACCAATGGTATCCTTTTGTCAATTTGGGACATTATTTTTTAGCTCAGGAAACTTTGCCAAAATACTCCCCTGAGTTTTTGCATTACCTCGAACAAGGTATTGAAAAAGTGTATCAGCGGGGGAAAAATAACCCTTTTTTAAATGGCGTGCCTTTTGTGTGGTGTTCTAATAATTACGTGAGTGGTTTGCTTACGCAGTTGATTCTATACCGACAACTTACTAAAAGTTCAAAATATGCGGAGATGGAGGCTGCCATGAGAGATTGGCTTTTGGGCTGTAATCCCTGGGGAACCAGTATGATTTGTGGTTTTCCGTCGTGGGGTGATACGCCACAAGATCCGCATTCGGCATTTACGCATTTGAATAACTATAAAATTGACGGTGGTTTGGTTGATGGACCCGTTTATGGTTCTATTTGGAAAAAGTTAATCGGTATTACGCTGTATCAACCCGATGAATACGCAGAATTCCAGTCTGACTTGGTGGTTTATCATGATGATTTTGGGGATTATTCAACCGATGAACCAACGATGGATGGCACGGCAAGTTTATCATTCTTGCTTTCTCACTATGAAAAGGAAGGAATGAGTCAGCGAAAAATGATTTCGGAGAAAAAATTAGGGGGTATTACCCGAATGAATCCTGCTCAGAAAACGATTTATCTTGCTTTTACGGGACACGAGTTTGGCGATGGAGCTGAGGAAATCGCAAAAGTTTTGACGAAATATCAAATCAAAGGAAACTTCTTCTTTACGGGTGATTTTCTGAGAAACCCATTATTCAAAAAGCCAATACAATCGCTGATCAAGCAGAAGCATTATGTGGGATGTCATGCTGATAAACATTTATTGTACGCTCCGTGGGAAGCACAAGATTCGCTCCTGGTTACGAAATCACAATTTGTAAATGACCTCAATGCCAATTTTGAGGCATTGCAAGGTTTTGGTGTGTCTAAATCACAAGCCCGATTTTTTATGCCTCCGTATGAATGGTACAATGAAAAGATTAGTGATTGGTCGTCGGAAATGGGCATTAGTTTGGTGAATTTCACGGCAGGAACGTCTTCAAATGCGGATTATACCACGCCTGATATGAGAAATTATCTGTCTTCGGAAAAGATTTTGTCTAATATTCTCAACTATGAAAAATCACAAAAGAACGGCTTGAATGGCTTTATCTTACTTTCACATATTGGGGTTTCACCCGCTCGAACGGATAAATTTTACCTTAAACTCAATGAACTCATCGGTACCTTAAAAGCGAAAGGCTATACTTTTTCGAGTTTTTCAAACTTGTAAGCTAAAAAAAGCAGCAGTAAAAGCCTACTTACGGTCGTGTCTCCTAAATTCGTTAGGAGACATTCCAACGTATTTTTTAAATAGTTTTGCGAAATAATTTGGGTATTCAAATTTGAGGAGGTATGAAATTTCTGAAACGGAATAGGAAGTGTGTAACAAATATTTTTGAGCTTCGTTGATGAGATTTTGATGCACCAACTCGATGGCGGATTTACCTGAAACCGACTTGCAAATTCGGTTAAGGTGAACGGAGGTGATGTTTAATTCATCCGCAAATTCGGGAATACTTTTAGGATACTCCGATTGTTTGATATGCTGTTGGAATTTTCGAAAATAGGTCATCATTAAAGTCCCGCCTTTTTGTGCTTCTTCCTGCTTAGTGAGTCGGTGCAGACAAATGAAAAATTGCGTAATACAAGATCGCAGCATCAAAAAACGCTCAAGATTTTCACTGAACAACTCATATTCTATGTGCTTTATTACCGATAAAATTCTTTCAAAAGCCACATTTTCTTCAAAATGCGTTAAAATTCGTATTTGTTCAAAAGTCTGCCAAATGGGGTTGGATGTTTTAAAAATATCCTCCATGATACTTTCGGATAGGGTAAGGATATGCCCCTCAATGTTGGGCGTATAAATGAGTCCATGCAATAAAGTTGGAGGAATTAACAATATACAAGGAGCTTCAAGGTAATATTCTTTGGTATCATCTTGAAAGGTAAGAGAGCCTTTTTTGACGATAAATACTTGAAAAAGGTGAGAATGTATGTGAGGTTTGATATTCCAATCGAATGATTGACTGCGGGTAGCGATAAGTTCTAAGAAGATGTATTCGGATGAATATTTCCCATGAACATCGCCGTATAAACCTTCAAAATTTGTAATATTTCTTTGTGATAACATACTAAATGTTTGATTTTTATCCATAAATGTAAAAATAGTTTCCGACTTATCGGGCGGTTTTTTCCCAAATTTGTGTATAATTTTTAAACCCATTATTGAATGGATAATATTACTTGGGAACTTGCTCATTTGGCACACGTCGAACTACTTACCCCCAAATTAGACGAAAGTATTCGCTTTTTTACCGAGATTTTGGGAATGTCTATTACTGAAATCAAAGGGGACGCTGCCTATCTGCGGGCGTATGATGATTATGAGCATCATTCTTTGAAACTTACGGCCCAAAAACATTCGGGGATAGGTCATTTTGCGTGGCGTACCCGAAGCCCGGAGTCCCTCGAAAGACGTGCAAACGCCATTGAAGCCCAAGGTTTAGGGATTGGTTGGGAAGACCATGAATGTGGTTACGGAAAGGCTTTTAAATTTAGATACCCCGATGGACATATTTGCGAGATATACTTCGATACGCATAAATACCAGGCCGTTGGCGAAAATAAATCGGCACTGAAAAATACAGCGAGCAAATTTCCGGGTAGAGGAATGAATGTGAGACGTATCGACCATTTGAATTTATTAGCCAAAGATATTGTCGCTTTTAGTGATTTTCAATTTGGCTTGTTAGGCGGAAGAATGTCGGAAACTATCATTTTTGATAATGAACCAAAAGGCGTTTGGGTTTCAGTTAATTCAAAATCTTACGATTTAGCCATTACTGAAGACCATTCGGGGCTTTCGGGGCGATTTCATCATCTAACCTACGCTGTAAATAGCCGTGAAGAAGTGCTTTTGGCCGCTGATATTGCCCTTGAAAATAAGGTGTTTATCGAAACTGGGCCGCATAAACACGCCATTCAGCAGACTTTTTTCTTATATCTCTACGAACCTGGAGGAAATCGTATTGAAATTGCCAATCCAACGGCTCGTTTAATTCTCGACCCAGATTATGAAACCGTCGTTTGGAGTAGAGAAGAACGCATGAAAGGACAAGCTTGGGGACTCAAAACAGTAGAAAGTTTCCACACCAGAGGAACACCCATGCCAGAAGAACTTTTGTGATGTTTATTGTCCAATTATCACCAGTAGAAAAAATCTTACAATAATACGAAAATGAGTAGGTATATAGCTCAATGCACTAAATACACTCATTCCCATTACTTATTATGAATAAATTATTTAAATTATTAGTTATTGGAGCCCATTCAGGGGATTTTGTTTGGCGTTCGGCAGGAACTATTGCTAAGGCAATCGAAGAAGGTGCTGAAACCTTGGTGATTTGTTTGTCTTACGGAGAACGTGGCGAATCGGGGGAGTTGTGGAAAGAAGACCCAACACGTAGTGTGGAAAGTGTAAAAGTTATTCGTCGGGATCAGGCACAAAAAGCGGCTGATATGTTGGGTACACCCATCATGTTTTTAGATTGGGGGGACTATCCAATGTTGATTTCTAATGAGAGAATCGAACAATTGACCAAAATAATTGGAGATTTTGAGCCAACCGTTATTTTGACCCATACCGCCAAAGACCCTTTTAACCCCGACCATCCTTTGGCATATCAAGCCACTGAAAGGGCAAGGCTATTGTCGTGCGGTGCTGGCGTACCGAGTGCATTCAAGCATATTGACCCACCAATGTGGTATTCATTTGAACCTCATCAGCCTGAAATTTGCGAATTCTTACCCGATACTTTCGTGGATATTTCGACTGTTTTTGAAAAGAAATTAGCAGCGATGGATTGCATGGGAGCTCAAACATATTTGAAAGATTATTATGCTGAACTGGCTTCACGAAGGGCGAATCATGCTCGCCGTATTTCGGGTAAAAAAGAGGTCAAATATGCGGAGGCTCACCAAAGCCACTTACCAAGAGTCGTTTCTTCTATTTTCTAAAAACCAGTGGTCGAGAATTTAGGGCATCTGGTAGTTAAAAAAGACTCATTAATGGATTGGAGGTAAAAGGCAAAAAAAAATCCTTTATTTTAGGGTATTATTTGAACAATTTTTAGCCTTTTACAATGATTAAGCTATGAAAGCAACAAGACGTAATTTTATCCAATCTTTAGGAATTGGTGTGGCAGGTATGGGTGTTTCTCAACAAGCAGTTGCCAATTCTTCCAATCTTCCGAAGTCATCAAAACCGACGGAGGATGACCAAATTTTATTTGTTGGCGATAATATCGCCATCACTAATACGGAACACGGAAAAGTTAGAGGGTTTATCCTTCGGGGCATCCATCAATTTTTAGGAATTCCTTACGGGGCGGATACCTCGGGTAAAAACCGATTTATGCCGCCCCAAAAACCATCGTCTTGGGCAGAAATTCGTCCTGCTCTTTGGTGGGGAAATACCGCTCCACAAATTATGGAGAAACGTTATGCCAATACCTACGCATCTTTTGTCGACCATTGGAATTACGACGATGTTTCGGAAGATTGCTTGAAAATGAATGTCTGGACGCCCGCTTTGGATACCCAGAAACGTCCCGTAATTGTTTGGCTACACGGTGGCGGTTTTGTTAATGGAAATGCGATTGAACAAGATGGCTATCATGGCGAAAATATTGCTCGACTCGGAAATACGGTCTTCTGCTCTTTAAATCACCGACTGGGAGCATTGGGTTATACCCAATTAAATACCGTTGGCGGGCATCCTGCTTCTGGGAATGTGGGTAATTTAGACATGGTTTTGGCACTTGAATGGGTAAAAAATAACATCGCAAACTTTGGGGGCGACCCCAATAATGTTACCATTATGGGGCAATCTGGTGGAGGATCAAAAGTTACGACCTTAATGAATATGCCGTCCGCTAAAGGATTATTTCATAAAGCGGTGGTTTTGAGTGGCGGTTCTCTGGCGGGAGTCAATAAAGAATACGCCGAGAAATTGGGGCAGAAGGTCATGGAAGAAGCGGGTTTGAAAAATGGTGAAATAGGGAAATTGCAACAAATTCCGTGGAGAGAATACCTTGATATTACCAATAGAGCCGTTGATAAAATGGCGGATGAAGCCAAAAGACTCAATGTTGTAAGGGGCGGATTTTCGCCCGTAGCAGACGGAGAATATTTACACGGAAGTTCATTTTTTGCCGATTCAAACCATTTCTCGGCTGACATACCGATGATAATTTGCTCAACATTTAATGAGCAAAGTCCGAGTAGAACTGATGCGGTATTAGAAAATGTGACATTAGCGGAAGTAAAAGAAAAAATTAAATCTCGTTTTGGTGACAAATCGGGTGAGATTGTCGAAGCTTACGCTAAAAACTTTCCAAAGGCTCGTCCCATTGAACTTTGGTCAATGATTCTTTCAAACCGTAAAAATGCCGTCGCCGTAGCTGACGCTAAAGTTGCTCAGAAGAAATCGCCCGTTTATTTGGCTTGGTTTGGATGGCAACCTCCGCTTTTTGATGGAAGAATGCGGGCGTTTCACTGCGATGATATTTGTTTTTGGTTTTACAATACCGATTTGATGCTTACGCACACAGGAGGAGGAAAACGCCCACGAGCTTTATCAGAAAAAATGGCAAAATCATTTTTGAGTTTTGTTAAGACTGGTAATCCAAATGGTGGAGGTTTACCAACTTGGAAACCTTACACCACTCAAAACGGGGAAACGATGATTTTGGATGATACATCGGTGCTGACAAATGACCCCGATCGTGAAGCAAGAAAATCTTTGGCTTAGGTTAAAATAATACGGAATTATAAAACGATTGATAGGCTAAAAACTGCCTTCAGAGTAATGGATAAAGACCCTGAAGGCGGTTTTTACCTCGTCAGTCGTATTTGAATTTGAATTAATAACTTGCGTCAATAAATTATAAAACTTGTAAAATAGATAAAATAAGTAGCCGAGAATCAGTGCTCTATTAAATTTTGAAAAACTAACATCGAACTACTGAATTTGAGATGGAAATGATCACGCAACTATCAAAATTTTCTGCTGCTACTATTTGTGAGGCGCTGGGCAATAAAGGGAATTTACCTTCAGGCATAAAACCAATAGCCATAAATATGAAAATTTGTGGCCCTGCTTACACCGTTCAAACGATGCCCCGAGACAACGTTTTATTACACCGTGCGTATGCGTATGCCAATGCTGGCGATGTGCTAATTGCTAACTGTTCGGGCTTTTACGAAGCTGGATATTGGGGTGATTTAATGAGCTTAGGTGCTAAAACGAAAGGAATTAATGGCTTAGTAATTGATGCTTGCGTGCGTGATGCCGATGATATTGAAGCGATGGGATTCCCCGTTTTTTCGAGAGGTTTATGTATTCGTGGAACTTCCAATCATGGCGATGGTACCCTCAATGAACCTATTATTATCGGTGAAGTTTTGATAAACCCCGGTGATATCATTGTTGGTGACCGTGACGGTGTGGTGGTGGTTCCATTCAATAAAATAGAAGAAACGATTGAAAAAGCAATTGCCCGTGAAGCCAAAGAAGAACGAACAAGAGCTGAATTGAGAAAAGGATTCCCGTCAATTAAAATTTATGGTTGGGATCAAAAATTTGGGTACTAAAATCCTTATAAATTATGAGTTACAAATTAAGCATCGCAGTATTGGGTTTAGGTGAAGCGGGTTCTCATTTTGCCAATGATTTAGTTGGAAAAGGGGTGAATGTTATTGGCTTTGATCCAAATCCTGTCAGAAGGTTGCATCCTAATATCATTATTGCTAACAGTAATGCGGAGGCGGCTCAAAATGCCGATGTTATCTTTTCGGTAAATCTTTCCTCTGTTTCGGAAGAAATTGCTCGTGAACTTATCCCTGTTTTAAAAAGCCATCAATTTTTCTGCGAGATGAATACGTCTTCTCCTGAAAAAAAGAAAAATATTGCTGAAATCTTAAAAAACTCAGGGGTGAAAATGATTGATTTAGCAATTATGGCACCCGTTCCACCCAAAGGAATTTTGACTCCATTTTTGGCAGCAGGCGATAATTCGGTGGAATTTATCGAACAAATGAAACCTTTAAACCTAAATCTTTCGCTGGTAGAAAATGGAAAGATTGGGGATGCAGCCACCATGAAATTATTGCGTTCTATTGTTTATAAAGGGGTTGCCGCTGTAATCTGTGAAGCTGTTGAAGCGGGAGAAGCTTTTGGAATGGAGGCGTATATTCGGGAACAAATTACCTCGATTATCGGTGGAAAAGATGATTTGATTAATCGTTTCGTGGAAGGAAGCAAGACTCATGCCCTCAGACGGATGCACGAAATGGAGGCAGTCATAGAAATGCTTGATGAAAAAGGTTTAGACCCCATTGTAACTCGTGGTACGAGAAATAATTTAGAAAAATTGATAAAATAAATGCAAATAGCTATTCCGTTTATGCAAATCAGGGGCGGAAGTTCCAAAGGAGTTTTCTTTAGTGCCGAGGATTTACCACTTAATGAAACCGAAAGAAATGCTACCATTATAGCCGTAATGGAAGGCGTTGGTCTGGGCGATAAACGACAAATTGATGGTTTGGGTGGTGCAAATTCTTTGACCAGTAAGGTCGCCATTATTAGTCCATCCGAAACACCTAATTCAGATTTGGATTATTATTTTATTCAAGTCGTGGTAGGGAAGGGGAAAGCCTCAACGATTCAAACGTGCGGAAATATTTTGGCGGGAGTATTACCTTTTGCCATTGAATCGGGCATGATTACGGCAAATTCACCCACAACTTCCGCAAAAATTAATATCCTCAACACGGGTGGAATTTGTGAAGTAACGGTGCAAACACCTAATAAGGAGGTAGAATATGCAGGAAATACTAAAATTGACGGAGTTCTCGGAACGGCATCTCCCATTATTTGTAATTATTTGGATACTGTCGGTTCAACGTGTGGAACTTTATTGCCAACTGGAAATTCTAAAGACCTTATTGACGCCATCGAAGTCACTTGTATTGATAATGGAATGCCATTGGTACTGATGCGAGCAACCGATTTTGGACTCGTCGGAAATGAAAGTAAGGAGGAGTTAGAAGCCAATGAAATATTGAAATCAAAAATCGAAAGTATTCGACTACAAGCTGGTTATAAAATGAATTTGGGGGATGTGACAGAGCAGACTATTCCCAAAATGTGTTTGATTTCGGAAGCCCAAAACGGCGGATTAATCAATACCCGAATGTTTATTCCGCACGTGGTGCATGAAGCAATTGGTGTTTTGGCAGCGGTTTCGGTGGCTACGGCTTGCGTTTTACCAAATTCTGTTTGTGATGAAATTGTCAATAATTCCCGAAATGTTGCAGCCTGTTCTATGCTCAATTCCCACTTCTCAATCGAGCATCCGTCGGGAGAATTTACGGTAAATCTTGAATACGAATTTCAAGATGATGAAATAGTAATTAAAAAATCTGGCGTAATTCGTACCGCACGATTATTAAGCAAAGGACAGGTTTTTATTCCTGCAAAATAAGGGATTACTTACTGGAAAATAGTATTGTTTTTCTGTGAGTAATTTCGCTTCATTTATCAAAACTCCAATTTGTATTTCAATCGAATTATAGCTCCAATTTCTTCTGGTCAAATCTGTAAATACTTGTTTTTTAGTGATTTGCATAAAAAATAACGATTGATTTATTGATAAAAAAAACCTCGCCCGAGTGTCAATCCGTAGAGAAGTCCTAAAAATAAATCCCGCAGTCAATTTCATGGTTTGTTTCGTAACGAATAAGTCAATTACCTATTGAAATATTAGGTTCTCTTATGGTTGCTTTTATGCTTTCGATAGAAAGATGTGGTCAATTTATTTAGAATAATTCTAAATAAATTGACTAATTGTTTGGAATTATTCTAAATAGTATCAAACTTTGCATTGTTAAATCAACAAAAAATCATAATTAAATAAACCCAGAATGAAACAATTATTCACCGTAATATTAATTTTTATTAGCTTTTTGAGCATCGCCCAAACGGGTAGCATTGCAGGAAAAGTAATCACCAAAGATGGTCAACCCGCTGAATTTGTGAGTGTTGTTATGAAAGGAACAACGAAAGGAACGGTGGCCGATATTCAAGGAAATTATCGTATCGAAAATATTAAAATGGGTAGCCATACTGTTCAAGTAAGTTTTGTAGGATTGGAAGCTCAAAACAAGAAAGTGGTGATTGAGGCAGGAAAAGAAACAATCATTGATTTTACATTGACGGAAGACAGTCAGCAATTGAAAGAAGTAGTGGTGGTATCAAACCCGAGTAAATACGTAACGGATTATCCTTCGATTTCATTACGCTTGAAAACACCCTTATTGGAACTTCCCCAAAATATTCAGGTTGTCACCAAACAATTACTCCAAGACCAACAAATTTTTGATATGTTGGAAGGCGTAACTCGCAATGTCAGTGGCGTAACTCGTTTAGAACACTGGGATAATTATGCCCTTTTGTCGATGCGTGGCTCGCAAGTGGGAGCATTCAGAAACGGAATGAATGTACAAATGTCGTGGGGACCTTTGGCGGAAGACATGAGTATGGTAGAACGCATTGAATTTGTAAAAGGCCCTGCTGGTTTTATGCTTGCCAATGGCGAACCAAGTGGTTTTTATAATGTCGTGACCAAAAAACCAACAGGAATGACCAAAGGAGAAGCCACGATGACATTAGGAAGTTTCAATACTTATCGTACGACCTTAGATTTGGATGGAAAACTGAGCGATGATGGTAAATTACTGTACCGTATCAATTTGATGGGGCAAATGAAAGGCTCGCACCGTGATTTTGAATTTAATAATCGGGTGTCAATTGCCCCCGTTATCAAATATCAATTTAACGATAAAACCTCATTGACGGCTGAATATACGTATCAGTATAATCAAATGTCGATGATTGGTTCTAATTATTCATTCTCTAAAAAAGGATACGGAGATTTACCCGTAAATTTTACGACTGCCGAAGCTAATATGTCGCCTACGAATATCAACGACAATACTTTTTTCCTAACCCTGGCACATTCTATTAACTCAAATTGGAAATTTACAGGTCAAATTGCGTACATGAATTATAGTCAAATTGGGCAGTCGATGTGGCCAAGTGGATTTTCTGCTAATGGAGATACCCTTTATCGGGGTATGAGTATTTGGGATGTGCAAGGTATTAATAAATTAGGACAATTCTTTGTGAATGGAGACGTAAAAACGGGTAATATCAAACACCTTATTTTAGGTGGAATTGATATGGGAAATAAAAGTTATTTCCATGATTTTGCTCAAGCGGGAGCCATTAAGAGTTTGGCCATTTATAATCCAGTTTACGGAACCATTGCGGGAAGTGAATATCCCAAATACGACCGTTCGTTGAGCCTTCGGGAGCGTGGCGCTAATTATTATCAGACTTATTCGGGCTTTTATTTGCAAGACGAAATCCATTTAATGAAAGATAAACTTCGCCTAACTTTAGCAGGACGTTATACAACCTCTGAAAATGGCGACCCGTATTCTGGACTACAAAAAGCCGATAAATTTACGCCTCGTATTGGTTTGAGCTATTCGATTGATAAAAGCACTTCCGTTTATGGCGTATATGATGAAGCGTTTGTTCCACAAGCAGGAGCCGATAAATCAGGCAAATCTTTTGACCCAATCACGGGAGATAATAAGGAAGTTGGGATTAAAAGAGAATGGGCGGGTGGACTTTGGACAACCAGTTTATCGGCGTATCGTATCACTAAAAATAATATTCTTACCGCCGACCCAAGCAATCCAAATTTCTCCATTCAGTTGGGACAAAGCCAAACTGAAGGAATTGAATTTGATTTACGTGGACAAATTCTTCACGGATTGGATTTGACTTTCAATTATGCTTACACTGACGGAAAAGTAACGAAAGATACCGATGCTAAAAAAGTGGGAATTGCTTTGGCAGGTTCAACGAAAAATATTGCTAACGCTTGGTTATCATACAAAGCAACCGAAGGAAAAATAAAAGGATGGGGAGTTTCTTTGGGTGGACAATTCCAAGGAGGACGCTCATCTTGGTACGTATTTGATGGCACAACGCAACCCTTGAAAGACTATTTTAGAATGGACGGAGCGGTTTCTTACCAAACTAACAAATTCAATATTGCCTTGAATGTCAATAACTTATTGAGTGAATATTTGTATTCTGGAGCGTATTATAGCTACGGTGGATTTTACTATTACCAAACCGAAGCCTTACGCAATGCACGTTTGACCGTTGGATATAAATTTTAAGAGAACAACCAATGACTTTCAAAAAAATAACCCATCAATTACACCTCTGGCTCGGACTTGCGTCTGGGTTGGTGGTGTTTATTGTCAGCATTACGGGCTGTTTGTATGCCTTCAAAACTGAAATTGAGGCATTTACAGAACCTTATTTATTTGCAGAAACACAAGCAAAAACGGCTTTAGCTCCTTCAGTTTTTAAGGAAAAAGCTAATAAAATATTCCCTAAAAAACATCTGCACGCCATCAATTATGCGGGTAAAGGAAGAAGTGTAGAAGCCATTTTTTATGGATATGAACCGTCCTATTATGATCTTATTTACTTCAATCCCTACACGGCAGAAGTATTGAAAGTGAAAGATATGGACTACGATTTTTTCAGAATTGTACTCATGGGACATTATTATTTGTGGCTTCCACCTACTATTGGGCAACCAATTGTGGCTTCGGCAACCTTAATTTTTGTGTTTTTGTTGATTTCTGGTATTATTCTTTGGTGGCCAAAAAACAAAGCTGCTGCCAAACAACGCTTTCAATTTAAGTGGAAATCTGTGACCCAATGGAAACGTAAAAACTATGATTTACACAATATTTTAGGATTTTATGCTTCTTGGGTGGTGTTAATTATTGCCTTAACGGGCTTGATTTGGGGGTTTGAATGGTTTGCTAATTCGGTTTATGGACGTTTAGGAGGTGAAAAATCAATGGTTTTTACGGAAGCTCTTTCGGATACAACCCACAAAAAAGTAATGAATGCCAATGCCCCAATGATTGATGTGGTATGGCAAAAAGTAAGAATGGAACAAGCCAACATCAACGCCATTGAAGTGCATATTCCCGATTCAGATTCCGCTTCTATTGCCGTAAATACTAACACCGAAGTAGGTACAACTTGGAAAACCGATTACCGTTATTTCGACCAATATACCATGAAAGAATTATCCGTAAACCATTTATACGGTAGATTTGAGGAGGCAAAATTGGCGGATAAAGCCATCCGAATGAATTATGACGTTCATGTGGGGGCAATCTTTGGTTTGGCAGGAAAAGTATTGGCTTTTTTAGTGAGTTTAGTCGCTGCAAGTTTGCCCCTTACTGGATTTTATATTTGGTGGGGACGGAGAAATAAAGTAAAAAAAATAGCTAAATCTGCCAATCAAGCTCAAATGAACTATTGAAAACTATTTATCTATTGTCGCTCCAATGGGGCGACAATTAAAGTTTCAAACTTTTTAATCTTAATGCGTTTACGATTACTGAAACCGAACTAAAACTCATGGCTACCGCTGCAATCATTGGGGAAAGTAAAATACCAAAAAAAGGAAATAAAATACCTGCGGCAATTGGTACGCCTAAGGTATTGTAAACAAAGGCAAAGAATAGATTTTGTTTAATATTTCTCATTACCTCCTGACTCAAATATTTGGCCTTAACAATGCCCTGTAAATCACCTTTTACCAAGGTTATTTTCGCACTTTCAATGGCAACATCCGTTCCCGTTCCCATAGCAACCCCAATATCGGCTTGTGCTAATGCGGGGGCATCATTGATTCCGTCACCCGCCATTGCGACTATTTTTCCTTGGGCCTGTAATCGTTTAATTTCGTTTAATTTATCTTCGGGTAAACAGTTTGCTTTGTAGGAACTCAAATGTAATTCATCCGCTACTGCTTTTGCGGTATTTTCGTTGTCGCCTGTGAGCATGATAACTTCTACTCCTTGGCGAATTAATTCGCCAATCGCAGTTTTACTGGTGATTTTAATGGCATCTGTAATGGATATGAAACCAACTGCAATTCCATCAATAGCGATGTATGATACGGTTTTTCCCAATTTTTGCTCAGCGATAATTTTTTGTTCTAAATCATCCGTAATCGTCGCTTCCACTTGATCCATGAGTTTTTTATTCCCCAAGGCAACTTTACTTTGTGATACTATCCCAATAACTCCTTTACCAGCAATAGCCTCAAAATCTTTGACCTCAATGAGAGGCACATTTTGGTCTTTGGCATATTTTACCACTGCTTCGGCTAAATGGTGTTCACTGTATTGATTTAGAGAAGCAATATTTTGGAGTAAAGTATTGGAATTTTGACTTGAAAATAACCGCTCAACGGTGGGTTTCCCTTCCGTAATTGTTCCCGTTTTATCGGTGATTAAAACGTTTATCTTATTCATATTTTCCAAGGCTTCGGCATTTTTTATCAAAATACCCGAGGTTGCTCCCTTGCCTACGCCAACCATGATGGACATGGGCGTTGCTAATCCCAAGGCACAAGGACAAGCAATTATCAAAACGGCAATAGCATTAATAAAACCGTAAACCATCGAAGGTTCTGGTCCAAATTTAACCCAAACTAAAAAAGTAATTATTGAGACGATGACCACAATCGGAACAAAATATTTGGCAACACGATCCGCCAATTTTTGAATTGGTGCTTTGGAGCGACTGGCATCATTAACCATTTGGACAATTTGAGCAAGTAAGGTTTCTGAACCTACCTTTTCGGCTAACATGACGAAGGATTTATTACCATTTATGGTCCCCGAACTTACAGTATCTCCGATTTTTTTTTCCACAGGAATTGGCTCGCCCGTTATCATAGATTCGTCAATTGTTCCTTCACCAGTGGTTATTCTTCCATCCACGGGGATTTTATCACCTGGTTTTACCCGTAACAAATCACCTTTTTTAATGTCGTGAATCGAGATAATGCTGTCTTTCCCTTCCAAGACCAACGTGGCATCGGTGGGAGCTAATTTTAAAAGTTCTTTAATCGCTCCACTCGTTTGACTATGCGCTTTTGCTTCTAATAATTGACCCAACAACACTAACGTTAATATGACGGATGTAGCTTCAAAGTACAGAAAAACCGTTCCATCCATACTTTTGAATTCATTCGGAAAAAGATTCGGAAACAACATTCCGATTACACTAAATAAAAAAGCAACACCCGTTCCGATGCCTACGAGGGTAAACATATTGAGATTCCAAGTGATGATTGAGTTCCAAGCTCTCACAAAAAATACCCAACAAGCGTAAAAAACGACTGGTAGCGTTAAGATAAACTCTAGGTAATTCCACTTTTGCATATTCATTAATTTTAATAATGGATTATTATGAATCATTGAAATCATCGCAATCGCAAAAACAGGAAGGGTAAAGCTGAGTGCTACTTTCATTTTCTTCCATAAATCGTCGTAGACTTTGCTTTCCTCACTAACCGTTGGAATCATTAGCACTAAACTCATCCCACAAATAGGACAGTTCCCCGCTTTGTCTTGAATGATTGCGGGGTGCATTGGACAAGTGTACTGGGTATTTTGTGGAAGACTTTGTTCTTGTACTAAGTGCATTCCACACATGGGACAATCTCCCGCTTTATCGTACATTTTTTCTCCTTCACAGTGCATTGGACAGTAGAATTTACCCGTACCACTTGGTTTTGAATTGACATTGATTATCTCTTTATGAGAAGCCATATTTGAACCATTAATATCTTCAATTAGGTAGTTTCCAGCCTTAGATAATTTACCCTGCAATTTTTCAATTGGAATAGGGGAGTGCATCTCAATTGTTGCCATTGGTGGGTTTAAGCTCACCTCGGCAGATATTCCATCAATTTGATTTAGGGTATTTTCAATTTTTGAACGACAACCATTGCAGGTCATCCCCATGATACGATACGTGTGAATCATAACTTTACTATTTTACAAAGTTTAAACAACCATTATATGGATTAGCTTTTATAGTGCAAAGTTCTGAAAATCAATGGGCTGGAATATTACACAATTTTCTTTTAATGTTATAGAATTCTCTGAATTGAAAGTTTATACGGTTATATGACTGCCAAATTTCTAAGCAATCCCCTTTTCCCAAACCTGATAATTATCATTGTAAAATACGTGGAGGCTTAATTTGCTGAAATTAGTACTTCTGAATAGATTTTGCCTCCATATATTCTAAGAATTAGTCGCTTAATGCACGCAAGAATCTTAAGTTTTTAAGCAAGTGATTATTATTGCGGTCGATATTTTTTAAATAATGGAAGATATAATATGAAAAATAGAAGAATTTTTCTGTTTTAATGAAAATTTAAGATTAAAAATTTTGCTTGTATTTGCGGTGTGAGTTACTTTTATTGCTTCAATGATAAAAGCACGCATCAAATATCTAATAACTCTATGTATTCTCCTGTTGAGCATTAGCGGTCAACTGGATGCTCATACCCTTAGAAAAGGTGCTTTTCATCATCCAATAAAAAAACACCGTGCTTCCTTGGATGGTAATCTGCAAAATAATGTAAGTCATACTTTCACATCTGTTTCATTAGACAGCGGTGAGAATATACTTTTCGATTATAATGAAGAAGTTGAAGAGGACGAAGAGGACGGTATCGTTTCACAAAAAAAGAATTTAGAGAATACGGATGTATCCTCTACGCTTTTTTACAGTTGGTACAGTAAGTTTTTCTTACTCACTAATGCTAAAGTCTTACATTTCAGTAAGCACTTATCTAATTTTTCCTACCATAAGTTATTCATCGTATTCCAAGTATTCAGAATATGATTTGACACAATTAGTGGCAATTAATCTTTGCCCTAATCATCCTCCAATAAATTTTATTTTAAATCGTAAGGTGTAATTGGCTATCCACAATGGCTTCGAGTCTTGTTGTGCCTCATACTACCGAACACTTCATTAGAGAAAAATGATCATGAAAAAAAATCTCATCCTTGCGGGTGTTGGTGCTTTGTTGTGCCTTGCCAGTTGTGAATCAAAAAAGGAAGAAAAACAAGAACAAGTTACCTTCCTTGTTACCAGTCCCTTAAAAAAAGACACGGTGGTTTTAGCTAATTATGTCTGTCAAATCAAAGCTATTCAGCACATTGAATTGAGAGCTTTAGAAAAAGGCTATTTGGAAAAAATTTTTGTGGATGAAGGCAAGTACGTAAAACAAGGGCAATTAATGTTTCAAATTATGCCCGCTATGTACAATGCAGAATTCAACAAAGCTGAAGCAGAAGCCAACTTCGCTGAAAGAGAATATCTCAATACCAAATCTCTCGCCGATAGCAATATTGTTTCAAAAAATGAATTGGCTTTGGCAAAAGCAAAATTAAATAAAGCAAAAGCCGAAATGTCAATTGCGCAAGTTCATTTAGGTTTTACGTCCATAAAAGCTCCCTTTAGCGGAATTATGGACCATTTTCAAGTAAGGCTTGGAAGTCTTGTAAACGAAGGAGACTTACTAACAACGATGTCTGACAATAGCAAAATGTGGGTTTATTTCAACGTTCCAGAAGCCGAATATCTGAACATTAAAACCCATCAGAATAAAGAAGATATGTTGAATGTAAAACTTCTGATGGCTAATAATCAGATGTTTAAATTTCCCGGTATTGTTCAAACTGTCGAGGCAGATTTTAATAACGAAACGGGAAATATTGCTTTCAGAGCAACTTTCCCTAATCCAGAAGGGCTTTTGAGACATGGAGAAACGGGTAGTATTATCATTACGCAACCTTTAAACTCGGCATTACTGATTCCACAAAAAGCTACTTTCGAGGTGCTGGAAAAGAAATATGTCTATGTGGTGGATAAAAACAATGTGATTCGGTCGAGAGAAATTAAGATAGCCGCCGAGCTTCCCAACATATTTGCTGTTCAGAGCGGTCTAAAAGAGGGTGACAAAATCCTGTTGGAAGGTTTACGTCAGGTGAGTGAAAACCAAAAAATACAGTACAAATTCTTACAACCTGATGCTGTAATATCAAATTTAAGTTTGTACGCTGAATAAAATTCAAAAAGTAGTTGAGGAGTATATGAGTAAATGAGTTTATGAGCAAAAACTGAATGTATCAATTTGACTTTCAGTAACTTATGCTCGTTGCTTTTTACTTATAAACTTTACACTCATAAACTATAAAAACTAAAAAGATATGTTTAATCAATTCATACGAAGACCAGTATTCGCTATTGTGATATCAATCATGATTGTGTTTATCGGTTTGTTGGCAATCAAAAAATTGCCTACTTCTCAATTCCCTGATATTGCCCCAACAACTGTTAATATATTTATTGCCTATCCTGGAGCCAGTGCCGATGTATTGGTGAAATCCACGCTGATTACCTTGGAACAGGCAATCAATGGAGTTCAGGATATGCGGTATATCGCCACCGATGCAACCAGTGCTGGTGAGGCCACGCTTAGAATTATTTTTGAACCTGGTACCGACCCAAATGTTGCTGTTATTAGGGTAAAAACAAGGGTGGACCAAGTTATGCCACTTTTACCCGAATTAGTTCAGCGTGAAGGGGTTGTAATTTCACCTGTTCAACCAAGTATGCTGATGTACGTCAATCTTTATTCAAAGGAAAAAAGCATTGACGAAAAGTTCTTGTTCAACTACGCAACCGTTAAAATGATTCCTGAATTACAGCGAACCAAAGGGGTTGCCAGAGCGCAAATATTGGGTAGTCGGAGATATGCGATGCGTGTTTGGCTAAATCCAGAGCGTATGCGTGCTTATAGTATTTCTACGGAAGAAGTGATGAAAGCCATTGGAGAACAAAGTATTATTGGTCGTCCCGGACGGATTGGTCAAAGTTCTGGAATCGCCGCCCAATCACTTGAATATGTGCTTACTTATAAAGGAAGGTACAGCGATCCGAAAGAGTATGAAGATATTATTATTAGAGCCAACGCCCAAGGTGAAAGCATTCATTTAAAGGATGTTGCCAAAGTGGAGTTGGGGAGTGAATTCTTTGATATTTATTCAAACCTTGATGGTAAAGCTTCGGCCGCCATTGTATTGAGACAAAACTATGGTAGTAATGCCAACGAAGTAATTGAGCAGGTAAAAGAGAAACTCGATATCATGAAGAAATCTTTTCCTCCGGGAGTGGATTATAAAATCAGTTATGATGTATCTAAATTTTTAGATGCGTCAATTGAGCAGGTAATTGATACACTGAGAGATGCTTTTATTCTGGTAGCTTTAGTTGTTTTCATTTTCCTTGGTGACTGGCGTTCTACCTTAATTCCGATTCTGGCCGTTCCAGTATCTTTAATTGGAGCATTTTTTGTCATTCAGGGTTTTGGACTTTCAATCAACTTAATTACACTTTTTGCCCTTGTTTTAGCAATTGGTATTGTGGTAGATGATGCCATTGTCGTCGTGGAGGCGGTTCATGCCAAAATGGAAGAAGAGCCACATCTCTCACCGTTTATGGCCACAAAAAAGGTGCTTGGCGAGATTAGTGGGGCGATTATCGCCATTACTGCGGTAATGGTGTCAGTGTTTCTTCCGATTTCATTTATGTCTGGGCCAGTTGGTACTTTCTATCGACAATTCTCTATTACAATGGCAAGTTCTATTGTGATTTCAGCCTTGATAGCCTTGACGCTCACGCCAGTGCTGTGTGCCATGCTTTTAAAAAATAATCATGGTCAAGTCAAAAAGAAAAACATATTATCCAAATCACTGGATAAATTCAACCAAGGTTTTGATAAATTGACAGGATGGTACGTGGATTTGTTAAAATTAATTGTTAATCGGAGAGCGCTTACGTTTATCATATTATTGGCATTCTGTGCTGGAATAGTTTATGAAAGCAAAATTCTTCCATCTGGATTTATTCCAAACGAAGATCAGAGTACGATTTATGCGATTATACAAACCCCTCCTGGCTCTACCTTAGAAAAAACCAACGAAGTTTCCCGACGACTTCAGAAAATTTGTGAAGAAGTGAAGGGAATTGAATCCGTATCGTCTTTGGCAGGTTACGAAATTATGACCGAGGGACGTGGGTCAAACGCAGGTACTTGTTTGATTAACCTTAAGTCTTGGTCGGATCGTGACAAAAACGTGAAGGAAATCATGGAGGAATTGGAAGAAAAATCAAAGAATTTGGGAGCGACTGTTGAATTCTTTGAACCACCAGCAATTCCTGGCTTTGGTACTTCAGGCGGGTTTTCTATGCGTTTATTAGATAAAACAACCGATACGGATTACCGTGAATTTGATAAAATCAACAAGGAATTCATGGCGAATTTGAGCAAACGTAAAGAACTCACGGGTTTATTTACATTTTTTGCTGCCAATTACCCTCAATATGAACTTGAGATTGATAACAAACTGGCCATGCAAAAAGGCGTTTCTATCGGCAAGGCGATGGATAACCTTAATATTTTGATTGGTAGTACTTACGAACAAGGGTTTACGAAATTCAACCAGTTTTTCAAAGTATACGTGCAGTCTGACCCAAGTTTTAGGAGACTTCCCACTGACCTTTTAAAGCTTTTTGTTAAGAATGAATCTGGAGAAATGGTACCTTATTCATCATTTATGACGCTTAAAAAAGGGCAGGGTCCCAATGAAATTACTCGTTTCAATTTATATAATTCAGCGGCGATACAAGGACTTCCCGCAAAAGGTTATACTACCGCAGATGCCATACAAGCCATCCGAGAAGTTTCCGCAAAAACACTTCCCAAAGGTTACGACATTGCATTTGAAGGGCTTTCTTATGATGAAGCGAATCGTGGCAATGAGGCGCTGTACGTATTCTTGATTGTTTTGGCATTCGTTTACTTTGTTTTAGCCGCTCAGTATGAAAGTTTTATCATTCCTTTAGCCGTAGTGTTCTCTTTACCAGTCGGGGTATTTGGTTCGTTTTTATTGTTAAAATTGATGGGATTAGAAAACAACATTTATGCACAAATTGGGCTTATCATGTTAGTAGGTCTATTGGGTAAAAATGCCGTTTTAATCGTGGAATTTGCCGTGCAGAAACGCCAACAGGGAGAAACAATTCTGAATGCAGCGATTGAGGGAGCCAGAGTTCGTTTCCGTCCTATCTTAATGACTTCCTTCGCCTTCGTGGCAGGCTTAATTCCTTTGATTACCGCTACTGGTGCTGGAGCGATTGGTAATCGTACCATTGGCTCGTCGGCACTTGGTGGTATGTTATTCGGTACTATCTTCGGTGTTATCATTATCCCTGGGTTATATTTTATATTTGGTACTTTGGCCGATGGTAGAAAAATGATTAAAGATGAAGACGAAAGTCCGTTATCAGAAGAATTTGTTCACGCAATCGACAACTTTAAGCAATCAGACGATGAAAAATAAAAGAATGAAAAATAAGTCAATAATATTCGGAATATTATTTTTGATGTCAGCCTGTGTACCAAAATCATTGGTTCTGATTAATAAAAATGAAAGTAAGTTTGTTCCTGAGCGTTTTAATAACGCTCAGGACAGTACCAATACGGCAAAAACCATCTGGAAAGAATATTTTAGTGATCCAAATCTATTGGGTCTGATTGATACGGCTTTGCATAACAATCAGGAATTAAATATTACTTTACAGGAAATTGAGATTTCCAGAAATGAAATCCAAGCCAGAAAAGGAGAATATTTACCGTTCGTGAATGTAGGCGGAGGAGCTGGTGTTGAAAAAGTTTCTCGATACACAAGTCAAGGAGCTGCAGATGCTTCAACCGAAATAAAGCCAGGTACTGAAACGCCAGATATTCTTCCAAACACTTATTTTGGGGCTTTTGCCAGTTGGGAAGTCGATATTTGGCATAAACTGCGTAACGCACGTAAAGTGGCAGTTACCAATTATTTAGCATCCGTTGAAGGGAAAAATTTCTTAGTAACAAATATTGTTGCTGAAATTGCCAATTCTTATTACGAATTGATGGCGCTTGATAATGAGTTGGATATTATTCGAAAAAATATCCTAATTCTCAATAATGCCTTATCAATCATTAGGCAAGAAAAGGATGCCGCAAAGGTTACGGAATTAGCAGTTCGTAGGTTTGAGGCGGAGGTATTTAAAACCCAAAGTCTTCAGTACGAAATTCAGCAAAAAATTGTCGAGACTGAAAACCGCATTAATTTCCTCGTGGGTAGATTTCCACAACATATTCAAAGAGACTCTCAGCGTTTTAATGAGTTAATGCCGAATAAAGTTTATACTGGAATTCCATCGCAGTTAATCGAAAATCGTCCTGATATTAGACAAGCTGAATTGAAATTAGAAGCTGCTAAATTGAATGTAACCGTTACTAAGGCTAATTTTTATCCTTCTTTAAGGTTAGGAGCTGCCTTGGGTTTTAGGTCTTTCAATCCATTATTATTAGCCCATCTTCCAGAATCATTGATGACATCGTTAGTTGGTGATTTGGCTGGACCGGTTATTAATAAAAATGCCATCATTGCCACGTACAAAAGTGCCAATTCAAAACAAATTCAGGCAGTTTATGATTATGAACGAACAATTCTGAATGCTTATATTGAAGTGTCTAATCAGTTGTCGAATATTGATAACTTGAATAAAAAGTATGACATGAAAAATAATCAGGTACAAGCGCTTACGCAATCGACCGACATTTCGCTCAAGTTATTCAAATCAGCCAGAGCCGATTATATGGAAGTATTATTGACGCAGCGTGATGTTTTGGAATCAAGAATGGAATTGGTTGAAACCAGAATGAAACAAATGAATGTTTTGGTTAACACTTACCGAGCATTGGGTGGCGGTTGGAATTAATAGGTTTGTTTTTTACCGTAAAAGAATCCCCATTTTATATGACTATAAAATGAGGATTCTTTTTTTGTGTTAACCTGGAGAATTAACCATTATTGAACTTGTAACCTTTTCTTTGGCACAAAAAAAGCACTTGAGAAATCATCCCAAATGCTTTTTGTTGAAAATACATCTCAAAGTCTGGGTTAAGAAATGTACTTCAGAAACTCTGCTTTCGTAGCTTCTTCTTGAAATTTGCCGCCGTAGTAGCTCGTAATTGTTGAAGAAGTATCATCTTTCACACCACGAGAAGCTACGCAAAGGTGTTTGGCATCAATCATTACTGCGATGTCTTCAGTACCTAAAATCTTTTTTAATTCCTTCGCAATTTGCATCGTTAAGCGTTCTTGTACTTGTGGACGCTTTGCAAAATGTTGTACAATTCTATTCAATTTAGATAAACCAATTACTTGTCCGTTGGCAATATAAGAAACGTGAGCTTTTCCAAAAATAGGTACAAAATGGTGTTCACAGTTTGAGTAGAAAGATATATTCTTTTCTACCAACATTTCATTGTACTGATATTTATTATCGAATAGCGCAACCGAAGGCATATTTTTAGGGTCAAGACCGCTAAAAATTTCTTTCACATACATTTTGGCTACCCTTTTTGGAGTTCCCTTTAAAGAATCATCGGTTAAGTCTAATCCTAAAGTTTCCATAATTTGACGAAAGTGATACTCAATTTGAGCAATTTTTTCGTCATCGTTCATCGCAAAGGCATCTTCACGCATGGGAGTATCAACCGAAGTCATAATGTGATCGTCCCCAATTTCCTCATCGGTAAACATTATTTTATTATTGTTATCAACCAATAGGGTATTCAACAAAGTTTCGTTCGGTTTCATATAATCTGATTTTAAGGTCAAAGTTAGTGTTGATTTTATCTTTTAGTTTGTCGTAAATTACAATGGCTATATTTTCGGCTGAGGGATTCAAGTCTTTAAATTCTTCCGTATCAAGATTTAGATTTTTGTGGTCAAATCTATCCAAAACTTCTACTTTGATTAAATCACTCAATATCTTCATATCCATTACATAACCCGTTTCTGGGTCTATTTCACCCGTTACTTGTACGATTAGGTCATAATTATGCCCATGATAATTGTAGTTGTTACATTTTCCATAGACACGTTCATTCTTTTCATCCGACCAATTCGGATTATTCAGACGGTGTGCAGCATTAAAATGCTCTTTTCTAAACACCGCCACTTTTTTTGGCATCATTAGGTTTTCCTTAAGTTTGTATTGAAAATCAATGTTCAATTTTCGGTCAGCTAATCCGAAAAGAACTGAGACAATGTTTCGGTGATTTAGTCTCCAAGTTTAAAAGCCGTCTGAAAGGTTGTCAGCAACACTCTTAAACTAAATCTGCGATTTGTTATTCAAATAGTACAACAGATAATGTTACATAATTGTTTGGTTTTGTTTAATTTATTTAAAAAATGATTAAACAATTATGTTTTTATTCTCACACGAGGAAAAAACACATTTGAAACGATTGTAGTTCAAAAAAGACTTGTAACTTACTATAAAATTAATTTAACTTCATTTTATTCTAAAAAACTATGCAACGTAGAGATTTTATTCAAAAAACAGCTTTGGTCAGTTCGTCAGCGATGGTATTACCCAATATCATTTTTGGCAAAAAAGAAGAAGATAAAAAAGTTCGGTTAGGGTTTATTGGTGTTGGACTACGGGGAAGGAGTCACGTTGAACAAGCACTTTTTAGACCAGATGTTGAAATCAATGCAATATGTGATATCAATCAAACCGAAATTGATAAGACTTTAGCGTTAATAAAATCTAAAAATCGCAAAGAACCCGTAGTATATAAGAATGGCGAACACGACTTTGAAAATATGGTCAAGCGTGATGATTTAGACGGAATAGTGATTGCTACTCCTTGGGAATGGCACGTGCCTATGGCTGTAGTAGCGATGAAAGCGGGCAAATATACTGCGGTGGAGGTTTCGGCCACGGTTAAATTACAAGAATCATGGGATTTGGTTAATACTTTCGAGAAGACAGGGTCGCACTGCATGATTCTTGAAAATGTCTGTTATCGTCGGGATGTGATGGCAGTTTTGAACATGGTGCGACAAAATATGTTCGGTGATTTGATTCATACGCAATGTGGTTATCAACATGATTTGCGAGAAGTCAAATTTAATGACGGTAAGCAATATTACGGAGGAGGCGTAGAATTTGGGGAAAAAGCTATTTCAGAAGCACGCTGGAGAACCCAGCACTCCGTTGACAGAGACGGAGATTTGTATCCAACGCACGGATTAGGTCCCGTTGCAGAAATGCTTAATATTAATCGTGGAAATCAATTTCTGTATTTGACTTCTATTTCAACCAAGTCAATGGGTTTGCATAATTACATTGTTAAGAAGGGAGGTGAGAATCATCCAAATGCAAAAGTGAAATTCAAATTAGGCGATGTTGTAACAACGAATATCAAATGTGCCAATGGCGAAACGATTACCATTACGCACGATACTAATTTACCCCGTCCTTATTCATTGGGTTTCCGAGTGCAGGGAACAAATGGACTTTGGATGAATGATGGTAATCACATTTATTTGGAAGGCATTAGTAAAAAGCCGCACACTTGGGATGATTTTAAGGAATATCAAGATAAATACGATCATCCACTTTGGAAAACGCACGCCCAAAGTGCTGAAAATGCGGGACACGGGGGTATTGATTTTTTCGTGTTACGAGCATTTATTGAGTCTATTAAGAGAAAAGTTGCCCCTCCAATTGATGTTTATGATGCAGCGGCATGGTCGGCAATCAGTCCACTTTCGGAAGAGTCGATTGCTAAAGATTCGGCTCCCGTTAAAATTCCAGATTTTACCCGTGGTAAATGGAAAACGAATAAGCCCATTTTTGCCCTTAATGATGAGTTTTAGCGTTGTCGCTAAATAGGATTTATGAAAAGTAACGTAGACTTTGGTCTGTATTTTGTTTACTTACTGACAGACTAAAGGATGTGTTACTTTTACTTACAGATAGTTTTTCTTAATTTTACCGTAATTTATTGCCGAAATTGAATGGAAAAAGCCATTAGTGTATCAACTCCAGGCAGAATTTGTCTATTTGGAGAACATCAAGATTACTTAGGATTACCAGTTATTGCTGCCGCTATTTCACGAAGAGTTAATATAACAGGAAACAATATAGACGCTCCCCGAGCAATTATCCATTTACCCGATATTCATCGCAATTTGCAATTTGATATTTCTCCCGAAATGCCTTATACTAATAAAAGGGATTATTTTAAATCAGCTATGAATATTTTGCAACGAGAAGGATATACTTTTGAAAAGGGAATTGAATGTACCGTAAGAGGAACTATTCCCATTAATTCGGGTACTTCCAGTTCATCGGCATTATTAGCCAATTGGATTTATTTTTTGAGTAGAGTTGCTGATACGCCAAACCCACTCTTTCCCGCTGATATTGCCGAGATTGCTTATCGAGCGGAGGTGGTAGAATTTAATGAAGCGGGTGGTATGATGGATCATTATTCTACTGCCGTTGGGAATATCATTTATCTCGAATCAACGCCGAGTATAAAAGTAGAAACGTTAAAACCCAATTTAGGGACATTTGTATTAGGTGATTCACAAGAACCAAAAGATACCGTTGGAATTTTGAAAAGAGTAAAAGGTGGTGTATTAGGAGCAATTGAAAAGATAAAGATTCAGTACCCTGACTTTTCACTTTTTACAGCCCAATTATCTGACGTGAATCAAATCACCCATTTATTAACCGATGAAGAAACGGAGTTAATAAATGGAAACATTGCCAATCGTGATATTTTATTAGAAGCCCTTACGCTTTTGAAGTCGTCGGAACTTGACAATAATTTATTGGGACGTTTACTAAATAATCATCAGGATAATTTAAGAGAAAAGTCCAAAATATCCACGCCAAAGATTGACCGAATGATTAAAGCGGGTTTAGAAGCAGGGGCTTTAGGAGGTAAAATAAATGGTTCGGGTGGGGGTGGTTGTATGTTCGTTTATGCTCCCGAAAACCCAGCGAAAGTGGCAAAAGCTATCGAACAAGAAGGTGGAAAAGCTTACATTATTCGAGTAGATGAAGGAACGAGGCTTAATGTTATTTAGGAAATCTGCCTACCAAGAATTTGAAATAAAAATAGAAAATAAATATAAATGGCAAAATTATTAATCATGGCGGGCGGAATGTCGTCACGAATGAAAAAGGTAGAAGGTTCAGATGCCCTTAATTCATCATTAGTTGAACAGGCAAATACACTTCCCAAAGGGATGATTGGTGTTGGAAAAGATGGCCGTCCTTTCATGGATTATCTTATTTATAATGCCCATCTTGCGGGATACGATGAAGTTTTGATTTTGAAAAACCCGAAAGATAATGTCACAAAACCTTATTATGACCAGTTAGTAGCGAATGGTAAAGCGTGGGGAATGAAATTCAAGTATGCTACTCAACAAATTGCTCCCGACCGTGAAAAACCTGCGGGAACCGCAGATGCAATTCAACAAGCGTTAGACCAAACTCCCGAATGGAAAGGGGATAGATTTACGGTTTGTAATTCAGATAATTTGTATTCGGTTCGTGTTCTAAAACTTTTGAAGGAAAATCCCGTTCCCAATGCCGTAGTATCTTATGAGAGTATCGCTTTAGGCGTTGAGCCAGAAAAAGTAAAAGCTTTTGCGGTAATTAAAGCGGATGATGAGAAATATCTCGTTGAAATTATAGAAAAACCTGATGACGAACAGATAGAATCTGCCCGTGATGAGAAAGGTAAAATTGGCGTAAATATGAATGTTTTCCATTTCTTCTATGATGATATTTTGGAGTACGTTACCAAAGAACCTTTTAATCCCGTTCGTAATGAGCGTGAATTGCCAAATGCCGTTATGAAAATGGCTCGTGAAAATCCGAAGAAAGTAATTACAGTATCGGTGGAAGAAAATGTCCCTGATTTAACTTCAAAAGGTGATATTTCAATTGTTCAAAAATACTTAGTCGATACTTTTGGCGATTTTTAATTAACATTTTTCCAACTATCATCCCTCAATAAACGTTATAAGTTTGTTGAGGGATTTTTTTATCTTTGTAACCACATAGATAAGATAGGTAACATTGATTTTCTGAAATTCTATCCTTTATAACTTACCTACGTGGTAAATAAAAATTATTTAATTCAATAATGTCTAACAGCAACTCACAAATTATAAACCTAATTGAGAATGGAAATCGTTACGCCAATTCTCTAAATGAATATTCACGTAGAAAAACGATAACCGTAAATATTGGCGATCTCCCAATGGGTTCCGATTTTCCGATAAGGGTTCAATCTATGACAACTATCGACACGATGGATACGCTCGGTTCGGTGGAGCAAACGATTCGCATGGTAGAATCTGGTTGTGAGTACGTTCGTATTACCGCTCCGTCGGTGAAAGAAGCTCAGAATTTGGATAATATTCGGAAAGAATTAAGATTGCGAGGTTATACAGTTCCTTTGATTGCCGATATTCACTTTACGCCAAATGCTGCGGAATTAGCGGCTCGTTTAGTCGAAAAAGTACGAGTTAATCCTGGTAATTATGCGGATAAAAAACGTTTTGAAACCATTGATTATACTGAGTCAAGTTACCAAGCAGAGTTAGACCGAATTAGAGATAAATTTTTGCCGTTGGTGAATATCTGTAAAGAATATGGTACAGCCATGAGAATTGGGACAAATCACGGTTCTTTGAGTGACCGAATTTTGAGCCGTTATGGAGATACTCCATTAGGCATGGTTGAATCGGCTTTGGAGTTTTTGCGAATTTGTGAAGATGAAAATTATTACAATATCGTATTGTCAATGAAAGCTTCCAATACCCAAGTTATGGTGGAGGCGTACCGTCTGTTGTGTAAGAAATTAAATGAAGAAGGATTGAAAGCGTATCCATTGCATTTGGGCGTAACCGAAGCAGGGGAGGGCGAAGACGGACGAATTAAGTCGGCGGTAGGAATTGGAACGCTTTTGGAAGATGGACTCGGGGATACCGTAAGAGTAAGTTTAACCGAAGACCCAGAGTTGGAAGCACCCGTTGCCAAAGCGTTGATTGAGCGATACTCGGATAGAAAAGATAAATCAAAATCTATTTCAGCTTATACTTCAAAATCAAATTTATTTGATTCTCCAATTAATCCATTTCAGTATATTAGAAGACTAACGCATGAAGTAGCTAATTTTGGGGGGCATAATGTGCCGAGAGTTATTGCCGATTATTCTAAAATTGAAGTAGCAGAATACGACGATTTAAAGCCAATAGGACATTTTTATTTGCCCTTACCCGATAAATGGACGATGAATGATTTAGGGGCTGATTATATTTATACTGGAAATAATCCAGCGAAGTATATGCTTCCGATGGGATTAAAGGAAATCTTAGATATTGACGTTTGGCAGAATACTGAGGATAAAGTCAATAAATTTCCTTTGCTTTCAATCAGTGATTATCAACAAAATTTACCGAAACATACTGGCCTGAATTTTTTACAATTAAATTTGAATGATTTAAATGCAGATTTGATTAATCTGATTAAGTCGGATAAAAATATTGTTTTGTGTATTAAAACTGAGAATGCACACGCAATGCCAGAAATCCGAAGATTTTTCTTTGAACTGCTTGATAAGCAAATAACCGTTCCTGCTGTTATTTTAAGGAAATACGAGAAGTTGCCCGAAAGTGATTTTCAACTTTTTTCAGCAACAGATTGTGGTGGTTTACTAATTGATGGTTTTGGCGATGGTATTTTGTTGGCATTACCAGATTTATCCACAAAATCTGAACTTTTGAATTCCTCAAAAAGTTACAATTCAACAGCGTTTGGCATATTGCAAGCAGCGAGAACCAGAATGAGTAAGACCGAGTATATCTCGTGTCCTTCGTGCGGGAGAACGCTATTTGATTTACAAGAAACTACCGCCATGATTCGCAAACGTACGGAACATTTGAAAGGTGTAAAAATTGGAATTATGGGTTGTATCGTAAATGGACCGGGTGAAATGGCGGATGCTGATTACGGATACGTTGGGGTTGGGAAAGATAAAATTGCTTTGTACCGAGGACAAAATGTTATCAAGAAATCGGTACATTCGGATAATGCTGTAAATGAATTAATTGATATTATTAAGGAAGACGGAATTTGGTTTGAGCCAGCCGAAAAATTGTAATTCAATTTCTCCCTAACCTGAAAATATAAAATCAATCTCCAGATTGAAAAGAACCATAAAATCTCGAATCTGGAGATTCGAGAAAATAAATATCATGTCGAGATTAAAAGACCAGTTCAAATTAGGAGAAGCATTTGGCTATTTTTTTAGAATTTTTTCTAAGCCAGACCCTTCAAAACCGACAAATTTCAATATTAAAACTATGCACGTTATTAATAAAATATCAATAACTATGTTTTTAGTTTGTGTTTGCGTAATGATTTACCGTGCTTTTTTTAGATAATATGAATATTGAAGAATTCAGAGAATATTGTCTTTCAAAGAAGGGAGTAACCGAAGAACTTCCTTTTGGCCCCGATACGTTGGTATATAAAGTAATGGGAAAAATGTTTGGGTTAACGTCTTTGGATACTGAAACCTTTTCAGTCAATTTGAAATGTGATCCTGATCGAGCCATTGAATTGCGAGAAGAATTTGATTATATTATTGCGGGTTATCACATGAGTAAAAAGCACTGGAATACTATTAATGGAGATAAAGCTCCGACCACTCAAATGAAAGAATTAACGGATCATTCTTTTAATTTAGTTGTTCAAGCCTTTCCTAAAAAAGTAAAACTTGAATTTGATAATTTATAGCTACTTGAAATTCTATTAATTAATAGATTGACTCTCAGTAGTACAACGCTTAACCTTGTATTAATTATGGAATGGTTACTTTTACTTTTTTTCTTGCCTTTTGTGATGACCTTGATGTTTTTTAATTGGTTGGAAGAGAAGTTTTATAGTTTCCGTGACCGTGAAAAATTGGAAGAAGGTGAAGTTTTAATTCATGAACAGCGATATGTTGAAGCTAATATTTTTTTTACAGAAAAATTAAAAATATTTCCAAAATCTGCTAAAGCCTATCTTTTCAGAGGAAAGGTAAACTTGCAACTTGATAATTATTATTCAGCATTGTATGATTTTGAGCAATCAATTTCCTTTGATAATACAATTGCTGAAAGCTATGTTTTGAAAGGAAAAGCCCTTTATAAATTAGAAGAATTTGACAAAGCTTTTTTAGAATTTGATAAAGCAGATTGGTATTATAGAAGTGAAAATGCAGTGGCACTTCGCTGGCGAGGGATGGCTCGTTATTGCATTGGACAAGTTGAAAATGCCATTCATGATTTTAATAGAGCGGTTGAACTCGGTGATGAAGATTCTGAATATATTTTACAAACTAAGTTTGAGTATATTCGTAGAAATAAAAAGTAGTGAATTTTACCACAAAAAAGAGGCTCTGCAAAATGCGAAGCCTCTTTTTTGTGGTAAAATTTACTACTTCGCTTTAGCATTCCAAATTGCAGCTTTTGCCAAAGCATTTTTATTTGAAGTTCTGGCTTTAACCCAGTCACTCAAAAATTTATAAGATGCTTTGTCGGTTTTGGCGTCAACTAATCCACTCAAAACTACCATTGCTTTATCGGGTTGATTTTCTCGGAAGTAAGCGGTACTTTCTTCACGCCAAACTCGCCCATCAATTGATTTTTTATCAACGCCAAGTTTTGATAAATTACCCCTAACCTTCGTGATTTTCGCAGAAGAATACTTCATACCTCGACTACTATATAAAGAATACATGATTATATTTTCTGCGGTTTGTTTTACTAATTTCTTATCATACTTACCATTGAATTCTTTTAGATTATCCATCATATATTCAAAAATATCATTTTCATCGTCAACAATTACTTTCTGTAAAACTAAAAAGCTTGTATTATTCCCGTATTGATTTTTCGGGATTTTTTTAGCGTAGGCATTCATAACCGATATATTACTAAGGGTATCCCGCATGATTCTGGTCATCATTCCATAATCAATTAAAAAATTAGATTCTCGATTTCCACTTTGATAACTGCTTTTATAGGCTGACGTTCTCTGTTTGGGGTTTAATGCTTTTGTACCTGCTTCAATCAAAACTTGGGCAGTATTGATATTTTCACCCAAAATAGCAATGTGTTGTAAATTCACATCTTTATCAAAAAATAATAAAGTAGGTGTTGAAGCTATCCATAAACCTTGCTTATTCAAAAAAGCGGCACCTTCTGCGGATAAAATATCTAATTTATAAGATATAAAATTTTGATTGTAAAAATTACCAACCTGTGGGAGGTCAAATGTTGGTTTAAAAGCATTACAAACGTGACAGGTAGGAGCATAGACCTCCAGAAAAACGGGTTTATTTTGGGCTTTAGCAATATCGAAAACGGTTCTTAGATTACCAGCTTGTAAAAAAGCCGTTCCTTTCTGAGCAAAAGTCGGAAATAGAGCTAAAATGAGTAATGAAGTAAAAATGAGTTTTTTCATGGGATTTTTTCTAAAATAAAGACCAAAAATATGCCAATCCTCCGAAAGAAGATTGGCATTAACAATCGTTAACATTTATTGCTGATTTTCAGCGGCTTTTATTTCAGCTTGTAAATCTTTAGTCAATACTCGACAAAGATTTTCGATATTTTTAGCCATTTTTTCATCACCTGTTGCATCAATCAACGTATTACCAACACTTCCTATCACTTCAATATAAAAACGTTTCATTTCAAAAACGTCCATATCTTTGGTCCAAAGTGGTAAAGCTAAAAGGCCTTTGTGATAATGATCCCAAACGCCAATAAATATTGCTTTTGTTTCTTCAATCCCTTCGTTCGGATTTTCTGTTGCTGACCAAGAGATTTGTTCAGGAATGCTCTGGTCGTCTAATTGTATTTTAAAATTAATTTCTGAATGTTTCATTTTTGCCAATGGCTATTTAAATTAATCTTCGCAACGATTCGTTACTGTATTTTATGACAACAAAATTAAAGGATTATTTTTCAAAAGTGGACTATCCATTAATAAAAGATAAGCACTATCTTTGCACCCCAATTTTATTGAAGCGATATTAAATTTATCATGATGACTTACCCAGAAACAATTGATTATTTGTACGCCCAACTTCCAGTTTTTCATAGAATTGGTAAAGTGGCTTTTAAAGCTAATTTAGATAATACTTTGGCTATTTGCGAGCATCTGGGAAATCCCCAAAATAAATTCAAGTCGATTCACGTAGCAGGAACAAATGGAAAGGGGAGTACTTCCCATTTGTTAGCAGCTATTTTACAATCGGCAGGATACAAAACTGGACTCTACACGTCGCCTCATTTGAAATCCTACACGGAGCGAATGAAAATTAATGGTCAGCCAATTCCCGAAGAAAAAGTTGTTCAATTTGTGGCGGACAACCAATCATTTATAGAAGAGTTGAAGCCTTCATTTTTTGAAATGACTGTTGGGTTGGCTTTTGATTATTTTGCGAATGAACAAGTTGATATTGCAATTATAGAAGTTGGGTTAGGAGGGAGGCTCGACTCCACTAATATCATTATCCCAGAAATATCTATTATTACCAATATCAGTTTTGACCATACTGATATTTTAGGAGATACTTTACCCAAAATTGCTTCAGAAAAAGCAGGAATTATTAAACCGCAAATTCCAGTAGTAATTAGTGAGCGACAGGCTGAAACAGATTGGGTCTTTAAAGAAAAAGCAAATCTTGAAAATGCTCCTATTTACTTTGCCGAAGATTTTCTTAAAATTGAGCAATCGGAATTAGTAGATTCTAAGTTAAAATTAAATGTTTTTGATAAAGAACAAAATAGCTCAGTTGAAATAATCTCTCAATTATCAGGTAATTACCAACTCAAGAATATTTTAGGGGTTTTACAAGCAACAGTAGTTCTAAACAAATTAGGTTATAACATTCCTGAACGGGCTATGTTAATAGGTTTTGAGAATGTTTTGAATTTGACGAATTTAAAAGGTAGATGGCAAAAATTAGCGGAATCTCCTTTAGTTATTTGTGATACTGCCCATAATATAGGCGGTATTAAAGAAATATTATTGAGTATTTCAACTATGAAATTCGCCCAACTTTGGCTGATTCTTGGGTTTGTTTCTGACAAAGATATAGATGGAATTTTGTCTATATTGCCTAAAACGGCGAAATATATTTTCTGTAATTCAAATACTCCCCGAGCTTTGGATGCAGAACTACTTCGAATTCGGGCAAATAATTTTAGTTTAGAGGGAATTGTAATTCAAGATGTTAATGAGGCTTTGAGATTTGCAAAAGAAAATGCGAATGGAGATGACCTGATTTATGTGGGAGGAAGTACATTTGTTGTGGCAGAGCTTAATGACTTATAATAGTCTCT
>JAZKDE010000050.1:0-11954 GCA_040387735.1 Bacteroidota bacterium
TTTCACAATAGAATTCGGTAAAGAATAACCCAAAGTCAAGTTATTGATACGTAAAAATGAACCGTCTTCAACCGCCCACGAGTGCAACCAATAGCGTTGTACACGTACAGGTGACCATATTTCGGCATTTGCGTTGAGGGCTTTTAATTCAGCTGGTTCTGTTACAACTGCTCCTGCATCATTGATATTTGTAAAGCGGTTTTTCATAATGTTGAGCATATTCAAATTTGGAAAAGCGCCGTCAGTCATCTCAATTTTGTTGGCATTATAAATATCGTTACCTACCACAAAATTCACAAAACAACTTAAATCAAAGTTTTTGTACGTAAATTGATTGCTCCATCCACCTTGAAATGTAGGATTTGCGTTGCCAATTACCGTACGGTCTTTATCGGCAGTTACTAAACCATCACCATCCAAATCTTTCCATTTCAACGTCCCAGGTTGAGGAATTCCGTAAACCGAATTAACTGGAATTCCTGCTTTGAGCGTGTAAACTTTGGTAGTAGCATTGTAGTCAAAATCATCTACTTTATACATTCCATCGGTTACAAAACCGTACATCAAACCCACTGGCTCGCCAACTTTTACTAAATAATCATCCGCTCCGTCCGAACCTTGCCATCCCGAACTACGAGTTTGTTGCGTAATTGTTCCTAAACTGGTAACGGTATTTTTATTCGTTGAAATATTGAAATTGGTATTCCAAGTAAAATCTTTTCTTTGGGAAATATTAGCACTTACTTGCAATTCAAGTCCTTTATTGGTGGTTGAACCCAAGTTTTTAATTTGCGAAGAATATCCCGAAACAGGTGGAATAGCCACGGCTAACAATAAATCTTTTCCTGAGTTTTGGTAAGCATCAACGGAAACTTGAACTCTATTATTCAAAAATGATAAATCTAAGCCTAAGTTTTGCGTAACACTTGATTCCCATTTGAGGTTTTCATTGGCTAAAGCAATGGGTGCATAACCTGGCAAAACACTGTGATTGAGGGCATATTCACCCGTTACACCGTATAATTGTTGGTACAATAAATCACCAATGCGGTTATTGCCCGCCATTCCGTAACCAAAGCGAAGTTTACCATCAGAAAGCCATTTGCTATCCTTCATGAAAGCTTCTTTGGTAAATCTCCAAGCGAATGTCCCCGAAGGGAAAACCAAAGAACCATTATCATATTTAAACTTAGAAGAACGGTCTGAACGCAAGGAAACGGTGGCTAAATATCTATCGTCGTAGCTATAAGTTGCCCGTCCGAACAAAGAAAACAAACGGTTGGCAGGCAATACATTGGAAATTGGTCTTGCCTGAGACGCACCACTCGGCGGCGAGCCAAGTCCCATATTAGCCAATGCTTGGTCAACTTCAATATCAGCAGGGAAATAACGAGTTTCAATCGTCGTACTTTTTGCACTATAATCGTAAATTTCTTGACCCACTAACACACTTACATCATGCTTTGTCCCAAATTTTTGGGTGTATTGTAAGGTATTCGAATTATTGAAAGTAACCGCATTTTGATTAAAAATGGTCGCCACTGGCAATGAAGCATAATTACGAGCCGTAGAAGTGATTTTAGAGAAAAAATTATCATTTCTTACATCGTTATTATCCACACTAAAGGTTGATTTAAAGACTAAATTTTTCAAAATATTGTATGAAAAGTAAGTACTCAAATTGACTGCTTTCGTATAAGCCGCTTGATATTCCGCTTGCGTAATAAGCACGGGATTTACCAAACTACCAGAAGAAAGATAAAGGTCATTGTCAAAATCATCAATCGCTGGACTTACTCCTGATAAAAACGGACGATACTGAACTGAGTGTCTCAAACGGTTGGTCGCTTTTGTACCACTTCCCGAAGTTCCCGCTCCATTAATCGTTTGATTCAAATATCGAACATTGAATCCTACACGCAGTTTTTCTGAGGCTTTATGGTCAATTTTGAAATTGGCTAAATAACGCTCAAAACCCGATTCAAGCAAGATTCCGTCCTCTTTATTGGCCGTCAAACTAAGGTTGAAACTGGTTTTTGCATCTCCACCATTGATGGTAATATTATGATTTTGATAAGCGGCTTTTCTACCAAAAACTTCATTCTGCCAACTCACGGGCGAAATCGTTTTATATTGGTTGATATTATCCCAAGTTCCGTATTGGTCACTGTAGCTCTTTTCAAGTACCGCATCACCTCTGCTTCTTTCATACTGCCAACGCACATAGTCATAAGGACTCATCACATCTAAGGTTTTGAAAATTTGTCTGAAACCCATTGAGCCATTATAACTCACCGAAGTTTTTCCATTTCTACCCGATTTAGTTGTAATAACCACCACACCATTGGCTCCTCTTGCTCCGTAGATAGCCGTTGTTGAAGCATCTTTCAACACATCAATATTGGCAATATCTTGGGGAGAAATAAACGAAAGTGCATTTTCAACTTGAATACCATCCACAATATAAATGGGAGAATTATCCTGCGTAATCGAACCGCCTCCCCGCACACGAATTTGAATGGCAGCCCCAGGAGCGCCTTCCGAAGTGGTTACTTGAACCCCCGCTAATTTACCCGTAAGTGCTTCAGCAGCATTTGTCAAAGGAATATCTCTGAGTTGTTTTGAACCCACTGATGATACCGAACCCGTTAAATCACGACGATTAACGGTTTGATATCCAATCACCACCACTTCGTCTAATGACTTTACGAGTGGGTCAAGACTTACGTCAATAGATGAGCTATTACCAACTTTAATACTTTGCGTTTCGTAACCCACGAAACTCAATAGAAGCGTAGCATTATCCTGAACGTTTATAGTAAATTGTCCATCCGAATTGGTAGAAACTCCCGACTTTGTTCCTTTCACTGAAACATTTACTCCAGGTAAGGTTTCGTTTGTACTGGCATCTTTTACCTGTCCTTTTATTTGACGAGTTTGTGCGTTTGTTTCAACCCAATAACCTAAGAAACAAAGGCATAATAGTAATATTTTTTTCATTGCTTGAATTTTTATTATACTTGCCATAACGGCATTTTATAAATAAAGTACAACTTAATGCTTTTTACTTAATATTTTTGCAAGAAAGTTCCCGCAATTTTCCCGCAAACGATTGCAGTAACTATTTGTACTTTAATTACTTTAGTCTAATAAAATATCATTTTAATTCAAATTAAAATTAGCATCGTTTGCGAGTATAAAATCGAATGAAGACTAATACAACAACCATCAAAGAAATTGCCATTCTACTGGGGATTTCAACCTCCACGGTTTCCAGAGCCTTACGTGGCTTACCAGACATAAAACCCGAAACTCGTAATGCCGTAGCAAGAGTAGCCCAAGAATTGGATTATCAGCCCAATCAATTAGCAAAAAATTTAGTAAAAAGTAGTACAAAAACCATTGGTGTTGTTGTACCAGAACTCAATTTTTACTTTTTTTCATCCGTATTAATTAGCATAGAAGAAGCAGCCTTACAGGCAGGATATAGTGTAATAATTTGCCAAACCCACGAATCATATTTACGTGAAGTTAACCAGATAGAAAACCTTGTGAATAGTAGAGTTGAGGGCTTAATTATCTCACTTGCTCGTGATACAACGCATTATGGACACATTGAAAAGTTAATTCGGAAGAAAATACCAGTCGTTTTATTTGATAGACACAGCGAAGAATTAAATATTTCTAAGGTAATTGTTGATAATATAAAAGCCGCATTTGAGGCTACCGAACATCTCATTCAGCGGGGATGTAAACGATTAGCGTGCTTAGCGGGACCTTTAAATTTGCTGATTAGTAATGAGCGAGTACAAGGTTTTAAAAATGCCTTAGAGAAATACAATCTACCTTTTTATCCAGAGTACGTTTCACACGGCGATTTTTCTAAGGAACATTCTATGCTTCAAGCTTTTAATCTCATGAATTTACCCAATCCTCCCGATGGTATTTTAACGATTAGCGACCGTATTGGTTTTGCAGCACTTCATGCGCTTAAACAAAGAGGTATTAAAGTTCCCGAAGAGATTGCCATGGTGAGTTTTAATAATGAGCCATTCTGCAACTATTTCACCCCTTCGGTATCGAGTATAAGTCAGCCCATTCAAGAAATGGGGAAAGAGGCGGTCAATTTACTCTTGAAACAAATCGAAAATGAAAGCCCTATTCCAGAGACAATTATGTTGAAAACCCAATTAGTCGTCAGGGAATCATCCATGCGGAAAGTTGAAGAAAATTGATAAATTTCAGGCGATGAAGGGTAATAATTTAGAACAAATGACTTTAAGTAAGAAATACTTTCATTTGCTTAATGATTTTACCCATGAAAAAATTCCTGCTAATATTAGCAATCATCGCCAATAGTTCTCTACTATTTTCCCAAAAAATTACGGTGGCAAAAGATGGTTCTGGCAATTTCAAATCCATCCAAGATGCCATCAATAGTTTGGATACTGTCTCGACTAAAACCCGAACAATTTATATCAAAAATGGGATTTATTCGGAGAAATTGATGATAGCAAAATCGTACATAAAACTGCAAGGACAAAGCGAAAAAGGCGTTGTTATTCGGATTTCATTACCCCGTGATGTGTGGCGTTGTGCCAATCCAGACGACTACGGAGCGGCAACCATTAATGTAAAAGGTCACGATTTAACTTTTGAAAAACTAACGGTTTTGAACGATTACGGTTTCACGGCCAAAGGTGATACAACCATTATTTGTGCCAATGAATCGGGCGGAACGGGTGTTGCTTCTAAAGACCGTTATGCTTTACCCCGTGAAAAAGGCGAAGAAGCGGGCAAGAAAATCGTACGCAAAGACGGCCATCAATTTGCCTTTCGTTCAATGCCTGGGGCAACTCGCTTGGTCTTCCTAAACTGTACTTTTCGTGCGGGTGGTGGCGATACCGTAAGTCCTTGGGACGTAGAAGGTGGAATGTATTATTTCAAGAATTGCACGATGGAAGGTGGCGTAGATTTTTACTGTCCAAGAGGCTGGTCCTGGGCGGAAAACTGTCATTTTATTTGCCATAATATGAACGCCGCTATTTGGCACGATGGCACCAATTATGAATCATCAAAAACAGTCTTAAAAAACTGTACTTTCGAGGGAGACAAAGGTTATAAATTAGGGCGTTATCATCGCCCAGCCCAGTTTTATTTACTAAATTGTCAATTTGATGCAAACATGGCAGATGCGGAAATTTACCACGTACAAAGCAGTCCAGAACCAAAATGGGGACACCGAGTTTTTTACCAAAATTGCCATAGAAAAGGAGGCGATTATCAATGGTTTGCGGACAACTTCAAAATTGATCCAAAAACAATTTCTGTAAATTGGACTTTTGATGGAAAATGGAAACCATTTTGATGAAAATCATCTAAAATAGTTATAAAATTAAAAATGAAATGTACAAATATATAACATTCAAAAAATACTGTTTTGGCCTAATTTTTCTCATTATCCAACCATCCTTCGCCCAATCAACCAAGGGAATTACAGGCGTAAAAGATACATCGTACACCGTGAGAAGTGCTTATTTGGGAACGTTGAAAACGCATCCAAATATCAAAATGCCAACGGAAATAAAATCGCCATCGGTTGAGGATAAAAAAGATATTGTTTATGCGCAAATAGGCGAAAGAGCCTTGAAATTAGATGCTTTTTACCCAAAAGGGAAAACCACGAAAGTACGTCCTGCCGTGATTATCATTTACGGTGGCGGTTGGCGAACGGGTGATAAAAACCAACATCACAATTTGGCACAACGCTTGGCAGATTTGGGTTACGTGTGCTTTTTACCAGAATATAGACTTTCAACCGAAGCACTTTATCCAGCCGCTGTACACGATTTAAAAGCGGCCATTCGTTGGATGCGAGCCAATGCCAAAACTTACCATGTGGATACTAATAAAGTGGCGACTTTAGGCTTTTCGGCGGGTGGACAATTATCGGCTTTATTGGGCGCAACTGCCCAAGTACCAACTTTAGAAGGAACGGAAGGAAACCCCAAGTATTCGAGTAAAGTAAATGCCGTAATTGATATTGATGGCATTTTGGCGTTCATTCATCCAGATTCGGGTGAAGGCGATGATAGTAAAAGAACTTCAGCGGCAACGTATTGGTTTGGCTATTCAAAAACGGAGAATCCGACGCTTTGGAATGAAGGTTCAGCATTGACTTACGCAGGAAAAAATACGCCACCAACGCTCTTTTTGAATAGTTCGGTAGAAAGAATGCACGCAGGAAGAGAAGATTATCGGGCAAAATTAGCGCCGTTTGGTATTTATACCGAAGTACATGATTTCCCAGATTCTCCGCACGGATTTTGCCTTTTCGAACCATGGTTTACGCCAACGGTTCAATACGTAAATGCGTTTTTGAAAAAGGTTTTTTGAGAATGATTGAACAAATAAAATATTATTTAATCCAACAAAATGAAAAAAATACTATCCATAATTGCGCTAACGCTATTTTTTGCCTTCAAATCGGCAGAAGACAAACCACGCATTTTCTTAATTGGTGATTCCACTTGCGCCAATAAAAATCCTTACGACGAACCCGAAACTGGTTGGGGACAAGTATTTCCTCAATTATTTACCGATGCCGTAGAAATACAAAATCACGCCGTAAATGGACGTAGTACTAAGAGTTTCAGAACGTTGGGACATTGGAAAAAAGTGAGCGACCAATTGCATAAAGGCGATTACGTTTTCATCCAATTTGGACATAATGACCAAAAGGAATCGGACACGGCTCGTTACGCAGCTCCACAAACGGATTATCGTAAAAACTTAATTCGTTACATCGAGGAAGTACAAGCGAAAGGTGCAACGCCAGTTTTGCTTACGCCCGTGATGCGTAGAAAATTTGATGAAAACGGCAAATTCGTTGACCAACACGGCGAGTACCCAAAAGTGGTGCGTGAAGTCGCTCAACAGTTTCATTTATACTTGATTGATGCGCACAAAGAAAGTCAGAAAATTATTGAGCAACATGGCGTAAATGATTCTAAAAAGATATTCATGATTTTTGGGGGAGGTATTTATAAGAAATTCCCAAAAGGCAGTGATGACAATACACATTTTTCGCCTTATGGAGCGAGATTAATGGCAAATATGGTGGCGGACGAAATGGTAAAACAAGGAAATCCTTTGAGAAATTACCTAATCAAAACGGAATTTAACGATAAATATGCCTACGAATTACCAATTACTTATCGCCCTGCTTTCAGAAAAGATACATTTAATATTGTGCGTTACGGAGCCATTGCTGACGGACTTACGGTGAATACGAAAGCCATCAACCAAGCGATTGAATTATGTAATGCCGCAGGTGGCGGAACGGTTTTAATTCCGAAAGGATTGTGGATAACTGGTCCAATTGTGTTGAAAAGTAACGTAAATCTTCACATCGAAAAAGGTGCTTTACTGCAGTTCAGCCGTAATTATGCAGACTATCCAGTAGTTTTAACGACTTGGGAAGGACAAGATTCGTACCGTTGTCAAGCGCCAATTGGTGGCTTTGATTTGGAGAATATTGCCATCACGGGCGAAGGCGTAATTGACGGTGGCGGAGACGTTTGGCGAGCCATCAAAAGAGATAAATTGACGGCTGGACAATGGGCAAAATTGATTAAAACGGGCGTTACCAACGATAAAAAAGATATGTGGTATCCTTCCGAAAAATCAAAAAAAGGAAATCTAATGCCAGATGCCGGTAGATTGAGAAAAGATAGTGTAGGAGTATTTAGCATCCGTCCGTCAATGGAAGAATTAGAATCTTACAAAGATTTTCTTCGCCCAAATATGTTGAGTTTAACCCGTTGCAAGAACATTATTTTAGAAGGATTTACGCTCCAAAATTCACCTGCGTGGACAATGCATCCACTTTTATGCGACCACATTTCGATTAAAAATGTAACTGTAAAAAATCACTGGTACGCCCAGAATAGTGATGCTATCGACATTGAATCTTGCAGAAATGGCATCTTGGAAGGTTGTAATTTTGATACGGGCGATGATGGAATTACCATTAAATCGGGCAGAGACGAGCAAGGTAGAAAACGTGGCGTTCCAACGGAGAATTTTATCGTCAAAAACAACATTGTTTATCACGCACACGGCGGTTTTGTGATTGGTTCAGAGATGTCGGGCGGTGTGAGAAATATGTTTATTTCGGACTGTACTTTTATGGGTTCCGACGTTGGTTTACGTTTCAAAACGGCTCGTGGACGTGGTGGCGTGGTTGAAAATATCTACGTAAACAATATCAATATGACCGAGATTCCAGGAGAGGCAATTTTATTTGATATGTATTATGCTGCCAAGGACCCCGTTCCTGCATCGGGAGAATCTAATGAATTGCCCGAAATTAAAGCTGAACCTTTAAATGACGGAACTCCCCAATTTAAAGATTTTTACATCAAAAATATTGTGTGTAAAGGAGCTGAAACTGGTATTTTAATCAGAGGTTTACCCGAAATGGCCATTAAAAATATCAACATTGAAAATGCTATTATCGAGTGTAACAAAGGTTTACTTTGCGTGGAAGCTCAAAATGTTAATCTCAAAAACATTACCCTTTTGACACAAGACAAAACCATTGGACAAATTCAAAATAGTCAAAATGTAACGCTTGACAATATAAAGTATGGTAGCAATGCCGATACATTTTTGAAGGTTCAAGGTACTCGTTCAAAAGCAATTCGTTTATTGAATACGGATATTAAGAATGTAAAAAATGGGGTTGTGTTAGGAGAGAAAGTGGGAAATGGTGTTGTTTCTAAAAGTAAATTTAATAGATAAAATTGTGGACAAACTTCCCGAAAGTTATTTCTACTTTCGGGAAGTTAAAATAACTTATTAGATAGTGTAATTAATCGCCAAAACTATACAAAAACGGAGCTTTATGAGCCTTTCCCAAAAACTGTTTTTCGTGTCTTTGCAAGAGTCCTAATCCTAATATTTTCCGTTGAAAAGTTCCTCGGTGCAATTTCTCGCCTAATATTGCTTCATACACTTTTTGCAATTCCGTCAAAGTAAATAATGGCGGCAAAAGATTTGTTCCTACCAATTTCCGTTCTAAATTTTCTCGCAAAGTTTGCAAAGCCTTCGCCACAATTTCGGCATGGTCGAGCATCAAATTTGGCAATTTATCCATATCGTACCAATCGCAAGAATCCGATAAAGCATCGGGCGTGGGTACAACATCATTATAATTTATCAAAGCATAATACGCCACCGAAATAAACCTATCCAACATCCATTGGTAAGGTTCCGAATGATGTCCATTTGCTTCTAAAATCATCTGCATAATTTCGGGTTTGTAACGTGCCACATCTCCAAAAGTATAAAACTGTTCCAAATAAATATTTTCTAAACCCGTTCGCTCTTTGAGTCCCCTTCTTACGGCATCATTCAAGTTTTTATCTCTTTGCATAAATCCCCCGGGCAAGGCGTACAGGCCCGTATTGTGATATTTCATGATAAGGATTTTCAGTTTTTCTCCCGAAAAACCAAAAATGACCGAGTCATAAGCGATATGGCGTAAAAAGGTTGTTTCGTTCACTGTCGAGTATTTTAAATATAAATTTTTCACAAATAAATAGGATTAATTTTAAAAACCAATTATTATTGTCTCAAAATGCGACAATAATAAATTTAATCTAAAAAAATGAAAAAAATAGTCTATTTATTCGGACTGATTTGTTTGGCTAATTTCTCAGGAATGGCACAAGGAAATAATGCTTTCACGGTACAAACTACCATCGAAAATGGTGTGATTGAAGGAAATTACGATACCAAAACAGGTATTCAAACTTATTTTGGCGTTCCATTTGCCAAACCACCCGTTGGCGAATTACGTTGGAAAGCACCACAACCTTTGACTAATTGGTCGGGTGTAAAAGAAACCAAAAAATTCGGCCCAAGACCGATGCAAACTATTGTTTTTGGCGATATGAATTCTCGTTCAAATGGTTTAAGTGAAGATTGTCTTTACCTAAATGTGTGGACTCCTGCGAAAAGAAACACCAAAGATTTACCCGTTTTAGTTTATTTCTACGGGGGCGGAAATGTGGCTGGAGACGCTTCTGAGCCAAGATACGACGGTGAAAGCATGGCAAAAAAAGGAATCGTAGTAATTACGTGCAACTACCGTTTGAATATTTTTGGGAACTTCGCTCACCCAGAATTGAGTGCTGAAACATCTTACAAAGGCTCTGGGAACTATGGTTATTTCGACCAAATTGCGGCGTTGAAATGGGTTCAGAAAAACATCGCTCAGTTTGGCGGCGACCCTAAAAAAGTAACGATTGCAGGAGAATCTGCGGGTTCTATTGCTGTAAGTTATCAAATGGCTTCTCCTTTATCGAAAGGCTTAATTGCGGGGGCAATCGGCGAAAGTGGAGCGGGAATCAACCCAACAATGGCTCCTGTAACCTTAGCAGAAGCAGAAAAACAAGGAGCGGAATTTGCAAAAAATGCGGGTGCTCCAACCTTGAAACAATTGAGAGCCTTATCAACCAGAGAAGTTTACGAAATGTATAACGAATCTAAACGTTTTGGTTTTCCAGTGGTTATCGACGGTTATTTTATGCCAAAAACACTTCCTCAAATTTTCGGAGCAAAAGAACAAGCTCAAGTACCTCTTTTATTAGGTTGGAACTCAGCTGAAATCCCAGGAGGAGCATTTATGCAAGGAAAACCTTACAATGAAGAAAACTATGTGGCGAGAGTGAAAAAAGAATATCCAACTGATTTTGAAGAGGTTTTGAAACTATATCCACACAGTTCTGAAAAAGAAATTGAGCTTTCAGCAACGGCTTTGGCAGCGGATAGATTCATTTCGTACAGCACTTGGAAATGGTTTGATTTGCACCGTAACAATTCTTCGCAACCCGTTTATCGCTATTTGTACAGCAAATTACGCCCTGATTTAGTGGATAATTCTTTGGCTTCAGGTTTAGCGGGTGGAACGGTTAAAAAAGATGGAAATACGCCAAAACCTCCAGTTGCGGTGGGTGCTCCGCACGCTTGCGAAATTGAATATTGCATGGGAAATCTTCATTTGGTAAAAGAATATGCTTGGACGGCTGACGACTTTAAAGTATCAGACACAATGTTGAATTATTTTGCCAATTTTATCAAAACTGGAAATCCAAACGGCGATAAATTACCAGAATGGACAGTCGCAAAAGCGGGTGATGCAACGCCTCCAGTAATGATTATTGATACAGAATCAAAAACGATAAAAGCCCCAAATGACGCTCGTTATGAGTTTATGGATAAGGCTTTCAAGAATAAATAAAATTTGGTAGGACAAGTTTTCAACCCAATGCCATTTGATTCAGCCGATTTAACTTCTCGAAAGTTTTAAACTTTCGAGAAGTTTGTCCACAAACAAATTCCTTAATTGAGTTGGAAACCTATCTTACCAAATAAATCCAAAATCGAATTAATCGTAAATTAAAAAACATGACTTCAAGAAGAGAATTTTTAAAAAATACTTCCCTTTTGGCAACTGCCGCTGCTATCACGCCTTTTGCTAATATTATGGCTGAATTGAAGCAAGAAAATAAATTAGGGATTCAACTTTTTTCTATCCCAAAAATGCTTTCTGAGGATTATATGGGCGGAATCAAGATGTTATCCGACATGGGATTTAAGGAATTAGAGCTTTTTGGACCATTTCCATTCAGTGCCGAAAAAGCTAAAAAAGGTTGGGAAGGTGCAGGAAAAATGTTAGGATTTTCCGGTAGTGGCTATTTCGGTAGAACGGCTCAAGAAGTGAAAAAAATCCTTGATGATCACGGTTTGACAAGTCCAGGAACGCATACCGACCTTGATACATTGGAGCAAAGCATGGATAAATTAGGTGAAGCCTCTCACATTTTGGGACACAAATACGTGACACTTCCTGCCATTCCAGACGATAGACGCAAAACGCTTGACGA
>JAZKDE010000050.1:12054-28999 GCA_040387735.1 Bacteroidota bacterium
TTTGCTGGTGATGGTGGCGGTATGGGCGACTGGATACCAATGTTCGCTTTAATGGCTTCAGCGGGCGATGGGGTACTTGATTTACAAGGCATTGTGAAAAAAGCAAAAGAAGTAGGCGTTGAACATTATTTCGTGGAACAAGACATGGTAAAAGGTCCAGAAGTAGCTTTGAAACGTAGCGTAGATTATTTGAAAAATAAAATTTAATTGAACTGACTGATAATAAGGAGTTACGAATGATGTAAAGCGAATTATAGTCGTCAAACTTCATTCGTAATTTGTAATTCAAAAATCGTAATTCTTCATGAAAACTCTTTTTTCCATACTTTTTACAATAGTTTTTTTGTTCAACGCAAACGCCCAAAAGGTCATTTTCCTTTACGAAGGCAAAGCCAAAGGTTCTGAAAATTGGACTTGGGAAGAAGCCGTTTCTGAGAAAAATATCTTCAATACCAAGGTTGTTTATAATGTTTCAAGTCCAACGATTACCGCTTATTTGCCCGAGAAACCGAATGGAACATCTGTAATTATTGCCCCTGGTGGTGCATTTCACACGCTTTCAATTGATAATGAAGGAACTGACGTTGCCAAATGGTTAAACTCAAAAGGCGTTACGGCATTTGTGTTAAAATATCGGGTAGCTCATAGTTTGACCGATGACCCTGTGAAAGAATTGATGCCCAAAATGGCTAATTTCAAGGCATTGGATGAAGAAAATGCAACGGTCGTTCCCTTAGCAACCCAAGATGGTTTAACCGCCGTAAAGTACGTTCGTGACCACGCCAAAGAATTAAACCTTGACCCTAAAAAAATCGGTTTTATGGGTTTTTCAGCGGGCGGAACACTCACAATGTCAGTGATTTATAGTGCTGATGATAGTAATCGTCCCAATTTTGTTGCTCCTATTTACGCTTATGAAAATGCCATCATTGGGACAAATATGCCCCAAGAAAAAACGCCCATTTTCATTGCCGTTGCGGGTGACGACCAATTGGGATTTATGCCTCATAGCATCAATATTTACCGCAAATGGTTCGATGCCAAACAACCTGCCGAATTACACATTTACGAAAAAGGTGGACACGGTTTTGGCATGAGAAAAACGGGCATTTCAACCGATGGCTGGATTGATAATTTTGGCAATTGGCTCAAAATGCAAGGTTATTTAAAATAGAGATTAGGATTTAGGTATTAGTATTTAGAAAAGTAACCAATTGACAGACAACTCATTGCATAAAATACAACCATCTCAATCATAAATCCTTTACTAACTCAATTTCCAACTATGAAAAAAAGAACCTTCCTAAAAGCAACCTCACTTTTAACCGTCGGAGCAATGTTCCCTCAACTGATTTCTTGTAAAGAAAAAGCCGCTCCACGTACCAATTGGGCTGGGAACTTGACTTATAGCACCGATAATTTATTTACGCCAAAAACGGTAGAGGAACTCCAAGAAACCATCAAAAAGTGCAAAAAAGTTAGAGGTTTAGGTACAAAACATTGTTTCAATAAAATTGCGGATAGCACTGAAAATCAGATTTCAACGGCTGAATTCAACAAACTTATTTCGATTGATAAAGAGAAAAAAACGGTAACAGTTGGTGCAGGAATCAAATACGGAGAATTCTGTAAACAATTAGATGAAAGTGGTTTTGCCTTGCACAACTTAGCATCATTACCTCACATTTCGGTAGCGGGTGCCTGTGCCACTTCTACGCATGGTTCGGGAATTAAAAATGGCAGTTTAGCAACGGCAGTTTCTGGGATTGAGTTTGTAAACGGAAAAGGCGAAGTCATCAATTTAACCAAAGAAAAGGACGGAGCCGAATTTTTAGGGGCAGTCGTGAATTTGGGAGCTTTGGGAATTGCCACCAAAATTACGCTTGATGTTCAACCGACTTTCAAAATGAAGCAAGTGGTTTACCAAAACTTAGCGATGTCGGAACTGGAAAAGAATTTTGAAGCCATCATGTCGGCAGGGTATAGCGTAAGTTTATTTACTGATTGGACAAAGAAAAACGTCAGCGAAGTTTGGATAAAAAGCAAGTCGGACGACATGAAGGAAATCGCTCCAGAATTTTTCGGAGCAAAATTAGCGACAAAAAACCTCCACCCAATCGAAGCCCTCGATGCTATTAATTGTACCGAACAAATGGGCGTTGAAGGTCCTTGGTACGAGCGTATGCCACATTTCAGAATGGGTTTTACGCCGAGTAGCGGCAAAGAATTACAATCAGAATTTTTCATTCCTTTTGAAAATGCCTACGAAGGTTTCATGGCAATTGAGAAACTGAACGAGAAAGTTTCTCCACATTTAATGATTACGGAAGTCAGAGCTATTGCCGCTGATGATTTATTAATGAGCCCATTTTACAAGAAAACCTGCGTAGCTTTTCACTTCACTTGGAAACAAGAAATTGAAGAAGTAACGGCCGTTTTGCCATTCATCGAAGAAGCCCTCGCACCCTTTAAGGCACGTCCGCACTGGGGGAAAGTCTTCACGATGAAGCCGTCGGTTTTACAAGAAAGAATTGAAAAATTGGCAGATTTTAAAGCATTAATGACAAAACATGATCCAGAAGGAAAATTTCGCAATGAGTTTATTGACGTGAATTTATTTGCTTAAAATATTGAACAAAAATAGCTTAGGCATTTTTTGTCTAAGCTATTTTATTATCAGCCCATTCTCATGAAAATATTGACACTTTTAACGCTATTTTTTTCCTTTTGTTCGTATGGACAAACGAAAGAAATTGATGCGAACAGAACCGCCATTGAATCTTCAAAATATTGGTTAGATATTAATTATGCCGATGATGATATAGTTGGACATCGCTTAGATATTCACCTTCCTAAAAGTGGAAAAGTTCCATTCCCAATCGTGGTGGCAGTCTATGGGAGTGCATTTTTCTCGAATTCTTCCAAAGGAAATACATTCAAAGATGGATTCGGACAAATATTATTAGAAAATGGCTTTGCCGTTGTCAGCATTAATCACCGTTCGAGTAGCGATGCTAAATTTCCAGCAGCGATTCAAGATGTAAAAGCTGCTATTCGATTTATTAGAGCTAATGCTGCCAAATTTTCAATGGATAATTCTTTTATTGGCATTACAGGGTGGTCTTCTGGGGGACATTTATCAGCTTTGACAGGCACAACAAATACCACAAAAACGGGTAAAATTAGCGGTTTAGACATTGATATTGAGGGAAATGTAGGAAAGTATCTTCAAACCAGTAGCCAAGTAAATGCAGTGGTTGATTGGTTTGGCCCAACTGATTTTTTGATTATGGATAAATGCGGAAGCACTATGAATCACGACGATGTAAAGTCACCCGAATCATCATTTGTTGGTGGTGCAATTCAAGAAAATAAAGAAAAAACTGCTTTAACAAATCCGATAAATTACGTCAATAAAAATAATCCACCATTCTTGATTTTTCATGGCGATAAAGACCCGCTTGTTCCACATTGTCAGAGTGAAAAATTATACGAAAAATTGCAATCAGCAGGGGTGAAAAGTGAGTTAGTTATTATTCCAGGAGGCGAACATGGCCCAGGAGTTATGATTGATAAATATTACGCTCAAATGATTACTTTCTTTAAAAGCCAGTTGAAATAATAATCTTCATTGGTAACATTAATTTTATAACAATCAAATGAAAAAGCTGCTCTTTTTAACACTAATGGCCTTCTCAACATTTGCCCAGACAATCGTGAAAACCGAAAATGGCGAAATCGAAGGCTATACAAATCAAGGACTTCGGATTTTTAAAGGAATTCCATTTGCTGCTCCACCCGTAGGAGAATTTCGTTGGAAAGCCCCGCAACCAGTAAAATCGTGGGAAGGTATCAAAAAATGTATTGCCTTTGGAGCAAGTCCGATGCAAGCAAGTCCAGTACCTTTTATGTGCTGGTCAGAGGAGTTTTTAATTCCAAAAGAACCAATTTCTGAAGATTGTTTGTATCTGAATGTTTGGTCAGGGGCAAAATCTAACAAAGAAAAACGCCCTGTTTTCGTTTATATCTACGGTGGTGGCTTCCGAAGTGGCGGTGCTGCTTGCCCAATTTATGATGGCGAAGCAATGGCAAAAAAAGGAGTTATTTTCGTGAGCATTAATTATAGAGTTGGTGTTTTTGGTTTCTTGGCTCATCCCGAACTTTCAAAAGAATCAAGTCATAATGCTTCGGGCAATTATGCTTTAATGGATATGATTGCAGCTTTGAAATGGGTTCAGAAAAATATTGAAGCTTTTGGCGGTGATGCTAAAAACGTTACGATTGCTGGCCAATCGGCAGGAGCTTTTGGCGTGAATTATTTGGTGGCGTCTCCTCTCACAAAGGGGTTAATTCATAAAGCTATTGCTGAAAGTGGAGGTAGTTTTTACAAAAATCCACTTCGCCCTGATGTTGATATGAAAGGTGCTGAGGAAATGGGCGTTAAATATGCTAAAAGTTTGAATTGTAGCAATTTAGCTGAATTAAGAGCAAAATCTTCGGAAGAAATTCAAAAATATCAAGGGGGACTTTCTTCGCCAATTGTAGATGGCTACGTGATGCCCGAAGGAATTTTTGAGATTTTCTCACAAGGAAAACAAAATGATATTCCAACGATTGTTGGTTGGAACGAGGATGATAGAGTTTCGGGGCCACCTGTAAAAGTTGAGATTTTTAAAGAACAAATGGAAAAACGTTTTGGCGATAATACTGCTGATTTCTTCAAAGCATATCCTGCTGAAACCGAACAACAATCTGTTCAGTCGCAGATGGCATTGGGGCGTGACGAATCCTTCGGTGTGCAAGATTATACTTGGGCAAAAATGCAGGTAAAAACAGGAAAATCGAGGGTGTTCATTTATAATTTTAATCGAAAATTGCCTGCTCATACACCCGAAACGCAATTTGGAGCATTTCATACAGGCGAAGTCCCTTATGCTTACAATAACTTACATACCGTAAAACGCCCGTGGGAAGCGATTGATTACAAAATCGCCGATATGATGTCGTCTTATTGGGTGAATTTTGCAAAAATGAGTAATCCGAATGGAAAAGGTTTACCCGTCTGGGAAACTTATCAACCTGTCACTGAGCAAGTAATGATTATTGACAAATTAAGTGGTTCAAAACCACTCCCAAGCAAGGTACAAATGGTATTTTGGGAGAAATATTATAGTGTAAAAAAGTAGAAAATGAAGCTAAATAAATTCACACAAATCTTATCACTTTTATCATTATTAGCAATTTCTTTTCAAAGTTTTGCTCAAACGAAAGAAAAGCTACTTTTTGGCGTAGCGTATTACGACGAATATATGCCTTACGAACGTCTCGAAAAAGATGTGGTAATGATGAAAGATGCAGGTATAAATGTAGTCAGAATTGCAGAATCTACGTGGAGTACCGTTGAGTCACAAGATAATGTTTTTGATTATTCGCATATTGACCGTGTGCTAAATGCCATGCACAAAGGCGGAATTAAAGTCATAATTGGTACGCCAACTTATGCTTTTCCGACTTGGTTGGCTAAAAAATATCCTGATATTTTGGCAACTACTTCCAAAGGTAAAAACCTGTACGGAGCAAGACAAAATATGGATATTTCCAATGAACATTTTCGTTTTCATGCCGAGCGAGTGATTCGTAAAATCATGGAACACGTCAAAGACCATCCTGCCATTATCGGCTATCAAGTTGATAACGAAACGAAAGCGTATGGAACAGCGGGGGATAATGTACAAAAGGCTTTTGTGGCGTATATGAAGGATAAATTTAAGACTTTAGAAGCGGTAAATAAGGCTTTTGGCTTAGATTATTGGAGTAATCGAATCAATAATTGGGAAGATTTTCCTGTGGTAAATGGCACGTTCAATGCTTCAATTAATGCCAGTTTAAACTCGGAATTTTCAAAATTTCAACGTCAAATTGTTACCGATTATTTAGCTTGGCAAACCAAAATTGTGAAAGAATATGCTAAACCAACGCAATTTGTAACTCAAAATTTCGACCTTGAATGGAGTGGATATTCTTATGGGATTCAACCTGATGTTGACCACTTTGCGGCGGCAAAAGCCTTAGATGTAGCTGGAATCGACATTTATCACCCAACGCAAGACGCTCTGACGGGTATCGAAATTTCTTTGGGTGGCGATTTAACTCGCTCGATGAAAAATAGGAATTACTTCGTCATCGAAACCGAAGCACAAGGTTTTCCACAATGGGTTCCGTATCCAAATCAGTTACGTTTACAGGCATTCAGTCACTTAGCTTCTGGGGCAAATATGTTGGAATATTGGCATTGGCACTCAATCCATAATTCAGCAGAAACTTATTGGAAAGGACTTTTGAGCCATGATTTCGAGCCAAATCCAACTTATAACGAAGCTAAAACAATCGGTAAAGATTTTGCTCGGTTGAGCGATAAACTTATCAATTTGAAGAAAGAAAGTGAAGTAGCCATTCTTTTCAGCAATGAAGCCCAAACTGCCTTCAATGCGTTTAGTTTTGGTTGGGGAGCAAGAGAAACTTATAACGATATTCTCCGCCCTTACTACGATGCCCTTTATAAAATGAATGTGGGAATGGATTTTATTGACGCAACGAAAAACCCAGAATTGAGTAATTACAAACTCATTATTGTTCCTGCTCTTTACGCTGCTTCTGATGAGTTATTGAAGAAATTAAATCAGTTTGTCAAAGATGGCGGACACGTGGTTTATACTTTCAAAAGTGGTTTTTCGAATGAAAACGTAAAAGTTAGAAGTACGGTTCAACCTGCTATCATCAATGAAGCCTGTGGTATTTCTTATAGTCAATTCACAATTCCGCAAAATGTTTCTTTGAAAAACGACCCTTTTGGTGTTGGCAAAGACAATAACAAAATCAATACGTGGATGGAATTAATTACGCCAACAACTGCCAAAGTTTTAGCGTATTACGAGCATCCATCTTGGGGAAATTATGCGGCAGTAACCCAAAATCAATTCGGGAAAGGTTTAGCAACTTACGTGGGTTGCATGACGACCTCAGCATTGACCGAAAAAATCATGAAAGATGCTTTGGAAAAAGCCAACTTATGGAAAACAGAACAAAGCTTAACCTTCCCAATTATTACTAAATCGGGCGTAAATCAACAAGGAAAAACGATTCGTTATTTCTTTAATTATTCCGATGTTCCGCAGAAAGTACAGTACAGTTTTAAAAATGGGAATGAATTGCTTTCAAATAAATCCATTGCAGCTAATACGTCCTTAGATTTAGAAGCTTGGGGGGTTAAAATTATTGAGGAAAACTAAAATATGAATCACATAAATCAATAGGTAAACCCATTCCCTATTGATTTGATTCTTGATGAAACTATGAAAAAACTAATTTTACTCATCACACTTTACTTATCACTAAGCACTCAGATAACTGCCCAAACGGGTAAAGTGGTAAGTTTTGTGTTGAACTCAAAAGCCCTACAAAACACGGGGGGAGAAGACCCAAATCGTAAAGTTTCGGTATATCTTCCTCCCAATTATGATGCTTCCAGCCAGCGTTATCCCGTTATTTATTACCTACACGGTTTCATGGGAAAAGATAACATTGTCGATAACATGAAAAGTATTTTGGATGCAGGCATCAGTAAACAGAAAATCCGACCATTTATTTTTGTTCAAGCTGACCAATACACACTTTTTGAAGGAAGTTTTTACTCAAATTCTTCATTGACAGGAAATTGGGACGAATTTGAGAGTAAAGAATTGGTAGAATATATGGATAAAAACTTCCGTACACTCGCCAACCGTGAAAGTCGGGGCATTGCAGGACATTCGATGGGCGGTTACGGAGCTTTCAAAATCGGAATGCTTCACCCCGAAGTTTTCAGCAGTATTTATGCTTTGAGTCCAGGATTATTGGCAATGGTGAAAGAATTTGGGCCTAATAGTAATTCTTACAAAGAAGTTCAAAATGTAAAAACCGTTGAAGAATTGAAGAAAACGTATTACCCAAAAGTATTAGTTGCCGTGGGTCGTGCGTGGTCGCCCAACCCAAATAAACCACCATTTTTCTGTGATTTTCCGTTTAGCTACGAAGGTGACAAAATGATTGTAAATCAGGCTATTTTAGAAAAATGGGAAGCCAATATGCCCGTTTACATGGTCGATAAATATGCGGATAACCTACGGAAAATGACGGCTATAAAATTGGATTGGGGACGTAATGATTCCCCCCGTTTTCCTGTGCAAATCGGGATGTTGAGTCAGCGTTTAGAAAATCTTGGCATTAACCATTTTTCCGAAGAATACATTGGTGACCACGGCAATAAAATCTGGACAACCGACGGACGTGTTTTGAACGATTTATTACCATTCTTTAATGATTACTTGAAATTTTAAAAATACCATTTAACCTAATAACACAATGCGAAATTTTATCTATTTAGCTATCATTTTTTTTACTTTTTCGGCAAAAGCATCAACACTTGATAGCCTCGATGTGCCAAGTGCAGTCATGAACAAAGCCTACAAAGCAGCGGTGGTTTTACCTGCTTCCTACACAAAAAATCAGGCTTCGTATCCAGTTTTATATTTGCTTCACGGTGGGGGAGGACATTTCCGTGATTGGCTGACTTCCACGCCCGATAAAAATCTCGTAAAAAACTTAGCGGATAAATATAATTTGATAATTGTAATGCCCGAAGGCGAAGCTTTTGGTTGGTATTTGGACAGTCCTTTCGACCCAAATAATAAGTTTGAAACCTACATCACTAAAGAGGTTATTCAGAAAATTGATGCTACTTACAGAACTGTAAAGAGCAATAAAGGGCGAGTAATTACGGGGCTTTCGATGGGTGGACACGGTGCAATGTATCTTTCAACACGTCACCCAGATTTATTTGGTGCGGCAGGAACCATGAGTGGAGCAGTGGATATGAATTACACTAAATTTAAAGTCAACACTGATTTTACAAAATCGTTGAAAGACCGTTTTGAAAAACTTTTAGGCACGTCAGATGTTTCAAACGAAGTTTTTGTGAAAAATTCAGTCGTTAATATGGTTGATATCATCAAGAAAAATGCCATGCCCATCATTATTGATTGTGGCGTAGATGATTTTTTAATTGATGCTAATCGTGAATTGCATAGCCGACTACTTTACGCTGGCGTTGCTCATGATTATACCGAAAGACCAGGAGCTCATACATGGCCTTATTGGGAAAATTCTTTGCCTTATCATGTGCTTTTCTTTCACAAAATTTTAAAGAATAATGGCGTAGCAGTTGAATAATTTGAGTTGACTAAATACCTAACACAAGCCCTAAATTATGCTTTCTTTATTTGGTTTTGCCACGATAATTATCTTTTTAATCTTAATAATGACCAAGAAAATGTCAGTGATGACAGCCTTGGTTATTACGCCAATTGTCTTTGGACTTTTAGCAGGTTTCAACCCAAAAGAATTGGGTGAATTTAGCCTTGCGGGTATCAAGCAAGTTGCACCAACGGGTATTTTATTGATGTTTGCCGTGTTGTATTTTGCCACGATGCTTGATGCAGGACTTTTCGACCCCGTAATTGCTTTTATCATTAAATCGGTAAAGGGCGACCCGCTAAAAATTATCATCGGAACGGCAATTTTAACGATGATTGTGCATTTGGATGGCGACGGAACGGCAACCTTTATGATTGTACTTTCGGCATTTTTACCCATTTACAAACAACTAAAAATTAATCGATTGGTTTTATCAACCATAGTGGCTTTAAGCGTTGGACCGATGCACTTGGTTCCTTGGTCAGGTACTTCGGCACGAGCCATTTCTACCTTAAAATCAGATGCAGTTCATATTTTTAATCCAAATATTCCTGCTATTTTGGGTGGTATCGCTTGGGTGCTTTTTGTGGCGTATTGGTTAGGTAAAAAAGAAAGAAAACGCATTGGAATTATTGATTTTCAGTACAGTCATAAAGAGAATCTGACCGAAGAACAACACGAATTAAGAAGACCTAAATTGCTCATTTTCAATGCGATATTAACCATTTTATTAATTATTGCATTGACGAAAGGTTGGATTCCTGCCCCTGTTTTATTCGTAGTAGCGAGTATGATTGCATTGTTGATTAATTACCCCAAACTTGCTGACCAACAGAAAGTTATGAAGGCTCATGGGACGAATATTTTCATGGTTACGAGTATGATTTTTGCCGCAGGAATTTTCTCTGGAATCCTGACTGGCTCAAAAATGATTGAAGAAATGGCCAATACGTTGGTTTCTTTCATTCCTCAAAACCATGCGAATCTTTTACCAATGTTAACGGCAATTACCAGTTTGCCCGCCAGTATGTTGTTTACGCCCGACGCCTATTATTTTGGCGTTGTGCCAATTTTAAGCCAGACCGCCACGCAATTTGGCATCGACCCACTCGAAATTGGTCGGGCAGCTTTATTGGGACAAATGACGGTTGGTTTTCCCATCAGTCCGCTTACGGCATCTACCTTTTTATTGGTTGGTTTGGCAGAAGTTGATTTAGGCGAACATCAACGCCATACCTTTAAATGGGCTTGGGGAACAACCATTGTGATGACAATTGTGGCGATTTTAACGGGTTCAATTCATTTGTAAATTATGAAACAAAAAATAAGAATCGGGTGCGGAGCGGGCTTTTCGGGCGATAGAATTGAACCTGCCATTGTTCTTGCCGAAAAGGGAGAATTAGATTATTTGGTTTTGGAATGTTTGGCAGAAAGAACGATTGCGCTTGCCAATAAACGCAAAATACAAGACCCAACCAAAGGCTACGACCCACTTTTGGAACGTAGAATTGAAACGCTTTTGCCTCATTTAGTCAAAAATAATATTCGCCTCATTACCAATATGGGAGCCGCCAATCCGATTGAAGGAGCCAAGAAAATAATAGAAATTGCTCAGAAACAAGGACTTAAAGTAAAGATAGCGGCAGTGAGTGGAGACGATGTGATTTCGGATTTCAGATTGGGGAATGATGATTTTGTAAAATTTGGAAATGAAGATTTTACGCTTGAATTAATAGAGAAACACCAATTTCCAGTAACCAATAACAAATCAACCATTATCTCCGCTAACGCTTATCTTGGCATTGAAGGAATTTTAGAAGCCTTAGAAGCTGATGCTCAAATCATTATCACGGGTCGAGTCGCTGACCCATCGTTATTTCTTGCCCCAATGATTCATGAATTTGGTTGGAAAACTGACGATTATGATTTGTTGGGAAAAGGAACCGTGATCGGGCATTTGATGGAATGTGCAGGACAAATTACGGGTGGATATTTTGCTGACCCTATCAAAAAACCGATTGAAAATATGGAAAATTTGGGGCATCCATTCGCAGATGTTTTTCCTGAGGGTTCGGCAGTTATTAGCAAAGTGGAAGAAACTGGCGGAATCATCAATTTACAAACTGCCAAAGAGCAATTATTGTACGAAGTAATTAATCCAAACGAATACTACACGCCCGATGTCATTGCCGATTTTACGAGTGTAAAGTTGGAAGAAATTGGTAAAAATCAAATAAAAGTGACTGGTGGCGGAGGTAAAACTAAACCCGAAACCTATAAGGTAAGCGTTGGTTATAAAGCATTTTGGCAAGGAGAAGGAGAAATTTCTTACGCAGGTTCGTCAGCTTTGGAAAGAGCAAAATTAGCAGGAGAAACGATTGAAAAACGGTTAAAATCTCAATTTGAGGAAATTCAGGTGGATTATATTGGTCAAAATTCAATTTTCCCAAACTCCGAACTTCAATATCAAAATTCAGAAGTTCGCCTTCGAGTAGCCACAAAAGCCCAAACACAAGCTGAAGCAACATTAATTGGTGAAGAAGTAGAAGCGCTTTACACCAATGGCCCAGCGGGCGGTGGCGGAGTCAGAAAATATGTCAACGAAGTTATTGGAATCGTATCTGTTTTGGTGGATAGAGATAAAGTTAAACCCATCGTTGCTTATTTTGAAAGTTTATAATATTTACTCAAAATTAAATATGAAACTATACGACATCGCACATAGTCGAGCGGGTGACAAAGGCAATATTTCAACACTTTCATTGATTCCATACGATGAAAATGATTATGAAATGCTTTGCCAAAAAGTAACCGTCGAAAATGTCAAAAAACACATGAAAGGCATCGTTTCGGGTGAAATTGTTCGCTACGAAATGCCTAATATTTCATCCTTACTTTTCGTTTGTCAAGATGCTTTGGCAGGTGGAGTAACAACGTCGCTACGCATAGATACGCATGGAAAAGCATTAAGTTATGCACTTTTAGAAATGGAAATATAAAATTACTTTAATCTATAAATTCAGTACAGTATTGCGATTCAAAATATCAATTTTAATCTTTCAATAACACAATGAAAAAAACAATTATTGCTCTTTCTTTAGCCCTTAGCACTTGTTTGGGAGTTAACGCTCAAATCCAAACGGGCGAAAATGTAGCTGTAACTTCTACCGATGCAGGTAAAGTTCGTGGCTATATTCACAATAATATCGTTACGTATAAAGGTATTCCGTATGCTGAAGCCAAGCGTTTTGAAGCTCCACAAAAACCAAAAGCATGGTCGGGTATGCGTAGTTCTTTGGCGTATGGCCCCGTTGCTCCACTTGTTGACCCAACAACCAGTGTTATGGATGAAGGCGAATTCGTTTTCAACCATAGTTGGGGATATACTAACGAAGACTGTATGCGTGTAAATGTTTGGTCGCCAAGTATTAATGATGGCAAAAAACGTCCCGTAATGTTCTGGATTCACGGAGGTGGTTTTACGGCTGGTTCTTCGCAAGAATTGCCTTCTTATGATGGAGAAAATTTAGCAAAAAAAGGCGACGTTGTGGTTGTTTCTATCAATCACCGCTTAAATATTTTGGGCTATTTAGATTTATCAGCTTACGGCGAAAAATATAAGCAATCCGCAAATTTGAGCATTTTGGATATGAAAGCGGCTTTGGAATGGGTTAAAACCAACATTTCAAATTTCGGGGGCGACCCAAATAATGTTACCATTTTTGGACAATCAGGTGGTGGAGCAAAAGTAAATACTTTGATGGGAATGCCGTCAGCAAAAGGTTTATTCCACAAAGCCATCAATCAAAGTGGAGCTTTCCGTACTGCCATGCTCGACAAAGCTACTACGCAATCAATTGCAACAGAAGTGATGAAAGAATTGGGCATTTCAGCTGATAAGGTTGATGAAATTCAGAATATTCCTTTTCAAAAATTGAGTGATGCGGGTAAAAAAGCTCTTAAAATTACTGCCGATAAAATGAAAGCCGAAGGAAAACCTGTAATCGGTTTTGGATTAAGTTGGGGGCCAAGTAATGATGGCGAAGTTCTACCGTATCAATTGTTCTCAAATGAAGCATTTGAATTATCAAAAAATGTTCCTTTGATGATTGGAACTACGGTTAATGAATTTATGCCGTTTAGAGGTGGATTACCAAAAGGAACTACTCAAGAGCAAGCAGTTGAAGCTATTAAGAAAACTTATGGGGATAAAACCGATGCCTATATTGCAGCCGTTAAGAAAGCTTATCCAAATGCAAAACCATCTGAATTAATGGATTTTGATGTAAATTTCAGACCTGGGGCAGTTGTTCAAGCAAATCAAAAATCAGCTTTGGCAGGAGGTTCGCCCGTTTATATGTACTTATTCGACTGGCAATCACCTGTAATGGATGGTAAATACAAAGCTGTTCATTGCATGGAAATTCCGTTTGTTTTTGATAACATCGCCCGCTGTGAAGAAATGACAGGTGGCAACAAAGATGCTTATGTACTTTCGGATAAAATGAGTCAGGCATGGATAAATTTTGCCAAAACAGGTAATCCAAATCACAAAGGTTTACCAACTTGGCCAGCTTATAATGCCCAAAATACAGCAACAATGCACTTTGATAATGCTTGTACTATAAAACCTCAGATGGACAAAGAATTATTTGAGTTGGTAAAATAAGGATTATGGGGTTAGGCAATAGATTTAATCCCTAACTGTATTATTAGCTATTTATACCCAAAGACGATTGACTTGATTTACGATTATGGTTTTTAATCGTAAATCGGGTTAATCGTAATTATGAGGACAAATAATTAGCCAATTCACCAAACACCTTTTTAATAACCCACAAAAAAACGTCCAAAGCAAAGCAATGGACGTTTTGGTATCACCTAACCACTAAATATAATTTTGTCAAATGATGATTTATATTTTCATTTGTTCTAAAATTTCGCTTTAAATCTTGCCGATTCTAACTGAGCTTGTTTTCCTTCTGAGTTATTAGCAATGATTATTAATTCACCTTCAATTTCGTCGTTAGTTAGTTTGATGATGTTTACTCTACCAACTCCATTTTTCAATCCCTCATCATTGGCTAAAGTTGTCTGATAAAAATTATTTTCTTGACGATATTGATTCACATCTTTAATTAAATTCCCAACGTTCTGAAAATCTCCTTCACCTGGAATAAAAAATGTTCCTTTATCATTTGCATTGTATAATTTCACGAATACAGATTCTGGAGAATTATTGTCAGTTACTACAATTGTCAAAACCGTTACACCACGTTCCGCACTTCTTTTAACTTGTACTTTATCAGAATAGAGTTTATGAATTGAAGCACTATCGAAGCTGATTTTTCCTGAGAAAAAACCTTTTGATAGTTCATTGGATGTCTCTAAATTTCTACTGTATGTTATCACTGTTACTATTAAAAGTAGCAAGCTGGATAATATGACAATGGGATTATTTTTAAACGACTTTTTCATAGGTTTTACGTTACAGCTATAATCTAAAAATGATAGGACAGAAATTAATACAATAGGTTTAATTTTCTCCTGATACTTGAAATGGTGTGAAATTTGTACTTTTCCTATATTTTAGATACAAAAGTACTGTGTTTTAATCATTAAGTCAATAGAACAGGGTGTTAGTTATAGATTAAAATTATTAAACGGTCATAAAATTGATTAATGTCGGATTAGATGTTTTGACGCTATTTAGAAGACATTAAAGCATTCCCGAGCGACAGATAGTTGACGGATAAACATATTTACCTGACTGTTAGACGTACAAAAAGGTAAAAAGGTTGTACGTTCTTGGAAAAATATAATAAAAATTAACAAATTAATAATATCTCAAGCTTCATTTTGGTAGATGAAAAGGGTTTCAATACTATACTTATTTAGTAGGATATTTGAGGAATACTTTGGATAAGATGCTTTATTATAAGTATTAGTGCTTAATGAAGTATTTTCCTTGCGAGTTATAGTGTTCGTTATTATTGTATAATTCTAAGATATTTTTGAATTCGTAAGCCTTCTTTTTTTCTATTGAACAAAATTATTTAACGTCCTGTTAATCTGATACTTTCTATTTCGTGTTTGAAATTATTTCTATATAAATTTGTATCAGTTTTTGTAAAACAATGAGTCTTTGGATTTTCATTTAAAAGTAAATGTCCCAAAAAGATTCAGTACCATTTTTTCTCCCACAATGAAGATAAACTTTCAGTATCAAGAAAAATTTGAGAATCGTCATAACAATTCTAATGTAGCTGACCGCAAGGCAATGCTTGAGACTATTGGAGTAGATTCTATCGAAACACTCATCAATCAAACCGTTCCCCCTGCCATTCATTTGCCAAAGCCTTTGAATTTACCAGAGGCTAAATCGGAAGCCCAATTTTTGAAAGACTTCAAAAAAATGGCTCAAATGAATGATACTTTTAAGTCTCACATCGGGATGGGGTATTATGATACTTACACGCCAACGGTAATTCTACGAAATATCCTTGAAAACCCCGCTTGGTACACTGCTTATACGCCTTATCAGGCTGAAATTGCTCAAGGTCGTTTAGAAATGTTGTTGAATTACCAGACAATGGTACTTGACTTGACGGGTTTGGAAATTGCGAATGCTTCACTTTTGGATGAAGGAACAGCAGCAGCGGAAGCAATGACGATGTTACATGGTCAAAGAAAGGGAGCGAAGAAAAGTGCGGAAGCATTTTTTGTTTCTGAACTTTGTCATCCACAAACGATTGACGTTTTAAAAACCCGTGCCAATCCACTTGGTATAGAAATTATCGTGGGCGACCACCGTAAAGTAGATTTGACCCAAGACAAAATCTACGGGATGATTGTCCAATATCCTGCGGGAGACGGACAAATTTTTGATTACACATCGCTTATCGAATCAGCCCATGAATTAGGGATAAACGTAGTAGTAGCTTCTGATTTATTGGCACTTACACTTTTGAAATCTCCTGGTGAAATGGGAGCTGATGTGGTAGTGGGTACTTCTCAACGTTTTGGAGTTCCGATGGGTTATGGCGGACCTCATGCTGCATTTTTTGCTACAAAAGACGAATTTAAACGTCATCTTCCAGGTCGTATTATTGGCGTATCTGTTGATGCTCAAGGAAATCGTGCTTTACGTATGGCATTGCAAACCCGTGAGCAACATATTCGTCGTGAAAAAGCAACTTCTAATATCTGTACCGCCCAAGTTTTATTGTCAGTAATGGCAGCGGCTTATGCCATTTATCACGGGCCAGAAGGATTAAAAGCAATTGCTGAACGTGTTCATGGTTTAACAAAATTGACTGCTTTAGCTTTAGAAAAATTAGGTTATACTATTGAAACGAGTGCGTATTTTGATACCATCAAAGTAAACATTGGTGAAGCGGAAACACCGTTGAAAAAAGAAGCACTTGCCAATGGCATAAACTTTCGGTATTACGATGATTATAAGTACATCGGAATCTCTTTAGATGAAACTTGTACTGTGGAAGATGTTCAAAATATCGTTTCCGTTTTTGAGAAAATTGGTAGAGCAGAAGTTGAATTGTCTTCACTTTTTGATAAAGTTGAGTACGCTTTCGGAGATTCATTTAAACGTACTTCTGATTATTTGACACATCCAGTTTTTAATAGCTATCAT
>JAZKDE010000050.1:29009-49552 GCA_040387735.1 Bacteroidota bacterium
CATTCTGAGCATGAAATGCTTAGATATTTAAAGCAATTAGAAAATAAAGACCTTTCAATGGTTCACTCGATGATTTCATTGGGTTCTTGTACGATGAAATTGAACGCAACTACCGAAATGATTCCAGTAACTTGGTCGGAGTTTGGTAATGTTCACCCTTTTGTACCCCAAAACCAAGCTCATGGTTATTCGGTAATGATTGATGAGCTGAATGATTGGCTCTGTGAAATTACAGGTTTTTCAGCGATGTCATTTCAACCAAATTCGGGAGCTCAAGGCGAATACGCAGGTTTAATGGTGATTCGTGCATACCATGAATCTCGTGGTGATTTTCACCGTAATATTGCTTTAATTCCTTCATCTGCACACGGTACAAACCCAGCGTCAGCGGTGATGGCAGGTATGAAAGTTGTGGTGACGAAATGTGATGAAAACGGAAATATTGACCTTGTTGATTTAAAGGAGAAAGCACTTTTACACGCAGATAATTTATCGTGTTTAATGGTAACGTATCCTTCAACACACGGAGTTTTTGAAGAATCTATCAAAGAAATTTGTTCGATGGTTCACGAATTTGGCGGACAAGTTTACATGGATGGTGCCAATATGAATGCTCAAGTAGGTTTGACTTCTCCTGCGACAATCGGTGCGGATGTTTGCCACTTGAATTTGCACAAAACATTCTGTATTCCCCACGGTGGTGGTGGGCCAGGAATGGGACCAATCGGGGTTGCTAAACAATTAGTACCGTTCTTACCAAGTCACTCAGTGGTACAAAAAGTTGGAGGTAAAGAAGGAATCTCAGCAGTTTCAGCAGCACCTTACGGTTCAGCTTCTATTCTTACAATTTCTTACGCTTACATCGCTATGATGGGCGGAGGCGGTTTGACTCGTGCGACTGAAACGGCTATTTTGAACGCAAATTATATTAAAGCTCGTTTGGAAGGACATTATCCAGTGCTTTACACAGGTTCGCAAGGACGTTGTGCCCACGAGATGATTTTGGATTGTCGTCCGTTAAAAATTTCTGCGGGCGTTGAAGCAGAAGATATTGCAAAACGCTTAATGGATTATGGTTTTCACGCTCCAACGCTTTCATTCCCAGTGGCTGGAACGTTGATGATTGAACCAACTGAATCTGAATCAAAAGCAGAATTAGACCGTTTTTGTGATGCCATGATCGCTATTCGTGAAGAAATTGCGGAAGTAGAAAATGGAACCGCCGACAAAGCAAATAATGTTTTGAAACACGCTCCACATACGCAAGCAGTCGTTTTATCAGAAAATTGGGATAGACCATATACTCGTGAAAAAGCAGTTTTTCCATTAGGATACGTGAAAGCTAACAAATTCTGGCCAACAGTTTCAAGAATTGATTCAGCTTACGGCGACCGTAATTTGGTTTGTAGCTGTTTGCCAATTGAGGAATATGCTGAGTAATTATTATAGTGTTTAAGTGAGAGGGAAAAATAGTTTTAGGGCTGTTTTTCCCTTTTTATTTTACGAATTTTCACCCCTATTTTACCAAAATATAAAACCTTACTTTATGAACAATAATATTAGCATTCGCCAAATACAACCCGAAGACAATCCCGTACTGGCGGTTATTATCCGTAATTCTCTCGTAGATTTTGATGCAGCAAAACCTGGAACGGTTTATTTTGACCCAACAACTGACCATTTATTTGAGCTTTTCAGAGAACCAAAATCCGTTTATTTTGTAGTAGAAGTGGACGGGAAAATAGCGGGTGGAGCGGGAATTTTTCCAACGGAAAATCTGCCAAAAGATACTTGTGAACTGGTGAAAATTTACCTAAAATCGAATTTTAGAGGTTTGGGTTTGGGGAAGATTTTACTGCAAAAGTGTTTTGACATAGCCAAAGAATTGGGCTACCAAAAAATGTACCTTGAAACGTTACCCGAATTAAGATTAGCTATTCCCCTGTACGAAAAATCTGGTTTCAGCTATTTAACCGCCCCAATGGGAAATAGTGGACATAATGGTTGTGATGTTTGGATGCTTAAGGTTTTGTAAATCAGATGTTTATTAGTTACTGACTGCCTCTTACAATGGTAACGTATCCCGTTAGTGTCGGAATGGTATCTCCCGTTTTGATGACGTAATAATAAGTTCCTAAAGGTAAATCTGCATTGTCTTTTTTACCTGTGAAAGGGTTATTTGCGTAATTGTTTGTGGCAAAAATCTCACTTCCCCAGCGGTTGAAAATTTTCACTTCGGCATCTGGATAGGCTTCAATTCCGTCCAAAACCCAAACTTCATTTATACCGTCTTCATTGGGGGTAAAACCCGTTGGAATTAGTATTTTAGTTTTGACCGTTATTAAAATGGTATCGTAATTTGTGCATCCGCTTGACAATGCCGTAGCCTGTAAAATGTACTGGGTTGTGGTACTCGGAGAGGCAATCGGACGGGCGACATTAGCACTGTTCAAGCCAGTGGTAGGCGACCATTTTATGACTAAATCGTTTTTATAACTACCCGTAATAGAGCTTTTTAGACTAATTGTGTCTCCTTTAAAAATGGTTATATCCGTACCAAGTCTGACTTTTGGCGTTAAGTCCACAAAGGCAATTCTGGATTCGTGGGTTACACATCCAAAATTATTTGTATAAGTATAAGTTATCGGCGATGGCCCATAACCTGCCAATAAAGGGCTGTAAGTTGTTCCCGAAACACCTCTTCCCGAAAAAATACCTCTTGTGGCATCAAAAGGTTGTACGTAAGGTTGTAAATTTATCTTATTTCCTCCCGTTCCACAAGCAGGATAAAGCGTATCAAATCTGACGGGTGTTAAAGGATTTACCGTCAATTTTAATGTATCAGATGTTTTTTTACAACCTTTAGTATCGGTAACTTCTACTTTATAAATGCCTGATTTTAAAGCGGAAAACTTAAAATTACCACTTTTTTGTACTGAGGAATTATCCTTTATCCAATCGTATTGGTAAGTAGAACTTGTGGAGGCACTTAATGGAATAGAGTCTCCATCACAAATTATTTTTTTTCCGAAGATATTCGTAATATTTGCTTCTGGAAGTGGATTGACGGTTATATTAGATTCTAAATCATATTGACAAACCCCAGAAATTTGGGTCATTCTCAGATTATATTTTCCCGTTTTTGTAGCTTGAATGAATACATTTCTAACGGGAATTGTATCGGTTATATTTCTCGTCCACAGATACAGATAATCTCCTGCATTAAAGGCTCCAATACTAACTTTCTCGGCTTGTAATGCTATTCCTGCGGGATCTTCGCAAAATTCCGCTTTGTCGGGTGTTACTTTAAATTGTTCACCAGGTTTTATCGAAACAATAGTTTTTTCGGAAGTTGTTGAGCCGCTACAACCTTGTTTGTAACTGATAACAACGGTATATTCGCCTTTTTCAGTGACTTTTAATTTGTAACTGTCTGAATCTGCAATATTAGTTTTATCCTTTTGCCATTGGTACTGATAACTGGGATTTTCTTTCGTTGCAATTTCAATGAAACCAAATTCGCAAATATCAATAGTGGCTAATTGAGTAGGCGTTGGCTTAACATCATTTTCTTTAAAAACAATGGGTTTGGTGGGAGGAGCATTGCAATTGATAACTTTTAATTGGAAATCTCGGCGAACCTGTCCGATAACAATGCCATTTCGGAGTTCTTCCACCAAAACGGAAAAGACGTACAAACCCAATTGGTTGGATGTAACCGTAATAGCTCCAGTAGCATCAATGCTCATGGCAGGATTACTGGGTATGGCAGTATTGGCACCGTAACCACTTGTCCAACTGATAAGCGGATAGTTTGAAGAGCCACGTGGATTAGGGAGAGCGTCATTGGTACTACTAAAACCGTTATAAGGAGTTACGAAGGAATAACGTAATTGGTCACCATCGGCATCAGTTGCTCCATTGTCAAATCTAAAAGGTTGTCCTGCACAAATATATTCCCCGTTGGGAGGAACAAATTGCGGAGAAGAGTTTTTGAAATCGCTGCCACTGGCATCTTTCAGCGGAGGAAATTCAAGGTAAAATAACATTCCTGCTATCGAAGAGTTTTCAATATTACTGGCGGCATTTCGGCAACATCTATCCCAAATTATGTAGTATCCCTGTGGGTCGTTGTATAGATTTGGGTCAAGGTAAAGGCTTTCTGTAAATGAGATAATAGCGACGTTTAATCCCTGACTGGCAGCACAGCTTTCATTGGTATATACAAACGGAACTCCTTGTAATTGATAACTAACCAAGGTTATCGACTTCATGAGTTTATTGTTACTTTTTTGATAAATAGCTACTTTTAGATTATTGTCAGAGGCATTAGTAGGTTGCCTTGTCGCTTTATCAAAGAAAAGATTTAGTTTCAACTCAAAATAACCATGCGTTCCAGTATTATTCAATTCAAAATTACCACCCAATATATGGTTAGCCCGAACCGTTAAATTCGTAAAAATGAGCAGAAAAAATATAATAATCCCGTAAACTTTACACATAATTTTTAAATTAAAATTGGCTATCTCACTTCAAAAAGTAATACAAAATCAATGATTTATAATTTATGGAAAGTAGGCGTTATTATGAGGAAATAAGAGTTTATTATTTAGGAGTTAAAGCAAGTCTGTGAAAAAATGAATCAGATAGTTCAAAATAAGAAACCCATTTTTAGTCGAGTGTATTATTTGCTAATTGTTATTGATTAACAGATAGTTACCTGTATTTATTGTGATTAAAGAGTGGTTTCTGATAGGTTTTTTGATGTAGCGTAAAAATATTTAGTTTCATCGTAGATAGGAAGGTTTGGCATATTGCTTTACAACAAATTAAAGAAAAACAATTGAAACACAAAGGAATAATCATAATCCACTTCAACATCAATTTACCTAAAAAGATGTATTTTCACAAAATTGTTTAGAATTTTACGTTACAAGGCAGAAAATGAATCATTTATTGGTATAAATTTTCGAGAAAAAATGCTGAAGCTAAAAACTAAAAGCCTATTTTTTGAAATTTTTACTGGTTAATCGTCAATTATTCACCTTTTATTGTGAACCGTTCAAAGTCATTATGCACCCCAATTTTTTCGATACCAGAATAGAATATCTCAAGGGCGTAGGCACGTCAAGGGCTTTGTTGTTAAATACTGAATTACAGATTTTTAATTACAGCGACCTTATCCAATATTATCCTTTTAGGTATGAAGACCGTACAAAATTTCATCAGATTGCAGAGCTGAATGAAGGAATGGATTCTGCCCAAATAAAAGGACGTTTACGCTTTGTCGAAAAAATAGGAGAGGGGCATAAAGCACGTCTCACAGGGCAATTTTCGGATGGTTCTGGAACAATGGAACTCACGTGGTTTCAAGGCGTAAGTTTCTTGGAAAAAAATCTCAGAACGGGTGCTGAATACGTTATTTACGGAAAACCTGCCTTCTTTCAAGGTCGTCCACAAATGCAACATCCAGAAATGGAATTGCTCAATCCTGACAATGAAAAAGGCGGATATTTTCAGCCCGTTTACGGTTTAACCGACAAACTCCGCAAGCGTTACGTGGACTCAAAGGTGATTGCCAATATGCAACGCAACCTACTCGACCAAGCCTACACGCACATACGGGAAACCTTGCCCGAAACTTTGACCCAAAAATTCCGATTAGTTGCCAAACGAGATGCCGTTTATAATATTCATTTGCCCCAATCAGAAGCGTGGTTGCATCAAGCCAAACGCCGACTAAAATTTGAAGAACTGTTTTATAATCAATTGCGACTGATAAAACAAAAATTACTTCGAAGAATAGATTATAGCGGACAGGTTTTCAAAAGTGCTGCTTTGGTGACGGATTTCTACAAAAATCATTTGCCTTTTGAATTGACCAATGCCCAAAAGAAAGTAATTCGGGAGATTTTTGAAGATATGAAATCGGGCAAACAAATGAACCGATTATTACAGGGCGATGTGGGTTCTGGAAAAACCATCGTGGCATTTATCTGTATGCTTTTGGCGATTGATAACAAGGCTCAAGCCTGTATTATGGCACCTACCGAAATTTTGGCACAACAGCATTATGACGGCTTAAAAGTTTTTGCGGATTTATTGGGCGTTACCATTCAAAAATTGACAGGTTCGGTTAAGAAAAAACAACGAGAAGTTATTCACGAAGGACTGAGAAGTGGAGCTTTGAAAATTATCGTTGGCACACACGCATTGTTGGAAGATAATGTTCAATTTCAAAATCTTGGACTTTGTGTAATTGATGAACAGCACCGTTTTGGCGTTGCCCAACGAGCTAAATTATGGGAGAAAAATAAACACATTCACCCGCATATTTTGGTGATGACCGCCACACCAATTCCAAGAACTTTGGCAATGACACTCTACGGAGATTTGGATGTTTCCATCATCAATGAATTACCCAAAGGTAGAAAACCGATCAAAACCGTTCATCGTTATGACTCTCACCGCTTGAATGTTTTTGGTTTTATGCGGGATGAAATTGCTAAAGGACGACAAATTTATGTAGTTTATCCGCTGATTGAAGAATCCGAAAAATTGGATTATAAATATCTCGAAGATGGTTTTGAGAGCCTTTCAAGGGCTTTTCCTGACAATTTTATCAGTATTGTTCATGGTAAAATGAAACCTGTTGACAAGGATTTTGAAATGCAACGTTTCATCAATAAAGAAACCCAAATTATGGTGGCCACTACCGTAATTGAGGTAGGTGTAAACGTACCGAATGCCTCAGTAATGGTGATTGAAAGTGCCGAACGATTTGGGCTTTCGCAATTGCACCAGTTACGTGGAAGAGTTGGGCGTGGAGCTGACCAAAGTTATTGTATTTTGATGACCGATGTGAAACTATCAAAAGACACTCGTACCCGAATTGAAACAATGGTACGTACAACTGACGGTTTTGAAATTGCCGATGTCGATTTACAACTGCGTGGCCCGGGAGATTTATCAGGAACGCAACAAAGTGGTGTGATAGATTTACTGATTGCAGATTTGGCAAAAGACGGCGAAATTTTGAGAGTTGCCCGTGAATGTGCCACCGAAATTTTGGAAGAAGATAATAACTTAGAATTGCCTAAAAATCAGATGATTAAAGAGCAAGTTGATAATTTAAGAGCCAACGAAAGCAACTGGGCGAGGATTAGTTAAACGCATTGCCTGTTTATACAAAAAACGTCGGCAGGGTTCAAACCCTGCCGACGTTAAACTGATTACTCCTAAATCTTCTCCACAAAATCCTTACAATACGTTTTAATCATCTCACGTACTCGTGCAAATTCTGCTTTGGTTTCCTCTTCCGTTCCCACAAATTTGGCTGGGTCAGGAAAATTATAATGGAATTTTTCCGCCTTCGTTGGGAAGTACGGGCAACGTTCACGAGCATTATCGCAAACTGTAATGACGTAATCGAAATCAATATTTTCGTATTCTAAAACGTTATTTGAGGTATTTTTTGAAATATCAATACCATCTTCCGCCATCGTGGCGATTGCTTTAGGGTTGACTCCGTGCGTTTCTACACCCGCTGAATAAACTTCGGCTTTATCGCCCGCAAAATACTTTAAATAGCCATCGGCAATTTGACTTCTGCACGAATTTCCTGTGCAGAGAACTAAGATTTTTTTCATTTTCTGTAACCCGAAGCTTCCGCTTCGGAAATTGATTTATATTATCTCAAAGCATAAGCTTCGACTTATATTTTAGCAACAACCACCGCCAGGCGTACAACACGCCGAAGCCGTTCCAGGTTGTAAATTAACCAAATTTACTTTCAATTTTTCTGGTGGAATACCACATTTGTCCGATGCTAAGCAATTGGTTTGTTTTGACACCAAAACGAAATTTGTTCCGTCAAAATCCAAATCGTATTTTCCAATCGTTTCGGCTTGGTATTCTACCTCAATTTCAGAATCTTCCATTCCTAAAACCTTTTCTGAAAGACCAATGATATTCAATAATTTTGCGGGTTTCAAACGGTGGTCGAAATCGTTGGCATTCCAAAGTTGGAAATTGGCTACCTTTTCATGGCGAACTGTTCTGCCACAGTCAATAAAGTTTTTAGTAATTACACCCACTTCCGTAACGTGAAAATGTTCTGGAACGGCTGTCCCATTTTGTAATTGAAAACGTACATCTTCAACCGACGCTAAGATATTTTTGATTTCTGAAAGTTTCATGATTTTATATTTGATTTGTTTATATCCTAAAGACACAGGTTTTGAAAATAGACGCAAGAATTAGAAAATAAATCTTAAAAAATGAACAAATTGAATAAATTTCTATTTATATTTAAAGATAATCTTGAAATAATAAAATTTATTAATATAAAATAATATTATGGAACTACATAGTTTTGATTATCATTTTCAGGAAGAATATCAGGGGGAAAATACAGATTTGACTTTATTTAAGGAAGAAAACTGGCTTGGGCAGTCAATTGTGGGCTATTTAGTTGAGTCGAAACCTGAAAACTGGCAGATTTCATTAGTGTTTGTTTCGAATGAAACTCCCTTGAAATTCATGATTCGTAAATTAGAAAATTCGCCATCGTTGGCAAAAGCACAGCAGTATAAAGTGTTGTCAGAAAAAACCGCAAAAATCTTAAAAAATTCCTACCAAAGGCTTTTAAATTAGCAAAGACACTCGCCCGTCTTGGTCTGAATTTCTAAAATATTTCCGTATTGGTCGGTTTTTACAGGGCAGCAATCTATCAGTTTTTGCTTCAATTGTTCACGTCCACGTTGCACACGAGATTTTGCACCTGATACCGAAATACCCAGACGTTGAGCCAATTCTACTTGGCTAATGCCTTCAATGTCAACTAATTGTAAGGCTTCTTGATATTTTGGGTCGAGGTCTTTCTTGAATTCTTTTAGCCAAAGTCCAACGATTTCATTAAAGTTATTTTCCTTAAAAGGCTCATCTTCCGTTTCGGAATCAGCTAATTCTTTATCTTCTAAATGACGTTTTTGCGAGCGAAAGTAATTCAAAACCGTATTTCTCGCAATTTGAAAAACCCAACCAGCCACTCGTTCCTCTTCACGAAGGTGATGCAAATTTTGGTGTATTTTAATGAAAACGTCCTGTAAAAGGTCGTCCGTAATATCTGCATTATGCGTCTGTTTGCGGATATAATCTTTCACGGGATGGCTAAATTTTAGCCAAATTTCATTGAAAGTAATTGTATGTTCGCTGGTTTCAGTCATATCATTGCGTCTTTTCTCAAAGACACCAAAGGTTCAGAAAGGATGCAAATTAGGGAATTCTCCGCCGTCTAACGCAGGCAGGGTTCAAAACCCTGCCTGCGTTCAAACTGGAAGTATCCCAATTTTTATCAAATATCCACATTTGAATCAGTTCATTACAAGATAAAACATTGATTCACTGCTCAATTTTACGGTTATTGCTCATAAAGTCTCAAAATAATCAAAAAAATTCCTAATTTGGTACTATCATTTCCAAACTAAATATCGAACCATGAAATTCGTAAAAGCCCTACTATCGCTTGCCGTTACTGTTTTTCTTTGCTATGCTCTTAATCGAAATTGGGGTTCAGCTCCTGCCTTTGGCTCATTTTTAAGCCCCTTTACAGGTTTTTGGGTTAACGGAGAAACGCCAATTTCTGAAACAAATTCTGAAAGTTCTTTACAAATCCCAGGTTTATTAGACGAAGTAAGTGTTCAATACGACGAACTCGGAATCCCCCATATTTTTGCTAATAACGACCACGACCTTTACATGGCTCAGGGGTATGTAACTGCTCAAGACCGTCTTTGGCAAATGGAGTTTCAAACGCATTACGCAGCAGGACGCTTAACGGAAATTGTGGGTGAAAAAGCTTTAGAGTCAGATCGTTATAACCGTAGAATGGGGTCGGTTTATGGAGCAGAAAAATCACTTTCGGGCATGATGGAAGACCCAAAATCTAAAGTGTCTTTGGAAGCATATTCTGATGGTGTAAATGCTTATATCTCCCAGTTAAAACCACGTAATTTTCCCGTAGAATATAAATTGTTGGGCTACGCTCCAGAACCTTGGTCGCCCATTAAAAGTGCTTTGTTTTTGAAAAATATGTCGTTCGTTTTGGCTTCTGGTACAGATGATTTACGCATGACCAATATCTTGAGAAAATACGGAAAAGAAGTTGCTGAAAATCTCTTTCCAAATTATCCATTTGAAGAAAGCCCAATTATTCCAACGGGTACGCCACGTGATTTTACGCCACTTTCATTACCAAAAGCTCCTGCTGATTTTATGGGAAGAGGAAGCGTAAAAGCACAGGAAGAACGTGATAAAGGCATTGGTTCAAATAACTGGGCGATTGCAGGTGCAAAATCAGCAACGGGTTTGCCAATTTTAGCCAATGACCCACACTTGACTTTGAGTTTGCCGTCAATTTGGTATCAGGCTCAATTAGTTGGTCCAGATGTGAATGTTTACGGAGCAACCATGCCGGGAACGCCAAACGTCATTAGTGGTTTCAATCGTGATGTGGCTTGGGGCGTTACCAACGTTGGAGCGGACGTGGTGGACTGGTACGAAGTGAAATTTAAGGATGCTAAAATGAATGAATATTGGCACGATGGACAATGGAAGAAGATTACAAAACGAATTGAAACGTTCAAAATTAAGGGTGGAAAAGACATTCAAGATACCGTTTTGTTTACGCATCACGGGCCAATTGTGTATTTGGATAATCAAAAACCGTTCAAAGAAAATATCCCAACGGGACACGCTTTACGTTGGATTGCCCACGATAAATCACAAGAGTTGACAACATTCTACCAATTAAATCGGGCTAAAAATTATGATGATTACGTAAAGGCTTTGAGTTTTTACGCTGCTCCTGCTCAAAATTTCGTGTTTGCGAGTAATCAAAATGATATTGCCCTTTGGGTAAACGGAAAATTTCCTTTAAAAGCCCACGAGCAAGGAAAATACATTTTGGACGGAACGGATAAAAATACTGATTGGCAAGGATTTATCCCTCACGCACACAATCCACACGTGAAAAATCCCATTCGTGGTTTTGTGAGTTCGGCAAATCAGTCTTCTACCGACCCCAATTATCCATATTATATCAACTGGGAATTTGCTCCTTCTGAGCGTGGCAGACGAATCAATCAGCGTTTGACCGTTATGGAAAAAGCAACGGTGGATAGTTTGAGAACTTTACAAAACGACAATTACAATTTAAAGGCACAAGGAATTTTAGATAATTTGATTTCGTTGGTAAAAACGCCAACGGCAAAACAAACCGAAGCCATTAAAGTGTTAAAGGCTTGGAATAAGAAAAATGACCCAGCCGAAATTGCTCCAACCATTTTTGAAACATGGTCGAAGTTGTTGTACGGAGCAATTTGGAAAGACGATTTTGCTTATGATGAAAATATTCCAATGAAATATCCGTCATTAGACAGAACGATTGAATTAATCAGAAAAGACTCCAAATCTAAATGGTTTGATGACGTTTCGACAAAAAATAAAGTGGAAACTTTAGACGAATTGGTGAGTGCCACATTATCTGCTTCTTTGGATAGTTTATTGATTTGGAGAAAAGCACCTATGGGAGAAGAATGGGCTTGGGCAAAACAAAAATCAACCAGTATTCGCCACTTGCTCGACCGTGATGGAGCATTAAAAGCCCTTAGTAGCGTAGATGTAAATATTGGTGGAGGAACAGGAATTGTGAATGCTACTACAGAACGTACTGGGCCATCTTGGAGAATGGTGATTCAATTGGGCAAAAATAATTCAGTAAAAGGCTACGGCGTTATTCCAGGCGGGCAATCAGGAAATCCAGGAAGTCCGCATTACGCAGATATGATTGAAACTTGGAGACAAGGAAAGTTAAATGACCTGCTATTTCTACAAACCAAAACCGATAAATCGGATAGAATTAAGAGGGTTGTGAAATTGACGAAGTAATAATTGAACAAATTAATCAGCCTTGTTAATCTTTGGTAAAACTAAGGTTAGCAAGGTTTTCTTATTTGATATGCCCAAAATTATAGAATATTTCGGTTTAATCTTTTATTTTTATGCCAATGAATGCCGTAGTTGTCAATGCGAAATATATAGAAGATTTTAAGGTGAAAATTGGGTTCGCTGATGGTAAAATTTCTTTAGTAGATTTTTCAGATTATCTCGCTACTCTTAAGAATCCATATCTAAAAAAATATCAAACTGTGCAATTTTTCCAAAATTTTATGATTGAAAATGGAAATATTGTTTGGGGAGAAGATTGGGATTTAATTTTCCCAAGAGACCAATTGTATGACGGGAAAATAGAAATTTAGGAACGATTTAAAAAGAAGGGTTTTTCAACCCTTTTTTATTGTTTATTATTCATCAGCATCAATACTTTAATCAATGAAAAAACTTATACTGCTTCTTATTTCTCTTACTATTTTCCAACAAGGACAAGCCCAATCAAAAAGAGATTATCTCGTAACTATCACAACTCCGTGGGGCGAAATGCACGCTATTTTGTACGATAAAACCCCAAAACACAAAACGAATTTCTTGAAATTGGTAGATGATAAATTCTACAATGATTTACTTTTTCATCGAATCATTGATGGATTTATGATTCAGGGAGGCGACCCAAAATCAAAGGTTGCCAAAGAGGGAGAGATGCTTGGCAATGGAGATGTTGGCTATAAAGTTGATGCTGAAATCACTCCAGATTTATTTCATAAAAAAGGGGCTTTAGCTGCTGCAAGAGATAATAATCCCCAAAAAGCCTCTTCGGGTTGTCAATATTATGTGGTTCAAGGAAAAATTTGGAATGATAAAACCTTGAAAGAACAAATGGCTCGTAGCCCACAAAGAGTTTTTACCGATGAACAAAAACAGGTCTATAAAACCATTGGAGGTACGCCTCATCTTGATGGCAATTATACCGTTTTCGGACAAGTAATAGATAATTTGTGGGTAATTGATTCGGTTGCAAAACAACCAAGAAATGGTCAAAACAGACCATTGAAGGATATTGCGATGAAAATTAAATGCAAAAAAATGCGTAAAAAGAAGATTACAAAATTGTACGGTTGGGAGTTTTAAAGTAACACAGACTTCAGTCTATAAGATTAAGTACTACAGACTTTAGTTTGTGGTACTTTAACATATTTGTAAAAATGAAAATACTCATCACAGGCTCTAACGGACTATTGGGACAGAAATTAGTCCATTTACTTTCTCAGAAAACTGATATTCAGTTGATTGCGACCTCTCGTGGAGGAAATCGTTTAGCATTTAAAGATGGTTATGAATATCAAGAAATGGATATTACCAATGCCGAACAAGTAACAGAAGTCATTGCAAAAAATCGTCCAGATACCATTATTCACACCGCTGCCATGACCAATGTTGACCAATGCGAAGGGGAGAAAGATTTGTGTTGGGTAATGAATGTAAAAGCATTGGAATACTTAACCGAAGCTTGCGAAAAACATAATATTTTCCTCTGTCATCTCTCCACAGATTTTGTTTTTGACGGAGAATTAGGCCCATATTCGGAAGAAGATAAACCAAGTCCCGTAAGTTTTTATGGTTGGAGCAAATACGCCGCTGAAGAAGTAGTAAAACGCTCAAAATGCTCTTGGGCGATTGTCAGAACGGTTTTAGTGTATGGAATTGTAGAAGACATGAGTCGCTCGAATATTATTTTATGGGTCAAAAACTCTTTGGAGGCACAGAAACCAATCAAAGTTGTCACCGACCAATTCCGCACCCCAACTTTAGCCGAAGACTTAGCGATGGGCTGTTGGTTAATTGTCAATCATAAAGCCGAAGGGACTTTCCACATCTCAGGCAAAGATTTTTTAACACCTTATGAAATGGCCATTAAAACGGCTGATTTTTTCCAATTAGATAAATCGCTAATCTCACAAGTTGATTCCAGTAATTTTACGCAACCCGCTAAACGTCCACCTCGTACAGGATTTATTTTAGACAAAGCAATTTCCGTTTTGGGTTATAATCCAGTAAGTTTTGAGGAGGGAATTGGGATTTTGGCGGAGCAGATGAGAGGGTAAATAAGTAAAAATCCACTTAGAGTTTTCTAAATGGATTTTTACTTCATCGTTGATAAAAATTATTAAACTTTTCCAATGAAATTACATTAATTGGAGGAAATTCAATTGTCTTTAAAATATTGTAATGTCTATCATTGGTAATCAGAAAGTCTGCATTTCCTGCAACTGCACAATCAGCAAATTTATTGTCGTCTTTGTCTGATTCAATTAAATTCCAATTATAAAAAACATCTATAAGTAGTACATTTTGTAATTCTTTGAGGGAGTTTAGAAAAGCATCTGCAACAACAGGATTGTATTTTTGTTTCAATATTTCTTCATATTCAAGGTATATTTCTGCCGTAACACATAATTCAAATTTGCCTTCTCTGAGTGCCTGAATAACCCAATGATATTTTGATTTACTTGAAAGAGAAGCAACCAAAATATTAGTGTCAATAACTACTCTCATTGTTGTTCTTCATTTACCCATTCGTCCATCAAATCGTCGTTATAGCCTTTTTCTTCCCAAACCTTATCCGCTTCGTCAATGGCTTTTTGCATGAAAAATTGGGCTAAATAGTTTTTGAAATGAAGTAAATCCTTTTCGTCAATATTCATCGAATAAAGTTTCAATAATTCCAATTGAAGATTTGACAATGGTTTTGATATAGCTGTCATAACTTTAATGTTTATGTATAAAACAAATTTACATAAAAATCTATTCCAAAAACTCCCAAGCACTCACATACCCACCTTTTTTCTCGGCGTACTCAATGAAATTGGCATAAAATGGATGTTGTCCCAAAGTGGCACTGTCGCCAATAACGACTAATTTTTTTCTGGCACGAGTCATCGCTACGTTCATTCTGCGGATGTCAGCAAGAAAACCGATTTCGCCTTTGTCATTGCTTCGGGTCAGGCTAATATACACAACATCACGCTCTTGTCCTTGAAAACTATCAATGGTATTTACGCTGATATGGTCTTTGTATTTCTGTAAATCTGGACTGTGTTCAAATTGCGTTTTTAGTAGATTGATTTGTTGCTTATAGGGTGAAATTACAGCAATACTTGGGAAATCTTTTTGAACGCTGGCTGGGTTTTGAACCCAGTCAGCGTTATTGCTGTAAATTATTTTTTTGCTTAACTCATTGACAAACAAATGAATATGCTTAAACGTAAACGTTGCTTCATCAGGATTAGTACTACTTGTTCCTTCCAATTTTTCCTCAAAACCACAGCCTGCCGTATCGATAAATAGGAGGGGAGTGTCGTCGGTAAAAAGTAAACTTTTTGCAACTGACGCATGAGCTTTTAGCTTATCATCATAAAAAACTGACGACGAATACCCCATGATGTTTTCATTCATTCGATATTGTTCTTCGAGCAAAGTCACGGCTTCTGGATGCAATTCAATACATTTTTCCAATAGCGTTTTACTCAAACCATTTTTTGCTGCTTCGTTAGATTTTATCGTTGGTGATAATTGGCAATGGTCGCCAGCCAAAATGACTTTTTGAGCCTTCAAAATCGGAATCCAACAGGCAGGTTCAAGAGCTTGTCCAGCTTCATCAATCACGATGGTTTGGTAAGTCAAATTACGCACGGTGTAATGATTTGCCCCCACGAGCGTCGCCGTAACAACCTGCGTTTTAGTTAATAAATCGTCGATAATGTATTGTTCAGTATTATCAACCTCCTTCATAATACGGTGGGCTTCATCAAACAAAGCTTTGCGTTGGTCTCTTTCAGATTTCCCAAAACTTCGTTTGTATTTATGAGCCATGTTTTTGAACTCCTGAGCCTGTTTTCTGAGTCGTTTTACTAACGCTTTAATTGCCTGTACCAAAGTGGTCGTTTTACCTGTTCCTGGAGGGCCGTGAACGATGGCTAATTCATTGGCAGAAAGGATTTTTCCAACGGCATTTTTCTGCGAAGTGTTTAGTTTTTGTAAATGTAAATCTGGCGTAAAATCTTTAAACGTAGGACTTTTTGCTCCCGTTAAAATCTGGATTAATGCACTTTTTTCGCTCAAATCTGATGCTTTTTTGAGGGCATCGTTCATTTCATCGTAACTATTATCGTCAAATAATAAATCAACGCCCAATTTTCCGTCTCTGCTCCATTCGGGCAGTTCGTCGTCTTTGATGGTAATTTTTAATTTATTTCCATTTTGATGGGCAATCGTTCCTTCAATTCTGTCTTTTTGCGGGTCGTGATTGGTAAAGAAAACCGCTGGCATTCCCGTTCTGAATTGGTGCGAAATATCTTGGTGAGTGGTACGTTCTAATTCAATCGTCAAATAATCTCCCCGACTCATTTCTGAACCTCTGATTGCCACTGGGAACCATGTCAAACCATTGGCACGACGTTCTGCAACCGATGATGACTCCGTTAATTTTTTATATTGTTCACGGTCTTCATTCCGTTCAATTTTCAGTAAATCAAGTAATTTTTTAAAATAATCCATAATACAAAGGTACGGAGGGATTATGTAAGTCGAAGTTTTACGTCGATAAAATGAGGGTCTTATCGCAGTGAAACTTCGACTTACATAAAGCAAAAAAGCCATTCCAAATCATTTGGAATGGCTTTTTTGATGAATAAAATCTAATTATTTCTTAGCTGGAGCAGATTTCTTAGTTTCTGCATATTCGCTGTTTAAACCTTCAACGATTTGCTTTGTTCTATCTGCCGACTCATCTGCAAATAAAATTCCACCGCCTGCTGTTGTGTAACCTAAAACAAACTCAAAGTTATTTTCAGCATTGTGTTTTTTTACGTATTCACGAATGTTTTTGTACAACTCTTGCATTTTTTTAGCTTGTTCTTCCGCTAAAGCTGCTTGTTTTTGTTGGCTGTATTGTTGTAATTCAGCACCTTTTTTCTTCAACATGATGTCAGCACCTTGTAATTCTGCTTGCGTCATTGTTTGAGCTCTTTGTTGAATCGCTTGTAATTCTCCTTGAAGACCTCTTTCACGCTGCCCCAAATCTACTTGTAAACGGTAGCCTTTGTTTTCAAACTCTTTTTGAGCGTCTTTGTAAAATTGGTAATTTGCCAATAACGAGTCCGTATTTACATAAACTGTTTTCTTTTCTACATCAGATTTAGTAGTTGCTGACGAAGTAGTAGTAGTTCCTTTGTTTTCTGTTTTGTCGCAAGACAACGTACCGATTGCCAACAAACCGCCGCACACGATTAGGGATAATTTTTTCATTTGTAATTAGTTAAGTATTGTTAATATGTTCGTTTCACGAAAAATGTCAGCAAAGATAATACTTTTTAAAGTAAAAACTTAATTCACTCGTGAAGAGATAATTGGTAATTCAGTAGGGAATAAAATTGTGATAAATTGACGATAAAATATACAGTTTCCAGCATTGTTTAAGGGGTTTGTAATGCTCTAAATAAAAACGGTCTGGAGCAAAATTGTCCAGACCGTCAAAATATAGATGGAAACTCAAAATGATTACTCTACTTTAATTACTTTTTGAGTATAAATTTTGTCATCAATCGTCGTTTTAAGAAAATATTCTCCTTGTTGTACGTTTTTAAGATTTACCTGTAAAGTATTGATGCCAACAACTCCTTTCGATTTTGAAAGTTGTTGAGAAATTCCTCTACCGTCAATAATATCAATGCCAATACTTGCATTTTCTTTTTCAACAAATACTTTCAGATTTACAAGTCCCGAAGTTGGATTAGGATATGCCAAAACCTTATACTCGCCTTCGCTATCAACTTCCTTCAAAACTTTACTTGCAATTACGGCAAGAACCTCCTTTAAAGAAGTTGAACCTGCATCTTGTTCAAGCGGTTTTGCTGAACTTTTTGTCGTTTGACCAGAACGAGAATAGAAACTATTTCGCACATTTAAAGAAAATTGTTTGTCCGCAATTTCTACAAAAGGGTCATTGTTTTCTAATACTGCTACTTTTGTTGCATCACCACCAGTTCCTTTAAAAGTAAAGATAGCGATTGGTTCTCCCGTTTTGAAAGTTCCATAATTTGTTTCTACATTACCTTTTCCGATGATGTAATATTCAAATTGAGGGTCAACATTTGCTTTCAAGAATCCTTTTTGTGAACCAATACGGGTGGGCATTTTTTCCCAAGTACCTTTTAAATCAGTTAAAGAAGTTAGGGTAAATCCACGAGGGACTTTCAACGAAAACTGAGCCGTCGCACCTTTTTCTTCGGTATCTGGATTATTAAAGTTGGGTGTGTCATAAGTTGGCACAATCCAAGCAGTAAATACATCTTTAACTTGGTCGTAAGTTATCATGTATTTTGTTTTTAAGTCCGATTCTGTTTGTGCTTGAACACTACTAAATGAGACAAATAACAACACGAATAATATGTTTTTAATAGTTTTCATTATCGTTTATTTTGATGATTTGACTTTAACAACACTAAATGGTACGCAGATATTTGGACGACAACAATTGCCATCTTCTACTACAATTGGACAACATCCTTGAGCGGGACATTGTGCATTACTTGCTTGAAAAGTATAACTACCAATTTGCGAGATAACTAAGGTATTACCCGTTCCAACGGTAGCTCCATTATTAAACCAAACAACATTGGTAAACTGAGCAGGTACTGAAACTTCTAAACTATCACCACTGCAAAGTTTTATCGGTACCGATACGCAAGCTCTGTCTTCGTTGTCGGTTGGTGTTGTTTCAGATTGGTCTAATGATTGAATTTTTACGTAATTAAACGAAACCCCTTCACTAACTACCGTCGCAGAAATTGTCAAAGTAGCAGACGTTCCCGCCGTCAATACAGGAATACTCCAAAGTGGAAGAGAGAATGTTCCCGTTGAAACAGTATTACTTGAATATTGTAATCCTGCACCCAAACTGTCTTTTACAACAATATTAGTGGCATTAGTCGTACCAAGGTTTTCAATGAGAATAGTGTAAGAAACGATGCTGTTTTTACCTACAACCTTTGTTGTTCCATTCAATACTTTTGTAATCTTCAAATTAGCAACTCCGCTGGTTACTGTCACACAAACTTTTGCGGTATCACAAAGTGTAGGAATAGCTTTGTCGCAAATTTGATAAACGTAACAATCTTTACCCGTAAAATTGGCGTTAGGAGTATATTTTATCGTTCCGTCGGCATTGATAGTAACGGTTCCACTGCTTGGATTTGCAAAAATACTAACCGTTACATTATTCGGATTTACTGGCGTTCCTGCTCTGGTGTCATTTCCTAAAACATTAGTCGTCGTCGAAGTACCCACCGTCGTTGTTGGATTATCTGGATTAGCTTGCAAAGGCAAACAATTCGCAGGTATTCCAGTGATAGAAATAAACTGTTCCAATGGCTTTTGGTTTCCACCACTTGGTTGTCCAGATCTCGAATAAAAACTGTTTCCTGTGTTCAATCCGTAACCATTATCGGCAGCAGCAATAAAAGGGTCATTAGCTGGTAATGCCTTCACTATGCCATAACAACTATTTCCAGTAAAACTGAAAAGCGATACAGGTGAGCCTGCGGCAAATGTGCCGTAATTGGTTTCAGAAGGAGTTTTTCCAATAACGTAATAATTTAAGGTAGGGTCAAGACCAGTCCAAACCTGACCAACTTGCCCTGGGCCTAATTTACGAAAGGCTGCATCCGTTGTTTTTGTCCAAGTACCTTTAATGTCGGTAATATTGGTGATGACAAAATCTTTAGGCACAACAATGGTAAATTGAGCGGTACCACCCAACTCTGTTGTACCTAAATTATTAGCATTTGGGACATTATAATCAGGTACAACCCAAGCGGTATATACTTGACTGGTTGGCTCATACGTAATCTGATATTTGACCGTATTTGAAGAGATTTGTCCTTGTACTACCGAAGAAATCAATAATAAAAGAAGAAATATATGACAAATAGTTGAATTGATAAATCTTTTCATTGGAGTAATTTTTTGAAAATTTGAGCGTGACTTTTTCAAGACATCATATCAAAAGTTTGAGCTTTTATCGCCAAGTAAAAATCATAAGTAAGGAAATTCCACTAAATATTATTGCTTGCTGTACTTGATTAAAATTAGCTGGACAAAAGCATAAGCTTCCCTTTTGTCCAGCGGCAATCTTTATGGTAATTGTTGTTTTATTTTGAAGTAATTCAATCCAAAGCTATTACCTACGTGATTTTTGATAACATTCTGATAGATAAATTCAACATCGTTTCCGGTTCCTTGGAAAATCGTCTCTCCATCCATATCAATATCTCCCGTGTAATATCCCTTTAATTTGTATGATGGACTCACAAAGAAGTTCCCCGAAGCATTGATGACTTGTTGATAAATCATGTTTACGTCATTTTCAGTTCCTTGATAAATCACATTGGCATCATACAACGCATTACCCGCCCAAAGTGCTTTTCCTTGCTGTACATCAACTTGCGGTTGGTTAACCAAGTTGAGTCCATCAAGATTAAAGTTCGGAGTAGCATTGAGGGTAAAATCAATGACTTTACAAATATTGC
>JAZKDE010000051.1:0-22333 GCA_040387735.1 Bacteroidota bacterium
ACGAGTACCTACCGCAATTTCTTGCTTAGTGAAACCTACAAAAGAGAAAATTAAAGTTGCATTAGACGGAGCAGAAATTTTATAAGTACCGTTTACATCTGTTTGAGTACCTTTATTTGAACCTTTCACTGACACTGATACACCTGGCATTCCAGAACCATCAGATTTATCAGTTACTTTACCCGAAACAGTTTTGTCTTGAGCAAACGTACTCAAAGACACAAGCATGGTAATAGCCATTAAAGTAGTCTTTAAAAGAGACTTTAATGCTACACCTTGTCGCATTGGGCGACCGAACCATCTGTAAAAATGATTATTCATAAGGTTTTGTTAAGATTGGAAAATGGTTAATGAAAAACAACAAACAATAACATATTTGTTCTGATATTTTAATTATCAGCGTACTGAGTGAAAATAACCAAACAGTTTACCTAAAAGAAGTGAATTGGGTTAGGTTAATTTGGCATTTTCACAAGACTTAATATGAAATTGCTTTAAAAATATCTTACAAAATAGGAGAGAAAATTTCTATAATTCAATTTTTTTTTGAAAAAATTTTATTTTAACACTAATTAACATCCTTTGAGAAATTGTACTTAATTTGGCTCTGCAAGGTTTAGCACATAATAGGACAGTTCTTGCAAAAGTTTGCACAATTCCCCTACAAAGCATTTTGGGGCATTTATAATCAAAAAAGGACTTCTGTATATTTTTATTTTTTTGCATTATTCCAACATAAACTGCCTTTAAAAATATTTAAAGCAACATCAGATTGAATTTATTGGTAATTTTGATGTTTGAAAAAAGAACTTAGAAACGCAATATTATTCTTAGTAAAATCCAAAATGACGAATCCCAATCTACTCGCTCAACTTGCCACTCAATTAGATGGAGAACTGCATTATGATACCGTAATGAGAACCCTCTACGCAACTGATGCTTCGGCGTATCGTGAAATGCCGACGGCGGTGGCTATCCCAAAAACGATTAGTGATATTAAAACGCTAATTAACTTTGCTCGTGAAAATGGTTCATCCATTATTCCGAGAACAGCTGGAACATCCTTGGCTGGTCAAGTTGTTGGCAATGGAATTGTTGTTGATGTATCGAAAAATTTTACTCAAATTTTAGAAGTAAATAAAGAGGAGCATTGGGTACGTGTGCAACCTGGCGTTGTGCGTGATGTACTGAATATGGAACTGAAGAAACACGGTCTTTTCTTTGGCCCTGAAACATCAACGGCAAACCGTGCCATGATTGGTGGAATGGTTGGGAATAATTCGTGCGGCTCAAATTCAGTAGTTTATGGTTCTACTCGTGAACACGTGATGGAAGTGAAAGGGATTTTAGCGGATGGTTCTGAGGTGGAATTTAAGAGTTCTAATCTTGGTGAGTTACAGGAATTATTAGCCGTTGCCGAAAGAAAAAATGGCACTGCGACACTTTCAGAAAAAATTTACCGAGAAATGAATGGTATTTTGGTTAAACCTGAAAACCAAGCTGAAATCCGTAAAGAATTCCCAAAACCAAGCATTGAAAGACGAAATACGGGCTATGCTTTGGATATGCTTCTGAACTGCGAACCGTTTACGGAAGGTGGAAAACCTTTTAACTTTTGCGAATTAATCTCTGGTTCAGAAGGTACGCTTTGCTTTTTGACAGAGATAAAATTACACGTGAACGATATGCCACCACCAGAAATTGGTTTGGTTTGCGGGCATTTCAATACGGTTGATGAATCTTTAAGAGCGAATTTGATTGCCTTGAAATATAAACCGTCAGCCTCTGAATTGATGGATCATTATATTTTGGAATGTACCAAAGCGAATAAAGAACACAGCCAAAATCGTTTCTTCGTGCAAGGCGACCCAGGAGCAATTTTAGTCGTTGAATTACGTGGAAATTCTCACGAGGAAATCGAAGCGAAGGCAATCGCTATGGAGGCGGAAATGCGAGCGGCTGGTTTGGGTTATCACTTTCCTGTGGTTTATGGTACTGATACCAAAAAGGTTTGGGATTTACGCAAAGCAGGCTTGGGACTTCTTTCTAATCTTCCTGGTGATGAGAAAGCCGTTGCCGTTATTGAAGACACAGCGGTGGATGTCAATGATTTACCCGATTTTATCAAAGATTTTAATGAAATTTTGGACAAAAATAATCTCTATTGTGTGCATTACGCTCACGCAGGTTCGGGCGAAATTCACTTGCGACCAATCATTAATTTAAAAACGGTTGAGGGGAATAAACAGTTTAGATTAATCGCCGAAGAAATTGCTACTTTAGTAAAAAAATATAATGGTTCGCTTTCGGGTGAACACGGGGATGGACGTTTGCGGGGAGAATTTATCAAGCAAATGGTTGGCGAACACAATTATCAGTTGATGAAGGATGTGAAGCGTATTTGGGACCCGTATAATATTTTCAACCCGAATAAAGTGGTGGATACGCCGCCAATGGATACGTTTTTACGGTACACACCTGGACAAAAAACACCTGAATTTAAGACGACTTTCCGTTTTACCGACCAAGATATCTTACAGCACGCAGAACAATGTAATGGTTCGGGCGATTGCCGTAAAACGCACCTTTCGGGTGGAACGATGTGTCCTTCTTACATGGCTACTCGCAATGAAAAAGAAACAACCCGTGCAAGAGCCAATATTCTGAGAGAATTTTTAACGCATTCTGATAAAGCTAACCGTTTCGACCATAAAGAAATCAAGGAAGTTTTTGATTTGTGTTTGGCGTGTAAAGGTTGTAAATCTGACTGTCCATCGAATGTTGATGTGGCGAAGTTAAAAATGGAGTTTTTACACCAATATTACAAAGAAAATGGTGTGCCAATGAGAAGCCTTTTAGTTGGAAATTTCTCTAAATTATCTGGGCTATTTTCGTACATTCCTTGGGCTTACAATTTGGTTTTTGATACGCCTGTATTGAGGAGAATAGCTAATACAGTTGTTGGCTTTCACCCCGACAGAACAATGCCTTTATTAGCTAAAAAGACATTTAAAAATTGGTTTAAAAGCCACGAAGGCACAAAAACGCAAAGGAAAGTTTATCTTTTCGTGGATGAATTTACAAATTATAATGATGTAGAAATCGGGATTACGGCGGTGAAATTATTGAACCGTTTGGGTTACGAAGTCATCGTGCCAAATCACGTGGAATCTGGTCGTCCGCAGTTATCAAAAGGACTTTTGAATGATGCTAAAAAATTGGCAAATCAGAATGTTAGTTTACTGAAAGATGTGATTACTGCTGATATTCCACTGGTCGGAATTGAACCTTCGGCAATCCTAACTTTCCGTGACGAATATCCCGATTTAGTGGACGAAAATCTATTGGAAGACGCTAAAAAACTGTCCAATAATGTCTTCATGATGGAAGAATTTATTGCAAAAGAAATTGATGCAAAACGTATCTCAAAAAGTGCCTTTACTACTGAAAAACGTTTGATAAAATTGCACGGACATTGCCAGCAAAAATCGCTTTCGAGTTTAGTTCCTGCGAAGAAAAGCCTCTCATTACCAAGCAATTACGAAGTTCAAATTATTCCATCGGGTTGTTGTGGAATGGCAGGTTCATTTGGGTACGAAAAAGAACATTTTGAATTATCAAATCAGGTTGGAGAATTGGTACTTTTCCCAACTATTCGCCAACAAGCGGATGACGTAATTATTGCGGCTTCAGGAACAAGTTGTCGTCACCAAATCCACGATGGAACTGGTAGAACAGCTAAACACGCTGTGGAAATTTTGTTTGAAGCATTGGTATAAATTTTGGAAGTCGTAAGTCTATAATTCGTAGGTTTTTAGCTTGTGCTTGTGATCTACGAATTATAGACTTACGACTCATAAACTTGCACTTTAAATACTTATATATGGATAGCCAATTGTTACAAAATATAGTTCAAAATCCTGATTTTCAGAATCTTTGGAAACAATATAAATTTCTGAAAATCAGCGACTTAACGGAACTATTATTAATTGGGAAAATCATTCATATTGCTAAAAATGAACACTTTCTCAGGGCGGGTGATTACAGTAAAAAAGTGGGTATGATTATGAGTGGTTTAGTCCGATTTTACCATTTAAAAGATGGTGAAGAATACAATATCATCTTCAAACATGAACTACAAATGGTTTCGTCTTTTGAATGTATTATTCTCAATCAACCATCATCTTATAGTTTTGAGGCCTTAGAAGACACTTCCTTAATGGTTTATGATTATGAAGAAATGGAAGCATTATTTGCTAAAAATCATCAATTGGAGCGTTTTGGAAGGTATTTTATTCAACAAGAATTAGCCCAGGCGATAAAGTTTTACGAAGGTCATTTATTTTATTCTCCCGAAGAACGATATTTAAAATTCATCGAAAAATATCCAAATTTAATGAATCGAGTACCACTCAAACATTTATCTTCCTTTTTAGGAATCACGCCCGTTTCATTGAGCAGAATTAGAAAACGTGTTACGGAAAATAAGCATTGATTTGGGGTTTTATATCAGAACTAAGATTTATAGAATTCTAAAATATCGAGATTATTTTTTATAAAATCCTAAAATCTCTCAATCTTATAAATCATAGTGCTGCCCCTAAAACACGAACTTATCTTTTGTAAATTTTTTCTTCAAAATTCATTACCAAATTTGCTTATCAATTTTAAATAATAAGCTTATGGACACCCAACTGCCTTTCGGAATTTTCATTTTCTTAGTCAATTTTCTTCGCTATTTATTTGTAGCGGGAATTGCCTTTTTCGTTTTTTATTACGTTTTCAAAAATTCAACATCGTTCCAAAAATTACAGGCTCGTTTTCCAAAATCAAGTGATTATCTACGAGAAATAGGTTCTTCGTTGATGTCCTGCATCATTTTTGGAGTAGTGGGATATATCGCCTACAAAACACCTTTTTATCAATTTTCACTGGCTTATAATCACATTGATGATTATCCATTGTGGTATTTTTGGCTAAGTATTTTGCTCATGGTTTTGCTCCACGATGCCTATTTTTATTGGACTCACCGCCTAATTCACCACAAAGCACTTTTCAAGTATTTCCACGCTTTACATCACAAATCGCACAATCCAAGTCCTTGGGCGGCTTTTGCCTTTGACCCGATGGAAGCCATCATTAATGGCTGTTTTCAGTTCGTGATGATGTTGATTATTCCAGCCCATTTCAACGCCGTTGCAATTTTTTATCTTATTTCAATGACGGTGAATGTTTACGGTCATTTGGGCTATGAACTTTACCCAAAAAGTGTTCATACGCACTGGCTTGGACAATGGATAAATACCTCAACCGCTCATAATTTACACCATCATCACGGTAAAGGAAATTACGGCTTTTACTTTACCTTTTGGGACAAAATAATGGGAACACAAAAGTAGTTGGATTAAAACAAAGAGGTGCAGACCGCCAGTTTGCACCTCTTTTGTTAATCTATCGTCTCTTTTTTACCTTTCCTTTTCTTCCCAACTACCAAATCCCGAACATCTTCTGTTGTCTCTACAATACTCTCCACAAAATCTGGCATAAAATTTCTCATGGCTCGTTTTTTCTCTTGCTGGAGTTTTTCATGGTCAGGTTCACCCAAAATATAACCAAATGGTTTTAACTCCGTAACGTTGTCAAAAACCACTTTTAAAATAGCAATAGTTGGCAAAGACAAGGCCATACCTGCTATTCCCCACAGAGCAGAACCTAATAATAATGCAATAATAGCAACCAAGCCATTAATACTAATTTTTGAACCTACGACTTGCGGTGTAATGAAGTTCCCTTCTAAAAATTGAACTGATACAAATACTCCTGCTACACCCACGGCATACATGGGAGAATCTTTGGTGATAAGGGCTATAATAATTGGTAAAATTGACCCAATCAAAATACCAACGAAAGGAATTACCAATAATGCGGCAGCTAAAAAACCAAAGAAAACGGCATAGTCGATTCCTAAAACTAACAATCCTATGGTGTTTAAGCTTCCTACAATTAACGTAACGGTTACTAAACCCGTTAAATAACTGTGAACAACTTCATAGATTTTCTGCAAAACTGAGTCAATTCTTTTACGACTCATATTATTAAAAAGTTTGTAGAAAAACATTTTAAAGAAATCTCTGTAATACAGAAAGAAGAACATATAAATCGGAATCAACGATAGATTTCCCAAAACACTCCCCGTTGTGGAAAGTGCTGAGGTGAAAAAGCTACTTCCTGTACTCAGGAATCCCGTTCCGTATTTACGAAGTTGAGCAATTTGCGTTTTTTTACCCACGTGAAATATACTTTCTGCCCAACGTTGAATCTGGTTAAACCATAGGGTAAACCTTTTCTCTAATTGGGGCAACATTTCCCCAAATTCAGCAACTTGAGAAGAAGCTAACCAAATAATTCCAAGGGCAATAATTGTGAATAATAGCAAAGTGAATGAAACCGCCCAAACTCTGCCTAATCCTTTATTTTCCAACCAATTGGCAACGGGAAAAATGGCCATTGACAAAATAATGGCAATGAAAAAAGGAACGAGAATATCTTGCAAAACCATCAACCAGTACACCAAAATAGTAACTGAAATAAGGGCAAAGGCGAATCTTCCGATAAAGGGTAATTTGAAACTCGTCATAAAATATTGGTTACGGGTATGATTGACTCATGGTTAAAGCCTAATTTTCTATCAATTAATCAATAAAACTTTTTTGTGTTTTTGCATTTTTATTTTCCAAAGAGTACCTCCCAAGTATTGGGAAATGGTCAGACTCTTTCGCTTCCCTAAATGTCTTAAAATCTAAGACTTTGATATTTTCTGAACAAAATTGATTATCAATTCGAACCAACCTTGGACTACGATTCAAGGTAAAACCAAAGCCATTTCCAGCTTCCTCAAAGGCATTTTTCAAGCGATCTCTGATACTTCCGTAGGCATTTCCGTAGGGAGTTTCATTGAAATCTCCGCATAAAATAACGGGATATGGACTTTCATCAATGAGCTTTTCAACGGATTTAATCTCTTTAGCGTGCATTTCAAAACCTTTTTTCAATGATGAAATAATGCCCTTTCCCTCTTTCTTGGCTTCTTCGTAATCTTTTCCCTTGACTTCACTTACGACTTTATTAACTCGAATTCCCATCGACTGCAACTGAATATTAATTACTCTAACAGTATCAGTTTTTCGGGCAATATCGGCCAGTAAATAACCATTGGCATTACGTCGCCCAAAAAGCTGACCTTCGTGATGGATTATAGGATAAGCTGAGAAAATAATTAGACCAACCAATCCCTGATTATCTCTATCACTATTATTGACCATGTACGGATTCTCTTTTAACATGGGAGTAATAGTTCTAAATCGTTTGTCAGTTTCCAGATTATAGAATTCCTGAAAACATTTTATGTCTGCTTCATAATCAGTTGCATAGGCAATTAATCGACTCGCTTTTGCTTTATCACCCGTATATTCATCACCACAAAAACCAAAGACGTTATAGCTAAAAACCGATAATGAATGCTCGGACTTTTGAGGGTCTTTAAAGACAATTGTACGTTTGATAAACGGATAACCTAATAACAAAATAAGCGTTGGTAAAATAGCTCTGGCAGGACGAATAAACAACCAAGTGAAGGCAATCACAAAACAAGCCATCATGGCAACAGGAAGGGTCATCATAATAAACCCTGCCGACCAATGGTCGAGTACAAGTGTATAAGAAAGCAAATAGGTCACGAGTGTGTACATACACACGGGCAGACTGGTGAGCCAAAGCAAGGACGTGGCAATTGTTTTAAACATAAATTTATATGAATCAGTTGTAAACAAAAGTACAAAGATTCCTGAATTTTATTTCCTGAATAAATTGTATCCTTGCGAAATAATCTCTAATTTTGCATTCCGTTTCAGAAAATACTGAAAATCAAGTCTATTACATCGCTCCCTCAGCGATTTTACATAACAAAAACAAGGATTAACATGGCTAAGGTTTGTCAATTAACAGGAAAAAAAACACAAGTAGGAAATAACGTATCACACGCTAACAACAAAACTAAGCGTAAATTCTATCCAAATCTTCATACTAAGAAGTTTTTCTTAGAATCAGAAGGCGTTTGGGTACAATTGAAAGTATCTGGAAAAGCTATCCGTACTATCAACAAAAAAGGCTTAGAAGCTTCTTTAGTTGATGCGGCTCGTAGAGGAACTTTAACTCTTTAGTACCTACTGGTTCAAAATATTTAAAACCTTCTCAAAGCAATTGAGAAGGTTTTTTTGTGCTTTTTTTTGCAAATTAACCTTGAAATGAAATGTTTTCTAACGAAGTAACCCTAAAACCTTATTTTAAAATTAGCGACGAAGGCACAATATTTTTAAATGGTTATTCTGAAAATTCATGTATTTTAGACTTCAAAATAAAACGTATCTATTCCTTATTTTAAAGAATGAACTGAAATAATATCATTTTTTACTCACTTTTTGCGTTAGAAATATAGTCCCTAAAATAAATTCTCATATACTTTACTCCTAAGAAGATGCTTTCATCGTCAGAAAAAAATCGTTATCAGAAACATTTATTATTACCACAAATTGGTTTAGAAGGGCAATTAAAACTAAAAAATGCGAAAGTTTTAGTAATTGGTGCAGGCGGTTTAGGATGTCCCGTATTGTTATATTTGGCAGCAGCAGGCATTGGAAAAATTGGTATAATGGATGCTGATTCGGTGGATATAACTAATCTACAAAGGCAGGTTTTATATAAAATTGAAGATATTGGTAATCCTAAAGCAACAACAGCAGCATCTCGACTTCTAAAACTGAATGATAGTATTGAATATGAAGCAGTTAAACAAAATTTCCGCCCAGAAAATGCGGAGAGTTTCCTCAAAAATTATGACATTGTTGTAGATTGTACCGACAATTTTTCGGCTCGTTATCTCATTAATGATTTCTGCGTAAAATTCAATAAACCTTTTGTTTACGGAGCAATTCATCAATTTGAGGGACAGGTTTCGGTCTTTAATTTTAAAGATTCTGACGGAAATTTAGGACCAACTTATCGCTGTCTTTTTCCAGAACAACCCTCTGAATTGGAAATACCCAATTGTGCAACCATTGGTGTTTTAGGAATTTTGCCAGGAATGTTGGGAATGTACCAAGCAAATGAAGTTATCAAAATGGTTACGGGTATTGGAACGGTGTTGAGTGGACAACTTTTAATGATTGATTTATTAGAAAATACTTCTCAAAAAATCAAAATAAAGCGGAAAAAAGAAGCAGAAAATATGATATTTCCTGCGGGAGATAAAATAACAAAACCTGCTGAATTCCAATTACTTAATCATGAATTATCAGTCGATGAATTAAATCAAAAAATTGAAAATAAAGAAGATTTTTTCCTATTGGATGTCCGAAATTTAAATGAATATGAGATTTGTCGTATCAAAGATGCTGTTTTAATTCCGATGAGTAATATTCCAACTAATTTGAAACATATTCCAAAAGATAAACTCGTCGTTGTTTATTGTCACCACGGGTTTAGGTCGGCGAGTGTAATTGAGTATTTATCTCAAAATCATGGGTTTACCAATTTACAGAACTTGGTAGGTGGTATCAATGCGTGGGCAAATGAGATTGATGAAACGATGGAAGTGTATTGACAGGAGTTATGAGTTATGAAAAATGGCGATTGGGAAATTTAAGCTCCTAATCGCCATTTTTATTCTGATAACTACTAACTATTCACTGATAACTGAGATTAAACTAAGTCTCCGTACAAATCAAATTCTTCGGCACGATTAATTTTTACATTGGCAAAATCCCCCATGCGAACAAATTGTTTTGCTGGAATTAGTACTTCATTATCAACCTCTGGAGAATCAAATTGTGTTCTTCCAATAAAGTTGCCTCCCTCCTTTCTATCAAATAAAACTTTGTAGGTATTGCCAATTTTTTCTTGATTCAATTCCATTGAAATATCTTGTTGCAATGCCATAATTTCATCGGCACGCTCCTGTTTTACTTCAGCAGGGACATCGTCTTCAAATGAATGCGAATGCGTTTGGTCCTCGTGCGAGTACGTGAAAACGCCCAAACGGTCGAAACGCATTTTTTCTACAAAACGATAAGTCTCTTCATAATCTGCCTCTGTTTCGCCTGGATGACCTGCAATAAGGGTTGTTCTTAAAGCAATTTCGGGAACTTTATCACGAATGGCATTAATTAAATCTTCGGTTTTTTCACGGGTAATTCCACGACGCATTTTCTTCAAAATTTCCGTTGAACCACTTTGTAAAGGCATATCCAAATATTTACAAATATTTGATTTTGAATTCATTACATCCAATACATCCATCGGAAAACCAGCTGGGTATGCATATTGCAAACGAATCCATTCAAGACCTTCAATATCGGAGAAATGCTCTAATAATTCCGACAAATTACGTTTTTTGTAAATATCTAAACCGTAATAAGTCAAATCTTGGGCAATCAGAATTAATTCTTTCGTTCCACGTTTCACCAAAGACTTTGCCTCAATAACTAAATCTTCGATGGTTCTCGAAACGTGTCCTCCACGCATTAAAGGAATGGCACAGAACGAACACGGACGATCACACCCTTCCGCAATTTTCAAATAAGCATAATGCGTTGGAGTCGTCAAAAGGCGTTCGCCAATGAGTTCGTGTTTGTAGTCCGCCTTTAGGGTTTTCAATAACCTTGGCAACTCATTTGTACCAAAAAAAGCATCAACCAATGGAATTTCCGCCTCCAATTCATCTTTATAACGATGTGAAAGACAACCTGTTACGTATAATTTATCAATTACACCTGCTTCTTTGGCATCGACATATCTAAGAATCGTATCAATTGATTCTTGTTTGGCATTGTCAATAAACCCACAAGTATTTACGATAACAATGTTTGAATCATCTTTCTTAGATTCATGGCTAACATTCATTCCATTTCCTTTCAATTGGGTATAAATCACCTCTGAATCAACCACATTTTTGCTACATCCAAGTGTAACGATATTAATTTTATTCTTTAATTGCGTTTTAGTTTTCATCTAAAATTCCTAACTCATTGAGATAGGATTTGTTAAAATTTAACCACAAAGTTACGACAACTCAGCGTATTCGTAAGGTCTTGGCAATAAGTATTTTGCTTTGTTGAAATTATTATCCTTAATGCTTTAATTTTCCAGCCGCCTTCAAAATTCCAACAACTCCCCCTCCCAAAAATGCTGAGAATAAAATAAGGAATAAATATCCCAAAATAACAGTTGCCATGCTTTTCAAAATACTTTTCCAAATTATGCTAACTTGAAAAAACTGATGATACCCCCATGCCAAATAAATATAAGATACTACCATCATGATTGTTGCAATTAACTTAATTTTTGTAATCAATAATAAGGGTATAAAAAGTGACATAATCATGCTTTGCTGTGATAATAAAAAAGCATTCATGACCAAGTGTTCAGCGTAGTTATAACTATTTTTTTTATAGACCTTAAATGAAATAATTGATGCTAAAGGTATCGTTATCAGCGTAGATAAGACTTGATGTTCACTCACATATTTTACAACATCTTTTGTTGAAATTATCTTGGCTTTATCTTTAGTTAATTCGTCACTAAAGGGCATATTCTTAATAATTTCATCTCCAAAATAAGTATAAAGTAATGTAGAAATTGTCCCCACCAACAAAACGTAGCCAATAGGCGTAATGTGATTTATTCTTTTCCCTGATAAATAATCTCGCAAAAATTTACCTGGACTAATTAGTAGTTCTTTAAAAGTTAAGGAACCTCCCCGCTCAAAAAAAAAGAAAACGTTGAGAAAAGCATGAGAGGTCGTTTCAAGAATATGTTTTATCGTAAAACGATTTGTCTCGGATTTTTGTCCGCAATTTGGGCAAAACTTTCCGTGATAAATGTGATGGCAATTTTTACAGACAATCGGGTCGTGGTCGTGAATGAGTAGTTTTTCTGACATAGATTAAGGTTTTATTCGAGATTTTTTGTTGAAGATAACCACAAAAAATGAAAATTTGAATCAATGTTTTTAAATTGCAGTGTATTCCAAAAAGCAATTCATAATGGACTTTAATTTCAGAAAATATCATACTCGTTCCATAAACGCCGCTTCTGCCGAAGAGCGTGCAGCCATTAATCAAGAATTAAAGGATTTTTATGCAACTTTATCAAAAGAAGAACAACTCGAATTCAATATGCAATTACAGAAATTCTTGGCCCGTGAAATGGGAAGATTAAAAACTGATTACGAAGCTATTAAGGCAGGTGGAATGATGGACGATAATTAAAAATCGTATCCAATAGAAACACCCGTTACGTTTGCTCTTGAAGCAGGATTTGAGTAACCTCTAATGGAGTCAGAAGTTCCGATATTGATTCTTTCGTAGCGAAGTTTGATGGTAATCTTCTTGATTTTTGCACCCAATTCCACCGAAGGCGAAAACATTTTGGTTAAATCAAGTTCTGTATTGGGTAAAGTTAGATTTTTTTCGTCTGTTTTTAATTTTGCAATTACTGGATAACTTGTTGAAATTCTAAGGCTTAATTTCACTTTAGATTTAACCGTGTAATTCAACTTCGCTCCTAAGGCTGGTGATAAGAACTTATATTTTTCTTCAAAAATCATTGGATTTCCTTCCGTACCGTAATCAGCGGAACGGCTCCAAATTTTTCCTTCGATTCCGATAAAAGGCTCAATGGATAGTCGTGAGCTGTCACTTAATTTGATCGGAATACCTGCATCAATATTAATAAAACCTCCTTGATATGCAGTTTTGGGTAATCCAGTCGCAGTGCCAACGGGTCCAAAAGCGGTAGAACTACCGTATTTTCCGTTATTATCCGCAATACTTAATGGCGACGCATTGGTATTTGAATTATTAGATTTTCCTAAACTTTTGAATACGCCTCCATCAACAGTCAAATTTATTTTTTTATGCGGTTGAAATTGTATTTGAACTCCCGCTTTCCCAACAGTAGAATTTTCAAACCAGTCAAAATTTTGGAGAGCCACATTGGGCGTAATCGTGATAGACTTCTGAATACCAGACGATTGTGCAAAAGCCATGAGTGAAGTTCCACTCAAAAGTATGCTAAAAAGTACAATTCGTTTCATAGTCGAAGTATTGTAAAGGTTATTAATACTGAAGAAGATTTCAACAAAAAAACACAACGTATTTTTCATTAAAATTATTATCCAAATGTACGACAATTCTACATTGGAACACCCTAAAAAAATGTTAAAATTTCTAAAAACTACTTCCTCTATTAGCTAATTTTTAGGCTGAGCTAAAAGAAGTTAATTTGAGATAATTGCACAAAAATATAAAACTGAGCATATTGACCTAATACGAAGTCAAGTAAACAGAATTAATAAAGGGAAAATACAGCAATAAAGGAAAAAAGAGCGTATTTTTGATTTCTACAAAAAAAATTAATAAATTAGGAGAAAAATAAGATAATCCATAACACAGATATTACTCATGAACAAAATTTCCACACTTTTTTCAGTAGCATTAATTGCGTTTCTGAGCAGTTGTACTGATACTAAACAGATTACTGATTTACAGGACCAAGCACGTAGATTGGAAAACCAAGTACAGAAAGAACGTCAAGAAAATGCTGAGTTGAGTAGTTACCGTTTCAGTATGGAGAGTCAGTTTAAAAGAAAAAATGAAGACTACGTAAAATGTCAGGAAGAAGGAAAAGAGAGTTTTGAGTCTTTGAGCCAGAAATACGGAGAATTAGGTTCTGATTACGAAAAACTTCAAGCTGCTTACAAGTCTTTGAATGAAGCAAATGATGCTAATAGAGAAATGTCTGCTCGTGTTATTGTAGATTTAGAAGAGAGAATCAAGCAAATGAGAGTAGCTACTGCTCCTGCTCGCAAGAAAAGAAGTAGAAGACATTAAAATATAGGAATATATTTATTTTAATAAAAAGAGTAGTAGAGAGAATTGATAATATTTCTTTTCTCTCTACTACTCTTTTTATTTTGCCATAAAATCGACTACTAAACTTGCCATAGATTTCATTCCCAAAACAAATCCACCTTCGTCAATATAAAAATCTGGTGTATGATGAGGAGCAGTTTCTCTTTCTGGTTTTCCTTTAGGAGCACCTCCCAAGAAGAAAAATAGACCTGGTACTTTTTGTTGATAGAAGGCAAAATCCTCCGCACCAGTTGCCGCCGCAGTTATTGATACATTTTCTTTTCCTGCAACACTTTCTAAAGTTGGAACCATTTTATCAGTCAAAGCCAAGTCATTAAAAGTAATCGGACACATTTTGGTAATTTTAACCTCAGCAGTTGCTCCTGCACTTTGAGCAATATTAGTGGCTACTTGTCCAATGCGGGCGTGAATCATATCCTGTACAGCTGGGTCAAGCGCACGAATTGTTCCATTCATATTTACTTCTTCAGGAATAATATTACTACGAACGCCTCCATTTATTTGCCCAACTGTTACTACCGCCGCCGATTCATTCACTGGAGCATTTCTACTAACAATCGTTTGTAGCCCCATAATAATTTGCGAAGCCGTCACAATTGGATCAATACCTTGCCAAGGACTTGCACCGTGAGTTTGTTTTCCCTTCACTTTAATTTTGAACCAATCAGAACTTGCCATTGTCCCACCTGGACGGTATCTAATTTTACCAACTTCCGTTTGAGCGTTAATGTGTAATCCGAAAATCACATCTACTTTAGGGTTTTCAAGAACACCTTCCTTTACCATCAATGCGGCACCACCCTCTTCTCCTTCGGGAGCACCTTCTTCAGCAGGTTGGAAAATAAATTTTACCGTTCCCTTCAAATCACTTTTCATTGAAGCCAAAATTTCAGCCGTACCCATCAAAATTGCCACGTGCGTATCGTGTCCGCAAGCGTGCATAATGCTCACGGGTTGGCCGTTGTATTCGCCAACGGCTTTTGAAGCAAATGGAATTTCAACTCTTTCTTTTACGGGTAAACCATCCATATCGGCACGAAGTGCTACCACTGGTCCAGGTTTTCCACCTTTCAAAATACCAACAACACCCGTTTTTCCAACGCCTGTTTTTACTTCTATTCCGAGAGTTTTTAAATGGTTCGCTACCTTTTCGGCAGTTTTAAACTCTCGATTACCCAATTCTGGATTTTGGTGCAAATCTCTTCTCCAAGCAACCACTTTACTTTCGAGGGTTTCGGCTTTTTGAGCTATTTTAGCTTTCAGAGCAGTAGCGTCTTGTCCCCAAGAGGTTGTCAACGATAAAAACACCAAAGCTAAAGGTGATATAAATTTGTTCATAAGGTAATATTTGGTTTTAAGATGAAATGAAATTTATCTAAATCTACTGCATAATTCTCTATTTGACAAACAATGATTACCTATTTCAAGAGCAAGATTAGCCTTTATACGAAAAAAAATCATGATAAACACTGATTGAAAATTAAGTTTATATTTATCTTTGATATTGTACAAATTAATCCCTAAAAAATGAAATACTTTAAAAATCATGAAGGAATAGAAATTACCACTTTTCAAAAAATCATTGCGACTAAATCAAAGAAAACACCTTTAATTATAAGCAGGTTTTATGGCAATGTTAACTTTTTTTCAAAAAAACAGTTAGTATTAATATAAGTTGTCTTTTGATTATCAAGCCAAATTTTTGTCCCTTATTTTCGATAATCACCAAATATAACATTATGTCAAAGCAAATATTGCTTATATAATTAATGTTTTAACAACTAAATATTTGCATGGTTAACAGATTTCGTATTTCTTTGTATTAACAAATTATTAATTCATCAATTCAAACTAAAAAAAAATGAACAAAAAACTACTTCTCAGTTTTGTGTTTTTGCTTGCACTCTTATTTAGAGTTACTGCTCAAGACAGAACTATATCAGGAAAAGTTACATCTTCTGAGGACGGTTCAGGTCTCCCAGGTGTAAACGTAGCCATCAAAGGTACAAGCAGAGGAACAACCACATCTGCCGATGGTACTTACAAAGTTAGTGTCCCAGCTAAAGCAATACTTGTTTTCAGTTTTGTAGGATTCAATTCTCAGAATATTACTATTGGTACTCAGACAGAAGTTAATGTTAAATTAAACTCAAACGTTGAAGAACTTTCTGAAGTTGTTGTAACGGCTCTTGGTATCGAAAAATCTAAGAGAGAACTAAACTATGCAACACAAACGGTGAAAGGCTCAGACCTTGCACAGAAAGGTGAACCTAACGTTTTGAACGCCTTACAAGGTAGAGTTGCTGGGGTTCAAATTGTGGGATCAAGTGGTGAAGCAGGTGCTTCGACCAACATTAACATTCGTGGTATAACTTCATTCACGGGAAATAACCAACCTTTATTTATTGTTGATGGTATTCCAGTTAGTAACGACTTAGACCGTACTAATGGTGGACCAAATGGTACTTTGGGTGGACCACAATCGTCTAACCGTGCTTTGGATATTGCTCCAGAAAATATTGAATCAATCGACGTATTAAAAGGACCTGCTGCGGCAGCACTTTATGGTTCAAGAGCAGCTTCTGGTGCGATTGTTATTACTACGAAAGCTGGTAAAGGCGGTGGATTGAACAAAAAAATGGAAGTAACAGTAAATACTTCTTACACAATCCAAAATATGTACGGTTATCCTGAACTTCAAAATGAGTATGGTCAAGGTTCAAGTACTATTTTCAACCCTACCTCTGCTAACTCATGGGGACCTAAATTTGGCACAACGCCAACAACTGCGAATGGATTATTATTAGCAGATGGAAGTACTCGTAAGAATCCAGACGGTACCGATTACGTTTATCAGGCGTATCCAAATAACATTAAGAATTTCTTTCAACAAGGTACTATTTTAAACAACTCGGTTAATTTACAGGGTGGAACGGCTACTCAGAGTTACTCTTTGTTAGTTTCAAATACTTCGCAAAAAGGTATTGTTCCAGGGTCAGAATTTAATCGTACCAACGTTTCTTTTGGTGGAAATACTATTTTGGCTAACAAAATTAAATTTGGTGGTACATTCAATTATACTTCAACGGGTCAAAATAACTTCTTGACAGGTAATAACTCAAGTGCTCCTGCGGTATTATCAACTTTGCCACGTAGTTATGACTTACAAGGATTACCTTATACTGATGCAAACGGTAAAAGTATTTATCTTTCAAGTGCAGATAACCCTTACTGGTCAATCAATAATAACAAAACTATCAGTAATGTTGACCGCTTAACGGGTAATATCAATTTAGGGTATGACATTACTCCTTGGGCAACTGTTACTTACCGTTTAGGATTGGATACTTATACCGACCGTCGTAAGCAAACTTTTGCCATTGGTGCAGCACGTCTTCCAACGGGAGCCGTTTTTGAAGATATTACTTACAGAAATGAGATTAACAGTGATTTAATTTTTCGTTTCAAAAAAGATAAACTTTTCTCTGAAAATATCAACTTCACTGGTTTGTTAGGATATAACGTCAACCAACGTAAATTTCAAAACGTATCTGCGTACGGTGGAGGTTTGACTTTACCAAATTATTATAACATCAACAATGCTACTACTTACACCAGTGCAAATGGTGGAACGGGTGAAGCAACATCATTGAGAAGATTAATCGGTTATTATGGCCAAGCTTCATTCGATTACAAGAAGTATTTATTCTTAGAATTAACGGGACGTTTAGACCAATCTTCAACTTTACCTAAAGCTAATAATACATTCTTCTATTATTCAGGTTCATTAGGTCTTTCGCTTACCGATGCTTTCAATATTAAAAGTGATGTATTTTCATTCGGAAAACTTAGACTTAGTTATGCAAGAGTGGGTAAAGATGCTGACCCTTATTTGTTGAATTCAGTGTATTCGGTTACTTCACAGGGTAATAACGTATCAAGTATCAGTTTTCCAATCAATGGTCAGGCTGGTTTCTCAATCGGTACACGTATCGGTAGTGGAGATAACTTAACGCCAGAATTTACTACTTCTTACGAAGCTGGAGCAAACATCGGATTATTCCGTAACCGTTTGAATTTAGACTTAGCGGTTTATAATACAGTAAGTACTAACCAAATCTTGAACGTAACCGTTGCGGCTACGACAGGTTATAGAACACGTACTACTAACATCGGTAAAATGACCAATAAAGGTATTGAAGCAATGCTTTCTTACAAAGTATTCAACAACAAAAACTTCAGTTGGACAGTTAGTGGAAACTTCACGTTGAACAGAAACAATGTTGATGAAATCGGTGCGGGCGTTACAGCCTTCAACATTCCAGGTAGTTCATTTACAGGAACAGCTCCTTCAATTGTAGAAGGAAGACCTTACGGTGTTATTTTAGGAAACAAAAGAGCAAGAACGCCAGACGGAACTAAATTTATCGTAAATCCACAGACTGGTTTATGGATTGCAGCAATTCCTAACCAAGAAATTGCGAACCCTAATCCAGACGCAATTATCGGTATTACCAACACGTTCAATTACAAAGGAATTGGTCTTTCATTCTTGTTTGATTCTCAACAAGGTGGACAAATCGTTTCGTTTACTTTAGCTTCTTTGAAAGGTGCAGGAGCCTTGAAAGAAACAGCGGTTGATCGTGAAAAACCAAGAATTATTGATGGCGTTTTCCTTAATGCTGATGGTTCATATACACCAAATAATATCCAGATTGATGCTCAAAACTACTTCAACCAAGGTTTACAAACTGACTTGAACGTTTATGGTGCTACTGTATACCGTTTGCGTGAATTAACATTATCGTACCAGTTACCAAAAAGTCTGTTAGCGAAATTGCCATTCGGTGGTGTATCGCTTTCATTCAGTGGACGTAACTTGTTCTATTATGCACCAAACAGCTTAATTGACCCTGAATTAAATACGCAAGGTGCTGGTAACATCAGAGGTTTGGAATTACAAAGTAACCCAAACACTCGTAACTTCAGTGCTAATTTAAGATTGACTTTCTAATCATTGCGTTTTATAAAGGTCATTTTTAGCGAGAACTATTTGACATTTATTCTTATTTATATTCAGAATAAAAATCTTACAAATGTTTACTATTCAATCCATTAAAACGGAGGATAGAAAGCAAAAAATATCAATAATCATGAAATTCAAAATTAAAAGTATACTTTTTATCTCAACCTTAGCCGTAGGATTTTTGGCTTCGAGTTGCTCAAGTGATTTTTTGGATGTAAATAATACACCCAATAATCCACTTATCGTTCCGCCAGCTGCTCTAATGACAACTCTGGCTTACGATGCCGCTTTTGCCAATAGTAACGACTTAAATCGTATTACATCTATCTTGGTACAACACCAAGCGGGAGTTGCCAACCAAGTAGCCACTTACGATTCTTATAATATTCGTGGAAACTCAGATAACCAATGGAATGGTGAATTATACGCTGGTCTTTTGATAAATGCTCAGAAGATGATTGACAATACGCAAGCAACAAGTCCAGTTTACGCTGGGATTGCCAAAATTTATAAAGCGTATGGTTTTAGTATGACAACTGACCTTTGGGGCGATATTCCGTATTCGGAGGCCTTGAAAGGAACAAACACGCTTACGCCAAAATTGGATACTCAAAAAGATATTTATTTGGGTTCGGCTTCAGTTCAAAGCTTATTCGATTTAGTGAAAGAAGGTTTGGCTGATTTAGATAAAAAAAGTACGTTGAATCCTGGTGCTGATGATGTTGTTTATAAAGGAAACATAGCAAACTGGAAAAAATTAGGTAACACGCTTTTGTTGCGTTTTGCTATCATTATTAGCCGTGCTCAACCAGACCGTGCTAAGACTGAAATTACGAGTGTGTTAGCTTCTTCAGCGGGCTTGATTACGGATAATGCACAGGATTTTCAAGTAGCATTTGCCGCTACTGCGGGTACCCAAAACCCAATCTATGCGTTCAACTTTGTGAACCGTCCTGATGACCAATTATTGAGCCAACGTTTTAGAGATACTTTATTATTAAATAAAGATCCACGTATTTCTAAATTCTTTACGTTACCAAGTGGTACAACTTACGTAGCTTGGAATAACGGTGCAACGGGTACAGCTCCACTTTCGGCTACTCGTTCACGATACGGTGTTTATTTAACGGGAGCATCTGGAGAAGCCCCTATCAGAATGATCACCAACTTCCAGCGTGCATTTATGTTGGCAGAGGCGGCTTTAACACTTAGTACTGGTGGTGATGCTCAGAAATTATTTGAAGAAGGTATTCGTGCTTCTATGTTGAAAACGGGTCTTACTACGGCTGAAATTGATGCTTATTTCAAAGCAAATCCAAGCATTATTACGTTGACAGGAACAACTTCTCAGAAGATTAATCAAATCATGACCCAAAAATGGATTGCCAATTGCGGGAATGGTATTGAAGCTTATAATGACTGGAGACGTTGGGGATTCCCTCGTTTAGAGAAAGCTTTAAACGCAACGGGTGGCGATGATAGCAGCATTCCTGTTCGTATTCCATACACTGGCAACGAACAATTAAGTAATCCAAATGTACCAACACCTGGCCCGAAAACATTCGACCGTGTGTGGTGGGATATTGACTAACATGATGTGATGGTGGCGGCATTTCGCCACTATTATTCTTTCAAATAAGTGAACATAAAAAGAAATCAACATGAAAAAATATAATTTCTTAGTAGCTATGATGCTCATTTTGGGTCTTGGCTCTTGCAAACAACAGTACGATTATTTGTCTTTACGTGATGCTGTTCCTACAGATGTAATCACGGTTGACAATGCCGTTTATTACGAGCGTATTCCTTTCGTAACAACCTCTCAATCAGCGGGAGGAAACATTGAGATTATTCTAAAATTAGCCGATGGCAGTCCAAATACGATTAAGGAAATTACTCGTGTAAATGCTTCATCAACCAATAGAGCTATCAATGCAACTTCGGTACAAACTACTACTGGTTTGTATAATACAGCGGTTATTGCAGGTAACGGAAAATCGGTTTCTTTCAAAACTACTATTGCAGAATACTTAAAGAAAAAGGCTTTAACAACATTACAAGCAACTACTACTGGTCCTTACGATTTACAGTTTTATTTCTTGGTAACATTGGATAATGGTCAAACAATTATTCCATTAGAAACAAGAGTTAGACCTTTGTTATAAGCATCTTGTATTAGCATAAACGAAATACCGCTTCTGAATCAAATGATTTAGAAGCGGTTTTTTTATGTATTATTGAGTCAATGTAACTCATTACAATTGAAATCGTATTTGTTTAACGCTTTCACAATTATCTCCGAAAGATTCTGTTCACTTTCAATTCGTAGAATATTGTCTTTGTCATCAAGCGCAAAATTCCATGCTGAATTAGGCAAGATTTCATCAAGAATAGGTTTTATGAAAAGCCGTTTTTTCTTTGAGTTTACGGAAGTTTTGAACACGTAAATCATAAATTACTATTTTCTTCGAGATGAATTTTACTCAGAATTTTGTGGTCGATATAAAATGTTCCGAAGGGAATAACGCACGCTATCAAAACCTTGAGGGTAGTCGTTCTGAATTTCCAATTTTGCTCCACTCCTACGCTCAAAGTATTGACTACAAAAAGCAAAAACAAAATGCCATGAATTTGTCCAACCACTTTTACTAAAGCAGGATTTCCGTAAATGTACTTTAGGGGAACAGCAATAAAAATAAGAATCAATAAAGATACGCCTTCCAAAAAAGCTAAAGTTCTTAATCGTCCAACATTGGTAGTAATGTATTTTTTCATCATCAAAATTGCCTAAAATAAGGTCTGTTTGCTAAGGGTGAAAATGGCCAAGGAATGGCAATCAAAATAATGAACAAGGCAATGGAAAACCAAACTAACATGGTTTTAAATTTGTATTTATCAGTCATCTGACGTTTTGCCATTGCCGAACCAATTGTTAAAATAATGACTGCGATAATCATTAAAAAAATGTGAATAAGCCCAAAAAACGTAGTATCTAACTGTTGAATAGCTTCCTTAAAATACTGCCAAAAAAAATTTACCGTAGCACTTTTTGTATAAAGCGTAATACCGATAATTAATTGAATATGAGCAATAGTAGCCGTCCAATGTCTAATAGAATTGTCTATTTTACCAAATATTAAGTTGTCCGAATAACCTCGATAAGCCCGATAAATGGATAAAAGTAAACTTCCTAAGACAAGCCACCTAAAAAGCGAGTGAAAAAAGAGAAGAAAAGCGAGATTTGAAAACATATTTTTTACCTTGAATTTTATGATGCAAAGTTCATCAGCGATAAATGAATATGTTAGGACGGGCAAAG
>JAZKDE010000052.1:0-29140 GCA_040387735.1 Bacteroidota bacterium
TCAATTAAAAAAGAGCCAAATTGGGAATGATTAATCCCAATTTGGCTCTTTTTAATTGTTAAAACTGTCACAACGACCCTCTTACTATCAATCCACAATCACTGGCAATTTTTCCTTTTTGTCGGTTATGTACCATCCTCCCCGCTAATTTCCCCATCTGGACAAAATCATTGGAGATAGTTGTAATGCCATTTTCGGCTAAAATTTCTTTGATTGGCGTATCATCGTAAGATAAAAGTCCAACATTTTTTCCTAATTGCAATTCCTTACGGTTAGCGTAATTCACAAAACGGACAAGATCGTTTTCTAAGAATAAAATATACGCATGACCTTTTTGTAACGATTCAAACGCCAAATTATCTACTATTTCATTCTTGATATTATTCTCTTCACAAAATCGTTTAAAGCCCTTCAAAATACCTTTTGGCGTGTACTGAAACTGGTTCTTACTCAAGAATAAAGTCAAGCTTTCATATTTTTGAATCATTGGTAAGGCTTGAGATAAACCTTGATAGAAATTCTGTTCAAAATCTTGATATAATATGGCATAAGTTTCATCTAAAGTATCAACGTCAATATCCAGAATTAGAAGTTTTTCTTTTGGAATTTGTTTCACAATTTCAGAAACATCTTCGTTAAAATGTGGCATAACGATATAGAAATTATAATTGCCAAGGTTATTGATAATTACATTTTCAAAAACATTAATATCGTGATAATGAAAGAAAAGATTGATGGAAACTTTATCGCCTAAAGCTTCTCGTAAAGCTTGAAAAAGCACTTCTTTATAGGAATTCATGGCATCAAACAAGACAAAAACGTGCATTGTCGCCTGTACATCAGTCGAAATTATATAATAGCCTTTACCGTGTTGTGGAGCAACAATTCCTCTTTCTCGCAATTCTTCATACGCACGAATAACCGTCATGCGAGCAACCCCTAACTGAGTAGTAATATCGTTAATTGTGGGTAATTGGTCACCTCTTTTCAGAATACCCTGCTGAATTCTTTCAATGATTTCTTCTACAATTTGCTGATATTTAGGCGTTTGTACGTTAGAGTTTATTTGCAGTGGTTTTTTCATAAAAGATTATTTCCCTCGAATTTACACCGTTTTGATGGTTGTTAGCCTCTTTATAGCAAATGAAAAGCGATTAACTCAGAATTTATAATAGCTATTTAGAGGTTTGATTCAAAATTACCCATAAAAAAAGAGATGATAACAAGTATCATCTCTTTTTCAATTAGTAATCTAACGATTAATAACCCGTATTTTGCTTCAAGATATCAGCTCCTTGCAAGTCAATTTGACCTTGTGGAATTGGCAAATATTCGTTTTTGTTAGCAGTAAATTTAGAACTACCTAAAGCAGTAATTAATTTTTTACCTTCAAAAGTCAAATAAGCATTGATATCATTTGCTGCAACACCCCAACGAACTAAATCGTAGAAACGGTGACCTTCGCCTGAAAGCTCTAATTTACGTTCAAAACGAACAGCAGTACGAGCAGCAACTTTGTCTGTCCATGCAGTATCATAAGTACCGATTGTATATTTAGCGGCAGGGGCACCATTTTTAGTAACCCATGAAGCTGGATTTGCAGCTCTTTTTCTCACTAAGTTTACATAGTTACGAGCAGTTTCAAGACTACCAACTTCAATTTCAACTTCAGCAGCCATCAATAAAACGTCAGCAAAACGAATTACTGTATGATTCATTGCAGCGTATCCACGAGTCCATGAGCTACCATCTGTCAAAGTTCCTTCTTGAGATTTGTAGTAGATGAATTTCTTAGGAGAATATGGACCTGCATAAGATTGGTCACGAATCCAGTCATATCCTGGGTGATCTTGCCAATCAAGATAAGGAAGACCACGACGACCTACTGAGTGATCTAAACGTGGGTCAACATTTCCTGCATCTGGCGTAAATGCTTGGTTAGACTGTAAACCAAAGTCAGATTTCAAAGCATTTGCATCAGAGTTATAAGAACCATCCAATAAAGGTAAACCTTTAGCATCAGTTCTGAATGAGTTAGCTAATTCAAAACTTGGTTGGAAGAATCCACAACAGTTACCTGGTCCACTTGAACCTGTATTGTATGGGTAGTTCAAGTCATCATCAGAGTTTGAGTTGTTAACATTACCAGTATTAGCTGCCGACTGAATCGCAAAAACTGATTCTTCGTGGTTATCATTTTCTGCATTAAATACTTGAGCATACTTTGGAACCAAGTTATATTTTTTACCATTGGCAGTTTTACCATTAGCAATTACTTGATCAAACAAAGTTTTAGCATCAGCGTATTTTTTCTCGTACAAATAAGTTTTTGCTAAATATGCTGCCGCAGCCCATTTGTTAGCTCTACCTGCTGCACTTTGTGTTTCAGGCAAGTTGTCCATTGCAAATTTAAAATCTGCCTCAATTTTAGGCCAGATATCAGTAGTATTTGTTACTTTTTCGATGCCAGTACCATAATCAACCGATTCGTCAACGTAAGGTACATTGTTGTACAAACGCTTCAATTCAAAATAGTAGTGAGCTCTCAAGAAACGAGCCTCACCTGCAAGACGTGCTTTATCAGCAGTAGTTACATCGGCAGCAGCAGTTGCTAATGAACGAAGTACAGTATTACATCTCTGAACACCTTCGTATTTAGTAGACCAAGTACCACCAACTTCACCATTCGTAGGTGTTGTATCAAAACGCTGTAATGGGTTAATAGTAGTAAAGTCACCAGAGTTAGTTCCTTTGTTTGCTTCTCCACCCAAAATACTTCCCCAAACCCAGTTTGAGCTACTTGCTACACGGTTACCTCTACCGTTCAACATACTGTAAGCTCCAATTAGTGATCCTTCTAAACCCGCTTTACTTGAAAGCTGAGCACCTGCTAACTGTCCAGTCGGCGGTACTTCAAGGAAACTATCTTTACAGGCAAATACCAATAATGTCATCAGAAATACCGACATAATGGTTGCTTTGTGTTTTATAAATTTTCTCATTTTTTTAATTATATTTTTTTTGTTAATACATTATTATTTTAATATATTATATAAATTTTTTGTTCTAACGTATTGTTTTATTTCCTGTGAATTTCTTTCAATATTATGAAATTAGAATCCAAGGTTCAATGCTACGTTGAAACTTCTTGTGATAGGCACGTTACCAACATCAATACCGAAGTTTGTATCTGCAGCTCCACCAACACTTGGGTCAAGACCTTTGTAACCAGTGATTGTAAAGATATTACTCGCTGAACCGCTGATTCTTGCAGTTTTCAAGCCTACTTTCGACAATACTGTTTTAGGAATTGTATAACCAATTGAGATGTTTTGCATTCTTAAGTATGAACCATTTTCAACATAGAATGAGTTGAATTCAGAGTTTGTACTAAAGTTAGAAGCACCTTCAAAGATTGGTTGGTCTGTATTTGTGTTAGTTGGAGTCCAAGAATTTTTAACTCTTGCACTAACCGCAGCACCTGTAAATGAAGGATAGAAATCAGTAAACCATTTACTTACGTTAGCAATTTTGTTACCCAATGAAACCGCTAAGAAAGTAGAGAAGTCAAACGCTTTGTAAGTAACTCTGAATGTCATACCACCTGTGAATGTAGGTACTGGACTTCCTAAGTATGTTCTATCAGAAGCATCAATTTTACCATCACCATTTACATCAGCATAACGGAAACGACCAAGTCCAGCTCCTAACTGCGAAGGTGCAGAAGAAACCTCAGCTGTACTATTAAATAAGCCTACAACTTGGTAACCAAAGAATGAAGACATTGGCATACCTAATTGGTTACGTACTGGAACTAAACCACGGTAAGCAGGACCTGATAAATAATCAATACCTGGAGCAAAACTTGTAATTTTGTTATCCAAGAATGAACCAGTAGCTGTTACTTCGTAATTCCAATCTTTTGTCAAAGTTCCACGGTTGATGATTTGAATATCAATACCTTGGTTACTCAATGTACCTACGTTTACTGCAGGAGCAGCAGCATAGCTACCCAATACACCTGCAAGAGGCACACTGAATAAAGCATCAGTAGTTTTTCTTGACCATAAATCAACGGCTACATCCCATTTACCTCTCAACAATGAACTTTCAAATCCAACGTTAACAGTTGTATTAGTTTCCCATTTAGCGTTCGGGTTACCGATACGGTTTCTGTAAAAACCAGAAGTTGCACTTGTGTTACTACCGTTAATATCGTAATATGAGTTACCAACATTAGAAGCATAAAGACTGTATTGGTTATTCGGATCAACTGGATTTGAGTTACCCATTTGTCCCCATCCACCTTTGATTTTCAAGTCACTAATCCAAGGAAGTTCTTTCATGAAATCTTCTTTAGAAAGTCTCCAAGCACCCGAGAATGCAGGGAATACACCATAACGATTGTTAATACCGAAACGAGAAGAACCATCACGACGAACAACTGCAGTAAGGTAATACTTGTCGTTGAATGCATAATCTAACTGACCAAACATTGAAGAGAAGTTAACACCTGGATTGATATAACTGTTCACAACTTTACCTGTTGAAGATACTGTTGATAAGTTTACATAGTTCAAGTCAGTTGAGAATGGGTTGATACCAGAACCTGAGATTCCTCTACCAGCACCTGTATTCAATGCCTCATAACCAACTAAAGCTTTGATTCTGTGATCACCAAGTTGTTTCAAATAACTTGCAGTGTTTGTAAATGTCCAGCCCATGTTATAGCCTGAAAATTCATTGTAACCATAACTTGCGTTATTTTCAGAGTTCTCATATTGCAAACGTGAATAAGAGAATTGGTAAACGTTTGTATATTGTCCTCCAATGCTACTTTTCAAAATCAAGTTTGGAATTGGTTCGTACTCAAGATAAATGTTACCAAAACCACTTGCACTATAATTTCTGTCATTTTTAGACCCATCACGAGAAGCTACTGCGTTTCTTGGGTTGTTAAATCCTTTAGCTGCAGTACCAGCATATCCACCAAACTCATCGTAAATTGGAATGATCGGAGGCATTCTGAATGCTGTAAGGATATCACCTTCACCTGCTTGTGTAGTTACACCACTTCTGTTTGGGTTCAATAAATCCAAGTTATCCTGCGCTGTAATCGACTTATAAGTGAATTGTAAGTTCTCACCGATTCTTACTTTTTTACCTAAATCAAACTCAGAGTTTGCTCTGAATGTATAGCGAGAGAATTGGTTATTAATCAAAATACCCGCTTGCTCTTGAGAAGACAAACCAAAATAGTATCTGCTGGTTTCAGTACCACCAGAGAACCCTAAATTATGTCTCGAAATAGGAGCCATTCTCGTAATTGCACCGTACCAATCTGTACCAGCTTTGTTAGCTTTAACAACTTGATAGATTGCACCAGCAGTAGGGTCAACATTGTATTTCAATTTTTCAGCCGCTAAATCCACTGAACCATTCACGCCTGAACGTCCACCAACGTTGATATAATCAGGTAATACCGCAGAAGTACCTGAACCATATTGTGGGTGTCCAAAATTAGGAGTTGTTCCGTCAGCAATAGCTGTGTTACGAATTGCATTCCAAGTCCAATCTGCTTGCTCTTGTGGATTCAACATTGTTTGTCCATGACCAGGGTCAGTAACACCGTATAATCCATCATAAGTAACTTCCATTGCTCTTGCTTTTTTAGAGCCTTTTTTGGTGGTATAAACAATTACACCATTCGCAGCACGAGCACCATAAATAGAAGCAGCAGCAGCATCTTTCAAAATTGTTGTGCTTTCAATATCTCCTGGAGCTAAGAAATCTGTTGATTGAACAGGTACTCCATCAACAACGTACAAAGGATTGTTATCACCAAATGAACCAAAACCGTGAATACGAACTAAACTTGCCGCACCAGGTTGACCACTTGAAATAACTGTAACCCCAGAAGCACGACCTTGAAGTTGTTGCTCTACGTTACCAGAAGGAACTGCTACTAAGTCTTTCGCCTTGATTGTAGATACAGAACCTGTACTTTCTCTCTTCGAAGCAGTTGAATAACCCGTTACAACTACCTCATCTAAAGAAGAAACATCTTCATTCAAAGTAACATTAACAGTACTTTGTGAGCCGACCTTCACTTCCGAACTTTTGTAACCAATTCCAGAAAAAACTAAAACGTCTTTTCCTACTTTAAGACTGATAGCAAATGTACCATTAGCATCAGTAGTTGTACCAGTCTGAGTTCCCTTCACAAGAATAGAAACTCCAGGAATTCCCTGACCATCACCGCCTGTGACTTTACCAGTCACTCGTCTGTCTTGTGCAAATGTCAATAACGTACTCAGTAAAAATACGCCTAACAAAAGCATACTCTTCATGGGAGAGTAAAATTTTGTGTTCATAATAAAAATTGGGTTTTTAATTGAAAAAATTTGACTTTTGGTTGAAAATCATGATAAAGGTAGCCCTTCATTTTTAACAAAACAAATGACAATCATTAGTAAACTTCAATTTATTAAATATAAAGTACTAAAACCCAATAATTAGCACTTGAATTTTATCCTATTATTTCTCATAAATTTACCATAAGATGCACTGAGGGGCTTTTTCTATGTATTATATTTGAATTCAGTTACGCCTAATTCGAGTCGCCTTATAATACAGGACAGAAAAATATCAATAAAATATTATCATCTTTAATATGTTAAATTAGTTTATGGGAAATTCCAATAAATTGACGGTACACTAAATCTTATGACAGAATTTGATTACAAATCAGCCTTAGCTAAAGTCCCCGAAGAACCAGGAGTCTATCGTTATTTTGATGAAGAAGGCACTGTTATCTACGTAGGAAAAGCGAAAAACTTAAAAAATAGAGTTAGTAGTTATTTCGCAAAATCAAACCAACATGACCGCAAGACAAAAAGGTTAGTAAGCCAAATTCGTAACTTGGAATTTACCATTGTCCATACCGAATTTGATGCTCTTTTATTGGAAAATACCCTCATTAAAAAGTACCAACCTAAGTTCAATATACTCCTCCGTGACGACAAAATGTACCCTTTCATTTGTATCACGAATGAGTCATTTCCAAAAATTATTACCATTCGCCGAGTAGATAAAAAATTAGGTACTTTCTTCGGCCCTTTTGCCAATCTGAAAGCCATGTATTCTATTCTGGATATGTTTAAACAACTCTATAAGTTTAGAACTTGTAACCTTAATCTCTCCGAAAAAAACATTCAAGAACGAAAGTTTAAAGTCTGCCTCGAATACCATATTGGTAATTGCAAAGGCCCTTGCGAAGGCTTACAACAAGAATCCGACTATCTCAAGGAGATTGAGCAAGCAAAGAATATTTTGAAGGGAAATTTGGGACTTCCACGCCAGCACTTTGAAGATAAGATGTTAGAATCTGCCAGTAAATTAAACTTTGAAGAAGCTCAAGAATTCAAGGAAAAATTGGCGTATTTGGTCAATTTTCAAAGTAAATCTACTGTGGTTAATCCAAATATTAAAGACGTTGATGTGTTCTCAATTGTATCCGACGAAGAGTCATTTTACTTCAATTTCATGAAGATTTTGAATGGATTTATCACACAATCTCAGTCATTAGAAGTGAAGAAAAAATTAGATGAAACCGATGAAGATGTACTTACGATGATGGTATGGGAAATGCGAGATAAATATGAAAGTGAAGCAAAAGAAGTCATTACCAATATCCCGCTTTCGGTAGAATTAAAAGGTGTAGAAAATACATTGCCACAGATTGGAGACAAAAGAAAACTACTCGATATGTCGCTCAAAAATGTACTTTATTTCCGTAAAGAGAAAGCTGATCGACAAGCATCGGAAGAAAGTGCGGGAGATACCAAAATGCGGATTCTTTTGACTTTGAAAAATGATTTACAGCTAAAATCTATTCCCAAGCACATTGAATGTTTTGATAACTCTAATATCCAAGGAACAAATCCCGTTTCGGCAATGGTTTGTTTTAAAAATGGAGTTCCTTCCAAAAAAGATTATCGACATTTTACACCTCGAACAGTGGTTGGGCCAAATGATTTTGCTACCATGTACGAGGTAATTTCTCGCAGATATACCAGACTTTTAGAAGAAGAAGCAGAATTACCTGATTTGATTATTGTAGATGGAGGAAAGGGACAACTAAGTTCCGCTTGTGATGCACTAAAAAATTTAGGCCTTTACGGAAAATTACCAATTATTGGTATTGCTAAACGTTTGGAAGAAATTTATTTTCCCGAAGATAGCATCCCGTTATACATTGATAAAAAATCCGAATCCTTAAAACTCATTCAACGCTTACGGGATGAAGCTCACCGTTTCGGCATTACAAAACACCGAGATAAGCGTTCTAAAAACTTTATTATAAGTCAATTAGAAAGCATCGAAGGAATAGGAAAAACTACCGCTGCTAAATTATTAAAGCATTTCGGGACGGTCAGCAACATCTATAAAGCAACACCCGAGGAATTAGAAGCACTCATGGGAAAGGCCAGAGCCATAAAAATTAGAGAACAGTTAGTAATTGTAAATGACCAAATTGAAACTATTTAATTTAACGCTCACAAAAAGAGACAAGGCATTGCCTTGTCTCTACTAAATTTACTAAAATTTGCAACTGGTTAATATTCCCAAAGGTTATGTTCTTTCTCCATCAATTGGTATTCCAATTGTTGAGACTGAATCAAACCTTGTTTTGAACCTCCGTATATTGTATCCAAATCGTCATCTTTCGAGTTTCCTTTCTTGATTAAGCGAGCGTGGTGCAAACGTAAATCAAAAGCGTCAGCCATATTTTTATGTTGAGCTTCATTTTGTTCGTTATACCAAACACAGTTAGGATTACTACGGAATAGTTTATCTAAATCTTTGTATTTGAATGAGGCAACTTCTTTATCAAAACCCGCTGTTGTTTTATTAGCAGGTATAATAACTGTAATTGACTGAATATCATAATACAAACGTGAACGTTGCTTATCAAAAATAGCATCTTCACGAATTTGTAAGATTGACAATTCCTTCGGAAAATAATATTCTCCTGTACTTGCCGATGGTTTAGGAGCATTAAATGGATCATTAGTTCCACCTGCTGCAGGCGTCTTAGGTTTAGAATCTCCCCAGCCATCATCCGCTGTTGCAGCACCTGCACTTTCTGTTCCAAATCCTGCTGCTTTTTCAGCATCAGACAAAGCGTTATCACCCATAGAATTTTCCATGACTAAATTTTTCATGAAATCTTCCTTCGTAATTTTTGTTTTCAATGAGTCGTTTCTGTATGGCTGCAAAACTCCACTTTGAACCCACTCAATCAAGTATTTAGTAATTTCATTACCTTTTGAGAAGAAAGGCTGATTTTGCTTTTCGTTCAAATCCATTCGTCTCCACAAACGCTGCTTCCACATAATATTCGATTCGTCGATTGGGCGAACTGAATCTGGATTTTTACCTTTATTGTCTTTTTCTTGGGCTGAAACCCACGTGCAAGTAGTCACTGACAAAAGAGCAATACCTGCGATTTTACTTAGATTCTTCATAAAATTATGGAATGACAAGTTTTACAATTAATTGGTTTTCAAATATTTGTAAACTTATTGTTTCATATTTTGAATAACGAGATTTTGATTATTTTAGTATAAAGCATTAGGTTTACGCACCAAGTAATAGCTACAAACTATACTTCATACTTAACACATAAATCCTAATTCAATGGAATATTTTTAACTACATTACCTACTGGAATAGTTTCAATAGCTCCACGGAAATTCTTTCTTTGAACGCTCTTAACTTCGATGTAATAGCGGTCTCCTGCTTGAGCATTTGCTGCTAACGAGCTAATACTACCACTTCCAGGTAAAGTTACATCACCAATTTTTTTCTGACCTCTTGCTAATGCTACGTATATTTCTGCAACACGGTAATTAGCATCGTCTGGGTTTGTTGCTTTAAATGATTCTTGTGCAATAGCACGAGCATCAATACTTCTCAACCCTGACGCACTTGCTCCACGTTTCTCATCCAATTCACCACCATTTCCAAATATTTTAATTTCTGGTTTTGGAATTCTTTGAACTCTGAATTTTTCAACGCCTAATAAAATACCACCATTATTGATATTTAATTCAACTGATGTACCACTTGGAACAACCGTAATTTTTCCAGCACCACCACCAGCGATAACATCTCCACCATTTGCGGTAATAGTTGGTTGCCACAAAGCACCTAAACCTGGACTAACAATACTTAATTTATTGGCACAAGCTAAATATAAAGGAGGCAAACTACCCGCTTCGATATTATAAGTTGGTTTCAATACAAAATATTCTTGATCAATTGTTCTTGTTTCAGCACCGTTTGGTCCATTAAATGAAATGGTTGCGGTGTAAGTTTTTCTCGAAAGTCCACGGCCATCATACTGACCACCTTGAGCTTTAAATTTAATTTGTCCTTTTCCGTCTTTCACAGGAACAGAAGAACCGTTGAAACTCATACGAGGCGTAATTCCACTTGAATAAGCTGCAATAAACATTTCAGCCTCGTAATCCATCCCTGCAACAACTGTATTAGATTTGGCAGAAACCATAGCTAAAATCTTATCAAATTTGATGTCTTTCAAACCGATTTTTTGAGCTAATGCACTTAAAATTGTACTTTCATGACGACGAACTTCTGATTGTTTCTGACTTAATGTTGCTAATGCAGCAGGAACAGGTGTTTCAGCAAAGTTTAATTCTGCGAAATCCTTATTTTTATTATTTGCATCTTTAGCAACTGCAGGGTCTTCGCTACCAGACATTGCTAAAGGCTCGATCTTGAGTTTACTATCGCCAGTGTATTTAGAAATTTTAGCTACATAGTCATCCAATTTAGTTTTCAGACCGTAAGCTAAACCATTCTTTTTACCCCCAATCATTAACTCATGCACTTTTTCAGTTTCTTTCATTCCTACTAAAGCACCTGTTTCTTTATCGTAGCCACCTGTTTTTTCAACAATTAGATTTTTTAAATTATCTAACTCGCCAACCATTGCATCTGCTAATTTGTGGACTTCTTGAGCTTGCGTTATGTATTGAGCGTCATTAGCCTTGTTAGCAGACTTCTCTAACAAAGTTTTCATTCCTTCAATAGTAGCAACATTTTTTTGTACGGCTGAATTATTTGCCGTCTCCAAACTATTATTCAATAATACAAATTTCTGTAATAGGGCATCACTCACCTGCAAAGCAAGTAGGGCGGTTAGCACCAAATACATCATCCCAATCATCTTCTGACGGGGCGTTTCTTTCATTCCTGCCATGTTATTATGTGCTTATAGGATTTCGTTTTAGTTTAAGTTTTATTTTTAGGGGGTAGGTATTAGGAGACTTCGTAAAAATTACTAAAATCCAATACCTTCAACCTAATTACCCTTTCATTGCCGTTAACATACTTCCGTAAACATTGTTTAATGAAGATAAGTTGGTTGTCAATTTTGATAATTCTTGCTTAAACTGTTGCGTATCCTTGCTTGCATCAGCCATATTTTCCATAGCAGTTGTCAAGTTTCCGTAGAAAGTATTCATTGCCTTCAAATGCTTGTTGGTATCTTGTAATTCCAATTCATAAACTGCATTCAATGCTCCCATATTTTGGGTAACTTTCTGGAACTGAACACGATATTCTTTTGCATCTTGAGAGGCATTTGTCATTTCTCCCATTGCATTCATTGTTGCTCCGTAAGCTTTATTCATTTCAGTCATTGCCCCTGAAGCCGACTTTACATTCTTAGCATAGTCATTTGTCGCAACAGTAGCATCTGTAATATCACCAATTTTAGAAACAGTATCAGTCAGTGATTTCATTCCTCTTCCTAAATTATCAAAAATATCAGGTGTAACTTTAGAATTAGCCAACATTTCGTCAAACTTCGCTGTTAAACCCGTTCCTGATGTAGGAGTAATACTTCTCTTAGGTAATTCTCCTGAAAAATCTTTTGCTAATTCAGGATAAACTCTTTCCCAATCATAACTTTTTTCGGGTTTTGCCGCTAAATATAGAACACCAAACAAAATAAAAATAGCGGCTTCGGTAAACATACCGACCATCAACATTTCATTTGCACCATTCCAGTGTAAAATTTTAAATAAGGCTCCAACGATAACTACTGCTGCACCAAAGCTGGCGATAACGTTAATAATTCTTTCCATTGTGATTAAAAGATAAATTTAATTTTAAGATTAGTACCTGGTTTTTGTAAGTGGATAAATGATGAGTTTATCAGAAGTGAACACATCGTAGTTATGTTTCAAAACTAAGCGAGGGAACTTTGTCGCCTATCACGATTTGGATTCCCTCGCTTGATATTTTATGAGTACTACCGAAACTCTTCAATTTCAAATTAGCACTTTTTAAATTAGCTATTTGAATTCTTTTCCTGAAGAACGACCTAAGTGGTTCATAGCACAACGGAAACCGATGTAAGAACGTTTTTTATTTTCGTACTCATACGAGCGTGTACCTGTCTCTAAATAATACGCAACATCTTTCCAAGAACCCCCACGGATTACTTTACGAGGTTCGTCTTTGTCATCATTCATGGTGTTTAAATCCCAAGTAATGGCAACAGAATTGTCAGCATAAGCATCTAAAGTCCATTCAGCTACGTTTCCTGCCATGTTATACAAACCATAATCATTTGGATTAAACTGGTTGGCTGGCGCAGTATAAGCGTAACCATCAGCGTCATAATTACCTCTGTGTGGTTTGAAGTTAGCCAATAAACAGCCTTTTCCATTCGCTACATACGGGTTACCCCAAGGATATTTAGCCGATGCTTTTCCTCCACGTGCTGCCCATTCCCATTCTGCTTCTGAAGGCAAACGGAATCTTGGTGAAATATATTGGCCTTCTGAGGTACGGAAGTCGTTGTAAGCTTTCGTTCTCCATTCACAGAAATATCGTGCCGCTACCCAACTAACACCAACAACTGGATAAAGGTCAAAGGCTGGACTTGAGAAATAATACTCTGTCATTGGATCTCCGTTGTGATAAGAAAAGTCTTTGCTCCAAACAGTAGTATCTGGATAATATTCAGCTAAGATTTTTTCTTCTCCTAATACAGAGATTGAATCAGTCATCATCACATTGGTGAATTGACGATATTCATTATTTGTAATTTCGGTATCATCCATGTAGAATTGAGCAACCGTAACTCGCTTGTTGAAACTTACTGATGACGAAGTTACATCTTCATCCGCTTGTCCCATCATGTACGAACCAGAAGGAATCAAAACCATTCCGAGGGGAGTAGTTTGTTTCCATCCTTTACGATTAGTGGCTGCAATTTCACCGTTTTGCATACCGACATCCTCTTTTTTGCTACTTCGGCTATTTTTACTGCCTTTTCCTTTGGACGCAACTTCACCTTTACCTTTGCTACTTCTTCCTTTGCTACTGGCAGTTGATTTACCTTTACTCTTGCTTCCGCCAGAGCTACAACTCTCCAAGAACAAAACAGGAATGACTACCAAAAGTAGTAAAAATGATTTCCTGAAAATTCCACTGCTATTCATAGTGTTATAAACTTTTTTGAATGATACCTGTAAATTATTTAGGTAGTAATGCTTCAAATGTGATTGTGTTTTATTCTTTTACTTAAAATATTTCTCTTAATTCAAAAAAATCTAATCTAATTCTAATGTTAAATTTTCTTAAAAACGTGAACTTATGTCAATTTAGTATAAATTCAGAACAACAAAGATAAATATTTTTTCGTGTTGTCTGTCAATGATTTAGTGTTTTTAACACTAATTGATTTAACGTCTGAATCTTGGGGTTCGCACGGGAGTTTTCTTTCCTGCTAAAAGCCTTGGGGCGGGTATGGCATAACTTAGCAAAATTTCGTGCGTTAATGGGGCTTTGGCGGTTGCTCCTACGGTGGTCAAGTCAATGGAATAACCGAACCTAAGTGCGTTGTCTTTTAACATCGAAATTCCTGCAATAATAATGCCAGCATCGTTTAAACGATAGGAACCGCCAAGCCAATACCTTTCAGAATAAGTAAAAATAGCCCCTCCTTCCAAGGCACTTGTATTAAAATCTGTCTTCCATAATGCCATCGGACTAACCTTAATATCATCGTTTAAATAATAGTCATAACTGGCCGTTAAATTCAAAACTTGTTTAATGGCATATTGACTCGTTTTATCCGTTCCAAAGCTATAACTTGGTGTGTTAACGTGATTTAAACTTGCTCCAATTTGGTAGTTTGCGGTCTTGTATATCGCTCCCACCGAAAAATCCATTTTAGTCTGATTAACACTTCCTGAAAGAGCATCCACAATTGGATCTCCTGTCTCACGTGGGCGAAAACGTGAATCAAATGATTTCGTATAAATACCCCCTTTTGCTCCAATTGACACCACTCCGCCATTTGATAAGCCAATTTGGTATGAGTACGATAACAACATATTTTGATAACCTGCCCCCGATGGTGTTTTATCATTTACAAATTGTATGCCGATTCCACTGTGCAAACCATTTAAAGGCATCGAAGCCGTAAATATTTGTGTTCCCAACGAGCCACTACCATCAAAAGTTGTTTGGTAGTCAGTCCATTGATTACGATAATGCAACTGAAATTTTGTAACGCCGTCCATCCCAGCAGCGGCTGGATTGATATAAAGCGGATTAAACATATACTGACTCAATTGGGCATCTTGCTGTGCAAAAGACTTAGAGCCAGAAAGAATAAATAATGCCAGAAAAATATATAGTAAATTCTTTTGCATGATGATTCAAAAAACGAAAGATTGACTGCCTTACAATTCAAAACTAATAAACATTTCTAATATACGCTAAAAAATGATTGTCTTGATGTTTTTAACGTTAATTATTGGTGTTTTGTTGTGAGGTTATTTTCAAGAGTATAATAACAATTTTCTAATCTTGCATATCAATGAGACTAACCCATTAGTAAATAACTGATAAACAGAAACTTACATTGTATTTTAGCAATGAGTTTCAAAGAAAGCTTTGGGCATTATTAACAATAAAAAATCCTGTAAAAATATTGAAATTTTACAGGATTTTTTATTCTATCATTGTGATTCAGAAATACGTCTAATTCACAATTTATTTATACTGAATCTTATTTCTATTTCTTTCCTAAAGCATTTATCCAAGCGGCAATTTTCTTGATATCACCTTTTGGCACGTGCGACATTGGAGCCATTGGAGTAGCAAAATCTGGCCAGTTTTCTGGTTTTGGTTCAATGATTAATGCTTCTATTTGCTCGTTAGTATATTTGCGTTTTGCTACATCTTTATACGAAGGTCCCACCGCACGCTCGCCAACTTTATGACAAGCCAAGCAAGTATGTTTTGTCAATAATTTCGTCGCTTCGGCATCTGAAATAATAGATGCTTTTGAAACTCCTTTGGCCGCCGCTACGCCTGCAGTTGTTGGCATTGCTTCTTTCATCTGATTATCAGGGGTATTGGCTTTTGCACCTGCATCAATACGCTCACGTTCTGCACGAGTTTTTGGCGTAACTAAAGTAATATTTGCCTTTTCACCCGTTGGAATACTGTTTAAGGTATAATATGCCGAACCGTGCAACAACGACAATTTATCTTTTGCTGAACGAACGCCTTCTGGCTTAATATCATGAATGTAACCTTCACGCATTCCATCAATTACAATTCTAACTTTCAACCCATCTTCGGTCGCTTTTGCACCACGAACAGCATTGTCTTTGCGGTTTACAATTGGACTTCCGTAAACTGGGTGATATTTATAAACGTAGCTTGAAACGTCATAATTATTGATATTTTCAGCCGTTTTCTTATCAACTGGCATCGTAAATTCAATCTCAAAACCATCTGGCATGGCTCTTACCGCTTTCATTTCAAAAGGTGTTTTTCCTGCGAAAACTAAACGTTCTAAACCAAAATCTTCTTTACCAACTGAACCCCAACCACGATTTGTTCCACCTACGTACATGTCATTATCACTTCCCCAAGCCATACGCAATACACCCGAACGGAAACCACTTTTAAAATCAAAAGATGCTCCTTGATATTTTCCGTTTATTTTTTCTAAAAATACACGAGCGATTTTTGACATTCCTTGGTCACCCACAAAAACTTGTCCCGCAAAAGGACCAAAATTCCCTTTGGTATCATCCGTAATTAATTCTGACGTTGAAACTCCCAAAACTCCGTGTGGCAACCAAACTGCGGGAGATTTAATTCCCATGTTTGGATAGGTTGTTTTTCCCATTTCGTAAATCGTCGTCATCGGTTCATCCTTGATATATTCAGGTTTTACTTTTGGGTCGTCACGTGGGTCAACTTTTGACGTAATCATCTCTTTACGCATTTTTACTGGTGAATCTAGACGGTCTGCCCAAGCTAAAGAAGCAGGGTGTCCCATAAAATCGCCTTTTTCAACGTGTGAAATAAATCCAGAACCCATCCAGTCGCCTTGATTATCTCCGTAGAAAAACTCTCCGTCAATCATACCAATTCCGCATGGAGAACGCATACCAGCGGCAAATGGCGTTAATTTTCCATCTTCCGAAATCTTCATTGTCCAACCTCTAAAAGGCACAAAAGATTTTCCTGCCCACCAGTCTGAATTACCAAAACCAACGTTTCCTGTTACGTAAAAAGAACCATCTGGGCCGATTTTTGGACCAAAAGAGTATTCATGATAATGTCCCGAAATTGGTAAAGAACAAACCGTTTCGTAGCGTTCGGCTTTACCATCTCCGTTTTTATCAACCAATTTTGTCAATTCGCCTCTTTGAGCCACGTAGATATTTCCATCCTTGATGGCAAGTCCTAAAATTTCGTGCAAACCCGAAGCGAATTTACGGAAAGTAGGCGAACTCGAATAAATGTTTTCTACAATATAAACATCACCTCGACGAGTGGAAACTGCCATGTCGCCATTGGGCATTTTTGCCATTCCACCAACTTCCAAAACAATACCTTCTGGAATAGGGATTTTTACGATTTTGTAATAATCATTTTCAGTAGGTTGGCTTTGTGCAAAAGCCCCAACCGAGAAGCACGCCAGCGTGCAAGTATATATGAATGATTTTATGTTCATTGTCTTTGTTAAATGATTGAGTGATAAAATGTTTGCGTGATAGAATAAATAATGTAAAAATTCTACCCTTAAACCATTCTACCAAAGTACCGAATACTCAACTTTATCCTTTACAGGAACTAAAAGCACTGTATTTTCGCCTAATTTTTCGATAGTTGCTACTGTTCCTGTTGGAACTTTGATATAATAGCTTTTTCCATCAACTTCGTAAGTATCGTCGGTCAATTTAGTAATGCTTGAACCAACCGCCACACGGAACATTGTTGGCTTATTTGCATCAATATTTTTCACGCTCAAAGAACGAGTAAAATATTTACCTTCTGTAATTCTGATTTGGTCTTCAACTTCAGAACCGTACATTTGATAACGGAAAGTTGGCAGATTATTGGCATCTAAATCATAACCCAAAGCACGATAATTTGCGCTTTCAGCTGGCATTTCTGAAACTGTTCCTTTTGTATCTGTTGCAACAAAAAGCGGCGAATCAGTCAATGCTAAAACCGCTCCACGAGGGCGAGACGAACCATCTCCACGATTATCCCACATGGGCGAGGTATCCAAGAAATCACCTTTCCAAATTTGAGCAATTGCTCCATTTTCGAGGTCGTATGTGTAATGCAATTTATCTTGATTACCCACGTTTACTGCGTGTGTAATGCGTTTTTGTCTCTTACCGTTTTTAACAACATCAGAAAAAGAACGTAAAATAGTTGGTTCTTTTGCATCTAAATAAATTGGGTCGTTGGGAGAACCTGCCAATAATGAGCCTAATGATTGATATTGGGTATTTCTAAAATTAGGCCCTTGTACAGACATTCCTAAAACTGGAGCCATCCAACCATCTGTTTTATAAACCGTTATTTCAACAGGTACATCGCCTGCTGGCAAATCCATTTCGGCAGTACGTTTATCATTGGTGGAAGTCCAAGCGTCGGGAAGTAATTCTTTCCCATCTACTTTAACGTAATATTTTCCTGCAATTTGAAAAGAGAACTGGTGCTTACCCGCAACTGGAGTTTTCAATATTCCCGTAAAAATTTGAGCAAAATCATTGTCTTGTTTGCTTACGTCCCAAGTCAATTTTTCGATTGTACCCGTTACATCTGGTTTTTTACCTAAAAAGTCTTTTGGTTCTTTAAATTTTCCGTAGAACACCTTATAAGAAACATTAGAAAATTCAGCAGGTTTTCCACTCAAATTAGCAATAACAAAATTTTTGAAAGCCACTGGGCCGTGGTCACCTTGAATCATAAAAGGACCCATTGGAGCCTCTGTTTCAGCAATTGGCCCACCCGTTGGACCTGTCAATTCTACATTTTCCTGAATAACGACACCATTCATTTTAATCAATAAAACCTTAGCATTTGCCGTTTTTTTACCCGCTGCATCAAAGCGGGGAGCTTGGAAAGAAATGTCCAAATGCTGCCATAAACCTGGAGCTAAACAAGCATTTAGGCGGGGAGCGTGACCTTCCCAAAGAATTTCTTTACCGTTTTCATAACGGCGACGTTTATAAATTCCTCCGCAGTCACCTGTAGTAGGATTTTTAACGCCCCAACTATCTAACAACTGAATTTCATAACGTCCCATTAAATAAAAACCCGAGTTTGAATGCGAAGCCATCATGAAGTCAAAAGAAACATCAACATCGCCATATTCAGCTACCGATTGTAAATTCGCTCGATTTTTAGCATCTTGAAGATTGACTAAAATACCTTTTCCTTCGGTCTTAGTCATTACTTCGTGTTGATTAATGTCAGCGATTACATCACCAGCAATTTGCCAGTTTGTTTTTTCATTAGGTTTCCAAAAAGACATATCGTCTAAAGGAATTTTTTGTTGAGCATTCGTCAGCAAAGAGCTTATAAGTGCCAACATTAAAATCAAATGTTTCATTTGGGAATTTTTTTAGATATTAAATGATGAGCAACTGTTTTTGAGAGCTAACCAGTTTTAGGATTGTTCAAATGCAAAAGTTTCACTTGAATTCACAAATTTACGAAAGCAAAAAACATGACTTATCCGTTTTTGTATCCATATTTTGTATAATTGTTTCATAATTTATCTTTTTCAATAAATAAGCAGTAATTTATTACCGTTTACATAATTTAAAACAATCCATGAAAAATAAACCATTTATCGCTCCCAATGCTTCGGTGATGGGAAACGTCACTTTTGGAGAAAATGTTTCAGTTTGGTACGGTGCGGTTATTCGGGCAGATGTAGAAGCCATTGTTATCGGCGACCGTTCTAATATTCAAGATACTGCAGTTCTACACGCTGACCCAGGCGACCCAACCATTATTGGTAATGACGTAACCGTTGGTCACGGAGCAATTGTACACGGAGCAACCGTAGGCAATGGCTCATTAATTGGGATGCGGGCAACGGTTTTGAACCGAGCAAAAATTGGAAAGAATTGTATTATTGGAGCTTGTGCTTTGGTGACGGAGGGGATGATAATTCCTGACAATTCTTTAGTGGTTGGTATTCCTGCGAAAGTGATTAAGCAAATTTCGGAACAGCAGGCAGAACACATTCCTTTGGGGGCGTTACATTACGTAGAAATGGCTGAAAGGCATGAAAGAGGGGAGTTTGAGTTGATGAATAGTTAAAAAATTAAAAACCTCTCAATCGCTTGAGAGGTTTTTTTAATCAATATTATACAAAACCCTACTTCACATCAAAACTTCCTTCTCCTATTTTAAACCCTTCCGAGAAAAGTTCAATTTTATAGTGTCCTTCACGGTACTGAATGGCTGAACCACGACCATAAATTATTTCTACGCCCTGTCCGTTATTTTGGAATTGAATATCCTTTTTAGCGGTGTAAGTAGTCTCTTTTCCAAACAAATCAAAGTTTCCAGAACCAACGCCTGAATCATACAGAACAGAACCATCTGGGTCGTACACACGCATATAAATTGTTTTTACATCTTGCTTTGCAATTGGATTTGGTTGTAATTGGAAAATTACCTTAATTTTATCCACTTTCGAGGCACGATAAACACCACCATCACGCTCTTTATTTTTATCTGAAAGTGCAAGAGCTTGCACAAATTGAGCTTGCAAAGCTGATGCACGAGTTACTTTAGCGGTCAGTTCACGATTACGGCGATAGAAATTATCCACTGAATCCGTCAAGTTTTGTTTGGCCGTTTTCAATCCTACATTTTCAGTAGAAAGTGTACTATTTTGGGTGAACAAATCTTTATTCTTAGCGACTAATTCTCCATTTTCACGCTTCAATTGAACCAATTCCGCATCTTTAGCCGCTAAGAGCGTCACAAAATCAGCAATTTTCACGTCGTATTGTTTTTTAGAGAAAGCATTTACTCTTTTCAATTGAACCTTATCCGCTTCCAACTGTTTTTTGGCCGCTTCTAATGATTCAATATCTCCGCCTAATACCTTAATTTGGGCGATTTTAGCATCTAATTGTGAGCCAATTGAATCTAATCGAACTCTTGCAGAAGCTAATTCTTCCACTTTCTGATTGATGACTTGTTCTTGGTTTTTATTCATGCTTTTAGCATCGAATAATAAGTATCCCAGAATACCCGATACCACCACTAAAATTCCTACCGCAGCCTTCCAAATGCCGTTACTTTGCGTTGATTCTTCCATAAAATTGTACTGAATTTTAGTTAATGATAAGTTAGTGAAACTAATTTTTTGATTTTCAGAGTGTCGAATTTAGTAATTATCAACGGATTAGAGAAATTTTCGGACTAAATTTATGAAAGGTAAACTGTTAAGTCATTAGCTTTGTTAAAGATAATAATCCGAATTAACGAATATCGAACATCAAATAACAAACATCAAAGATGCCCCAATATGACTTTTTAGTGATTGGCTCTGGAATTGCAGGGCTTTCGTACACCGCCAAAATTGCTACTTATTTTGAGGAAAAAGGTAAAGACATAAAAATTGCCATTATCACCAAAACGGTAGCCGAAGAAAGCAATACAAAATATGCCCAAGGCGGGATTGCTACGGTTTGGAAAGATGACGATTCTTTTGAAAAACACATTGACGATACTATGGTAGCGGGTGATTTTTTGTCCGACCGAAAAGCGGTTGAAATTGTGGTTACAGAAGCTCCTGAACGCTTAAAAGAGTTAATTTCTTACGGAACAAACTTTGATAAAAAAGCCGATGGAACGTATGATTTGGTGAAAGAAGGCGGACATTCAGACCAACGAATTTTACACCACAAAGACTCAACAGGAAATGAAATTGAAAGGGCTTTATTAGAAACCGTAAAGGCTTTTAAATCGGTTGATTTTTTCACGCATTATTTTGCAGTAGATTTAATCACACAACATCATTTGGGCGAAAAAGTAACCAAAGATACTCCCAATAAAAAATGTTTTGGGGCTTATGTTTTCAATACCTTAACGGGAAAAACGGAAACATTTTTAGCAAAAACTACACTTTTGGCAACAGGCGGAATTGGGAATATTTATCAAAGCACCACCAATCCAATCATTGCTACTGGCGACGGAATTGCGATGGCGTATCGAGCGAAAGCTTTGGTAGAAGGGATGGAATTTATTCAATTTCACCCAACGTCTTTGTATCAACCTGGCAAGAAACCTTCTTTCTTAATTTCAGAAGCAGTTCGAGGACACGGAGGTATTCTAAAAAATATTGACGAAACGACGTTTATGGAACGTTATGACTCCCGTTTGTCGCTCGCTCCAAGAGATATTGTGGCTCGTGCCATTGACTCCGAAATGAAAATAAATGGGGTTGACCATGTATATTTAGACACTCGTCATCTTGAGCCAGAAGATTTCAAGCATCACTTTCCGATGATTTATAATTATTGCAAAGATAATCTCGGATTGGACATTACTGGGAAGGATATGATTCCAGTTGTTCCCGCTCAGCATTACCTTTGTGGTGGAATAAAAGTCAATGAATTTTCGCAAACTAACATTAATTTTTTGTACGCTGCGGGCGAATGTTCTGCCACGGGATTACACGGAGCTAACCGATTGGCATCCAACTCCTTACTGGAAGCAATTGTATATGCACACCGAGCGTTTTTGACTTCTATTGAAACTTTCGAGGAAAACGTTTTGCCAACTAATATTCCAGATTGGAACGATGACGGGACAACTCATCCCGAGGAATTGGTTTTGGTAACAGAAATGGCTCGTGAATTAGAATCAATCATGAGTAATTACGTGGGAATTGTACGCACTGACCGTCGTTTAAAACGTGCTTATGACCGTTTAGAATTGATTTATATTGAACATGAAGAATTATATCGACAATCAAAAATTTCGGTAAAAGTAGGTGAATTAAGAAATATGATTAACGTTGCTTATTTAGTAATTAAGGATGCCATTGCCCGTAAAGAAAATCGTGGGTTGCATTATAATTTAGATAACATTAAAGCAGAATAAGGAAAGTAATACAGACTTTAGTAGGTATCACATAAATAAAAAATCCCCGTAAAATTTCCATTTTACGGGGATTTTTTATTTTTCCTGAGCATTAAATTGCTCCATCAGTTTTTTATCCGCAATTTTTACTTTAATTTTTTGCAAAGAACTCAAAACAGTTTGTCGCATTTCAACAGATTGAAGAACTTCATCCACTTTTTGATTGTATTTCAAATTGGCGAGAAAAGTTACTGGAAATAACGTAAAATCATGCTGTGTAAAATTCGGTACTTCGACTGTTTTTTTCACTTTCCCTTCCTTTACTTTTTTGAGCGTAATGTGTTTTGTGGTAATACTTACTTGAGGAAGTTTCACGTCTCTCTCGCCCGTTAATGTTGTATGAGCAATTTGAATATCATCAATACTCTGCGTTTCGATAGCTACTTTCTTCACAACTTTCTCCCCTACTGTATGAATATGCCAAAGGTTTTGGTCAGTCATAGCTAAATAAACAGCTCTCTTATTTCCCAAAATTTTCGAGAATGAATCTCCCAAAGACTGAAACGAAGAAAGTTCTGGATATTGAACTGAGACGATGGCACAGATACCTTGAATTTCTTGTGTAATGTGAGTAAAAGATGATAAAACACTCAGTTGATTTGCCATTGAAAATAGTTTTATAGAATCGTGGTTTGGATTCTTTGGTGATTATATAAGGAATGTTATCAAAAAAAATGCCAACCGTTTAGGCTGGCATTTAGCACACGAAAATAACGATATTTTTTGGAATTTGGTATTAGCTCCGAAATTTTAAATTTAAAACAATATCCCCGCCAAAGTCGCTGACATATAACTTGCCAATGTTCCAGCAATCAAAGCACGAACTGCCACTTTGGTTAAATCTTTTCTGCGACTTGGCTCCAATGCACTAATTCCACCAATTTGAATACCTAATGAACCAAAATTTGCAAAACCACACAAAGCGAAGCTTACAATAACAATCGTTTTAGGTGAAAGTGCCTGAGCTTTAATCATGGGTGATAATTTTAAGTATGCCACAAATTCATTCGCAGCCAACTTTGTTCCCATCAATGAACCTGCTTGAACAACTTCTTCTTTTGGTACGCCCATACACCAAGCAAAACCCGCAAATAAATAGCCTAAAAGAGTATCTAAACTAAAATCTGCATAGTTAAAAATTCCACCTACTTTACTAAAAATAAAATTGATAAGTGCAATCAAAGCCAAGAAACCAATAAGCATTGCCAATACATTCAAACCTACTTTTAGTCCGTCCGAACAGCCTGCTGAAATGGCATCAATCAGGTTTGTGTATTCTTTTTTAACTTCTAATTTTACAATTCCTTTTGTTTCTGATTCTTCTGTTTCTGGATAAATAATTTTTGAAATTGCTAATGCTCCAGGAGCAGCCATAATACTGGCAGCAATCAAATAAGCAGCTGGCACTCCAAACTGAATATAAGTTGCCATAACTCCACCCGCAATACAAGCATAACTACCTGACATTGAAGCAGTTAATTCAGAAAGAGTCATACCTTTCAAATAAGGCTTTATCATGATTTGAGCCTCTACTTGCCCCACAAATGCACTCGAAATATTAGAAAGTGCTTCCGAACCACTCACGCCCATTAAGAATTTCATTCCCTTTGCCAATATCTTAACTACAACTTGAATAATCCCTAAGTGATAAAAAATATTTACCAAAACTGCTACGAAAATAATAGTTGGAATGATATTGAAAAAGAAGATAAACCCACCGCCATCAAATGCTTTGGATACTGCAGGAACGTCGGCTAATGGCCCAAAAACAAACTTAGCTCCTTCATTACTAAAATTAATAACACGAGTGACCCAGTTTCCTAATGTTGAAAAAACAACAGCACCAACCGATGTTTTTAATATAAAAATAGCCAGACCTGCTTGCAAGGCTAATCCCATACCAACAGTACGAAAATTAATAGCTTTACGGTTATTTGACATCAAATAAGCGATGCCCAAAATCAATACAATTCCAATGAGTCCTGTGAAACGTTCCATACGTGAAGGGTTGATACTAAACTAAAAGTGGTTTTTGTTTATTAGATGAAAGGTTAAAGATAACAGTTTTTTTTTACAACCGAATCCGCTCTGAAATCTTACAAATATCATAAGCAGCTTTTTGAATATTCATAAACTGCTCGGGAATGACAATTTTGCTTTCTTCGGCCTGCTCGGCAGTATTTTTAAACTTTAAAATTTTGACGGCTTCTTTGTCGATAAACTCACTATTTTCAATGATTTTGATGGCTTCTTTCAGTAAGTTTTCGGTATTTAGAGCAATTCTTTTTAAACCCTCAAAATCAGGAATTTCTTCAAAATGTTCGCTCGCATATAAAGCGAGAGTTGCCACGTAAGAAGAAAGTAAATGATTCAACACTGAAAATTTATGAATTTCATTAATACTCAACTGCTTATGTTTGGGTTCAGAAAACATTCTTTGAAACCCCGAAGCTAAATTGGCACTTCGGACAAAGACTTCTTTTCGAATAATTTTGTAGGGAACTCTATCGTATTTTTCGCCAAAATAAATTTGAGTCACTTGATGATAATACGCAGAATTAGCTTCCAACATCTCAATTAAGGTTTTTTTGAGTTTTTCATGCTCCCAATTTGGCAACAAAACGTAACTACCAACAAAAGCTAATCCTCCGCCAATGGCCGTATCATAAATCCTTTCGACGAGTAAAGCACGACTTCCCATGCCTAAGAAATCAAAAAGTATCAAAATAAATGGAGTCATAAAAACGACACTAACCAGATACGTTTTGCGTTGAAAGCTGTACGTTCCCAACATACAAAACAGCAAAATTCCAAAAAGTAAACGGTCATTCGTAACGTAATTAAGAATAATCATCCCAATGACTGACCCACCAATTGTACCAATAAAACGGTCAAGGTTTCGTTCTTTTGTCAAACTATACGCTGGTTTCATGATAACCATAATGGTAAGGAGAATCCAGTTACTGTGCAGAAAATTGAACGATTGGGCAATGACAAATCCAATCAGCATCATGCCCGAAACCCGAAGGGCATGTCTAAAATTTTCAGATTTCAGGTTTAAATTTTCAAAAAACGTATCTATTTCGTATGCTTGATGAGAAGTAAACGAAGCTGTTTTTATCTCATTTCTATTCAATGTTTTGAGTTCTTTTTCCTTGAAATATCCTTTTATTTTTTTGATTCTCAGAAAGATATTTTCAACATTAACTTCAATATTTTTAAGTGCTTGCAGACCCGTTGCAGTAAATCTACTACTCTCCACTTTATCCTCATCTTCCTCGGTCTCAGTCAAAATGAGTGCTTCAATGGCTAATTTTAATTCTTGAATTTTACGAGGTAAACTTACATTAATATTTGGCTTTGTTCCATCTTTTAATGAGGCCGCAATTTCTTCAATTTGCTCTGCTAAAAGCGTCAAAGTAAGTTCAAAATCCGTAAGAATTCCAGTATGATCAAATTGCTTGTGGAGATTATTATAATTATAAAAAGTGGACATAATTTGTTCGTACAAATCTACAATATCCACAAAAACTACTAATAGAAAACGCCCTTCTTGCGTATTTTCCTGCACAATTTCACGACTTTTAAAGAGTTGTTCCCGTACGGCATCCAATCTTTCATTAACCGTTATTTGGGCTTCAATTAATTTCTTATAGTTCTCATCGTAATCCATTCCGATTTGGTAAAAACCTGCTTTTATCCGCATGAAATCCCCAATTTCTTTGACGCATTCTGCCAAAGAAAGTTTTGCCAAACGGTAAGGCATTATACGATATAAAGACAAACTGAGAACGGTGTACCAAATTCCTCCTAAAAAAATGTATAACGAATAAATCAGAATTTCGGTCAATGGACGAATATCATCAACACCCAAAATCATCACCAACAAAGCCGCTACTCCAATAGATGATGCTCTATTTCCGTAGATATAAGACATTGAAAATATGAAACTTAGCCCAATAACTAAAACCGCCGTTAGGTAAATCGAAATCGTGGCAAAACCTGTCAACAAAGAAACAATAGTAACTAAACCGATGGCGAAAAACATAGCATTTCGTCGGTGGGTAATCGGCCCAGGCGTATCGGCAATACTGGCACACAAAGCACCAAGTGAAATATTTATGCCTAATTGCAGTAAATTAAATTGAGCCAATATCAAGCTCGGAAAAACGACTCCAAAAGTTATTCGTAACCCATCACCAAAGTATGGACTAAGAACGAAACTTTTGATTTCGTTGGTGGTTTTTTGGAGTGGATGAAGCATGAAAATGGATAGATTAGTTTGTAGAACGAAGATAACTATTTCAGGGCGATTGATTGAAAAAATGAGTAATTAATGATGTGACTTACCCAAAAAGTACAATTAATGGTGTCGGTTTACGAAGCCGACACCATTAATTCTTACAATACTTGCGTCAAATCCTTACTAACAAAGGCTTTCATCACCTCTTCTCTAACGATTTGTAGCTCGTCCATACGGTGTTTTAGAGAAGTCAATAAACCCGTAATTGTCTCTTCAGTATGATTGACATTGAGCGTAATTCTAATGCCAGAATTCTTCAAAGGGACAGTCGGGAAAGAAGAAACATTCACAAAATAACCATCTTTCTGTAAGCCTACGGCAATATCTACGCAATGAAGCGGATTCGCCCCAACAGCCAAATAACAAATTGGCGTTAAGTCCTGACGCACCAAAGGCAGCTTTAATTCATTAGCTTTTTTAATAAAATGCTGCATCAGTTTCTGCAATTTCCTTTGGCGGTCATAAATTTCATCACTCAAATGAATATCAGCCGAAGCAATTCCTGCTGCTAACATCACAGGCGATACTGGCCCCGAAAATATCAACGTCGAGCCTGCATTTTTAATCATCATTTTCTGAATTTCATCCGAAAAAACCATCGCTGAGCCATTTGCACCAAACCCTTTGTTGATGGAAGTGATGAAACACATTTTTTCGTGAAAATATGAAACTCGACTGAGGGCATAACCCCGCCCGTGAGTTCCCGACCAACTCATTCCGTGTGCATCGTCCACGTAGAGGTGAAATTGCTCGTATTTATTCATCAATGTGTAAAGTATTTGCATCGGAGCAACATCCCCAAACATTGAATAAACACCATCCGCCATGTACCAAACTTTTCGGTAATTTTTGGATAATTCCACGATTCGGTCTTCTAATAAATCCATTCGGTTATGACGTAATAACTCCACGTGCGTACCATTGGCTTTGGCTATCATCGAAGCATTTTGTACACTACGATGTACCTGATGGTCGAGAATAATGGCATCATTCTTTTGTACCACATTGGGTATCCAAGAAATATGCCCCAAACTGGTCGTGGGAGCAACAAGGACTGGCTTACCAAAAATTTGGGCAAGTTTATCTTCTAAAATTTCATAAAGATTAGATTCCAGATACGTTCTTGAAGAGGAAAACTGAATTCCATAACGTTCAATGGCATCTTGGGCTGCAGCTTTTAGGCGTGGGTCAAGTTCAAGACCAAGATAACTACAATTGGCGAAATGATGTAGATCTTTACCGTTGAGATGGATGGTTTGTCCATTGAGTTGATAGTCAGTAAAATGCCCTTGGAGGATACCAAGAGTTTTTGCGTGAGACATAATGCTGTGCATTTGCCCCACGTTCGGCGGAAATTGATTCATGATAACTACTTGTATAAATTTGGCGAAAATAAGTTCCAAATATTAACTATAAAATCCGCCTAAACAAGAAAGTTTTCTACCAATGAGTAAAAGGTATGTTAAATTAAGAAAAATTACCTATATACCTAATTATCAGCAATATATATAATTCATTTAACTCAATTCTTTTTAATCATTGGCAGAATAAAATCTATTTCAATAAGTTATTTAATCGCTGAACGACAATTACGGAATTATCCGTTACTTCTTTTTTCTGTTCGTAGGCAACTAATAAATCTTTTCCAACCGATAAAACCACAGGATACGTTGAAACCATAAAGTCTGGCGTTATCCATTCTTCCTTGAAACTGCCGTCTTTTTCAAAAATTCGTAATCCAATTTTAGTAAAGAATTTTTCGTCTTTTTGCATGGATTGGTCCCAAGTCATTACTAATTTATTATCCAAAATGCCCACTTGTGGATGTTTTGCCCGATTGGTTTCAATTTTATCCATCAATTTGCCCGAACCAATTTTTGTTAATCGCACGCCCGCTTCGTTTTCTTTGCCCGTAAACCATGCGGTATATACATCTTTACCTACTTGCGTAATACTTGGGCCCGTGTGTGGACAAGCATTTACTTTCCATTTATCGTCAAAAACAACACTAAAATCGGTAAAACTTTTACCGCCATTTTTAGAAACTACGTGCGAAATATCCCGTGAACCATCGGCTAATAAATCACGAAAAAGGACGTGAAAATTATTATCAGCATCCACAAAAAGGTTCGTTCGGCAACATTGACAGGCATTTGAGTCCACCACAACTTCGGGAGAAAGCATTCCATCGGGTAAAGTTTGACGAAATTTTACGCTGCGACCTGCATATTTCCCCAATTTTTCATCCAACCAAACGAAACCAATTTGTCCGTCGGGTAAAGTTGCCATATC
>JAZKDE010000053.1:0-17109 GCA_040387735.1 Bacteroidota bacterium
CAAAGGCACAGAACCCGCTTTTTTATCGGCATTGGCAATCACAACTGGCGTGCGATTTCCTGCGTTGAAAGTAATGCGAGACAAACGAGCTTCGTCATTTTGAGCAAACCAATTTTGACCATATTCCAACATATACAACGAACCATCTTTGGCAAATGTCATATCCATTGGGTGACTAAAAGCGGTATTTGGCATAAAACGCTCCATCGAAATAAAATCTCCGTTTGGCTTCATCGACACGATATTGATCCAATCACGCATCCAGTCGTAAGCGAAAAACTTACCATCAAGATAAGCAGGAAATTTCACTTTTGAATTACCTTCAAAATCTCCCGAATAATACACGGGACCACCCATTGCATTACGTCCACCTTTACCTACAATTTCTCCAAACTCTGGCGATTCTTTGTAAGGATAATAAATAAATGCTTTTTGAGCGGGTGGTAATTCACGCAAACCCGTATTGTGCGGAGAATCATTGATGGGGTGCAATGGGTCAAATTTCGCCCAAGTGCTATCTTTTTTGAAATCTCTTTGGTTGTATGCTTTGTTATCTCCTACAAAAAGCGGCCATCCAAAATAACCCGCTTTACGAGCTTGATTCATTTCGTCGTGTCCACGTGGACCATATTTGTCAGAATTTTCACCTGCATCAGGACCAACTTCACCCCAATACAAAAAGCCAGTTCTTTTATCTACCGAAATACGGTACGGGTTTCTATTTCCCATTACGTAAATTTCTGGCCGAGCATTTTCTGTTCCTTTCGGGAATAAATTTCCTTCTGGAATCGTGTATGTTCCGTCATCTTGGGGCTTAATTCTTAAAATTTTACCTCTCAAATCATTGGTATTTGAAGACGTAAAACGAGCGTCCCAACCCGAACGACCAGGGCTTCCATCACTCGGAGAATATCCTTGCGAATCGAATGGATTAGTATCATCTCCCGTTGAAAGATATAGATTTCCTTGGGCATCCCAATCAATTGAACCGCCCGTGTGGCAACAACCTGTACGCTTCACGGGTACACGCAAAACCACTTTTTCCGAACTCATTACGAGCGTATCTTTCACTTCATCATACACAAATCTTGAAAGGTGTTGCAAGGTATCAGGCAAACCACGAGCGGGCGAATAATACGCATAAATCCAATGATTTTGGTTGTATTTTGGGTCAATATTTAAGCCCATCAAACCGTATTCATTTCCCGTAAAAACATTCAAATCAGCGACTACTTTCACCGATTTTTTCTTTGGGTCATACATTTTCATCAAGCCTTTACGTTCGGTGAAAAGCACTTTCCCATTGTCTAAAACGGCTAATTCAGTTGGTTCGTCCAATTTATCAGTTAAAATAGTACGGATATAACGGTTTTCTTCAGGAGGCAAAGCACTTTTCACTTTTGAATAATCTAAGGCTGGACCAGCGGCAGCCCATTGAAGTCCACCCCAGAAATGTTTCAAAGGAATTTCTTCCGAGAAAGTCTCATTAGTATGTCCCCAATTGGAATAAAATGCTCGTCCACCATCAAATTCATGGTACCAAGCCATTGGGTGAAAATCGCCCATTTTACCTTCTTTAAATGAATTTTCATCTACCGTAAATAATACTTTTACGTCAGGATTGAAGTTCTTAAAACTGTAAAATTCATCTGTATGCTCCAACGTTTCAGGCATAAAATTGGTAGAAATATGCGTGCGGTCTTTGATGATAAATTTACCGTTTTGCACATTCGATACGTTTTTGCCGGGGTGTCCGTTGAAATATCCGCCTACTAATTTTCCGTACCACGGCCAATCGTATTCCGTATCCGAAGCAGCGTGAACGCCCATAAAACCACCGCCCGCTTGAATATATCTTTCAAAAGCGATTTGTTGCGGTTCGGTCAATACATTTCCTGTGGTGCTATTGAAAACAACGACTTTGTATTTTTTTAGATTTTCTTCGTTGAAATTGGCGGCATTTTCTGTCGTATCAACCTCAAAACCATTGGCTTTACCCATGTCTTGAATGGCTTTGGTACAAAATGGAATGGAACTATGACGATAGCCAGCGGTTTTGGAGAAAATCAATACCTTTTTTCCCTGCAAAGGATTGGAGGTTTGAGCATGAAGCATTGTAATTCCCACACTCAAGAGGGTCAACAATGCCGATAATATACGTTTCATAAAGGAAGTATTTTGTTGGGTGAATTTGTAAACACACCAAAATATTAGAAAAGCGTGAATATTTCGATGAAATTTTAATGTATAAAATTAACAGTAAATTATAGGATAAAGTTAATTTATCGTAGCCAATTTATTATCAGACTTTGTATGGAAGGAGTGGGGTGAATTTTGTAGAATGGGAGAAAGTGAAAATTTGGTTTTTAAAATAGGTAGGAGCCAATAGCATTCCAACGCTGGCAATTTAAGTTTTTTTAATTGTTGCAAGATTTAGTTTCAACGCTGGCAGGGTTTTGAACCCTGCCAGCGTTAGGAGGAAAAATTCATTAAATTGACAGCATTAGAATAGCATTCGCTCCTACCTATTACAAACTAAGAGCATGGTCAACACTAACTTCTGCCCCTTGCCAAATTTTTTGTGATGTCCACGCTTGGGCTGGACTCGACCAAAATTTATCCGTCTCGGGTAAACCCAAAGGCAGAAGAACCGATGAACAAAGATATGAACTACCCGTTACGACGTAATTTTCAAGAATACTTGGTTGAAAACCGTACAATCCTGGGCGTAACCAACCATTTTTATCAAAAGTATCTTTGTGTTCGGTGGTTTTGCGAATCACTGCCGTTAAGGCTTCTCGCACTTGAGCAGGACTTAATTCGGCGGGTAACATTTGCGTCAAAGACATATTTGACAAATGGTGAAAACAGCCCGCTCGATAACCCAATGAACGCCCGTAAGCCGCAAAAGTGCCATCTGGATTTATCATTCGTTCTTGTATGAGTGCATAACGACCATGAATTTTATCGGCTTTTTGCTTGAAAGTGACATATTCTGAATGTTTTGGAACGGCAATTCTCAAAATTTCGTACAGAAAAGGTTGAATGACAAATGAGTTATAATAATCCCAGTGAAAATCTGGACCATCGCCAAAAGCACCGTCACCTTTATACCATTGTTCGTGCTGACGAATGGCATAATCCAACCGCATTTTATCGTATTCTTCGCCAATATTTAAGAAAAATGCTTCAATCATTCCCGAAAAAAGTAGCCAATTACTAAACCCTGGTTTTATTTTTCGAGAAAGTTTAAACGCTTCAATCACATTCTTACGAAGCTGACTATCAGCCATTTCCCAAATTTTTGGACAACGAATAAGACCCAAAGCTAAAAACGAAGCATCGACCAAAGGCTGAGCAGGCACGTCCCAAGGCATATAATCTTTTGCCTTCGGGTTGGTAGCATTGGCTAAACCTTGAACCGTTAATTTCAGGTATTTTTCCCGCAACGCTTTCTCTTTATCGTTTCCTCCTTCTGATTGTAACCACGGAGCAATGCCAACAATTAATCTGCCAAAACCTTCCAAAGTATTACAAAAAGCATGACTTTCAATGCCAATTTTTGTGCCTTCATTGGGCATATTAATTTTGAGTTGGTCTTTGGCTAAATTACTCAAAAGTGGTTCGGCAAGTTTTTGGAGATATTCTAACCAAAATTCTCTTGGCGATTGAGCAACATTGAGTGAAATATCACTTTTTGCTTTTCCCGAAAATGGCAAAATAGACGTTAGCCCGATACCTTTTAAAAAATTCCTTCTGAACATAGCTCCTTATTTTTTACCTTTTTTATTCAAGACTTGGTATCTCAAAAGTGCTTCTAAATAATAATAATCGGCATATACTAAAGGCACATCAACTTCTGATTTCTGTGGTTTTGAACCAACCGAGTGCATCAAAATGAAGTTGTTATTTTCGCCTAATTTTGCTTTATAAGCGGGCGAAGAAAGACTTTGCAACATCGTTTCTGCCGCTTTGTAATATCCTTTTCCATTAGCCCCAGGCATAGTTGATAATTCTAATAAAGCTGAAGCGGCAATTGCTCCTGCCGAAGCATCACGTTCTTCGTTTGGGATATTGGGTGCGTTATAATCCCAATACGGAATTTTGTCTTTCGGTAAATTTGGATTGTTTAGAATATAACTCGCAATTTGGTGGGCTTGCACTAAATATTTCTTCTGTTTTGTCTCACGATACATCACCGTGTAGCCGTATAATGCCCACGCTTGACCTCTCGCCCAAGCAGAATAATCGGCATAACCTTGAGCGGTTTTTTTTCGCAAAACGGTTCCGTCTTTATCGTAGCAAATTACGTGATAACTACTTCCATTGGGTCTGAAGTGATGTTTTAACGTACTATCAGCGTGCGAAAGACAGATATTATAAAATTCTTTATTGCCAGATTCACGAGCTGCCCAGAATAAAAATTCTAAGTTCATCATGTTGTCGATAATCACGGGATAATCAAAGGATTGAAATTTATTCCAAGATTTAATAACGCCCACTTTTGGGTCGAAACGAGTCGCTAAAGACTTCGCTCCCGTCAGCATAATATTTTTGTATGCTGGATTTTTGGTCAGGCGTAATCCATTTCCGAAGGGACAATACAACATAAAACCCAAGTCGTGCGTCCCTGTATTATATTGCTCTTTTTGGATTGCCATCGTCCATTTTTCCGCCGCTGCTTTCCATTGTGGGTCTTTTGTTTCTTCAAATAAATACCATAACGAACCGCCAAAAAATCCACTGCACCACCATTCCGTTGGCATATCTCTTGGCGAGCCATCGGGATTTGTTGATTGGGGCGTTTTTGTAATATCTTGATGCGATTTTAACATTCCTTGATACTGCTGAGCAGCAAAGGCAAATTCTTTTTTTACATCAATTTTCGACTGACTAAAAGCGTTAAATGTCAAGGAGACAAGCAATAAATGGAATGTTTTTTTCATGGTTGTTTTTTGGTTTTATAGTTAAATCGACAAAGGCTTCGCACAAAGCGAAGCCTTCAATTTAGAAAAATAGTTTCTAACGCAGGCAAGGTTCAAACTCTGCCTGCGTTCATTATTAATTATTCAGAATTATTTCAAATCTGCAATATTGGCAAAGTCCATATCAGTAAAATCAAGGTTTTCGCCTGCCATTGCCCAAATAAACGAGTAATTAGTAGTTCCAGCTCCTGAGTGAATTGACCACGGTGGCGACAAAATAGCTTGATGATTAGCTACGACCAAATGGCGAGTTTCCTGTGGTTGTCCCATTAAATGGAAAACTCGGTGTGCTTCATCAAGGTCAAAATACAAATATGCTTCCATACGACGATCGTGTACGTGAGCAGGCATGGTATTCCAAATGCTTCCCGATTTCAAAACGGTTAAACCCATCACTACCTGACAGCTCTGGATTCCGTCACGGTGAATATATTTATAAATAGTACGTTCGTTAGCTGTTTCTGCACTGCCCAATGATACTGGCGATGCTTCTTCTTTACTCATTTTACGGGTTGGATACGTTTGATGAGCAGGTGCTGACAATAAGAAATATTGAGCAGGTTTTTCAGCAGAATTACTTTTGAAAGTAACTGATTTAGAACCTTTTCCGATATAAAGTGCATCTAATTTTGATAATGAGAACGTTTCTCCATCAACCAAAATCTCACCGTCTCCACCAACGTTAATGATACCAATTTCACGACGTTCTAAGAAATAATCTGATTTTAAATTATTATCAGTCTGTAAATCAATCGCAGCATAAACGGGCATTGCACCTCCCAAGATTACACGGTCATAATGCGTATAATACATTACAATTTCGTTGTTACGAAATATAGATTCAATCAAAAAGTTTTCACGAAGTTGTTGAGTATTGAAACCCTGAGCTTCTCTTTGGCTTATGGCTTGATAAATTTGCATAATATTATGTTAGAATTTTATAATAAAGAATTGAGAAATTTCCCTCAAAAAATATTTTAGTTGTACAATATAAAGTACAATCAGGCATTTTTATACTGAATTTATAATGCTGATATTTATCATCCTTTCAGCTTCAAAAATAAAAAATGCCCAATAATCAAGCATAAGCAATGACTATTAGGCATTAAATTTAATTAAAATGATTACCAACCACGTCCATCATGATGGTCGTGGCGACGCTCTCTACCTCCTCTTCCATATCCGTTATTGTTGTTATATCCGTAACCATTTCCACGATTTTGATAGATGTTACGCACATCATAAGGATTACGTGGGTCTATTGGATAGTAACGATTCGCCCATGCCTGACGATTCGGGCAATAGTCGTAAGGGTTGCCATTATAACGATAATCATTGTCATTATATCTTCCATGACGATTTTGGTCGTAAACAGGACGTGGGTCAAATGGATTACGTGGGTCATAATTTTGACTACGAGTATCAAAAGGATTACGACTATCAAAAGTATAGTTTCCGTATTGATTTCCTTGACGACGAGCGTACAAATCATCATTATTGTTATAATTTCCTCCGTTATTACTTCCATTGTATCCACCATTTTGTTGCGGATAATCATTCCGACGGTTGTCTTGATTATTATTATTTCTATCGAAAGTTTGTGCTTCCAAAGCAGTTGTTAATCCTAATACAGCAACTAACACACCCATTATTTTAGCTTTCATGTTTATAAATTTTTATGGTTGATACTAATAATTTTATTTAAATATCTGATAATTAACTACTTTCCTCCAAAACTAAACGACACATACGCTTGCACTCCTGAATTACGCATTTGGAAATAATCCGAGAAATTTGAGTTACTACCCAATGAAAAATCTTTATTCACATTGGTCATTCCTAAATAATAACGTCCGCCAAGCGACACATTATCTGAAGCTTTGTATTCCACTCCCGCCACTGCACCTGCATCAATATTTTTAAAAAGCCCATTGTAAGAAACCGAGAATAAATCGTTCACTACACCCACACGAGAATTAATCATATAGCTTATTTGTGGACCAACCTGCAACTCCAAACCTTCCGTTACTGGAAATGTTATCAACAAAGGGACTGACAAATAATGAATACCAACGTTACCAATTCCTGCCACTTTAAAACCTTGCATTGAATACAAAAGCTCTGGTTGGAAACCAATTTTATCCGTCAATTTCAAATCTTTGATGGCAATACCTGCATGAAAAGTCTCTTTAGGCGTAAAAATATTGGCTGGTTCAGGCGAAACAATTACGTCTGAATGCGTATATCCTACTTTGAAAGCAACACTTTGAGCGTTGATTTTAGCGAAAGTAAAAACTGAAAGGGCGATGGCTGCAATTAACTTTTTCATGACTTCTATGCGTTTACGTTTGGTTTAAATCTGTAAATTTAAACTTATAACGCAGGAAGTCTTCGGAGGTAAGTTAATGAAACGTTAATGCTTGTTAAGGAAATGTTAACAGTAAAATAAGGGCAGAAAATGGATTGAGACAAAACAAAAAAGCCGTTCTGAGATTCCTCCAAAACGGCTTTTAAACACTTGACTATCAATAAATTACTCTTCTTTATGGACATTATTTTTCTTATCCAGACTCATTTGATAAAAATAAGAAGCTAAAAGCCCCAAACCTCCAAAAATAAAAATCATTGAGAAATGTGCCGTATCATCGTCCATATTTGTTAGTGCCTCTAATAAAGAACCCATCAATAGCCCTATTCCAAAACCAACTAACACAAATCCCCAACGCAAAGAGTGACTTGGATTAACCTTAAAAGAAGGCGGTGTGATACCTTTGGCAATCATTGCCATTTTTTCATCATTTTCATACTTGCGTACAAAAACAATCATTGTAAATAATCCGATTATCCCAATTATTGGAATTAACATTCCCACTATTGGCACCATGTTTCCGTCTATCATTGTCGTATTTTTTTATTATGAATAAATTGATTTCTGGAGATATGATGTAAATTGTATTAGAAAGGTTACAGAATCAGAAAAACATTTAGATATTTATTCTCGCTGAGACTAAATAAACAAATATTGTAACCTTTCTCTATCAACCCGCATCTAAACAAATGTGAAGACCAAAGAAACAGACCATTCCATCATTGAACGTATTTTGGCTGGCGATAAGTCGGGTTATAAAGACCTTGCTAATCGCCACAAAGACTATGCGTTTACGGTGGCGTACAAAATTGCAGGAACACGAGAAGATGCCGAAGAAATTGCACAAGATGCGTTTATACAGGCATTTCAGGCTTTGCCAACTTTTAATCAAGAAGCAAAATTCACAACGTGGTTTTATCGAATTGTCTTTAATACCGCTTTGATGTTCAAGCGTAAAAATCGAGTGCAAACTGATGATATTGAAACCTCACAATCAGCTCAATTTGTATCTGCAAATACTGATAATGAACTAAAAATTAAGGAGCAACGATTTTATATTCAGCAAGCTCTTAACCATCTACCACCCGATGATGTTACGATAATAACCCTATTCTATTTGAAAGAACAATCATTGGAAGAAATTGCTCAAATAGTCGGAATTTCCGCCGAAACAGCAAAAGTAAAACTTTGTCGGGGCAGAAAAAAATTGGCGGAAATAATGATAAGAATTTTAGGAAAAGAAGTAAAAACCTTGATTCAGTGAAATAATCACCGTTTACTAAATCACTCAATTATAATGAAAGACGAAGATATTTTTGATATTCTTGATGGCATTGCTTCTGAGGAAATAATCCTTCAACATAAACAACAACTTCTTAAAAACCCTGATTATCAGGCACTTTTCAAGGAGTACACAGAGACACACGCCCTTCTAACGGACGTAAGCATGGAAAAAACGGCATTTAATTTTACTGATAAATTAATGGACCGTTGGGAATTCTCTCAAGAAGTAGTTGCAGTTCGTAAAACCAGTAAATTGCCCGTTTATTTCTTATCCATAATGGCCATTTTATTCGTTTTATTATTCATTGCTATTTTGCCAATACTAAATAATCAAGCTTCTCAAGTTGATATTAGTAAACCTTTGAGAATTTTACAAGACAAATTATTCACTCGCTTATTCTTACTAATCAATATATTAGTAGCTTTATTTTTTATTGATAAACGAATTTTGAAGCCCTATTTTCAGCGTAGAATGGGTGTATAAAACAAATACGGCAGCCTCCAAAAAACTGCCGTATTTAATATCAATTTACTAAAACGCTACACCAACAAAGCATCCACTTTCACCTCAACAAACTCCTCTTTGGTTGCTTCACAAACTGGGCAACAATAATCTTTGGGCAAATCAGCAAACTTCACTGCTACCGCAATATTATTGACAGAATCACCAAAGCGTTCATCGTAAATCGTGAAACAGACCTTACACTGATGCACCTTAATTGGCTGTGAGTCAGAAGATTTACTTTCTTTAGTCTTGACAGTTGAAACTTCTTGTTTAGAAACCTGAGCGTAAAAACGCTTTGAAAGTCGCTGTAAGATTTCTGAAACGTGGGCTTTATTTACTCCTTTTTCAAAAAGTACCAATTCACGAGTATTTGGGTTAAAATCTACGGTATGAAAAATATCAAAAACACTCGAGAGTCCGCCCAAAATCATTCTTTTCTTTATCACAACTGAACCAAAAACTTCTGATTTTGAGCGAGTTTGAACAGCGAAACTCAATCCAAAAGTACGAACATCTTCATTATCAAATTCACGAATAATTGACTTTTTCAACGCCAAACCTTGCGGAGAAAGGTCTTCTACTTGCCAATTCAATTCATTGGCAGCGTGACGAACATTAATGGTATATTTTCCCAGTAGTTTATCCCAAAGGTTACGATGTTTATTCTCAATACCTTTAATAATTAGCGACTTCCAAGGTGTAGTACAAATTTGTCCTACTTTTGTTTCAAGGCATAAATCACAAATTTCTCTCAAAAAATCAACGGAAAAAGTTTCATTTCTACGATAAATACCCAACCAAGTTTTATCACCATAACGATTAAAGCCTTCGTAATAAGGCAAAGAAAATTTAGGCAAAGTCAAATCTTCACGAATCACCTGCGAGATAATTTCTCCTTGAGCGATAACTTTTTCGTAGAGTTCATTTTCATCCATTTCACTATTTCCCAAAATTACTTCTTCAATCCGTTTGCAAACTTTAGGAATCTCTAAGGTATAAATGAGAATAGGAAAACGGAAGATTCGGTTCGACTGCTTCGGGCGTACATATAAGTACCAGAAATTCTGAGTATTAGAAGCAATGAAGTTGAGATTCCCCGTAAAAAATGGTGTAAAAGATTGCTGAAAGTCAGAAATATTAACTTTTAACTTGGGCTGATAATCGAAGCCATCAAAAATATCTTTATAAATTCCTTCCGAAATCCACTGCCCCGTCGGAAAGACTTCTTCCGCACAATAAGAAGAGATAATATTAGGAAAATCATCAGAATCAACTTCAAACTCAATATTAGAATTATACAATTTATTCTTTAAATCTACAATTCCACTTCCACGAAGTGTTTCAGCCTTTACGTACATCAACAATTGTTGTCTCGCACCAAAACTTATTTCTCTAACTCCTGCATCTCGAGCAGCTAAAAGAATAAGTTGCAAAGTACCTGGGGATACAATACCTCCCATCAAATTTATTTTCAATAATGAGTAGTCTTTCATAATAAACCTTTGTTAACAATTCTATATTATTATATAGTTATTTATCCTCAACACTTAGTAATAATTGCTTAATATATTGAAAATCAGATCAATGTATTGTACAATTTTGGCATATCACTATTCTAACATTTAATATAAATCTGAATTTCAGAATAGTATTATTTTGTGAAATATGATTTTTTTTAGAAGAACTTTCTTGAAAAAGTTAAAATTTTACTCATTTCTTGCTTGAGTTTCAAAATCTATTTTCTAAGTTTACATCGTCAAACAGTTGACGCAGATGTATTTCTGAGCTTTACAATTGAATTTAGAAACAAGTTTTGTAATCCTTGTGAGTTCATTTTTTAAAATTAAATATCATTAACAAAGTAACGTTCGAGTTAATAATATTTCCGATTTTGGAAAAATAAATTCTTAGAAATATACAAATTTAGTTTAACAAATAAATCTATCAATCGGGTATTTACATAGTAGTTTTGATTAAAGAAATCATCGCTCAAAAAAAGTAAAATCCCATAAATATCAAACATTTAAAATCATGAACAAGAACACAGTAAAAGCATTTATCGTAGCGATAGCTATGGTTTGCACATCGAACTTAACTTCATTCGCAACAACAACAAACGACGAAGCATCTGCTTCGGTAAAAACTAAAATTGCTCAAGTAAGCAAGTCTTTAAGTTTCAATATTTGGGTAGAAAACTCAGCAAGCAAAAAAGTAATGGTTGTTGTTTTAGACGCTGACAAAAACGAAATTTATCGTGAATATGTAAACTCAAAATCGGCTAAATTTGCGAAAACTTTAGATTTCTCAAATTTGAGTGATGGTAAATATACTATCGAGGTTGTTAGCTCAAACGTTGACGTTGTGGATTCAAAAACTTTTGAAATCAAAACTAATCAAACGGTTAATCGTGATATCGTAGTTGCGATTCGTTAATTATCATTCGATTTAATTATCGAAAAGAATTTTTAACCTCAAAATCATAATTGTAGGGAAGTCTATCGAAAGAGGATTTCCCTATTTTTATGTACCGAATCCCGCTTTGGATTAAATATTCCAAAGCAAAATTCAGCTCAACATCAGATTAAACTTCTACCAATTCTTCCTTCAAAGCATTCTCCAAAATAACCCGTACTTCTGGGCGACAACTTCCGCAACCTGTACCCGCTCCAGTGGTTGCACACAAAGCGGTAAAATCTTTACAACCTCCTGAAATACAAGATTTTAAATTGCCTTCTCCTACGTTGTTACACGAACAAACCAATTTCCCCATTACAGGGTCGGCCTTTTTGCCACTTCTCAACAACTCTAAACGTTTATCGGACAATTCAATGCCTTTGGCTATTAAATCCTTAAATTCTAAGAACTCCGATTTATCACCAATCAGGATTGCTCCGACTAATTTATCGTTGTGAATAATACACTTTTTATAATATCTTTTTGCTTTATCAATAAACGTAATCTCCTCATAATCGGGCGATTTTGGTGTTTCAATGATACCCATTGAGCATAATTGAACTCCCTGAATTTTCATGATATTTACCGAAAGCGAACCTTGATAATAACTCGCCCAATCGCCCGCAATGTATTTGGCAATGGTATCGGCTTGTTGTTCGGCGGCGGCAGTGATTCCCCACATTTCGCCACGCCATTGAGCAATTTCACCCGCCGCAAAAATATCAGGGTCGGAAGTTTGTAGATAATCATTTACCACAACGCCACGATTTACTTCTAATCCGCAAGCACGGGCAATTTCTACATTTGGGGATGTTCCAATGGCAAAAACGGCTACTTGCGCATCAATTTTTCGACCAGATTTTAAACGAACTCCTTCAAATTTATCCGTTCCGTAAAAGGCCGCAACTTCATCGTTAAAATAAATGTCAATGCCTAAATTAAGCATTTCTTCGTAGAGTAAATCAGAACCTAATTGGTCTAATTGTCTATCCATAAAACGACTAATACGCTGAACAATAGTTACTTGTACATTTATTTCACGGAGCGAAGCTGCCAATTCTAAGCCCAATAAACCACCACCGACAATGAGTGCATGAGGATTTTCTTGGTTCATAAATGGCATAATTCCATCGGCATCCAAACGAGAACGCATATTGAAAATCCCACGAATTTTGGGAACTGATGGTGGCATAAACGCCCGTGAACCCATGCCCAAAATTAGACGGTCGTAGGTGTGCTCTTGTCCATCTGAATCAACCACAACTTTATTTTTGCGGTCAATATTTACAATTTCTAAACCCTTATGTACTTGAATATTCGCTTCGGTAAATTGGTCTTCCCGAAGTTTCACCAATTGCTCCCAATCTTGCGCTCCCGAAATATAATCGGGCAACATAACACGGTTGTAGAAAGGATAAATTTCCTTTGAAAAAACGTGAATTTCGTCCGTTTTATTAAGAGTTCTGTACGAATTGATGAATCCTAACCCCGCAGAACCCGCTCCAACGATAATAATTTTTTCGTGTGGCTTTACGTAAGGTCTAATTTGAACGGCTGAAAATTTAAAATCAGGTTCTTTCGAGCGAGCATCAACTAACGTATTTGTTAAACTATTGGCTCTTCCGAAAGCATTTCCCAAAATTTTCCCGAAGTGCATCGGCATAAAACAAACGCCTTCCTTAATGTCTTCTGTGATTTGAGCTTTTACTTGATTTTTACCTCTAATTGTTTCAATTTCAACAACTTGCCCTTCTTTAATCCCTCTTCTTTCTGCATCTTTCGGATGAATTTCAACGTAAGGTTGAGCAATGTGTTGATTCAATTTATTGACCTTCCCAGTTTTGGTCATCGTATGCCATTGGTCACGGATACGTCCAGTCGTGAGAATTAACGGAAAATCTTTATTGAGTTTTTCTGATAAATTTTCATCGGGAACGGCGTGAATTTTTGCACGTTGGTTTGGCGTGTAGAATTTATTATCAGAAAATAAACGAGGAATGGAGACAGGAGAAAGGGAGAAAGGCGTAGAGGATAGAGACTTCGTTCCTTCCTCCATTTCTCTTGTTTCCTTTTTCCCTTTAAAACCCCATTGATAACTCCTATTCTCTTTCAAATATTCATAATTCAAGCCCGAAATATCAATATTAGTTCCTTTGGTTGAAAGGACATGTTCGTCGTATATTTCGCTGTTATTCAGATAGTTAAACGATTCTCCGAAGCCCATTTTCTCAGCAAAACGTTTAATAATTACCGTATCATCTAAAGCTTCTCCTGGTGCATCAATTACTTTTGGAAGTAATGTGATTCTTCTTTCGGAATTAGTAAAAACTGAATCTTTTTCCGCCCAAGCTGCCGCAGGAAGTACCACATCGGCATATTTTACGGTATCAGAACGATTTGAAATATCTTGAACTACCACAAATTTGGCATTTTGCAAACCCTTTTCAACCATATTCAAATCGGGTAAACTCACCATTGGATTCGTTGTGATAATCCAAATGGCTTTCATGCGTCCATCCGCAAGGGCTTGAAACATTTCGGTAGCCGTGAATCCAGGTTTATCCGAAATTTTTGTACCGCCCCAAAATGCTTGGACTTCCTCTCGGTGGGCTGGATTCAATAAATCTCGGTGGGCAGGTAGCATATTCGACAAACCGCCAACTTCACGTCCACCCATGGCATTTGGTTGTCCCGTGAGTGAAAAAGGTCCATTACCTTCTTTTCCAATTCTGCCCGTAATTAAATGTAAATCAATGAGTGATAGGTTTTTATTTACGCCCACCACCGACTGGTTCAGCCCCATTGTCCACAACGAAAGAAAACCTTTCGATTCGTGAATGTATTGAGATGCTAATAGTATATCGTTTTCAGCAAGTCCACAGATTTCTGCGGCTTCCGTAATTGTTCTGGTAAAAACTTGCTCACGGTAAGCCTCGAAACCGTCTGTGTGGTTAGCTATAAAGTCTTTGTCAATCCAGTTATTTTCAATGAGAATTCGTCCGATAATATTGGTCAGAACGATGTCTGTTCCAGGCGTGAGTTGCAAGTGTAAATCTGCTTGAGAAGCCGTTTGGGTGCGTCTTGGGTCAATTACAATAATTTTAACGTTGGGATTTGCTTGTTTATGAGCCTCCACTCTTCGCCAAATAATTGGGTGACACCACGCAGGGTTTGCCCCCGTTACGAAAAAGCAATCGGCCAATTCAATATCATCATAACAAACAGGAACGGAATCTTCGCCCAATGTGAGTTTGTAACCCACCACGGCAGACGACATACAAAGTCGAGAATTGGTATCAATATTATTGGAGCCAATAAAACCTTTGATGAGTTTATTGATAATGTAATATTCTTCGGTAGAACATTGCCCAGAAACGTAAAAACCGACAGAGTCGGGGCCGTATTTTTGGATAAATGTTTTGAAAATGGCCGCAGTTCGGTCGAGAGCTGTATCCCAGCTAACTCGTTGAAGTGGCATATTTCGGTTGAAGCGCATTTCAGGATACAACAATCTGTCGGAAGTATCATTGACGGTATAATGCAGATTCATCCCTTTTGAGCAGAGCATTCCTTTACTGGAAGGATGGTCTTTATCACCTTCGACGTGAATCTTTCCATTCCCTAAGTCCGTGATTTCGACTCCACATCCAACGCCACAATATGAACAGGTAGATTTATGTTTCTTATAATTAGATAAAGTGCTCATATTCAGATAAATAATTAAAACAATTGTGACTTTTTATAAAAATTGTGTCTATATGACAATATGTTAAGTTCAACACACTAAAATTTTAGATAATTAGGAGAATTCATTGTAATTTATCCTATTTTGCCCATTATGCACCGCCAAGCATTCGGGCTTTTTATTTTACAATCAATTAGCTTGCATTTACAAACATTCAATAATCATATTTTTTCAACGTATAAACTTTATTTATATCTATACGTTGGTATTCTACACTATGCTAAAATAAAATAATTCTAATTTTATTTTGTACTTTTCTTGCAATCAAGATTTTTATTTTATATTTTTGTTTATATAAAGCTGAGTACATAAAACAACTTATATATTTTTTTAATATCACAATTCCTCATTAATCATCAAATTAAGCCTTTCTTGTTTTGGAATAGTTTTTTATTGTAGTTTCTTTACGTATCAGAATCATCGTTATTAAATTAATTCAAAGATTCAGTTATGTTAAGGTAGAGATACTTAACCATTTCCAATTTCAGACCTTTCACTACCGCCATTTTGGAAGGTACAGAACCCGAAGTTAATAGCTTCGGGTTTTTTGTTTTTGTAACCACATAGGGAGCATAGAAAATTACAACTACATATTTTTTCTTAGGTAATATTGGTAAACTATTTTCTATGCCACCTATGATAACTTTGTGGTTGCACTAATCCTCAATCGAGAATTTATCGAATAGCAATGTCAATAATTCATCATGAATACGAATATATTCAGGGTCGTGGGCAATGTCTTTTTTGTTTCTTGGTCTTGGTAAATTGATGTCCACAATTTTCTTGATTGTTGCCTCTGGGCCGTTATTCATGACTACAACTCTATCCGACAAGAAAATGGCTTCCTCAATATCGTGCGTTACCATAACGATGGTTTTATTACGATTATCCAAGTTCCACAATTTCAATAATTCAATGTGCATTGAGCCTTTTGTGAGGGCATCCAAAGCTCCGAAGGGTTCGTCCAACAACAAAATTTTAGGATTGATGGCAAAGGCACGGGCAATGGCAACTCGTTGTTTCATCCCACCCGATAATTGACCGGGCAATTTATCTTTGTGTTGCGTAAGGTTAACCATTTTTAGGTTTTCTTCAACTAACTCATGCTTTTCGATGGAAGTTTTATCTTTGAAAACCGAATCAACGGCTTCGTAGATATTTTTGTAAACGGTCAACCAAGGTAAAAGTGAATAATTTTGAAAAACGATTCCTCGGTCAGGGCCAGGGCCTTTTACGGTATTTCCATTGGCAATTACTTCGCCTTTTGAAGGCGCAACCATTCCCGAAATGGTATTCATCAAAGTTGATTTTCCGCAACCTGAGTGACCAATTAAAGCGACAATTTCACCTTTTTTAATCTCAAGATTAATGTCTTTGATAGCGGTAAAAGTGCCTTTTGAACCTTTGAATGAAACGGTTACGTCTTTAATGCTTACGGCCGTTTCTGTATTTATTTTATGAAAGTCACTCGCTGAATCAACGAATTGGACTGAAGTTTCGATTGTTGTCATTTTTTTTAGGTTTTAGGGGTTGGGTTTTAGGAGTTAGGTTGTTCGTGAAATCTGTAACCTAAAACCCAAAACCTAACACCTTTTTACTTTCCTTCCCAAGAGAATAAATTTTGTAAAGCATTGAAGCCTTTATCTAAAATCAAGCCTACCGTTCCGATGATAAGAATGGCAACTAAGATTTTTTCTAAAGAAAGACCATTCCAGCTATCCCAAACGAAGAAACCGATTCCAACGCCACCTGATAGCATTTCGCCCGC
>JAZKDE010000054.1:0-14230 GCA_040387735.1 Bacteroidota bacterium
AAGTCATGAAACTTAAACCTGTCATTTTTTCTAAACTAATTCCTCCCAAATAAATGATGGAAGTAAGATTTACGAAAATGTAAAGAAATAGCCAAAAAACTGCCATAATGGTCGCCAAACGTTCATCGTAACGTTTAGCCAAAAACTGTGGCATGGTATAAATTTTGTTTTTCAAATACATCGGCAAAAAATAAACTGCCACGATGATTAACGAAACACCTCCCAATAATTCATAAACAGAAATAGCAATTCCTAATTGAAATGCTTGTCCACTCATGCCAATAAATTGTTCCGCAGAAATATTTGAAGCGATAATAGAAGCACCGATTGCCCACCAAGTTAATGAACCTTCGGCAAGAAAAAAGTCTTTTGAGTCGCCACCATTTTGTTTGCCTTTATTTTTATAAACCCAGTAACCATAACTGGAAACGATGACGAAATAAATAAAGAAAATGCAGTAGTCGAGGGTTTCTAAACCAAGTTTCATAGTTAAATATTAAAAGGGTTAATTAAAAATATCAGCAACCTTGTCCGTAATAGGCATTTTTGCCGTGTTTGCGTTCAAAGTGTTTCATTCTGAGCGTGTCTTTTATGCGAGGAGTAAGTGGGTTTATTTGTAATGTTAGATACGCCATTCTGGCAACTTCTTCCAATACTGCAGCATTATAAACCGATTTCTCCGCATTTTTTCCCCAAGTAAATGGCCCGTGATTTTGCAATAAAACCATTTCCATTTCTTTGTGCGAAAGTCCTTTGTCTCTAAAACAATCAAAGATTTGATTACCCGTTTCATACTCATAATCACCTTCAATCATTTCGTCCGTTAAAACTGCGGCACAAGGAATATCTTGGTGCGTATGGTCGGCGTGAGTAGTGCCAAAAATGGGAATATCCATACCCGCCTGAGCCCATGCTACGGCATAAGTGCTGTGTGTATGCGTAATTCCACCAATATCATCCCAATTTTTATATAGTTGAGCGTGCGTTTTTGTATCAGAAGATGGACGCATGATTCCTTCTACTACTTTGGCATCATAATCCATGATAACAATATCTTCGGGCTTTAATAAATCGTAATCAACTCCACTTGGTTTGATGGCAAAAACGGCTTTATCTCGGTCAACAGCACTGACATTTCCAAACGTAAAAAGTACCAAACCGAGTTTAGGAAGTCGCATATTAGCTTCGTAACACTCTTCTTTTAAGGTTTTGTATAAACTCATAATTTTATATTTCTTTTTAAATAATTGGCATAATCTGGAATAATTGCGTCATATTCATTGTACATCAAAGGCGATGTCAGAAGAAAATCTGCTGTAGCACGGTCGCAAGCAACTGGAATATTCCAAACCACTCCTAATCGTAATAAAGCTTTAATATCAGGGTCGTGCGGTTGCGCTTCCATTGGATCCCAAAAGAAGAAAAGCATATCAATTTTTCCTTCGGCAATCAATGAACCGATTTGTTGGTCACCGCCCAAAGGCCCACTCAAAAACTTGGTTACGTGAACATCAAGCGATTCTTCTAAAAGTCTTCCTGTGGTACCCGTTGCAAAAAGTTGATGTTTTGAAAGAACCGTCCTGTTATAAAATGCCCAATCAATTAAATCATCTTTTTTGTTGTCATGAGCCACCAAAGCAATTCTTTTACGAGCATCTAATTTTCGAATGATAAATTTGTTTTCTGACATTTTAATGAGATTGTTATGGATTATTTCTCTGTTGCCTAACACCTAAACCTTAACCCTATTTAAACGCAACTCCATTATATCTCAAATCATTTTTCAAGCCACGAATTGTGGTGTCTTTGTCTATGATTACCAATTCAATATTTAACATATCAGCTAAATCTTCCATGTATTCAGTCGTAAGTGTCTGACTATAAACGGTATGATGCGCACCGCCCGCCAAAATCCATGATTGCAAACCTACTTCCATACTTGGTTGTGGTTTCCACAAAGCACGAGCCGTTGGTAGTTTTGGGAATTCTTCCGTTACTTTTACGGCATCCACTTCGTTCACAATTAATCTAAAACGATTTCCCATATCCACCAAAGAAACGTTGATTGATGGGCCTTCTTGTCCGTTGAAAACCAAACGAACAGGGTCTTCTTTGCCACCAATGCCTAATGGGTGAACTTCACATTTCACGATACCATCGGCAATTGTTGGGCAAATTTCTAACATGTGTGAACCCAGAACCATGGGATTAGCAGGATTGAAATGATACGTATAATCTTCCATGAAAGAAGTACCGCCTTTCATACCACTCGACATCGCTTTCAAAATATGAACCATTGCCGAAGTTTTCCAATCGCCTTCACCACCGTAACCGTAACCTGCCGCCATCATCCGTTGTGAGCCAATCCCTGGCAATTGACGCATTCCGTGTAAATCCTCAAACGTGTTGGTGTAAGCAGAATAGCCACCATCTTCCAAAAATGCCTTTAAGCCTAATTCAATTCTGGCTGCTTCTGCCAACGAAGAACGCATCGCTCCACCGTTTGCCAAAGAAGACATCATTTGGTAAGTTGCTTCGTATTCTTTAATTAAATTCTGAATTTCAGCATCCGAAATCTGATTAATTACTTGGACTAAATCACCAACGGCATACGTATTTACTTCAAAGCCAAATTTCATTTCAGCTGAAACTTTATCTCCATCCGTTACTGCCACATAGCGCATATTATCGCCAAAACGAGCCACTTTCATGGTTTTCATTTTGTACTTTCCTACCGCCACCCGAGACCAAATATTGATTTTTTCAAGCACTGATTCTGCTTCCCAATGTCCCACCACAACTTTACGGTTGATGCGCATTTTAGACATGATATGTCCAAATTCACGGTCACCATGAGCCGATTGGTTAAGGTTCATGAAGTCCATATCAATGGCTGAATATGGAATATCACGGTTAAATTGCGTGTGTAAATGCAATAAAGGCAATTGAAGAATATTCAAGCCATTAATCCACATTTTTGCGGGCGAAAACGTGTGCATCCATGCGATGATACCAATACAATTTGCGGTAGCGTTGGCTTCTTTACAAATCGCCGTGATTTCTTCCGTAGATTTCACAACGGGTTTAAAAACCACTTTTACTGGAATTTGAGAAGCATTATTGAACGAATCAGCGATGATTTTTGAATGTTCATCAACTTGACGAAGCGTTTCTTCTCCGTATAAATGTTGGCTACCAGTAATAAACCAAACTTCAAAAGTTTTTAGATTAAGCATTTACTTTGTTATTTTTTTTTATTTTTAGTAATTTTGGTAATGGAAAAACCTATTTACAACATTGAAACATCTCCCGATGGACTTTATCATATTTTTGAAAGTATTGGCTTACAGAAGAATACTAAAAAAATGGTTGTTTATGTTCCCGATGAAAATAAAGCAAATTTGTTTCATTTAATCTTTGGAGATTTAACCGACGAACACACCCTTGATGTCTTTGCGATAAGCAATAATCAGGATATGAAAATAATTTTAGCTACTGTCATACAAACTTTGTACGCATTTTTTGAATTAAATCCGACCAAAAAAGTATTTTTTACTGGAAGTACTGATGCTCGAACCAGACTTTATCGGGCAACAATTTCAAATTTATTTGAAAAAACAGAACTTTTTTATAACATTTATGGTCTTTTAGACGATGATTCAACCGAGCCATTCAGTAAAACAGGTTATTATAAAGGATATTTTATCGAAAAAAAATCATGAAAAAAGAACTTAATTTTTTGGGTATTGATGAATCAAAAGTTAAAATCAACCCTAATATGCCTAAAGTCAATTTGGATACTCCAGAATTAAAAAAGCATTTACATAAAATAAGTCAAATTTTGAAAAATGTAAAAGTGCCGTTTGAAAGTGTTAATGCTCGCTAAAACTCTCATTGTATTTCTGTGAATTTTCCTAATTTTTGATATTTTTCGTATAGCTTTTTATAAACTTCAACTGCTTCTGGACGTGGTAAATAATTGGCATCAAATCCAGAACCCATTGCTTTTTGAGCGTCAAATAAATTGGCGTGAATTCCTGCCGCAACTGAAGCATTCATGGCCGCACCCAAAGCACAGGCTTGATCTGAACTTGCCACTTTTATCGGCATATTTAACACATCTGAAAGCGTTTGCATCACATAAGGTGATTTTTTGGCCACGCCACCAATGGCAATTACTTGTTTAATTGGCACGCCTTCTTGGATAAATCTATCCACGATTGCCCTTGAACCAAATGCCGTTGCTTCCACAATCATTTTGAATATTTTAACGAAATCCGTTCCTAAATCCATACCCATAAAAGATGCTTTTAGGGTATGATTTGCATCGGGCGTTCGTCGGCCATTTATCCAGTCCGTTGCCACAATATCATTTTCAGTAATGGATAATTGTGAAGCCTGTTCTGATAAATAAGGAATTAGTTTTTCGCTTAAATCATCCGCTGCTTTTTCGCCCAAAATTGCTCTAACTGGTTCCGTAATAATGCGTTGAAACCAAGCGTAATAATCTCCGTAAGCCGATTGTCCCGCTTCCATACCCAACATATTTGGGATGATTGACCCGTTCACTTGTCCGCAAATTCCCTTGATTAACAAATGTCCAATTTCTTCATTGGGGGCAATCAACATATCGCACGTTGAGGTTCCCATTACTCGCACGAAATCGTAAGGTTGAATTTCTGCCCCAACCGCTCCTGCATGACAATCAAACGTTCCGACGCCAATAACTACGTTGTTTGGAACGCCCAATTTTTCGGCCCATTCTGCCGAAATTGTTCCCATCGGAAGGTCAGCGGTATAAGTATCTTTAAATAAACGTTTTCTCAAACCCGATAAAAGTGGGTCAAGTTTAGTTAAAAATTCTTCGGAAGGCAAACCTTCAAATTCTTCGTGCCAAAGCGCTTTATGTCCTGCCGCACATCTTGAACGTTTGAAAGTCAAAGGATTGGTATTTCCTGATAAAACCGCCGAAATCCAATCACAATGTTCAACCCACGAAAATGCTTTTTCTCGCACTTTTTCATCCACTCGCAAAGTGCGGAGAATTTTTGCCCAATACCACTCAGACGAATAAATTCCGCCTACGTATTTGGTGAAATCCGTATCCCAATGATGAGCCAAATTATTGATTTCTTCAGCTTCTGCATTACCTGTATGGTCTTTCCAGAGAATAAACATACCATTTGGATTTTCCGCAAATTCTGGAAGCAAAGCTAAAGGCGTTCCGTTTTCATCGACTGCCACAGGCGTTGAGCCCGTTGTATCGACCGAAATTCCAACAATATTTTGTTTAATTTCCTCTGAAAGTCCTTCTAAAGCCCCTTTAACTGCCCCTTCCAAACCTTCTAAATAATCGAGTGGATGTTGTCTAAATTGTGAAGTAGATGGATTACAGAAAAGTCCTTTTTGCCACCTTTCATAATAATGAACGGCAGTACCTATACTTTCACCTGTTTGGGTATTTACAATCAAAGCACGAACTGAGTCTGTACCATAATCAAGCCCTATCGTGAATTTATTTTGCATAATTTTGCTTGTTCGTGTTGAAATAACACATTTACATTTAAAACTTCAAACTAATTGATTTTCAAATATTTACTTATTATCTCATGGAATCAGAGATAAAATAATGGAACGCATTAAATTGTTTTTGATATTTTTCTTGATCCAATTTATATAAGATTGCCTTTTTGGTAGAAGAATTTTCATTTTTTTCCCCTGTATCAATTAACAAGTTGGTAGAAAGAATTTTACGGCTAAAATTTCTTCTATCCACGGGCGAATCATAAATTGCTTCGTAGAGCTTTTGAAGCTGCGGAATGGTGAATTTTTCGGGTAATAATTCAAATCCTAAAGGGTGTAGAGCAGCTTTGTACCGTAATTCTTCCAAGGCTAAATCAACCATTTCATTATGGTCAAAAATTAATTCTGGTCTGTTTTTAAGATCAATCCAGTACGCATTTTGAGCTTTAGCTGAATCTTGGTCGTGGGCATGAATATTGATAAGAGCAAAAAAACAAACGGATAATGTTCGTTCCACAGGATCACGATTTACTTTGCCAAAGGTTTTTATTTCTTCAAAATAAATGTCTTTCAATCCCGTTAAATCGTACAAAATTCGATTTGCTGCCACTTCAAGGTCTTCGTTTGTTTCCAAAAAACCTCCCATCAGCGACCATTTACCCAATTCAGGCTCAAAATTTCTTTTTATCAATAATAATTTCAAAGACTCTCTATCAAATCCAAAAACTATACAATCGAGTGCTACCAGAATTCGGGTCGAATGAGCGTATCTTTCCATAAAAAGCAATTATTTTTTAATATTCAGAAGAAAACTATTGATAAGTTTACATCAATTATTATACAACAATATAATTGTGTAAACTTGACACAATATTACTTTATTTATTTAAAAATGTCAAATTTTTCAAATAAAATTTATATTCCAGAAAAATACCTGATCGAAAATAATCTTACTTATCCAAAATCTTAATTCGATAAACGATAAATGATTTTGCGGGAAGATTTAAACTTACCATTTTCTTTTTCACATCAACCGCAATATCTTTCTCAATTGGGCTAACTTTCGTAGCATTTTCAAATGAATTCACTTCATTCAAATTGTCATTTTGCATGATATATGCCTTCGCAACAGCTTCCATTTTCTTCACGCCAGCCAATGATAATTCATGGTTTTGTGCTTTTCCAGAAACGTTAACAACTTTCACAATTACTTCATTGGCGTTTTTGTCCCAAGCCGCCGCTGCATACAAACTGTCTTTTCCTGCTACGGTTGAACCGCTTTCTGTAATTGGCAATACGTGTGTTCCTCTGTTGTTGCTGTATAATTTCTGCACGTAATAATTTGGCGTTCCGTAACTACGAAGATTATCTACCCAAATCAAATCGGGTGTCCATTGCCAACCGTCTGCGTGGGCAAAAAGTGGGGCATACGAAGCCATGCTTACTACGGCGGCATTGCGTTCTAAACCCGTCATAAAGGCAGCCTCCGACAAGGCACAATTCCAACTATTTTTATTGTCAACACTAACCGTATGGTCACTTTGAGCGGCATATTCGCCGGCAAAAACTTTTGAACCATTACGGTCATAAGAATCATAACGACTTGCATTTTTCAAAAACCAATCAGGTTTATTGTAATAATGTTCGTCGATTATATCTGCATTCATAGCACGTAATTCAGTATTCAAATGTTGAAAAATACGGCTTTCAGGGTCAATACCAGAACTATTTACTAATTTAATTGTTGGGTATTTGTCTTTGATTGCTTTGGTAAATATTTTCAGTCGTTCTACATATTGTGGTCCCCAGTTTTCATTTCCAATTCCCATCATTTTTAAATTAAATGGAGCAGGATGACCCATATCGGCACGAATTTTACCCCATTTGGTAGAAACATCGCCGTTTGCAAATTCAATTAAATCAAGTGCATCGTCAACGTAGGGTTGTATTTGATCTAAGGGTACAACTTCCGCAGAATTGAATTGACAAGCCATTCCGCAGTTTAAAATTGGCAGTGGAGCAGCGCCAATATCATCACATAATTGGAAATATTCAAAGAAACCTAAACCAAATGTTTGGAAATAATCGGGAGCTGGGCGATGCGTAAATTCAATATTCCAACGGTTCATAATTAATTGGCGATCTTCTATCGGTCCCAATGTTTTTTTCCATTGATAACGGTTGTTAAGGTCAAAACCTTCTACGATACAACCACCTGGGAAACGGACAAATCCAGGTTTCATATCGGCTAATAATTGAATCATATCAGCACGCATTCCACCTTTACGACCTTTCCAAGTATCAGAAGGAAATAATGAAATCATATCCAAATCAACAACGCCTGTTCCTTCAAACCAAATTCGGAAAGTACCTTTTGCTTCCGAAGCCAAAGCATTAAAACTTGATTCTAATTTAGTCCATTCATTACCATTTGGCGTAACAAGCGTGCTACCAATTACTTCTTTTTTAGCATTTAATAATTCGATGTGCATTTTTACTGAACCCGTAATCACTCTTGCCAAAACCGAAAAATCATAACGCAATCCGCTTTTAAATCCCATACCCTTAAAGCCTTCATTTGAAAGACCAAGTTCTCCTTTTTTGGTATCATTAACGGTAACGGTAATATAGCGTGGATTTGCCGTATTTTTATCCATTCTGTTCTGCACCAAAATTTCACCTTCGTGTCTTAATTTCACGAGGATTTCTTTTTTTGCTTCGATAGGGTATTCAATATTCCAACCCATTAAAGGCTTGAAAAACTCGAATGAGCGGTTTTTAATTAATTCGGCATAAATACCACCATCGGCTCCCATGTTAATATCTTCAAAGAAAACGCCCCACATAGTTGGCTGAATTTCTGAGACTTTGGTAGGAACATCAACAACTATTTTCTTTTGAGCGAAAGTATTCATTCCAAAAAGACACAGGGCAATAAGATATAATTTTTTCATTTTATTTTTGCTTTAACTTTTAGGCAATAGGCTGTATGCCTTTTATAGAGCGTAGGGCATACAGCCTATTGCCTAATGCGATTCTACTTTTTCAAATTCAAAACCACTACCGAATAAGCTGGAAGCGTTAATTTTAAAACTCCTTTTTCTAATTTTGCTCCTTTGAAATCTTGAATAGCAATTTTATTTGGGTTCTCGAAAGAGTTAAAATCATTGATTTTTGGCGAAGATAAAATTGTGCCTGATAATTTAGAAAAGTCCTCCCCTCTCAAATTAATTGACACTTCTTGTGGTTTTGAATAATCAATATTTGTCAAAGAAACATTCAAACTTCCCGAAGCATCTTTGGAAGCCGAAGCCGAAACTGCCGTCAATTTTTTGCCTTGATATTCATAAGAAGCCGATTCAATTGTGATTGGAACAAGCGTTGCATCTTGGTGAACATTATACATTTTCATGACGTGATATGTTGGCGTAAGCAACATTTTCTCCTCATTTGTCAAGATAACTGCTTGCAAAACATTCACAATTTGAGCCAAATTTGCCACCCGAACACGGTCAGCGTGATTATTGAAAATATTTAAGGTAATTCCCGCAATCATGGCATCACGCATGGTATTTTGCTGGTATAAAAACCCTGGATTTGTACCTGCTTCCACATTATACCAACCGCCCCATTCGTCAACTACCAAAGCAATTTTCTTTGCTGGGTCATATTTATCCATAATCGTTGAGTGGCGAGTTACGAATTCTTCCATTTTCCAAGCCTCATCCATTGTTTTGAAATATTGAGCTTCCGTAAAATCTACCGAAGGCCCTTTTTCAGCCCAACTCAATACTGAATAATGGTGCAATGCCACGCCAGAAAGCATATTATGCGGAATATTTTTCATCAATGTTTCCGTCCAAGCATAATCGCCGTCGCTGGCTCCAGAAGCAATTCTAAACAGTTTTGAAGTATTACTCCAATCGGTCATAAAAGTTGAATATTGACGGTAAATATTGCTGTAATGTTCAGCAGTCATGTTTCCACCGCAACCCCAAGCTTCATTTCCAACGCCCCAAAGTTTCACATCCCAAGGCTTTGCACGACCATTTTGTTTACGCAATTCAGACATCGGACTGCCGCTTGGATTGTTCACATACGTAACCCAATCCGACAAATCTTTAACCGTGCCACTTCCCACATTTCCCGCCAAATACGGTTCTGCACCGATGCGTTCGCATAAATCTAAGAAATCGTGCGTACCAAAACTATTGTCTTCAATCGTGCCACCCCACCAAACATTCACCATACTTGGGCGTTTTGTTTTGGGTCCAATGCCGTCTTTCCATTGGTAAGTATCGGCAAAACAACCGCCTGGCCAACGCAAATTTGGCACTTTCAAATCTTTCAAAGCCGCAATTACATCATTACGAACGCCATTGGTATTTGGGATTTTTGTATTGCTTTCGCCCACGTACATTCCACCGTAAATACACTTCCCAAGGTGTTCGGCAAAATGCCCGTAAATGTGTTTGTCAATTTTGGTTTTTGCCAAATCGGTATTCAAGGTAATCTTGTTTTGAGCAGAAGCCAATCCTGCCAAAAACGTTAATAAAATGAGGGTTAAATTTGTCTTTTTCAATGAATTACGGTTTTGTTGTTAATCTAATTTGATGAATTCGAGGTGAATAAACACCATTGTTTGTACTGATTTTTAGTACAAGGTTTTTACTTAATTGTTCTGTTTCTGGAATTTTTAATTTAATTATTTTACGCTCGGTTGATATAATTTCTAACGGTTTTCCATTCAATAAAAAAGATAAATTTTCTATTTTAAGATTATCTAAAACAGCAATTTCTACGTATTTTCCTTCAAGATTTTTGTTGCTAAATTGGTAAGAAATAAAGGACTTTGTATTTCGCCAAAAACGCCCTTCTTCATAACCTGCATCACTTTTTTCTCCTTTGTAATTATGGTCAACTTCGGGTTGTTGTTCTCCACAATTGACCTTGTCCACCGTATTGGCTTCTAAGGCTAATATTTGGGTTTCTTGCGTTTTTAATTTCTCCGCATTTTTTTGAAATTCTACCGAATTTAACGTTTGAAAATACATTTGATAACGAGCATCGTGCAATTCAAAAAATGGCATTAATTGAAGATTTTTGAAATCAGGGTTTTGGATCAAATCATTCATCGAAAATCTGAATTTTTGATTTTTCGAGGGTTTTATTTTTCCTAAAAATTCTTTATTGTCATCTACCAAAGCAATCGCAGATTCCAATGAATATAATTTCCCTTTGGCTTCGTGTCCCATTCTGCTATCATCAGCAAAAAGTCCGTCTAAATTCGTGGTATCCGTTTTTGCGGCCAACACAATAGGTCCGTGCATAATTGCTGCCCAATTTGAACTGTCTGGTAGATATTCCAAGTGCGTTTTCATGGGCAATTCTACCAAAATTTTATCGCCATTTTTCCAGTTTCTATTAATTAAAATATACTCTCCAGATTTTGCGGGAAATGTTTGATTTTTATCATTAACCCAAACTTTCACCTCACTCGCCCATTTCGGAAAACGAATGCCAATATTGAATTGATTGGGCTTTTTTATATTGACAATTAATTCGGAACGATTGCTATACGGAAATTGCGTTTTTTGTGTGAGTTTCATGTCTCGCTCTGCCCAGTTGAGTACTGAAGGAATGAACAAATTGACGAATAAATCTTGCTGATTATGGCTATAAATCAACTCGCCATATTTAGTATGATTCTCTAAACCCGAACCCACGCAACACCACATACTGGTTTCTGGCTGAGAATATACCCGATAATGCCGTGGACGAATTGGCGTAAAATACACAAAACCGCCGTGTTGCGGATGTTGACTGGAAAGAATGTGATTGTAAAGCGTTTTTTCGTAAAAATCGAGATATTGCAAATCGTTTTTATCCAAATACAAAGCCTTACTCAACCGAAGCATATTGTAAGAATTGCACGTTTCTGGCCCTTGATTTGACTCCAACATTTTAGAAAAATCATTAGTCGGATTAAAGTGTTCTCGCACACTATTCCCACCAAAAGCAACGCTACGTTTTTGCGTTAAATTATTCCAAAAATATACTGCTGCATCCGACCAATCTTTGTTTCCGTTCAACTGAGCTATTTTTTCAAAACCAATTACTTTCGGAATTTGCGTATTGGCGTGCAAACCCGTGAGTTTATCTTGATGTTGAATTAATGGATTTAAGATTGCTTTATGCGATATTTTTTCGGCAATTTGGAGATACTTTTTATCTTTTGTAATTTCGTATAAATCTGCAAAAACTTCATTCATTCCTCCGTGTTCTGTCCGAAGCATTGTTTGAATTTGCTCCTCAGAAAGTGGTTTTATTAAGTCCGAAAACCAATCGCCCAAACCAATTAAAACCTGCAATGCCTGTTTATTATTGGTAAATTGATAAGCATCTCGCAAGCCCGCAAAAAGTTTGTGAATGTTGTAAAGTGGCACCCAAGTATTATTCAAACCGAAGGTACTGCCATCAATATCGCCTTTGTGGATGCGTTCCCAAAATACTTTTCCTTGCGGAATTCCACCAACATAGCCATTGCCATTTTTAGTTTGACAACGAGCCAATTCCGAAACCATATAATCCAAACGGGCTTTCAATTCAGCATTTTTCGTGGAAGCATACATCATTGCCAAAGCTGATAAATAATGTCCGCCAATGTGTCCATCCAAGCCCGAACGTTCCCAGTTTCCGTACCTTTCTGCTTTCAATGGTAAGCCCGCATCAATCAAATATGGTGCTAATAATTTATCGGCATTTAAAGCCAAAATGTACTTCAAATCAACGTCTTGGGCATTTTTGAAGGTACCGTTCGTCAACTTTACCGATTGTAAAGGGAACGATTGAACTTGTGCTGAGGCAGTAAAAGCAGTCGCACAAAGGCAGATGAAAAAAATACTGTGTTTTAACAAGTCTTTAAAAATTAAATTATTGAAATAGCATAAGCAAATTCATTACTTACATTTTCAGGCAAATTCACCTTTAAACCTTCTTGGTCACGAACAAAATTTAAAGGCTGAGGATTACCAATTAATGTGACTTTTGAAATCTTTTTAGGATAGTAGTCACTACCTTCATTCAAAGATTTAATTACCAATTTCCCTGCCGATGGACTACCCAAAGGAATTGCAAAAAGGGTGATACCTTTGGTTGTAAAACGAATATCTTCACCCGTAAATGGCTTTCCTTTTCCTTCGTTAAAACCTTGTGCATTTAATGCCGCTGCATCTGCCATCGCTGGACCTTCGCCAAAAATTTTCCACGGGCGAGTTCCATAAATACATTCGCTGTATTTGCCCATCCACTCGGCAATTCCTTCAACCACTTTTTGTTCTTTTTCGTCAATTGTTCCATCGCCCCGAACGGGTACGCTCAATAATAAATTGCCATTTTTACTAACCACATCAATCAGCGTATGAATAACAGTTTTGGCACTTTTATATTTATTGTTTTCGTAAACTTCACGGTTATAATGCCAGTCACCAATACAAGTATCTGTTTGCCAAACGTAAGGTTCAATTTGGTTGCTATGACCACGTTCAACGTCCCAAATCATACATTTTCTTTGTGCATCATTAAGGATTTTTCCGTTCAAAACTGCTTCTAAATTGCCCCCGTGCTTCTTCATGTTGTTGTTATAAAAATGCGAAGCGATTTGTAAACCAACGTCATTAATTGGATGAAATGGCAAAACAGTATCATCAAAATACAGCAAATCTGGATTGTATTGATTGATAAGGTCGAGGGTTCTATTCAAAAATTTCTGGCAATATTCGGCACTTGGTTGGCTCGCTTCGTTGCCCCATTCCCATTGTCTATGAATGGAACTTGGTATTGCCGCCCCTTTACTCAAAGCATGATTTTGGGCGTATAATTCCTGCGGATTTAAGCCTTCCCACCATTTTCCTTTGCCCTCTTTTTCAGTTAAATTTCCATCAAATGCAATTTTATCTTTATCCGAAAGCTGAGAAGGCTCGAGCCATGACCATGCGTGCGAGGCGTGAACACTTACGCCAAAACGCAAACCATTGGCACGAGCCGCCTTTGCCCAACCGCCAACAAGGTCTTTTTTAGGACCAATTTTAGTAGAATTCCAAACTTTTTGATATTTACTATTATAATTATCAAAATTATCGTGGTGATTGGCAAGTGCGAAAAAATACTTTGCTCCTGCTTTTTTATACAAGGCCATCAATTTTTCGGGTTGCCAGTTTTCGGCTTTCCATTCGTTGATAACGTCTTTAAATCCAAATTTTGAAGGATGTCCGTATTTTTCAACGTGAAATTTGTACTGACGACTTCCCTCTTGGTACATTCCACGAGCGTACCAGTCTCCCGCTTCAGGCTGACATTGTGGTCCCCAATGAGCCCAAATACCAAATTTTGCATCTCTAAACCAGTCGGGCGTTTGATATTGTGCCAACGAATCCCAAGTTGGTTTGAATTTCCCCGTTGCGATGGGTTCATTCGCTTGAATATTTTTGAACGAATATTTTTTTACAAATCCTTTGGAAAATCCTAATGCAGGAATTGCCAAAGCAAGGTTTTTCAGTACCGTTCTTCTTTTCATAATGATTTAGATTTCAGATTAAATACTTTCATATTTTGGTAATTTATACTTACAAAAATGAATTTTGATTTGTTTACATTGTCAATAAAAAGCATTGATTTCACAACTTCTTCCTCCAAAAAATTAATTTTA
>JAZKDE010000054.1:14330-22297 GCA_040387735.1 Bacteroidota bacterium
TTGATTACAGGTGTTTATTCGGCAATTTGATTGCGGTCAAAATCTGGGAATAATTCAAATTCTCATTTCCCATTATGAATGTAATATGTAGGCAATAATTCATTAGTTCCGCTATTATCTAAAACGTAAAAAACGTGTTCTGCTGAAACGTGATATTTATAATTTTGTCCATAATTTCCTACCAATACTTCCAACTCTCCATCCCACTAAGTAATATGCTACTATGGATGAGCATTGTTAAAAAATTATGATTAAAAATTTGACTAAACTCAAAAAATCAATTCAGCTCTGAGCAATTATTGAATTATCCTAAGTTGTTTATAGCTTTTTATGCCATGAACAAGTATTAAAAAAACATAATGTGTTAATATGACACATTATTAGCGTTAAAAAAATGTGTTATATCAACACACTGCGTTTCAAAAAAGGAATTCACAAAGCTTTACTTCAAAATTAATAGATTATTTTAAATAAAAATACAAATAATCCAAAAATATACTATTATTAACAGAGATAGTTTTATACCGACAAATTAAGAAATTACTTACGAAAAATCACAAAGAGCATCAAACCTGAAAAATTGCGTGAAAGTCGCCAAGGTAACCTATTTCAGATTAACTCCTAAACCTTAAAACTCCTTAGAAATCATCTTTAATGTGTTGAGCCCGTGAGACTTTGTTGCAGAATTAATTTAAATCTATTACGTTCATTATTGGGAAGAAAATACAAAAAAGTAGCACAAAAATTTCTTCCTGTGCTACATAAATATAATTAGAAATACTCAATTAAAACAAATTCTAATAACCAGGGTTTTGAGTCAAAGCTGGATTCAACACCATTGCCGCCGTTGGAATTGGGAAAATTCTGCGAGTTACATCTGCATTGGTTTTGAAACCCCAATTTTCTTCATATTTTCCAAAGCGAATCATGTCATTTCTGTGCCAAGATTCCCAAGCAAATTCACGATTTCTTTCTGCATAAATATCGCTCAGTGTTACCGTTGATACCGCTGGAGAAGTGGTACGGTTTGCTCTCAACTGATTGTATAAAACAAGCGCAGTTTCCCCATTTGTGGCAGCACCTCCTCTAACAATTGCCTCCGCTTTCATCAAAATAATATCCGAATATCTCAAGAAAGGGACATCGTTATTCTGATTTCTGGTTGTTGAAGTTGCATCTGGCAAAAACTTCACATTACGATATCCCATGTTCCAAGCAATTTCATCATTTCCAGAATCAAAGGTTGCAACATCTTGTCTAAGTTCAATTTTTGGTGCTAAATTTACTTGATAAGTATAAGTTGCACTACCGTCAGCACCCGTATAGAATTGGTCATAACCTTTTTTGGTAGTTGTTACCGTTACTGGTGTTACACCATCAGCCATAAACTGTAATCCTGTCAACCATTGTTTATTTCTGATGTCATTAGCGTCATTGAAATATGCATAGAATTCTGGTAAAGTACTTCTTGGAGCAGAAGGCGTAAATGGAAGATTATATTTTTTCGTTTCTGAGCGTGGTACGTCATAACGAGCATGATACATAAATCCATTAGTTCCTGGCATTGCACCTGCTGCAGGGTCATAAGGAATTGCAAATATAAATTCCTTCATTTGTGGCCCATTATTTGGATAAAACATTTGTAAGTAATTGGCACGAGTTTCAAGTGCAAATTTTCCAGAAGCAATTACATTATCGCAAGCATCAATACAGTCCTTCAAACGAGCAGTTCCCGTATAAACCTCCGCATTCAAATACATTTTTGCCAAAAGTGCGTAAGCCGTATATTTAGTCGCACGACCATACGTAGCTGTACTCACATCGGTACTTAAATCAGGTAAAGCCGCTTTTATTTCCGTCTCCAAGAAAGCAAAAACTTGCGCTCTTGGCGTATTTGGTTTTGGCGTAAAATCACCGTATTCCGTATAAATTGGCACATTTCCGTACAAATCCATCATCATAAAATAAGCAATGGCACGCACCATTTTCAACTCTGCAAGATTATTTGCTTTCGTTGGCGTTGAGGCAGGAATTGTTTTATCCAAAATTGAAAGCGCTTGGTTAGTTGTACCAATTACATTTGATAACCATGACCATGCACCGTTCGTATTACCATGGTCTTTTGTCCAAGAATGATAGTGCAAATGACGATAATTCTGGTTATCGAACCAGTTACCACCTCTGGCGGGCATAATAGATTCATCGGTTGATTCAGATTGCATAAACCAATAATCAAGTGAATATGCCCCTCTCAAAGCCGCATAAGGTGGTCCTGATGCCTGAATAAATTGACTGGTATTTTGAGGGAAAATATCTGGGGTTAATTCTGTTGTTATTGGCACAACTACATCATGGCACGACGACATGAAATATGCTGTTAGCACAAGTCCTATATAAGTTGTTATCTTTTTCATATTTACAATTCAATTATTAGAATGATAGATTTACACCAAATAATACGGTGCGAGTTTTAGGATAAAAGTTATTAGAATCTACCCCTGGAGCAATTCCACCTTGATTTACCTCTGGGTCAATCCCTGTATAACTTGTGATAGTCAATAAGTTATTCACCGACATATACACTCTAAGGTTTTTAATGGCTTGACCCATTTTTTTGAAATTATACCCCAACGTAGCATTGTCAAATCTGATATAACTTCCGTCTTCCACAAAGCGTGATGAATACTTGAATGAGTTTACATCCAATTTATTTTCGTTAGCAACATCGACCAAAATATTGGTGTATTGAGCCGTACTTGGTCTGAATAAATCAGCACGGGTTGCATTGAAAATTTTATTACCAAAAACACCTCTAATAAATACATTAAAATCAAAATTACCGTAACGTATCGTGTTTGTCCAACCAATTAATAATTTAGGTTGTGGACTTCCGATATACTTATAATCGGCTCCAATGGCAGGCGTAGTTGTCAATTCTCCTTTGGCATTTACGTATTGAGAAACGCCTTTATCATTCTTTCCTGCATATTCAAGCGAGAAAAACTGTCCCAAAGGCATTCCTGCTTTCAAGATTTGCAAGGTACTTCCTGTTTGTCCTCCTCCTTCTGGTTGCGTAGTACGGATTGAATCTCCACCCGCAAAAAGTGGGTTTGAAAGACTCGTAATTTTGTTACTATTGCTCGCAAAGTTGATGCTCGTTGTCCAAGAAAAATTGTTGGTTCTCACTGGCGTAGCATTCAAAGACACCTCAATACCTTTGTTGCTCATACTTCCACCGTTTGAAATAATACTTCCGATGGGTACTAAAATTGGGTCGACTTTGTACGAATAAATCATACCCGTTGTGTTTTTGTCGTAAACCTCAACCGTACCGCTCAATTTCCCTTTCAAGATGCTGAAATCAATACCAATATTTGAAGTTGCTGTTTTTTCCCATTGTAAATCTGGATTAGCCGCTTGCGTTGGCCCGTAAGCCGCCGTTTGAACACCGTTGTAATAATACGTTCCTAAACTTCCCGACATAAATTGAGCCGTGTACGCATTGAATCCTGATGAATTACCCGTTACCCCGTAACTTGCTCTCAATTTCAAGTCAGTAAAAAACGATTGTTTTTCCATGAATGCTTCTTGATTAACTCGCCAGGCCACACCAACCGATGGAAAATATCCCCACTGATTATTTTCTCCAAATACAGAACTACCGTCTCTACGAACCGAACCTTGCACTAAATATTTGTCTTTGTAATTGTAGTTCAAACGGGCAAAATCTGAAATCAGGCGAGTTTCTTGGTAAATTCCATCAGCTCCAAAATTGACACGATACGAAGAAATTGCGTAAGGATTACTCAAAGCAAAGTTGTTGTATCCGATATTATCCACTGGGAAGTTTGAACTCGAAGCCTGAAAACCATCTCCTGCAATTCTTCCTTGCCAAGAATATCCCAAAACCATATTAACCGCATGGTCGCCAAATTCTTTATTCCAAGACAAAAATGTTTCTAATAATTTATTTGTGTTTTGGTAAGAGTTTCTCAAAGCCGAACCATTCGTTCCAAAATTCAATAAACTATGTACTTGTGGTGGTTCTGGGTTGTTATAAAAATTGGCACTGTTGTATTTCGTATAATAACTATCGTACGACTCTCCATGAAGCGTTGTGAAATTTTGGTACGAAAGATTTACGTCATACGTCAAACCAAAAGGTAAATTTACGTGGGTTGTAAAAGCTGCCGTCAAAACATTATTTTTTGTATTATCTTGAGCGTGAGCAATCATCGCCGCAGGGTTGAAATAACCCGTATTGGTAAAGTTTTCAAAATAAGAACCATCGTCGTTTTTCACGGGAGAAACGGGTAAATGGTTAATCATTTGCGTTAATACGTTATTTCTTAAAGGCGTATTATTTCCGTTGCTATTTGAATTTGTTACTTGCAAACCAAATTTCACTTTATCATTCAAAGCGTATTGTTCAAATGCCAAACGAGCAATGACACGGTTCAAGTCACTACCTTGAAGAATACCTTGTTTATTGGTATAATTTAAACTTGCGCTATAAGTACTGTGGTCAGTTCCCCCACTAAACGAAAGGTTATGATTTTGAGAAATGGCATTGGTTTTCTGAACCGCATCTTGCCAATTTGTGTTGGCATTTTTGTCATCCGCTGGTGAGAATGACAAACCATTTGTTGTTAAAAAGCTTCTCAATTGCGTAGCATCCATCATATTCAAACGACTTGAAACATTTTCGATGCCTACGTAACCATGATAATTCACTTTCATTTCGCCTTTTTTACCTTTTTTGGTCGTCACCATAATAACCCCATTAGCAGCACGGTTTCCATAAATTGCCGTTGCCGAAGCATCTTTCAATACGTCAATTGAAGCAATATCATCGGGAGCAATTGTTGAAATATCAGCCCCAGGAATTCCATCAATTACATAAAGTGGTCCTTGCGAACTGTTGATGGTTGAAGCTCCACGCAAAACCACGGCAGCCGTAGAATTTGGGTCACCATTAGCAGAAATGTTCAAGCCAGGAACACGACCTTGCATTAATTGGCCTACGTCGGTAATGGCTCCACGGTTCAGATCTTCAGGTTTGATGGTTGAGATAGCACTCGTTAAGTTTTTACGAGATTGCGTACCGTAACCAACTACCACGACTTCACCCAATTGCTTGGTATCGGCAACTAAGGCAACATCAATTTGTTGCTGACTTCCAACAGTTTTCTCTTGCGTAATGTATCCAACTGATGAGAATACGATAACGGCATTGGAACTGGTTACTGATAAGGAATATTTTCCATTACCATCAGATGTTGTTCCTACTTTTGAGCCTTGGATACTAATAGAAACGCCTGGCAAGCCTTCTTGGCTGTCGGCGGTAGTTACTCTCCCCGAAATAGTTTTATTCTGAGCAAAAGCATTTGTAATGCCTAAAAGCATGACAAATATTCCCCAGATGATATTCCGACGAGAATAAGCGTAAAGTTTTGATTTCATTGTATTGGGTTTTGATAACAGTAATAAAAAATGGGACAAACGAAATAACTTTTGAGATTAAGTAAATCGCTAATCCGCAACTGAACTTGCAACATAAAGTAGCCGATTCTGGAATCTTACTGGAATAAAACCATAAAAAATGGCAATTTTTGGATAAAAACGTATGCAAACGTTTGAAATCGTTTACATAGAAATAATCCAAAATTAAATTACTAATTTGCCAAAGAAGAGGATGTCCGAATAATCAATTCGGGCGGAAGGACGATATTGTTTATCGTAGTTGATGAGGTGGTAATTTGTTCCAAAAACAATTTGGCTGCTTCTACGCCAATGGGTTTACTCTGGCGACCAACGGTGCTAAGTGGAGGATGAAAATAGGCAGAAATGGGCGTGTTATCAAAGCCAATGACGGCAATTTGTTCGGGAACTTGCAGACCAATTTCTCTAATTACTTGCAATGTTCCGAAGCAAACTTGGTCATTCACCCCAAAAATTCCATCGGGAGAATTGGGCAAATTGAGCAATGTTTTTGTGGGTTCGATTCCACTTTCAATAGTGAAATTTACGCAAGCAATGAGGTTTTCGTCAATTGGAAAATTATGCTGTAAAAGACAATCACGATAACCGTTAAAACGCTGTTCGGCAATGGCTAAACCTTTCGGGCCACGAAGATGAGCAATTCTTTTGCAACCAACTTTTATTAAATGTTCGGTGGCAATGAATGCTCCTAAATAATCATCCGTTGTAACGCCACTGGTTTGAATTTCTTCGTATTGGCGGTCAATAAAAATCAAAGGAACGTTCCGATTTGCCACCGTTTGCAGATGTTCGTAATGTCCTTCACTGTAAGTTTCTTGCGAGATAGAAAGAAAAAGCCCGTCCACTCGATTAGCCATTAATCGCTCAACGTATTCTTTTTCAAGCAGATAGCTTTCATTTGAAACACAAATATTCAATAAATAACCCAAAGGTTGCAACACCGATTGGATTCCTTCGACCATCGCACTCTCGTGAAATTGGGAAATATTGGGCAGTACAATTCCGAGGGTTTTGGTATTTTTATTGAGCAAACTCAACGAAAGTGTATTACGCTGATAACCCATTTTTTGGGCGTATTCTTGAATGGTATTACGGGTGTCAATATTGGTATGTTCGTAATTATTCAATGCCCGAGACACCGTAGAAGGCGAGCATTTAAACTTACGAGCAATGTCTTTAATGGTTATGTTGGGCGTTGTGTTCAAGACTTTTTTTAGGTAAAATTAAACAATTAATTCGATTCACATAAAAACTGGAAAATCATAAATTATCTATTAGCATATTCACATAACCCTCAAAACATGGAAAATATTTCAAGAAAAGATTTTTTATCACAATTAATAACGCTTGGTGCAGTCGTTGGATTATCGAGTAAAACCAATTTCAGTTTCGGTAAAAGTGCCGAAGATGAATTTTACAAAAAAATGGTCATCGCTAATAATCAGGAAGTTACAAAATTAATTAGTGCTTTGTCAACTGATATTACCGAAATCAGAAGAAGATTAGGCTACGATTTAGCCAATTTATCGGCAGCTTTAACCGAGCCAACTTCGAAATTTTATCAAAAGGAAGAAATTGTGCCTTATTTAGATAAAATAATGCGTTTTTTATTGAAGGCACAAAACGAAGATGGCACACTTGATATTGGCAATTTGGCTTCTCCGCCCGATACCGCTTTTATTTTGGAACCACTTTGTTCGGCGGCCAATATTCTGAAAGCGAGCAGTATGTCTTCTTTAAAGGAAATAAAAGAAATGCTTAAAACTTTCATTTTGAAATCGGGCGAAGGTTTGCGTTTGGGTGGAATTCATACGCCCAATCATCGTTGGGTTGTGTCGGCGGCATTGGCAAGAATTAATGATTTGTTTCCCGATAAAAAGTACGTAAATCGCATTGACGAGTGGCTTTCGGAAGGAGTTTTTATTGACAAAGATGGGCATTATTTGGAGCGAAGCATGATTTACGGAGAAGTGACTGACCGTGCTTTAATGACTATGGGACGTTTATTGAATCGACCAAAATTATACGAACCAGTCCGTAAAAACTTAGCAATGACCTATTTTTACGCAGAACCCAATGGCGATTTGGTTTGCAATGATTCGAGAAGACAAGACCAATTTGCTCCGATTAATATTCTCAATTTTTATCACGATTATCGCTTTTTTGCCATTCTTGATAACAACGCCGAATTCGCCGCTATCACCAAATTCATTGAAAATGTAAAGGGTTTTGAAGAGAAAATCATGAACGATTTATTGTTTTATTTCTTGGAAGAACCACTTTACAAAAAACCACTTCCGCAACCAAAAAGCCCATCGGTTAATTTTGAGAAGTTTTTTGAATCCTCGAATCTTGTCAGAATCAGGAAAAATGAGACGACTACCACCATTTTTGGCGGTACCGATTTACCTTTAATTATTGGTTCGGGAAGGTCAACGAGTCCCAATTTATTTGCTTTCAGAAAA
>JAZKDE010000054.1:22307-67299 GCA_040387735.1 Bacteroidota bacterium
TTTTGAAATATTTGCGTTATTCAACCGATTTTTTCAGCACGGGATATTTTAGAAGTAAGGGAATCAAAAAAGTGGATGGAAAATATGTGTTAAGTCAGAAAATAGAAGCTCCTTATTATCAACCTTTGCCAGCCAAATACAAAAGAGCAGATGCCGATTATAAACATTCGCCAAGTACGGATGGACGTTTTTGGAATAAAATGGATTTTGAACATCGTCCTCAAAGTAATATCAGAACGCTTGAAACTACGATTACTGTCGAAGAAAAAAATGGCATTAACGAATTGACTTTCAGCACCAAAGGTACAGATGGCGTTCACGTAACGATTGAGTTTTGCTTTAACGCAGGCGGAGCATTTTCGGGATTAAAGAAATTGGAAGATTCAGCCGATAATTATTCATTGGCGAGTGGTTCGGGAGAATATCAATTTGGAAAAGATACCATTAAAATTGACGGAGGTATTTTTAAACATTCAAAACTAAGAGGATTGGACGGCGAAATGTACACCTCCCATTTTGGCACTTTAAAAACCGAAGGAATGCACGTTTATTTAACAGGGATTACGCCTTTTGAACATAAAATTACGATTGGATAGTTAGTTTAATAATTGTGAGTTAGGGATTTGCCATTATTTGACAACGACTCACTAACTCACAATTAAATCAAAACGGTCTTGTTGCCTTCGCAAAGCAACTCATCCAATATTTACTGATTAGATTATCCTCTCGAATACCCTTTGAAGAAGAAGCATGAATAAAATAAACTTCTTTAGGGTTCTTCAATTCTGTCACAATTCCCGCATGATTGATGGAACTGGTTCCTCCTTTATTGGTAACAAAAAACACCCAATCGCCCGAACGAAGTTCATCAATTGAAATCTCCTTTCCGATTTCAGATTGTTGCCAAGAAATACGTGGGATTTGAAAACCGTATTGACCATAAACACAAAAAAGTAAGCCCGAACAATCCATTCCGTTACCATCTGTTCCGCCCGAACGGTACGGAACACCCGTATAAGAACGAGCTAATGAGACGATTTCGTTGATTGTTTTGGCGTTATAAATTCTTCGTGCAGCGGTATTTGAAGTGGTAGGATATCGAGAAGAGGAATTGCTATTTTCTTTGCGACGAAATAATTTACAAGAATCTAAAAAAATAACTATACAGAAAAGTAAAAATGCTCGACTGAGCATGGCGTATATATTGTTTTTCATAGCTTTCTTAAAGTAAGGATATTCGTAAATTGGTAATCCAAATATAAACGTTTTTTTTATTTTTGGATTGCTTAATCTATGAATTTTGTAAAATCCTTACTGTAACAAAAAGTTGTCCTACGTGGCGTTGAGTATGTTCTGCCGCATGAAAAAGTAAGCCTAACAGATTGGTTGGAATTTGTTTTCTGCCAATTCCACGGGGTTCTAAAAGCATTTTTTCGTCAATATTTTTCAATTGCGTCAAGGCTTTATTTACTTGATTATTGAAACGAGTCAGCAAACCTTTCACGGTCAAATACTGCGTATTATCCGATTCTAAGGCTAATAATTCCAATTGGTCTTCGTTCAATAATTGATTATTGGCATACGTAAAAAGTCTATCCAATACACCCGAAAGATGTTGTAAATGGAAAGCTACCGAAGCAACACCGGCAGGTTTTTCCCAAATTAATTCATTTGGAAAATCTATCATCATCAAATTCACCTCCTCACGAGCCTGCAAAATAGCATGAGCTACAGGTTGTAGGAGTGGAGCAAGTCCTGCGATGGGGCCACGCATCCAGACTTCGAGGGTTTCTTTGGGTTTGGTCATTTTATAATTTAGACTTCTTAATTAAAGATTGAGATAAATATGTTTTCAGAAGTCGTCGGTTTAATTGACGACTTCTGAAAACATATACTTAATATCCGAGTTACACCCCTTTCATACTCAAGGCCACCCGTTTTCTGGCAATATCAACCTCCATTACTCGCACTTTCACGTGTTGTTGTAATTTCACCACTTGATTGGGGTCAGAAACGTATTGATTGGCTAATTGAGAAATATGCACCAAACCGTCCTGTTTCACGCCAACGTCCACAAAACAACCGAAAGCAGTAATATTTGTCACGATTCCTGGCAAAACCATTCCTTCGTACAAATCTTCAACTTTCTTCACATTCGGGTCAAATTCAAAGGCAATTAATTGCTCTCTTGGGTCACGAGAAGGCTTTTCTAATTCTTTCATAACATCTTGAAGCGTCAATAAACCAATTTTTGGCGTAACGTAATCCTTCAAAATAATGCGTTTTCTTAACTCTGCCTGATTCATCAAATCCTTTACGGTACATTTCAAATCCTTCGCCATTTGTTCCACTACGGGATAAGTTTCGGGGTGAACGGCCGAATTATCTAACGGATTTTTTGCTTCGTGAATTCTTAAAAATCCCGCACATTGTTCAAAGGCTTTATCACCCAAACGAGCCACTTTTTTAATTTGACTTCGAGAAGTAAAATCGCCATTTTCCTGACGAAATTTTACAACATTTGCTGCAATTGCTGGTCCTAAACCTGCTACATAACTCAACAAATGTTTGGAAGCCGTATTGAGATTTACCCCAACTGCATTCACGCAACTTTCCACCACAGCATCCAAAGAATCTTTCAATAAATTCTGTTCAACATCGTGTTGATATTGTCCAACGCCAATTGATTTTGCATCAATTTTCACCAATTCAGCCAAAGGGTCCATCAATCTACGACCAATTGAAACGGCTCCACGAACCGTAATATCTTTGTCTGGGAATTCCTCACGAGCAATCGTTGAAGCGGAATAAATAGAAGCCCCTTGTTCTGAAACGGCAAAAATTTGCGGCACTTTTTTGAAAGGAAGTTTCTTCACAAAATCCTCCGTTTCACGTCCCGCCGTTCCGTTTCCGATGGCCACGGCTTCAATTTGATATTTTTCGGATAAAGCCAAAACTTTATCCTGCGCTTCTGAGGGCTTATCGAATGGATAAATTACGGTATCCGCCAACAAATTTCCTTGAGCATCCAAAACTACCGTTTTGCAACCTGTACGATAACCTGGGTCAATGGCAAGTACCTTTTTTTGTCCCAAAGGAGAAGCCAATAATAGCTGACGAAGATTCTGAGCAAAAATTCTGATTGCCTCGTTATCTGCTTTCCCTTTCGACAATCCCGCAAACTCATTTTCGATTGATGGCTTCATCAAACGCTTGTAAGAATCGGTAATGGCAAGTTCAACTTGTTCCTTTGCTTCTGGTAATCCACGCAAGAAAATTCTATCTAAAGCTCCCAAAGCATTGTCTTCTTCGGGCGAAATTGTTACTGATAAAAAGCCTTCTTCTTCTCCCCGGCGCATCGCCAAAAGTCGGTGTGATGGTACTTTTTTCAAAGCTTCATTAAAATCGAAATAATCACGGTATTTCGCTCCCTCCTCTTCCTTGTTCTTTTTTACTTTTGAATAAACGTAGGCTTCACGCTCAAAGACTTTACGGACTGCGTTTCTGGCATCTACATTTTCGTTTACCCATTCCGCAATGATGTCTCTCGCTCCTTGCAAAGCCTCTTGAACATTGCCAACTTTATCGTTCAAAAACGATTCTGCTTTTTTGAGAACGCTGTTTTCTTTTTGCTCAAAAATCAACTTCGCTAAAGGCTCTAAACCTTTTTCAATGGCAATGCTCGCACGAGTTTTACGCTTTTGTTTGTAAGGTAAATAAAGGTCTTCCAATTCTTGAAGATGATACGCATTATTGAGTTTTTCCAATAATGCAGGTGTCATTTTGCCTTGCTCTTCAATGGACTTAATAATTCCCTCCCGACGTTTATCGGCCTCTTTTAGCTTCGTCCAAAGTTCTTTAATATCCAGAATTTGTACTTCATCAAGACTTCCCGTTGCTTCTTTTCGATATCGAGCAATAAAAGGAACGGTTCCGCCTTCGTCAAATAGATTAATGGTATTTTGTACTTGGTGGGTCATCACGCCCACCGAGTTAGCGATGATTTGGATTTGTGTTTTATTCATTTTTGTTGTTTTGTGTGAGCGGAGACACGCTATTTTATTAAATTAGAGGTTTTAACCAGTTTTGTTGAACTAAAATTTCAACAAATGATTCGATAATTGATAGAACATTGAACTTCCAATTTCTATCAATTCATCGGGAAAATCAAAATCGGAATTGTGCAAAGGTGGTTGATTAATTCCCGAACCGATTCCAAACATTGCTCCTTTGTATTTTTTGGTAAATAATCCAAAATCTTCCCCAAATTCAAACGGCTTTTCGAGGTCAATAATATCTATATTAAGCGATTCTGCTGCCTTTTTAATGTGCTGATAAGCTTCTGGGTGATTGGTATTGGCATTAAAAGTTTCTACCCAATTTGATACTAAACTAAGGTTGTGTTTATGGGCAATTTGGGCAACATTCTGCTCTATTTGTCTTTTCATATTATCAAATTTGTCATTTTCCCAAGTACGGAAAGTATAGCCAACAGTCGCTTTGCCCGCCGAAGTACCATACGCTTTTTCTCCCATATCAATGTGAATGGGCGTGCAGAGGAAATAGTTTTCACTTGATTTATCAGCATCAATCAAATGCTCAAAATAAGTAATTATTTCCGCAATTGCTAAAGCAGGATTTATGCCTTTTTGTGGTTCTGAGGCATGACTGGTTTTACCAATTAATTCAAAAATACCACTTTCAACACAGGGCGTAAATAGATGTTCTTTGGCGAGAATCGCTCCCATTGGAAAACTGGGCATATTGTGCAAAGCAAAAGCATAATCAATCGAAAATTGGTCAAAAACTCCTGATTCAATCGCTCCTCTTGCACCTGCCCCCGTTTCCTCCGCTGATTGAAAAAATAGGAGAATTTTCCCTTTTAAAATCGAATTTTTCATCAACTTTTGAGCAAATCTAAGCATAATAGCCAGATGCCCATCGTGTCCGCATTTGTGCGAAATACCTTCATAAATCGAACGATAAGGCAAATCATTCGTCTCCTGAATTAGCAAAGCATCTAATTCACAACGAAAAAGAATTGTCGAACCTTCCTCTTTCCCATTAATTTCTGCGATGAGCGAATACATTGAAAACCCTTGATGAATCGTTGAGATACCAAGTTCTTTTAAGGCATTAATGACATATTCACTCGTGTTTTTTTCGAGTCCCGAAAGTTCTGGATTTGCATGAATATGCCTTCTAAAATCAATCATATTTTTCATATATTCCTAATCTAATTCTACTACTGTCGCACCATCAAAATATGTTCAATGCCATCTTCCAAATAAATCTCCTCAACTTGCTGAAAACCAAAAGATTCGTAGTATTTTTTGAGGTATAATTGAGCACCAATTCTGATAGGAACACCTCCGTAAAGTTCCTCCAAAAGCTCAATAGATTTCTTCATCAATTGTTTGCCAATACCACCTCCACGGGCTAATGGGGAGGTAACAACTCGCCCGATTGATGCTTCCTCATACGATACGCCCGCTGGCACGATACGAGTATAGGCCATTACTTTTTGAGAATCCGTATCAAAACCCATCAAATGATAGCATTTAAAGTCTTTATCATCCAAATCTTGAAAAGGGCAATTTTGTTCAACAATAAAAACCTCATTTCGAAGTTGCAGAATTTGATACAATTCTGAGGTTGACAGATTTCTGAAATGTTTGTGATACCAAGTAATGTTCATAATTGTTGATGATTAAACCCCTCTTTTTTCGGCATTTTACTTTAATGAGAGGTTGCTTGAGGTATTTTTCCTAATAAACTTCTAAAAGCTAAATCCTTATTTTTATCTTTGTGAAAACCAGACCGTAAATCCAATATTATGCTCAAAAGACTTTTATTTGCTTTGATTTTATTGAGTAATTTTCAGATAGCCCAAGCCCAAAAAAATGCTTCTGAATATGAAACTGCTTACAAAAAAGCACTTCAAACATATAAAAATGCTGATTTTGAAAATGCTCAAATCGAATTTGGGGCATTATGCAATAATCGCATCGAATCCCCACTTGTTCCCTACTCATTTTACTTCAATGCACTTTCTTCCACAAAATTGCAGAAATATTTTGAGGCAAAAACTACTTTGAAAAATTTATTAGCACTTTATCCAAATTGGAGTAAAAAAGATGAAATAAATTACATTTTTGCCAATATTGCTTTTGAGGAAAAAAACTATGTTGATGCCTTTAACTACGCTAAAATCATTGCGGATGATAGTTTTCAAGACGATTTAGCGGAAATGAAAGCATATTACATTGGTAAAATTAAATCACCAAAAGTGCTACAAGAATTGTCGAACAGATTTCCTGACGAAAGTGTTGTAATTGAAAATAAAAATAAAATCAGTAGCGGTAATACCAGTACTTCGGCAAGTGCTATTAAAAAATCGGCAAAGGGTTATTTTAACTTTGGAATACTGTTACCCCTTGATATTGAAACACTTGACCCCGAAAAAACTCGTAAAAACCAGTATGCTATCGACATTTATCAGGGAATGAAAATGGCGAGAACCATGCTTATAAAAGAGGGAATTACCATTAATCTTTTCACGTACGACATGGCCAATAATGCAGACGAAATGTTGGAATTGATCAACAATGAATCTTTCCAAAAAATGGATTTATTGGTTGGGCCATTGTATTCTGAAACCAATAAAGTGGCGGCGGCTTTTTGTGAAACGAATGAAATTCCAATCATTAACCCAATGTCGAATAATAAAAAAATATTGGACGACTATTATCTCTCATTTTTGGCTCAACCTTCGGCAGTAATGCAAGCAAATAAAGCCGTAGATTTTGTCAGAAAACAAGCATTTTTAGGTCGAAATACAGCCATTTATTATACCGACTCACCCAATGATTCGATTATGGCAGAAACCTACCGTCAGCAAATGCAAAAGGTTGGTTATGAAATAGTTAAATTCGAAAAAATACTTCCTTTTGCCGATGATATTGGCTACAAATTACCCGATAAAAAAGTGAGTCATATTTTTATGGCAACTTCCGATAAAAAAGCAGGATTATCCATGATTAATGCCTTGAATAAAAAAGATGTTATGTATCCATTAATTACGACAGCAGAAGCTTTTAACTCGTCAAATTTAAGTAATGGTACTTTGGCTGGACGAGAAGTTTATTGCCTCGACCCTGAATTTGTGGACACCGACAAACCAGAAGTGGATGGATTTCGTAAGGATTATTTAATGAAATACGGTGTAATTCCTTCGTATTATGCTTTTCATGGCTACGATATTGGTCTTTTTTGGGGAAGACTATTGGGAAGAAACGGAACAAATATCCGCAAAGGATTGGATAATAGAGATGCTTACAAAGACACCTATAATCTTGCGGGATTTAATTATATCAAATCACAAGACAATCAAGTATTACCAATAACAACATTTCAGAATTATAAATTTGTATTAGCGAGATAAAAATACGGTACACGGTTAAGGGTAAACAGTAAATCTACTATAGGCTTTTCACCGTTTGCCCTTAACCGTGTACCGTTCACCGAAAAATGACAAACTCAGAGCAACTCTTTCAAAAAGCAAAAAACTTTATTCCAGGGGGCGTAAACTCGCCCGTTCGTGCATTCCGTGCGGTTGGTGGAAATCCTATTTTTATTAAATCTGCCAAAGGGGCTTATCTACACGATGAAGATGGTAATTCATACATCGAATTAATTAATTCTTGGGGACCTATGATTTTGGGACACGCCCATGAATTGGTAGAAAAAGCCGTTTCGGATGCTATTCAAGACGGTTTTTCTTTTGGCGCTCCCACTCGTAGAGAAGTGGAAATGGCGGAATTAATCTGTTCAATTGTGCCATCCGTAGAAAAAGTTCGCATGGTAAATTCGGGAACGGAAGCCACCATGTCAGCTTTGCGAGTGGCTCGTGGCTACACAGGAAGGGACAAAATGATAAAATTTGAAGGTAATTATCATGGACACGGCGACTCATTTTTGATTGCCGCAGGTTCGGGAGCCATGACCTTCGGTGAACCCGATAGTCCAGGTGTTACAAAAGGCGTTGCCAATGATACTTTGACCGCACCCTACAATAATTTAGCGGCCGTTCAGACTTTAGTTGATGCCAATAAAGGGCAAATCGCCTGTATCATTCTCGAACCCGTCGTTGGAAATATGGGCTTAGTAAAACCCGTAGAAGGATTTTTGGAAGGACTCCGTAAAATTTGCGATAAAGAAGGAATAGTTTTAATTTTTGACGAAGTAATGACGGGTTTTCGATTAGCAAAAGGCGGTTTTCAAGAACGTTGTGGCGTAATTCCAGATATGACCACAATGGGAAAAATCATCGGTGGCGGTATGCCAGTAGGTGCTTACGGAGGAAAAAAAGAAATTATGGACATCGTTTCTCCCGCAGGACCCGTTTATCAAGCAGGTACACTTTCGGGCAATCCAATTGCGATGGCGGCAGGTTTGGCCATGTTAAATCATTTGAATACTACGCCATCAGTTTATACCCGTTTGGAGGAACTTGGCACAAATTTAACGAATGGAATGAAAGCCAACATGGAAAAATTAGGCTTGAATTATACGCTCAATCACGTGGGTTCAATGTTTACGTTATTTTTTACGGATAAACCAGTGAACAATTTTGAAGACGCAAAAACCTCTGATACCGCATTATTTGGTAGATATTTCCAAGCAATGTTAAAACGTGGAATTTACCTCGCTCCTTCTCAATACGAAGCTATGTTTCTTTCAACGGCTTTGACCGATGAGCATATTCAGATGGTTTTGGAAGCGAATTTGGAGAGTTTGAAAGAGGTGGTGTAAATAAGACAACTGGATATTTTTTGATATATTTACATAAAAATTTTAAGGTAAGATTATGAACAAATTTGGGCAAAATACAGACCAACCAGCCGTTTACTTTAATAAGCTATACATGAAAAATGTACGCTGTTTTAAAGGAAATCACGAAATTGATTTGGGAAATGATAAAGGTGAACCATCACAATGGACTGTTATTTTGGGCAATAATAATGTTGGGAAGACTACGATTTTGAGGATTATTGCTTCATTGGAATTAAAAGTTAAAAATGTTACTATTACCAAAGATAATGGACTTATGAATTGGGTTGAATACAAAGGTTCAGAATTATTACCAATTACAAAATATTTATCTTTCAATACAGGTTTTTTTATAATTGCAAATGAATTAATTATTACGGATAAAGAGAAAAGAAATGGAATAAAAATTAACGATATAGATATAAGTGATAATTTTAATCAAGAAATTTACAAAAATTACATAACATCTGCTGACATAGATTGGATAAAAAATATTAACATATCTTCTTTACTCGCAAAAGTAGAAAATAGTGAAAAAGGAGATATAACAACTAATAATGTACCAAATTACCCTGAATCACTAATTTACATATCAGGTATTAAACTTTTTGGTTATGGAACCTCCCGAATGATGTTAGAAACTCAACACGATTCTGGGAATAATACGCAAGGGCTTTTTGATAATAGAACCCTCCTTTTAAATGTTGAGGAATGGTTAAACGAATTAAATTTTGCAGCAAATAATTTTAATCAATTTGCTGAATTTAGGTACGAACAAGTAAAAAATATCCTTTGTAATGGATTACTACCAGACGTAACACAAATCCGAAGTACAACAATTCCTGACAAATCAAGTTTTGAAACATTCCCAGAATTCCTAACTTCACAGGGTTGGGTAAGATTAGAAGGTTTGGGCTATGGTTATCAAGCTACATTGGCTTGGGTGGCAGATTTAGCAAGGCGAATGTTTGACGAATATCCAAATTTAGAGAATCCTTTGCGTGGTCCAGCCGTGGTTTTAGTGGATGAAATTGATTTACATCTTCATCCAGAATGGCAACGTAAAATCATAAAATATTTGAGTGATTTATTTCCCAATACACAATTTATCGTTACTGCCCATAGTCCATTAATTATTCAATCTGCTGAGAATGTTAATCTTATCATGCTTGAAAAAGATGACAATCCTGACGGAAAAGGTATTAATATTCGTCAAAGATTTGGCTCATTTCAAGGATGGACTGTTGATGAAATTTTGACGAAATTAATGAATTTAGGCGATAGAACACGCTCAGATTTATATTTGCAATTGATGCAAGATTTTGAAGATGCTGTATTGAATGACGATTACGAAAAAGCACAAAATACTTATAATCAATTAGATACAATACTTTCACCAAGTAGTTATCAGCGTAAAGTATTACAAATTCAAATGTCTTCACTTATACCTGTAGGAGTATGATTCAATTAAAAGCTGTTCCACCTCCACCCGAACTAACCTCGGAAGTTGTTAATAAGTTAACTGAAAGATTTATGCAAGATGGCAGTAGTGTTTGGAAGGAAGATTACATAAAAAAGGCTTTACTCGAAATGAGTAATTACAAATGTGCTTATTCTGAAATAAGATTGCAAGAAGAGGGGAAATATATGGAAGTTGAGCATTTTTTGCCTAAAAGTATACATAAAGATAAAGTTGTCGAATGGGATAATTTATTGCCCGCAAGTAAGTTTTGTAATGGAAAAAAGGGAGATAGAACTAATCCAATAATTCATCCAGTTAGAGATAATCCGAAGGAGCATTTGTATATGGTTGACTACGTTTTATACGGAAAAACCAAAAAAGGACGTGATTCTGTAATCGTTTTAGGACTCAATGACCCAGAACATTTGATTCAACCACGCTTCAAAATTCGTGAAGCAATAAAAAATGAACTGTGTTAAAGTCCAAACAAAAAACGAAATATTATTTTGCGAAGGCGAAATTAGGGTCAAAAACCTGTCCTGATTTAGCAATAGCAAAAGCCTGTTTTAGCAATTTGTTAGCTACGGCAATGAGTGCAACTTTTGATGCTTTACCCTTTGCTTTAAGTCGCTGATAAAGTTCTTTGGCTGGTTGGTTGAATCGAATAGCCGACCAAGTGGCAATGTAAAGAGATTTTCTAAGGCGAGCAGTACCCATTTTACAAATGTGGGTTTTCTTGAAAACAGCCTTACCCGACTGGAAAATTTTGGGAGCTAAACCCACATAAGCAATAAGTTGTTTAACAGAATCAAAGTTTTCAAAGCCTTGAGTCATAGAAATGAGTATCATTGCTGTGGCTGGTCCAATGCCAGGAATAGACTGCAAACGGTCAAATAAATCCCCATGATGTTTCTCAATAAGTTCTCTAAGTTGAGTTTCAAGTTGAGTAATTTGGTCTTTGAGATGACTAATTGATAAATCCAAACTTTGAGTAACCAGAGTAGTTTTTACTGTTTGTAAAGCCTGTTGTTTGGCAAAATTATTGAGTGCCAAATGCTGTTTTTGATACTGGTCCAATAGAGCATAAAGTTGTCTAATCTGCTGAATATGAGATTCTTGTGGTTTCCAAAGAGTGGGTTTATGGGTTTCTCCATAGAGGCACAACAAGCGGGCATCAGCTTTGTCGGTCTTGGCTCTTGAGAGTTGCATTGCCGAAAAATGTTTGGCTGTCAATGGGTTAATTACTGATAGAGCAAGTTGATGGTCATATAAAAAAGTTGCCAAGCCTAATGAATAAACACCTGTATATTCCAACACACAATGAGCATTAGTTGGAAGAATTGTTAAGAGTTTTTGCCACCCTGCTTCATGATTCGGTAAACTCGAAACAGAAGTATTGGCAAAGAAAATTTCAAAACTATCTTTGGCAATATCTATGCCTACATAGCTCGTTTCCATCTAAGTAAAAATTATTTATAGTGATGACGGTATTTGTTGTTGTACTTATCAATCTTAAAAACAGGCTCGTAGCCTAATGAACTGTCCAAGTTTTCAACAAAAAGGTAATGAGGACTTACATTTTTTACAATCTCTAAGGACTTATGAAAACTTATAGCTTGACCCATTACCAACAACCCGTCAGTTGTTTCAATTTAACAAATTTTATTCTGTAAACTCAAAATTAAGATGAATTAGGCAAGCAATACTTGCAAGTAATTCGTTTTTCTCAAAATCCAAACGAAAATCAAGAATTAGAAGTTGTCCATGCCCTTGAAAATCTTTTAAAAAATGGAAATCGAAAAGAAGCTTATAGTGCAACAATTGCCACAACGATTGTGAATGATCCACATTATCAAGAAATTAAACGCTTATTTCACGATAATAATGTTTGGAATGATAAATTAGAGACTTTAGAAGATGAATTAAAATACTGTGCTTTAGACACTAAACCATAACCCTAAATAGAAAAGGTGCTGAAAACTCGGCACCTTTTCTATTTGAACCCATACAGGATAAAAACACTGCAAATAAATTCTAAATTTACATTTTAAAACTTCCTCCAACATATCATGAAAAAAACAATCACTTCGTTACTATTATTATTTTCAAGCATCATTGGATTTAGTCAAACTGCTAAGCAAGAAAATCTCTTGCAATATGTCAATCCTTTAGTGGGAACCGACTCTCGATTTGAATTTTCTAATGGCAATACTTATCCCGCCATTGCTTTGCCATGGGGTATGAATTTCTGGACACCACAAACTAATAAAATGGGCGATGGTTGGTGTTATCAATATGCCAGCAACAAAGTGAGAGGGTTCAAACAAACGCACCAACCTTCTCCGTGGATTAACGATTACGGTGCTTTTTCTATTTTTGCGACTACCGAAAAGCTTGTTTTTGACGAAAATAAACGGGAATCTTGGTTTTCACACAAAGCCGAAATTTCTAAACCCAATTATTACAGAAATTACTTATCCGACTACAACACAACCGTTGAAATCACGCCAACTGACCGTGCCGCAAGATTTAGAATTACGTATCCTCAAACGGATAAAGCGTATTTAATTATTGACGGATTTTTCAAAAATTCGATGGTGAAGGTTTTTCCGAAAGAAAGAAAAATCATTGGCTATGCCCGCAATTCATCTGGAGGAGTTCCTGATAATTTCAAAAACTATTTTGTCATTTACGTTGATAAAGAATTTGAAGAAGTTTTTGGTGTAAAAGATGGCGAAATACAACCCAATGTTTTGGAAGTTGAAAGCAAACATGCAGGTAGTATTATTCGCTTCAAAACGAAAACGGATGAGCAAGTTAATTTAAAAATTGCGTCGTCATTTATTAGTCCAGAGCAAGCAGAATTAAATTTACAGAACGAAATTGGCAATCAAAATTTTGACCAACTCGTAGCCAAAGGAGCAAAGACTTGGAATACTCAACTGAATAGAATTAAAGTTGAAGGTGGTTCTACGGATGAATTAAGAACGTTTTATTCGGCCTTGTACCACACGATGTTATTCCCGAGAAAATTCTACGAGATAGACAAAGACAACAAAATCGTGCATTATAGTCCTTACAATGGAAAAATTGGGTCGGGCTATATGTTTACGGATAATGGCTTCTGGGATACATTCAGAGCGGTTTTTCCATTATTCAACTTGATGTTTCCCGAAATGAACAGCCAAATTATGGAAGGCTTAGCCAATACCTACAAAGAAGGTGGTTGGTTACCAGAATGGGCAAGTCCAGGACACAGAGATTGTATGGTTGGCTCAAATTCAGCTTCCATTATTTCGGATGCGTATTTGAAAGGCGTTGGTAGAAATAACATCGAAACGCTGTACGAAGCCATCACAAAAAATACTAAAAATGAAGGCCCTTTAAGTTCCGTTGGACGATTGGGAGCTAAATATTACAACGATTTGGGCTACGTTCCTTACGATGTTGGTATTAATGAAAACACGGCTCGTACACTCGAATATGCTTACGATGATTTCACGATTTGGAAACTTTCAAAGTCCTTGAATAAACCCCAAAGTGAAATTGATTTATATGCAAAAAGAGCGCAAAATTACCGTCATGTGTTCGACAAATCAATCAATTTTGTTCGAGGAAAAAATAAAGATGGTAGTTTCCAAACACCTTTCAGACCTGATAAATGGGGAGATGCTTTTACGGAAGGATGTTCTTGGCACTGGACTTGGTGCGTTTTTCACGATGTGCAAGGGTTGATGGATTTGATGGGTGGAAAGCAAAATTTTGTTTCAAAATTGGATTCAGTTTTCACTGCTCCTCCTACTTTCGATTATTCATATTACGGAATTCAAATTCACGAAATAACCGAAATGTTGGTCATGAATATGGGACAATACGCACACGGAAATCAGCCAATTCAGCACATGCCGTACTTGTATAATTATGCAGGTGAGCCGTGGAAAAGTCAATATCACGTCAGAAATATTATGAAAAAGCTTTATTCAGCCAATCCAGACGGACTTTGTGGTGATGAAGATAACGGACAAACCTCCGCATGGTACGTATTTTCTGCCTTGGGAATGTATCCCGTAGCACCTGCTACCGACCAATACGTGTTGGGTTCTCCCCTCTTCAAAAAAGCTACGATTAATTTACAAAATGGCAAGAGTTTTAGCATTGTTGCACCCGAAAATAGTACCGAAAACATTTATGTTGCCAGTGCAAAATTGAATAATGTAGCCTACTCGAAAAACTTTTTGAGCTACGGAGAAGTCATGAAAGGTGGAACGTTGAATTTAAAAATGTCGGCAAAACCGAATAAATCGAAAGGTATCAATCAAAGTGATTTCCCTTATTCTATGACGAATGAATTGAAAAAATAGTGTCTATTGACTAAAAAGGGAGGCATTTGTTTCTCTTTTTAGTCAATAACTCATTCTTTTTTCTGGATTAACGCTGGACTTGGTTTGAGAGAAAAGGGGATTTCAGCATTTATCCACTTAGTTACTTTACTGATTTGAACAAATGCAACTTTTCCCCAAAAAGTAAAATCCGTGTATCGCCTGCCATTTGCAGAGCCAGCCGTAAAATTCCCTTCCACTTTTTTAAGAGCTAATCCATTTGTAGCAAAAGCCTTGAAGGTTTTAGGAAGACTTTCTCCAGTTGGATCGTCATCAATTTCAAAGAACTTTACAGCATTGGGATTTATCATTTCAAAAGCATCGGACTTAACATTTACAGGTAATTTTTGCGTAATAATTTCTGTTGGATATTGAATAGAAATTGAGCCTTTTATCAAATCACAATCCACAGGAATATCTCCAGAAGTAGGTTCAATACGGAAAGAAAACGCCTGTAAATTTTCATCATAAAATGCTCCTTGTGGCTCAAATTCAACTTTATTTCCCGCTTTAGTAACGTCAACATCTTTAAATTCTACTTTGGCAAAAGCTGCATTTGGACTATTAGGCATCGACAGATGAATCATGTGATTATTGAAGCCAAACATTTCATTTTGACGGGAAATTTTCAAAGGTAATTTTGTCAAATCTAAATCATTTATTTTGTCAAATAGAGGCGTAAGACGGAGGTCATAACGTTCATTCGAGCCATTGACAGATTCTCCATTTTGAAAATCGGGCATTTTATGAGCCATTATTGGAATCTGCTTAGAAATAATATTTTTAGAACTCACCACAATCAATTTAGCTATACTTCCACGGGCTTTGATGTAGCAAATAGTTGGCTCTTTTTCGGGTATTAGCTCAAATTTATCAACAATTTCTTTTTTCTTATTTTCCGAAATATTTCCATCGTCACCAATCGCCTCATAAAATACTTTGGGGATTTCTGACCTTGAAATTTCTAAAGATAAAACCTCTCCTTTGTCATTCAAAGCGTAATAAGTTAGTTCGTCTTGATGATTAGAAATTTGAAATTGAGCAATATCATTTTCCATCAACAACAATTTTATGGTTCCTCCATCAATATTTTTCTCTTTACCAATTTCACTTTTCAAGAAAAATATTTGCGAAAAAACCGTTGGATAATTCAAAGAAAATGTACCTTCAATTTTTATTAAAGGTTTGCCAGTGGTTGGAGTTATTTCGAGTATTTCATTTAAGAAATCTACTGTCGAGAATGAGTTATTACTGTTTTTGGCAACAACTTTTATACTTGAACCATCAGAAGTTACACCTTTTAACCAATTAAATTTACCCTGAATTACGTCAGAGTTAGGCAAGTGAAAAAAGTCTGCTTCGATATCGACTTCATTATCTCGGAAGACTGATTTTTTGAAATATAAACTCTTAGTAAATAGCATAATTTTCTCATTCAACTCACTTTGCGTGAAATTTGTAGGAATCTTTTTCTCAGAAATAACATCAAGAATGGGGATTTTACTCGGCAATGGCTTTTCAAAAATGGCCGAAATCATATCAATGGCTTGCATTTTTTCCTCTTTTGTCATCATCAGTTTTGTCTGTGCCAGAAGTTGTTGCGATGTCATCACCACAAAAAGTAAAAAAACAGTCTTTTTCATATTTTTATTTTTTGTTCTTTACGAAAGTACCTTTTTTTTAAACTGTTTTACATGATTTTACTCAGATGATTTAGCAACATTTAGTTAACGGTAAAACTTTGAATTTCAAAGACTTAATATAAACCAAACGTGCCATAAAAATTAACATCAATAAAATTATCCATATTTTCTTCAACAATTAATTCCATGAAAAAACATTTTTTTGTCCTTCTTACATCATCCATATTTTTTGTTTCTTGCGGTAATAATGCTGAAGTAGAGCAACTAAAAAAAGAAAATGCCGCATTAGCTGCCCAAGTTCAATCTTTAAAAACGGGTGGAACAGCAAAAGGGCCAAAGTACATTTTGAAGATTCGCTTGAAACAGTCGCACTTTTCATTGAGCATCAAAAAACACATTAAAGATGCCGTAAATGCCATTGAATTTGAACTTCCAGTTGACAAAGAATTCTACGATTCGGTTTCAGAAGGGACTGAATTAGTAGATAAATTCAGATTCGGCTCGTTGGTGCTTTCGGGTAGTTTTGGCGATTGGGAAATGAAAGTTAAAGGCAAAGAAGTTCGTCAACAATAAGTAAATATTATATTCAAAAAAGTCATCAATAAATCCAAAAACATGAAATTAAAGTCAGTTATTTTTTATGCACTCCTTCAAATTTTATTGGGAGTATCAAATCTTTTTGCCCAACAACCCCAATGGACTTTAACGCCATTTGTCAAACAAGATGCCGTAAATCCAATTTTATTACCGCTTCAAAATACGACTTTTGATTGTCCTGTAAGCAAAAAATCCGTTCATTGGGAAGCCAAAGACGTTTATAACCCAGCGGCAATTGTCAGAAATGGTAAAGTATATTTGCTTTATCGGGCGGAAGATACGTTGAAATCTGTTGACGGAACTTCTCGAATTGGTTTGGCAGTGAGTAATGACGGAATTCATTTCAAGAGACAAGCAAAACCTGTTCTTTTTCCAGAAAATGATTTCATGAAGCCTTACGAATGGGCGGGCGGTTGCGAAGACCCTCGAATTGTGGAAACTAATAATGGACGATACATTATTACCTACACGACTTATGATGGAAAAACCGCTCGACTTTGCATTGCAACATCGTCAAATCTCCAAAAATGGAAGAAGCAAGGTTTAGCTTTCAAACAGGAAAAATACCGAGATTTATGGTCTAAATCGGGAGCAATTATTTGCAAAAGAGTCGGTCAAAAATTGATTGCATCTAAAATAAATGGTAAATATTGGATGTATTTTGGCGATACCAATATTTTCTTAGCCAGCTCAGATGATTTAATTACTTGGGAAATTTTGGAAGATGAAACGGGCAAACCTAAACCTATTTTTGGAGCGAGAGAAGGCAAATTTGATAGTCGTTTGGTAGAATCTGGACCACCTGCGATGATTACAAAAAAGGGCATTTTATTACTTTATAACTCCATGAATCTCCACGAAGGTGGTTTTGCGGGATTACCACCCGATGCGTACAGTGCGGGACAAATTTTGATGGATATCAAAGACCCTGCGAAAGTAATTGCCAGAACGGATGATTATTTTATGAAACCCGAGAAATCTTATGAATTAAATGGGCAGGTCAATCAGGTAGTTTTTATTGAGGGAATGGTCTATTTCAAAAATCGTTTTTTCTTGTATTACGGAACGGCTGATTCTAAAATTGCCGTAGCGGTTTGTAAGTTTTAGCAATACGGATTTAGCCTGTAATTATTCAGATTAAAGTCTGAAATACGATTACAGGCTAAATCCTGTATTACTAAATACTTAACTGATTTGCGATTTGTTTCAGCGTAATTTCGGCAATTTTGGCAGTATAACTCAAATTATTTAAACGATAACCCGAGTTCTCAAAGCTCTGCTGAGCCTGTTTAATATCAATAATCGTGGCTTGTCCCAACTGGAATTTTTGCGTAATTAAATTCAATAATTTTCCTGCAAGTTCGTAGTTTTGTTTTTCAGCTTCTATTAAATCCAATGTACTTTTATAAGCTTCCCACGATTTAGAAGCACTATTTTGAAAGTTTTGGAAAAGCACTTCTTTTTGCAAGCGAGCAGTTTGGGTATTTACTTTTGCCACTTGAATTTGTCGTAAATTCACACTTCCCGCATAAATTGGCACGGCTACATTTACTCCCACAAAAGGCCCATAATTTTGGTTTAACAGGGTAAAACCGGCATCACTTTGATTTCGGCTATAACTGTATCCTGTATTTACGTTGACCGTTGGGTAACGACGAGCATTGGCTTCTCGCTCAATAATTTTATTTATATTGATTTGTACTTCCGCCGAAAGAATACTTGGATTATTCTTGATACTCGTTTGAATACTCTCCCATTGAATATTTTTATCCACTAAAATAGTATCTGAAATACTAATTTCGGTATCCTGACTCAACACTAAACTACGCAACAAATCGGTTTTACTTTGTTGAATAATAATTCTTTGAGACAGTAAAGCTTGTGTTTGGGCATTCAAGTCTAAACGAGCTTGAAACAATTCTGCATCATTCGACAGTCCAACATTTTTTCGGGCTTCAATTAAGGCTAATTTTTGCTTTGAAACTTCAATAGACTGATTGAGGGTTGTTACAAAATTTTGTTGTTGAACAACCGCAAAATACTTTATCGTCACATCAGCAATAGCATTTTGAATGGTAGAGTTTAATTGTTCTTGGCTGAGATGTTGAAGCTCTGCTAAACGCTCTTTTGTGGCAATTACCCTTCCACCATTAAATAATAACATCGTTGCGGTAAGTCCAATTTGCGTATTATTTCCAACTACGGCAGTTCTGTTGGTACTTGTACCATTACTCAATTCCTGATTCAATCCCGTTACTTGTTCGGTAGTACTGGCAGTTGCCGAAACCGTCGGTAATCCACCCGCTACACCAATATAATTATTGATATTATTGACAGTAACAGTATTTTTTGAAATCTGAATATCTAAATTATTTTTCAACGCCGTTTCAATCGCTTTACTCAACGTAATTTGTTGTTGAGCAAAGCCTGAAAAAACGCCAATTATTAGCAAACAGCACGTTAATGAAATGATATATTTGAATGAGATTCTCATATTTTTAGTTAATTTTTTTAACTTAATAATCGTGAAATAATAACTTATAAATTTTAGATTAATTATTTTGAGGAGATTATCGGATTTTAAAGCAAATAATGACGGCTCTCGCTATTTAGAAATAGCATCAAAAAATAAGATGAAAATTATAAGTTATTGTTTTACTATTACTTAATTCCCTTCTACAAAAGCTTGCTCTTCATCTGCAAGTTTTGATTCTTCGGTTTTATAATGACTACTTGAAATAAATGAATACACCGCAGGAATCACCAATAATGTCAGGATTAAAGAGAATAAAATACCACCAACTACTACAATTCCCAAAGGAATTCGACTGGTAGAGGCAGCTCCTAAACTTAAAGCAATTGGTAAAGCACCCAATGAAGTTGCTAAACTGGTCATTAAAATTGGGCGTAAACGTTGTGCAGCCGCTTCCACAACAGCATCAATTTTAGAATACCCTTCCGCTCGCTTATGATTGGCGAATTCCACTATCAAAATACCATTTTTCGTTACCAAACCAATCAACATAATCATTCCGATTTGCGAGAAAATATTTAGCGTTTGTCCAAAAAACCAGAGACTTCCCAACGCACCAGCCAACGCCAATGGAACGGTAATCATGATGGTAAATGGGTCTTTAAAACTTTCAAACTGAGCCGCCAAAAGTAAATAAATCAAAACCAAAGCCAAGCCAAAAGCAAAAGCTGTGTTAGATGAACTTTCCGCATAGTCTCTCGAAGGTCCACTTAATGCCGTCTGAAATGATTTATCAAGCACTTTAGCAGAAATAGCTTGCATTGCTTTTACGCCATCACCAATGGTTTTTCCTTCCGCCAAAGAGGCCGAAATCGTCGCTGCTTTCAAACGGTTAAAGTGAAATAAAGTTGACGGGTTACTACTTTCTTCTAATTTTACAACCGCACTCAAAGGAATGCGTTCACCACGAGTATTGGTAACGAAAAGGTTTGAAATATCAACGGGTTGCGTTCGGTCTTTGCGTTCAACTTGAGCAGTTACCTCGTATTGGCGACCATTCATTGTGAAATATGCCAATCTTCTACCACTAAATGCCCCTTGTACCGCACTTACGACATCTTGAGTTGTCAATGCCAAATCCTTAATTTTAATACGGTCGAAAGTCATTAAGATTTCGGGCTTATTAAATTTCAAGTTTACATCGACATTCTGGAAAGTTTTATCGCTTCGTGCTTCTTCCAAGAATTTGGGAATCGCCTCTTTTATTTTATTAAAGTCAAGATTTTGAAGTACAAACTGCACAGGTAAACTTCCTCTCGACCCCAAACCAACCGAAATTGTTTGTTCTTGAATGGCAAAAACACGAGCATTATTAAACTTACTCATTTTTTTATTGAGCATTTTTGCAATTTCATCTTGACTACGAGTACGTCCATCGGGAGCAACTAAGCCAATCCGAGCAATCGAAGAGTTTGTTCCACCATTACCTCCAAAACCTGGAACTGCATTAAATACAAACTCTTTTTCGGGAATAGAATCATTTAAAAAGTTGGTTATTTTATCAGAAACATCCTGTGTAAAAGAAAAACTCGAACCTTCAGCGGTACTTACCGTAAAACGAACGCTACTTTTATCTTCCATCGGAGCAATTTCACTTTGGAGATTTTTTCCCGAAAACCAAATCAAAAGTCCACAGGCCAAAACAATTACCCATGCTATCCAACGAACTCGCATGAAACCTTGCAAAATACTTTTATAACCACTTTCCATACCCGTAAAGAATGGTTCGGTTTTATCATAAAGCCAACCGTGACCCGCTTTTTTACGAGTTAAATAAACGTTAAGAACAGGCGTAATAGTCAAAGAAACAAAAGCCGAAATCAATACCGCTGCGGCAACTACAATCCCGAATTCACGGAATAGACTTCCCACGAAGCCTTCTAAGAAAATCACGGGTAAAAACACAACCGCCAAAGTCAGTGACGTTGAAATAACGGCAAAGAATATTTCTTTACTTCCTTCTAAGGCCGCTTTTCGTATGGGTAAGCCTTGTTCCAATTTTCGGAAAATATTTTCGGTAACAACAATTCCATCATCAACCACGAGTCCCGTTGCCAATACAATTCCTAAAAGCGTCAATACGTTGATTGTAAAACCACAAATGTACATCACGAAAAAAGTCGCAATTAATGAAATAGGAATATCAATCAAAGGACGAATAGCAATCAACCAATTTCGGAAAAAGAAGAAAATTACCAAAACTACTAAACTGAATGAAATCACCAATGTTTCCTCCACTTCTTCCAAAGAACGGCGGACATTTCGAGTATTATCAATCAATAGTTTAAACTGAATATCTGATTTATTTTCCTTTTGGATTTCGTCTAAACGCTTATTAAATTCATCGGCAATTTTGATATAATTTGCCCCAGGTTGCGGAATAATGGCCAACCCTACGGCATAAGCTCCGTTATATTTCCAGCTCTGCTCCAAATTTTCAGGTCCTAATTCAACACCAGCAACATCTCCCAAGCGAACAATTCCCGTGGTACTTTCACGAATAATTAAATCTCTAAACTGTTGTTCAGTCGTTAATCTTCCCAAAGCACGAATGGTCATTTCGGTATTACTTCCGTAAATTTTTCCCGCTGGAATTTCAACATTTTCACGAGCCAAAGCATTTTGAACATCTGTAAACGATAAGCTGTAAGCATTCAAACGGTCAGGTTTTAGCCAAATTCGCATTGAATAACGTTTTTGACCCAGAATGTTTACTCCACTAACATCATTAATGGTTTGAAAACGCTGTTGTAGAACATTTTCAGCGTAATCACTCAATTCCAATAAACTTTTGGTTCTACTTTGAATAGCCAATAACAAGATAAAATCACTGTTGGCATCCGCTTTAGAAACCACTGGCGGAGCGTCAATATCTTGCGGTAAATTTCTTACTGCCTGAGCGACTTTATCTCGTACATCACTGGCGGCGGCTTCCAGAGGAACATCCAAATTAAACTCTACCGAAATAGAACTACTACCCAAAGTACTCGATGAAGTTATTGAACGAATTCCAGGAATACCGTTAATTTGTTTTTCGAGTGGTTCAGTAATTTGATTTTCAATAATATCGGGGTTTGCTCCTGTATAAGCGGTTCTCACCGTAACAATGGGCGGATCAATGGCAGGATAATCTCGTACTGCCAGAAATGAAAATCCAACTACCCCAAATAGGATAATCAAGACATTCATTACCGTAGCAAAAACGGGTCTTTTTAATGATAACTCTGAAATGTTCATGAATATTAATGATTAAATCACTTTCAACGCTGTTTAATTGAGGAAGAAAAGCAATTTTATGGGAGTCTTTATTATTGAAAAATTGAACTGCTTAAACACTTGATAAATGAAATTCACTACAAGTTTTTCACACTTCTAACCTTAACGGGTTTGTCGGGGCGAGCAAATAATACGCCGTCAACTACCACAGAATCGCCAATGCTCAAGCCACTGGTAATTTCTACTACGTCTTCTTTTCTAATGCCAGTTTCAACGTTAACATATTTAGCTTTTCCATCGTGTACTAAAACCAATTTCTTATTTTTATCATCGGGAATAATAGCATTGGTAGGAATCAAAATGCTACTTTTGGCAGAACCAGCATTGAAATATACTTTGGCAAAAGTGCCAGGGTTAGCCGAACAGTTTGATAATAAAGCCCGAATCAATAAATTTCGAGTTGTCTGATTTACCTGTGGCTCACGGGCAATCACAACCGCTTTGCAACGAGTCTTTTTCAAGCCGTCAACCTCTACTTCTATAATTGAACCTTTGTGAATGATAGACGAATATTCTTCTGGAACGGTAAAATCAACCTTTAATTTGTTGATTTGTTGCATAGTTGCAATAATTGTCGTTGGTGAAACATACGCACCTTGACTGATTTGACGAAGGCCAATTACACCGCTAAAAGGAGCTTTCAAAACCGTTTTTGCAATCAAAACTTCGGTATAAGCCAAGTCTGCTTTCAAGCTATTAACTTGATTCAACGCAGCATCATAATCGCCTTGGTTTATTCCGTTGATGGCAATTAATTTACTCAATCGTTGCTCCGTTTTTTGGGCTAAATCAAGTTGAACTTTCGTTTTGTTGAGTTGTGCTTGGAGGTCGGCATCGTTAATTCTCGCCAAAACCGTTCCTTGAGCAACCGTTGTTCCTTCTGGAATATTAAGATAAGTGACACGTCCACTTACCTCGGTATGCAATTCTACGTATTCGTTAGCAAGGATTGAACCGTTCGCCTCCACGATAGAACTGATAGCTTGTTTTTGAGCAATAATTACATCAACAATAGCGGGTTGGTCTCCTTTTTTACTATTAGGGTCTTCGGTTTTTTTCTTGTTGCAACCTGTCAATGCAAAACAAAGAGAAATTGCGACTGATAACTTTAAAAGCGTATTATTATTCTTCATTTTATGAATCTACGAAAAGTTTTGGCGTTGATTTTTAGGAAAGGTAATTTACGAATTAAATCCTTTTATCCCGCTTTACTTCATAATCTTAATATATTTCGACTAAGCGTTATTTTGTGTAGATGACTCGGTTATTTTGGGATAAAAATACCTTTCAATTCACTTAAATTACAAGTATATTTCACTAACATTATTCCTAAAATAAAGAGAGGATTATTGAGCAAACGGGAGGACGATTCAAAAAAATAGGAACAAAATCTTTTGCTCCTATTTCTTCAATCTTAAGTCTAAATCTCAAAAATCAATACCAGTACCTTTCAAAAACTTGGAAGATAATTTAGATTTACTGGTGATATAGCGCAAACTTACTCCTAAATATGGTGTAACTGGCAAACTGGCAGTTGCCAAATTTTCATTGGCAGAATTGAACGTTTTTAACTGTCGAAAACCTGCGACACCACCTTCAATACCAAGGTTGAATACATTCAATAAATGAGCATTGGCAGATAAAGTAAATCTAACTTGTTGAAGATTTTGACGACGAAGTAATTTCTCCGTCAGAGCATAGTCCTGATAGCCAGCACTGTAACCATCATAAACGGTATTAAAATCTAAATGTAGCCACGGGCTTGCTTTATACGCTACACTGGCTCGAAATGGCAAAATACCCGAAACTTTCCAATCATCACCGAGGGCTTTAGTGAAACCAAAAATGGGGATAATTCTAAATTTTTGACTAAAAACAATGGCTGTTCCGTAGAGAATTTGCGTTTTTAATCCTAAAATTCGGAGTCTTGCCACCCCACCATAAAAATAAGGTTGCGGGTTAAAAAACGTCTCATTAGATTGTGTAACTCCTCCACCAGCGCCATAAACCCAAAACTTCTCTCTTAAACTCGCTTTTAACTGCACAAAAGTTATCCCTAATGTTTTATAACCACCGTCAGGTTGTTCCTTGCCATCAATTGTCGGATTAATTTGAGCCAAATTGGCGATTAATAAAGAGTGTTTTGCTTGAATATCTGCCTTTTTTCCAAAACCGATTCCCGCTGAAATCTCCGTACTTAAAGGAATAATACCAACTGCAGAACTACGATTTAATCCAAATTTTTGACCGTTATCCATCGTGATTGAAGGCATAAAATCTGCTCTCAAACTAATATTTGGATAAAATAACTGACTTAATGAAGGCGTTTGAGCCAAAATTGAAAAGTTAAGGCAAAACGCCAAATAGCAAATAAGGATAATAAGTTTTTTTGATAGCATCATTGAGCAAGTTTTTTTTAGTAAACGCTTGATTGATGTTCAAAGTATATTGTGAAATTTCAAGGACATTTTTTGAGATAAAGAGTAGTTCATTCGATTATCCATCTTTTACATTTATTCAAGATTTTTTAAAACTTTACGAATGAGTCTAAACCTTAGAGTAAGGTATTTAAATAACACAGACTTTCCATTTAAAAATATCAAATATGAGTTTTTTTCTACTTTGATTTGTGGTATTTAACGACTTTATAGCAGCGTGTTTTGGTAATTGAAAATATTGAAATTTAGTAGGCTAATGAATATTTTTGGGATAAAGTATATGAGTATAAATAATTGATAGTCAATTACGTATTCAAATCAAACAATTACAAACGTTTGCATAAGAAATCTCGCATTTTTTTTCATTTTTTCGCTTACTTGCGATTGAATTTATTTAATATAATTTATAACTTTGAATATAAGAATATTCATATTTTAATCATTTGCCGTTAGTCGGTTTTATCCTCATGGAATTTTCAGAAAAAGAAATTGCTCCGTTGTCGAGCCTTGATGTTTGGGAAGAAGACGTTTTGTTACGTTATCCAGAAGAAGATAATTCTCCAAATAAAACAAAGGAGGAATATCGCAATTATGACAATCCAGAAAGAGATACAGTTCGTGAGTTTTATCGACTGAATCATACTTATCAAACTTACGATTTCGTAAAGCAAAAGCAAGCGGAATTCTTAAAATTTGATAGAACAGAAATGCCAATTTGGGATGCGTTTGACTTCCTTAATACCTTAGTCGATGACTCCGATCCAGATACTTCGCTCGACCAGTGGCAACATTTATTGCAAACCTCTGAAGCAATTCGTGCCGATGGTCATCCAGATTGGTTTGTTTTAACGGGTTTACTGCATGACATGGGTAAAGTTTTATGTCTCTTCGGCGAACCACAATGGGCAGTGGTAGGTGATACATTTCCAGTAGGTTGTAAACATTCAGATAAAATTGTGTATTCTGAATATTTTGCCGCAAATCCTGATACAAACGACGAAAAACTTAATTCAAAATATGGTGTTTATGAACCAAATTGTGGCTTAAAAAACGTAGATATGTCGTGGGGACACGATGAATATTTGTACCAAATGGTAAAAGACCGTTTACCAGAAGAAGCTTTGTACATGATTCGTTACCACTCATTTTACTCGCAACATCGTGAAAATGCTTACGAACATTTAATGGATGCACACGACCACGAAATGTTTGAGTGGGTGAAGAAATTTAACCCTTACGATTTGTATTCAAAATTGCCAACTCCTCCAGATACGCAAGCATTAAAACCATATTACGAAGAGTTGTTGAAAAAATATTTACCAGCAACATTGAAATTCTAATGCTTAAAACTTTACCCAAATACGGGTAAAGTTTTATTTTTTAAACCCAAATCTAACCATGAATTCAAGAAACTTTTCAATTGTATATTTTCTCATATCAATCATTGAAATTTGGTGCGGAACAATTGGTTATCGGGAAGGTATTTTAATATCGAAACCCCTAATCATGTTGACAATCATTGTTTTTTACTATTTTCAAACAAGAAATAAAGTTGGAAAATTTGATAAAATAATGCTGATTGCGTTCTTCTTTTCGCTATTAGGAGATATTTTTTTGATGTTGGGAGATGGCAATTATTTTGTCATGGGATTGGGTTCTTTTTTGATGACCCATTTTTGTTACATTTACGTTTTTAGTCAGGGAAAAGATAAAGGAAATTACTTAACTCGAATTGCAATAATAGCCCTTTCAGCTTGTGTTTTTTTTCTAATCCGAAATCAAATTGGTTCACTTTTATTTCCCGTCGTGCTGTATGTTTTAGCCATTTCAGTCATGGCAATTTGTGCTTCTGAACGCAAAACAAACCCTGAAAGTTACCGTTTCGTTTTTATCGGAGCAATCCTCTTTGTCCTTTCTGATTCTTTAATTGCGATTGACAAATTTGCTTTTAAAATTCCCGCATCGACCTTCTTGATTATGGGAACTTACGTTTTGGCTCAATATCTCATTGCTATTGGTTTTTTGAAGAGAAATAAAGCATAATGAAATGGATATTTTTTAAAACAGCTAATTTCAGCGTAAATTTGGTTGGTGTTACAACGAGCAAATACAAAAATGTCCAGAAAATATTCAATCATTATTCCAGTTTATAACCGTCCTGACGAAGTAGAAGAATTATTGGAATGTCTTGTAAATCAGACTTATAAACATTTTGAAATAGTCATTATTGAGGATGGTTCTGTGACAAAATGCGAAAAGGTTGTTGAAAAATTCAAGGATAAATTAGAGATAAATTATTTCTTTCAAGAAAATACTGGACAAGGTTTTGCCCGAAATACGGGCTTCAAGCACGCCAAAGGTGAATATTTTATCATTTTAGATTCCGATGCACTAATTGAAGTCAATTATCTCGAAATTGTAGAAAATCAACTAAATACCGACTATTTAGACCTTTACGGCGGTCCCGACCGTGACCATCCAAACTTTTCCCCTATTCAAAAAGCGATTAGTTATTCGATGACTTCCATTTTCACAACGGGAGGAATTCGTGGAAATAAAAAGAATTTGGGCGGAACATTTCACCCACGAAGTTTCAATATGGGACTTTCCAGAGCTGTTTACGAGCAGACCAAAGGATTCATTATTACTCGCATGGGCGAAGATATTGAGTTTTCAATTCGGGCCATTTCTTTAGGTTTTCATTCTGGACTCATTCCCGAAGCATTCATTTATCACAAACGCCGAACGAGTTTTGCACAGTTTTTTAAGCAATTAAAATTCTTTGGCAAAGCACGTATCAACATCAGTCGCTTTTTCCCGAAAGAATTAAAATTAGTCCATACGTTTCCGATGATGTTTACCTTAGGGTGTTTTTCAATTCCGTTTTTATATTTTATTTACCAACCACTTTTCTATCTCGGAATTAGCCTCCTCGCAATCTATGTTTTACTAAATTTTGCAGATTCAACTTTGAAAAATAAAAGTGTTAAAGTCGGGTTATTGAGTATTATAGCGGTTTTTGTACAATTATTAGCTTACGGAATTGGTTTTATGACCGAAGGTTGGAAAAAAATATTTGAAGAAAAAGGTTACAAACAAACGGGTGAGCAGATAGAATATCCTTCCTAAATGATTTTTGGAAAGCAAATTCATTCGATAATTGGACAATTATTGAATATAATTATGCTGTATTTGAAATTGTAATTCATTGAAAATCAAATGATTATTTCTTGATAAATTTTGTACTCTTTTTTGTTATTCCTTTTACCATATCCTTTAGCCAGATTTAAAGAGAATAAAAAATAATTAAAATATTTTAACAGTAAGTTTACATTCCTAATCGACTGATTAATAATATTTTAAATTTAGTTTTATCACATTTTCAAGAATTCAATTTCCTAAATCTTTCTCAAAACCTTCAATTTTACTACCTACTTCCACAAAATTCTCTTAACTTTGTATCCCGTAACAACAGGTTGCGGATTTATCCTCCTCCTATAGTTTCTTTTCATTGAAGTCTCCATTCGTAATGTATGATTATTGTAGAAATTATCCCGAAAAGATAATTGGTAATACTATTGTCCATACTTGCGACCTACGACTTAAAGACTTACGACTAAAATAAAATTTATCAATCATGTCAGGCAAAGGGCAACCTAAAACCGCAAAATACATTTTCGTTACGGGCGGTGTAACATCATCATTGGGCAAAGGAATTGTGGCCTCATCATTGGCTAAATTACTACAAGCCAGAGGATTGTCAGTTACAATTCAAAAATTTGACCCTTATATTAACATTGACCCAGGAACACTGAATCCTTACGAACACGGAGAATGTTATGTAACTAACGACGGAGCAGAAACCGACCTTGACCTTGGTCATTACGAGCGTTTTCTGGGCGTGCCAACTTCTCAAGCGAATAATATCACTACGGGAAGAGTTTATAATAACGTAATTACCAGAGAACGCCGTGGCGATTATTTAGGAAAAACAGTTCAAGTTATTCCACACATTACGGATGAAATCAAAAGGAATATTTTGCTTTTGGGTGAAACAGGACTTTACGACATCGTAATTACTGAGATTGGCGGTTGTGTTGGAGATATTGAATCATTGCCTTTCATCGAAGCTGCTCGTCAGTTGAAATGGGATTTGGGTGAGAAAAATACGCTTTTTATTCACCTTACACTCGTTCCATATTTGGCTTCAGCGGGTGAATTAAAGACCAAACCAACGCAACATTCAGTTCGTGCATTGTCACAATTGGGTGTTCAGCCTGATATTATTGTCTGTAGAACGGAACATACCATTCCGATTGAAATGCGCCGTAAAATTGCTTTATTTTGTAACGTTTCGCCTAATGACGTAATAGAATCAATTGATGCAGAGACCATTTATGATGTGCCTTTGTTGATGCGTAAAGAAAAACTTGACCAACGAGCTTTGTACAAATTGGACATCTACAATGACAAAGACGCTGACCTGGAAAGTTGGAAGAGTTTCTTAGGGAAACTTAAAAATCCAACCGAACAAATTAACATTGGCTTAGTTGGAAAATACGTAGAGTTGAAAGATTCTTACAAATCAATTGCCGAAGCATTAATTCACGCTGGAGCAGTGAATGAAACAAAAGTAAACGTAACCTGGATTTCTTCGGAACAATTGGTTGAAGTTGGATACGAAAAAAGATTAGAAGAATTGGATGGCATTTTGGTTGCTCCAGGTTTTGGCGAAAGAGGAATTGAAGGCAAAATTAATGCAGTGAAATTTGCCCGTGAGAGAAAAGTGCCTTTCTTTGGAATTTGTCTGGGAATGCAATGTGCTGTAATTGAATACGCCCGTAATGTATTAGGATTAGAGGATGCTCACTCGTCAGAAATGAATCCTGAAACAACCCATGCCGTTATTGATTTAATGGAAGAGCAGAAATTAGTTACCAATAAAGGTGGTACAATGCGTTTGGGAGCTTATGCTTGTAAATTAGAAAAAGGTTCGTTGGCACATTCTATCTATGGCAAGTTAAATATTCAAGAACGTCACCGTCACCGTTTCGAGTTTAATAATGCTTACTTAGAGCAATTTAAAAATGCAGGTTTAATGCCAACTGGTTTAAATCCTGAATCTGGATTAGTTGAAGTTGTTGAGTTGAAAGACCATCCATTTTTTATTGGAGTACAATTTCACCCAGAGTATAAATCAAATGTAGCTAACCCAGCACCCTTATTTATTCATTTTGTGAAAGCGGTATTAAAAAACGCTATTCCATTAATGAAAGGGATTAAATAGTTTTTTTAGGTTTTAGGTATGATGTATAAGGTAGAAAAATACCTTATACATCATACCTAAAACCTATTTAATCAAATCCTCTCTCATCGGATTGAAAACATCGATCAATAATCCTTCCTCTAAGCACACAACTCCGTGAGTAATACTTGATGGAGCAAAATATACGTCGCCTTCACTTAAAATCTTCGTATCCTCACCAATTGTTACTTCAAATTTCCCTTTCGCAATGTAACTAATCTGTTTGTGCGGGTGCGAATGTAATGTACCAATTCCACCTTTTTCAAAGGCTACTTTCATCAACATCACGTCATTGTCATAAGACATGATTTTGCGTTTAAGTCCTCCACTAAGTTCTTCCCAAGCGATTTCAGTATCATCTACTAAAGTTTTTCCAAAAATATTCATATCGTATAAATTATGTTTTTTGGATAAGCCCAAATGAGTTATATTTTACTTGCAGTTTTCAATTATTAATCCTTGAACCCACTTCAAACACGGTTTTAATGGGAATGAACAGGAAAAGTTCTTAATCTGTATCAAAATTGAATATCTATAAAAGTACACAAAACGACTATAATTCAACCGCTAATCATATTTAAACTCAAACCATTGCCAAATAACGGATAAGTCTTAGTAATTTTGCACCTTCAAAGCTCGTCGCTTTGAAGGTTTTTATATTTTTTGAACTAATTAACCGATAAATACTTTTTTGAATAGTGAGCCTAAACGATTGGACTCAATATTCAAGACTTAATACTTTTAAAACAATGATGGATAAAAATCAAATCACGGGGTTATTGTTGATAATGGCAATGTTGCTCGGTTATCAGTTTTTCCTTGCCCCTAAGATTGAACCAGAAAAAGCACAAGAAAAGCCAAAAACAACTCAAACAACAACTACTACCCAGAAAGTTGCCACGCTCGATTCTAACGCTCTAAAATCTGCCGCTGGCGATTTTGCGTCGGTAGCGGTTGGTTCCGCTAAAGAAGTTATTTTAGAAAATAAAGACATCAAAGTTACTTTTACTTCGCAAGGTGGACGTGTTAAACAAGTTTTGTTGAAAAATTATAAAACTTACACCACTTTTGCTGAACATAAAAATGACCCTTTGGTAATTTTCGATGAAGATTTTGATAAAATTTCTCTTGAATTACCTACGACAAAAGGAAATATTGATTTGAATAAATTGTATTTCAATACTAATTCAGTTGGTGGAAATGTGGCGGAAGGTAAGTCAGAAAAGGTTGTTTTTACTTTGCAATTAGCAAATGGACAAACAGTTGAACAATCATATACTTTAGCTGGTGCAGGTTTCTTGTTGGATAATGACTTGAAATTAACAGGTTTAGACGGAATCTTGAAGAATGAATCAGTTAAATTGAACTGGTTAGAAAATGTTCGTCCAACTGAAAAAGATTTAAACGAAAATCGTAAAGCAACGGTAAATTACCTGTTGAATGATGGCGAAAACTTCGACCAACTTTCAGAAAGTCCAACAGGAGCAAACGATGCTACATTAGACCAACCGTTGAAATGGGTAGCTTTCAAGAAAAAATACTTCTTGTCGAGTTTTATCACTAAAAATGAGCCAATCCAGAAAGCACAAGTTTACGGTACGGCTAACGAACAGGATTCTTTAAATATCAAAACATTACGTGCCAATATGAGTTTGGATTTGGCAGGTTTGAAAACTGGGAAAGGTAATTTTCAATGGTATTTTGGACCAAACGACTATAACATCATCAAAGATATTGCTCCAGGTTTTGGCAAAAACGTAAAATTGAGTTACGATATTTTCTTACCAATTACTCGTTACGTTTTCGTACCCTTGTTTAATGTATTGGAGAAAATTTTCTCTAATTACGGTTTGTTGATTATTGCTTTAGTTTTGATTATCAAATTTGCTCTTTTACCATTGACCTACAAGTCTTACGTGAGTATGGCAAAAATGAGAATTTTACAGCCAGAATTGAATGCTCTCAAAGAAAAAATTGGAGATGACCCTGCCAAACAACAACAAGCTCAAATGAAATTGTACGGTGAAGTTGGCGTTAGTCCATTGAGCGGTTGTGTGCCTGTTGTAGCTACGATGCCCGTTTTGATGGCGGTATTTATGCTCTTCCCTAACTTGATTAACTTACGTCAGGAATCATTCTTATGGGCAAATGACCTTTCAACATTTGACTCAATTGCTACCTTGCCATTCAGCATTCCATTATACGGAAATCACGTCAGTTTATTTACTTTGTTAATGACCGTTTCAAGTATTGCTTACGGATATTATAACAACCAAAATACACCTGACCAAACTGGACAACCAATTGATATGAAGAAAATGGCGTACATCACGCCCGTAATCTTTATGTTTGTGATGAACTCTTTGCCAGCGGGTATGAGTTTTTATTATTTCATCTCAAATATCGTGACGATTGGTCAACAAATTGGTATTCGTAAATTTGTTGATGAAGATAAAATCAAAGATATTTTGGACGAAAACCGTAAGAAAATTGCTGCGGGTGGTGGTGCAAAAAAATCACGTTTCTCTGAATATATTTCAAAGCAAATGAAAGCTGTTGAGGAAGCTCAAAAAACACAAGAAGCCGAAACTGGAAAGAAAAAGAAGAAATAAGATAAAGGTTAAGATTCCTTCTCAAAATAAAAAAAATAGGCGATAGATTTTATATCTATCGCCTATTTTTTTTGTCATTACCAATACAATCTACAAAACAGGAACAACCTCCTCCCCTACCAAATACAACAAAACTCCCTCCACATTTTTATGACCCATATCTCGGTAAATATTCATATACTGACGAACCTGCGTTTTGTGAGATTCTGACTTTGAACCTGTTTTGTAGTCTAAAATCACGATGCGGTCTTTCAATCTCACCACACGGTCAGGGCGAAGCGGATTTCCTTTTGGCATCAAAATTTCTCGTTCGTTTTTTACCAAATCTTGATGAACTTCAAAAAGTGGTTTTATTTTCTCTAAATTGATGATTTTCAAAATACTACCTTTAATTTCTTCCAATTCGGTTTCGACAATTAAACCTTCTCGGAGTGATTCTTCTAAGGCAAAGTCAACGTCATAAATCGTTTTAATTTTGGCAAAAGTATTATGAATTTTATTACCATAATCACGACTTTTCTCGAAAGTTTCAATATCAAAAAGACGTTCTGCCGAATGACGTAATTTAATGGTATTACTTCTTTCAGAACTCATAACCGCATCTATTTCAATGACTTGCTCTATTTTCTTTGGCTTATTACTGATTCGTTTATGTTCTCCCTGACTGATAATTTCAAGGTGTCGTTCGCCTTTTTCAATCAGAGGACAACCCGCAAAACGATACAATTGATTACCTACGGTTTTATCAAATTTGAAGGTATCTTGTTTTACCACCAAATACAAACGGTCGGTTGGGCGAGTCAAACCCACGTAAAGCATGTTCAAACTTTCTAAAAAAGTCTTTTCCTTTTCCGCATGAAATTGTGGTGCAATAACGGTTTCTGCCAATTTATTGGTAACTCGTAAAGGAGCAGTTTTCAAAGCTGAATCCACATTCGGTTTCAATTCAATTTCTCTCGGTAAATCTGCCCAAATTTCTGAAAATAAATTGGTATCCATTGTCCAATGGCAATACGGAATAATAACCACAGGATATTCCAAACCCTTAGATTTGTGAATACTGGTAACGGTTACCGCATTTTGACCGTCGGGTGTAGAGATAGAAAGTACGTTTTTTTTCTGTTCCCAATATTGTAAAAAATCGGTAAGGTGCGTGCTTTTCTTAGTCTGAAATTCCAGTACAACATCTAAGAATCTGAATAAAAAATCTAATTCTTTATGATGTTCAAAAAGGTAAAAAGTATTGATAATTTTCTCCGCAATTTCGTACAAAGCCATTTGCTGCAAACGGAAAGAACTGAGCGAGTAACCTTGTTTTTCTATTAAACCGTAAAATTCATTAACATCCTTATTTTCAATGGCTTGCTTAATAATTTGATTATCGTCTGTATTCGGAATTTTCTGTAAAACCACTCGATAAAACAGATAAATAGCTTCGTATTTTGCTAAGGTATTTTCTGGATTTTGAATAACTTTCATCAACGCCATTGTGAGATTGACCGCCTCCGAAAAGTTCAAATTCAAAGAATCCGAAGAAATAACTTGAATATTTGCATCTTTCAAAGAATTGGCAACAATTCGGGCGTGTTGATTTTTGCGACAAAGCACCGCAATATCTTCGTAAGTATATCCTGCAGCTAAACTTTCATCAATCAATTCTAAAATCCGACCAAACATTAATTCATCTTCGCCATCACCCGTCAAAAAATCTATCTCCACATGTCCGCCCGATTTTGGATTATCGGGAATTTTTTGAGCAAAATTCTCATCATAAACCTTTGGCAAAATTGGAGCAATGGCTTCATTATCAGGTGATTCTTTGATGAATTGAAAAATATCATTGTTGAATTTGATAATCTCTTTTGAGCTTCGGTAATTGGTTGTCAGATTTTCAGGCTTTAAATACGGACGAATACTGGCGTAGCGTTCCACCAAAAAATCATTATCCTCATTTCCTTCCACCAATTTCTCCAAATCCTCTTTATGCAAGTGAACAATCAATTCCATTTCGCCACCTCTGAACCGATAAATGGATTGTTTGGCATCACCAACGGCTAAATTAAAGTGTCCATTTGCCAAAGAATTTTCTACTAAAGGCAAGAAATTATGCCATTGCAAAGTGGAAGTATCTTGAAATTCATCAATCAAAATATGATTATATTTTTCGCCCAAACGCTCATACACAAACGGAATCGGCTCAGTCATGACAATTTCCAAGATTTTACGATTAAATTCCGAAATATGAATTTGCCCTGTATCATTCTGAATTTCAGCAATTTCTCTTTTTAATTGACTCAATAAAGCCAATTTTTTGAGCTGTTTTGTCACTTCCTGAAAAAGCACATATTTAGGTTTTTCATACTCATGAATCTTGGCAATTTCTTCTAAATAAATGCGTAATTCATCAGAAATTCCATCAATGCGAGCAGCAATATCTTTCTTTTGTGTTTTTGAATACCACATATTATCATTCAAAGCCTTATTCACGTAAGAATTTGCCTTGTAAAAAACATCCTGGTATTGCAATCGTTGAAAATACGCACCAACGCCATTTTTAGAATAATAAAAGTCATCTACGTCCAAATTTGCCTCATAAATAGTTTCCGAAGCAATGTTAGAAATCGTTTTTACCTTGGTTTCAATATATTCACAATATTCTTTTAAATTCTTTTCAACCAACAGAAAATCAGCGGGTTGTAAGTCAGCAATTGATTCAACCGAAGACTGATATTGGTCAGACAAAAGACTTCTACCAAAAGAAGCCAACTCACTTGGTAAGCCATTCCATGATTTTCCATCGTTGGCTTTTTCCATTGCAAAACTTTGAATTGCTTCCGTAATCTGCTCAAAATTTTCGGTATTTACTTTCTGAAATAACTGCTCGACCGCCCCTTCTAACAAAACATCAGAATCGAGATTTACCTCAAAATTGAACGGAAAACCCAATTCTTCGGTAAAAGCCGCTACAATTCTCTGCACAAAGGAATCAATCGTAGAAACCGAAAAATTGGCGTATTCGTGGATAATGTGCTTGAAAGTTCGATTGGCACGCTCACGTAAAGTCCATTCGTCCACATCAACGCCTTCCTCTTGTAATTCCGCCAAAATTTGCTGAAAAATACCATTCGATTCTTCAATTTCTTGTGCGTCGGTACTGGCAAACTGTTGAAGATATTTCAAAATACGTTCCTTCATTTCTTGGGATGCCTTTTTAGTAAAAGTCACCGCCAAAATATGGTTGAAATACCAAGGAGAAGTCGTTTTTAAAGCTAATTTGATGTACTCTTTTGCAAGCGTGTAGGTCTTACCCGAACCTGCGGAAGACGAATATATTTTGAATTTTGGGGATTGCATTATACGTTTCTATTTGTTTCTAAGGTGAAAATAACCGTTTAGTAAAGTTGAATGATATTGATTTTGTAAAGTTATCAAATTAATATATGTTTGTGTGAATAGATTTGAGAAGGGTGATTAATTGTTTTACATCAACTAAGGAAATGAGGACAAAACGTCAAATCCTGTCATTGCGAGCGTGGCGAAGCAATCTGTTAGCTTACGAGAAGAAAACGTCAAACTCTTTTACATAAATCAAACAGATTACTTCGTGCCTCGCAACGATAAGGTATGATGTATTTTTACAACATAAAAATCGGATTATCAATTTATCAAAAAACGATAGAGTTTGCTTACGCACAATGTCTGGTGGGACACCAGCCACGGAGATAAACCCCTTAAACTAACTAACAAAACTATTAAAATGAAAAGTAAAAATCTAAAAGAATGGAGTGTTGAAGAACTCCTCAAACAACAGAAAACCATCAAATTAGTAACGGGTGTACTTATTGGAATGTTGAGCACATTATTAATTATAGGGATTTCTCTTACTTTTCAAGAAAAAAGCTTTGCTTCTTTTATCGTTATTCCTATTGCTTTATTACCAATCGTATTTTTAAACTTGACAACATTAAAGAAAGTTAAAGAAGAACTTAATTCGAGAGAGAACTTGCGGTAAAATACTCTTTCAGTGAATTTCAAAAACAATTATTTTCACTAAAACCAACCATTATGACACGAATTCTTTTCGCATCTTTGATGATGCTCGCTTTAACAAGCTTGAACTTCCCAAAAAATACTCACAAGGCACTGATTGTACAGGCGGAAGTAGAAATTAAAAACGTAGCTGGACTTGATGAAAGAGCGGCTGCAAAATTTACACAGTTGGCTTCCAGCTACCGTTGCAGAGTGTGGCTAAACTACCAAAAAAAACGTAGGGATGGTAAAGATATTCTGGGTATATTGATGCTTCAAATTAAAAAAGGAGCTATGATCACCTTGGAAATAGAGGGCGAAAATGAAGAAGAATGCTTTAATGCCCTCAAAGCACTTGTTGACAATAAGTTTGGCTATAAAGAATAAAAATATGCCTTTTAACAGGTGTCCCGCCAGACATCTTGCGTAAGAATTTTAGAAGTAAATAAATTCACATTTTAAATAAATTCTCAAACACCATGAAAAAAACATTTTTAGTAATCACCGTAATTTTAATCACTACCTTGACAGGTTTTACACAAAGCAAACAAGAAAATATCAAAGAATTATTAAAAGCCATGAAAGTTGAAAAACTCATGAGTGGTGCTTATGATGCAATAATTCCGATGATGAAAGCTCAAATGAAGCCAAGTCCAGACATGGAGGATTCACTTCGAACAAAAAGAATGAATGCTATGATGGTGAAATTGATGGACGCAAGCAAGGAAATGACAAAATCGTTTATGGAAAATGAAATGACGGGTATTTATGAACGAAATTTCACTGATGCTGAAATCAAAGACTTGTTAACCTTTTATCAATCTCCAACTGGACAGAAAATGATTGAAAAGCAGCCTACAATTCAAGGGGAAACTATGCAAATAATGATGACAAAATATATGCCTGCTTTTCAGGAAAAAATGAAATCAATCACCACTGAAATGATTTATACGCAACCAGAAGAAAAGAAAAATTAGGTACATCCAATTTTGAAACTGGTATAATTAAAATCAATTATACCAGTTTTTTCTCTTAGCCTAACAACTATGATGGAGACAATAACAAGGTACATTAATACAAATAATTTATCGAGAGTATATGCTAAACAATGCAATCTGTAAATTTGACCTTAATTAAAACCATCATAGGTCGGCATTAAATGAGGATATAGTTTCGCAATTTATCAAGAACCAGACTATTCAGAAATCCAACAAAATCATCTTTTTTCTATCCTTTCAGCAAAATTTTCAAAATAATTCTCCACACTTCACATTATTGACTAATTTTGTAGCCACACTAACCTGCGGATTCGTTCCGTTCATTTACTGCCCATGCGTACTTTGTTAGATTTTGAAAAACCAATTGCTGAACTCGAAACCAAATTGGCAGAGATGAAAAAATTGGCAATTGACAATAATGTTGATGTATCGTTGGCGGCTTCACAATTGGAAAGCAGCATCGAAGAACTCAAAAAAGAAACATTCACAAACCTCACTCGCTGGCAAAGAGTTCAGCTTTCTCGTCACCCAGAACGCCCTTATACCCTTGATTATATCGAACAAATGTGCGATGAATTCATTGAGATTCACGGGGACAGAACGGTTGCTGATGATAAAGCAATGGTGGGAGGTTTCGGGAAAATTGGTGACCAAACAGTTATGTTTATTGGTCAACAAAAAGGAAGAAATACCAAACAACGTCAATTAAGAAACTTCGGAATGCCCAATCCTGAGGGTTATCGTAAAGCACTTCGTTTAATGAAAATGGCGGAGAAATTCGGTAAACCAATCGTTACTTTGATTGATACACCTGGTGCATTTCCAGGTTTAGAAGCCGAAGAACGTGGTCAAGGAGAAGCAATTGCTCGCAATATTCGTGATATGTTCATGCTGAAAGTTCCTGTAATTTGCATAATCATTGGTGAAGGTGCATCGGGCGGAGCTTTAGGAATAGCCATTGGCGATAGAGTTTTGATGTTGGAAAATACGTGGTATTCGGTAATTTCTCCAGAATCTTGTTCGTCAATTCTTTGGCGTTCATGGGATTTTAAAGAGCAAGCAGCCGAAGCTTTGAAACTTACCGCAACCGATATGCAAGGCAATGGTTTAGTGGATGGAATTATTCCAGAACCATTGGGAGGAGCTCATCTCAATCCAAGTTTGGCGATTGATATTGTAAAAAAAGTAATCTTAGAAACAATTATTGACCTTCAAAAACTTACTCCTGCCCAAAGAATCAGCCAAAGAGTTGATAAATTTGGAGGCATGGGAGCTTATAACTAAAATGGTAAAGGTGAAACGTGAATGGTTAAAGGTAAAAGGTAATTAAAAAATATTTTATAACTTTTACCCTTCACCTTTCGCCTTTTTTCCTTTATAAAATGAAATACAAAACCGAGATAATCCAAGCTGTTCTTTTTATAACTACGCTGATTACGACTACTTTAGCAGGTGCTGAAGCCATGACAGGAAGTCATTTTTCTTTCTCCCCGAGGCTTACACACTTCATTTTCCCGATGATGTTTGGCAAGGCTTACAATTCTCCATTCCTTTTCTCACCATCCTAACTTGTCACGAATTCGGGCATTATTTCACGGCTCGTTTTTATAAAATCAAAGTTTCACTTCCGTATTTTATTCCACTTTGGTTGAGTGCTTTCACCAGCCTAAGTTTTGGTACAATGGGTGCGGTCATTCGTATGATTGGGCGTACACGCTCACGTAAGGAATATTTTGATATTGGTATTGCAGGGCCATTAGCAGGTTTTGTTGTTTCTTTATTTGTATTATATTACGGTTTTACGCACCTTCCCCCACTTGAATATATCTTCAAAATCCATCCAGATTACGCAAAATTTGGCGAACACTACAAAACGGATGTTTTACAGATTCCTAAATTCATGAACGGACAGGTTGTCTTAGGCGATAATTTATTATTCAAATTATTCAAAAATTACATTGCCGACCCTAAATTATTACCTCCAAATTTTGAAATCATGCACTATCCAATTATTTGGGCCGGTTATATTTCATTATTTTTCACCGCTTTAAATCTCTTCCCAATTGGACAATTGGACGGAGGGCATATCTTGTACGGATTAATTGGCAAAAAGGTTTTCAATGTTATTTCTCCCGTTATTTTTATTGGTTTTGCCTTATTTGCTGGTTACGGACTTTTTACAATAAATGATATTCAACACATCGGAAGCGGTGGCCAATATACCGATGAAGGGGACTTTTTTACTTGGTTAATTGCTTATATTTTCTTTTTGAGAATCTGTTTTTCAAGAATTTCCGAAAATCAAATGACCGCTTGGGTTTTGAGCTTAGCCGTTGTTTTAACGCAATTCTTGTTAAGTTACATTCCTCAAATTGCTACTTTGCACGGCTTTTCTGGCTTTTTACCTTTCATTTTATTATTGGGTAGATTTTTGGGAATTTATCATCCCGAAGTAGAAATTGACGAACCATTGGATTTGAAAAGAAAACTTTTAGGTTGGTTGACTCTCATCATCTTTATTCTCTGTTTTACACCATATCCTTTTATGGAAATCGACTTTTTAGCTAAATAATTGGCTATTTTATCAGGAAATATTTATATTTATCGAAATATCCTGACCAATAATCAAAATGCTAAATTTTATTTTCAAATTAATCTTCAATCTCTCTGGTTGGAAACTGGTGGGAGGTTTTCCCGAAAATCTCAAAAAAAGTATTGTTATCGTTGCTCCTCATGCCGATTGGACTGATTTTCCCATTGGCTTGGGAGCGAGAGCAGCCATTGGTGCAAAAATGAGTTTTTTGGGAAAGGAAGAATTATTCAAAGGGCCTTTCGGATGGTTATTTCGCTTGCTTGGAGGGCAACCCGTTGACCGTTTTAACAATCATAATGTGGTTGATGCAGTAGTAGAATTATTCAATAATAACGAAATTCTTCACGTTGTTTTAGCTCCCGAAGGCACCAGAAAAGCCGTTGCTAAACTCAGAACAGGCTTTTATTACATTGCCAAAAATGCGAATGTCCCAATTATGATGGTCGCTTTTGATTATCCTAAAAAAGAAATTAGAGTAAGACAACCTTTCTATACAACGGATAATATTGATGGAGATTTAAAAGAAATTGCTCGATATTTCAACCAAGTCGCAGGCGTTAGAAAAGAATGGATTAAGAATTATTTAGAGGAAGGCGTAATGGAATAAAAAATGAAAAAGATGGTAAAAGGAATGCGTCCTATTTACCATCTTTTTCATTTTTAACCCCTTGAACCATCAAAGAGCCTGCACGTTCAGAAGCTCCTTTTTCTCCTAACTTATTTTTAATTTCTGCATAGCCATTCAACTGCTCCTGTCTGGTTGTTTGATTAAGGGTAATTTTGGTTAATTCCGCCGTTAGATTTTCTTTAGTCAAATCATATTGCAATAATTCCTTTACCACTTCTCGTCCTGCAATCAAATTTACCAACGATACAAAAGGAACTCTAATTACTCGTTTATAAACCTGATACGCAGCCCAACCTCCTTTATAACAAACCACTTGTGGGACGTTAAAGAGAGCCGTTTCCAACGTTGCCGTTCCCGAAGTGACCAAAGCTGCATCTGCCACTGAAAGTAAATTATATGCATCATCTATCACAATTTTTACGGGGAAAATTGATTGCCAACGAGCGTATAATTCTTTCGGGAGATTAGAAACAGCTCCAATAACAACCTGATAATCGGGGAATTCATAAACTTGCGACATCATCAAGGATAGCATCATTTCAACTTCCTGTTTCCGACTTCCTGGTAGTAAAGCAATAATTGGTTTTTGTCCAAGACGTGCTTCTTTTTTGAAATTTTCAGCAGGTGTAAAGTCGGCAATTGCATCAAAGAGTGGATTCCCAACGTATTCTACTTCGTAATCATATTGCTTGAAAAAGTCCTTTTCAAACGGAAAGATTACGAATAATTTATCGACAAATTTCTTAATATTTAAGGCTCTGGATTGATTCCAAGCCCACACTTTTGGAGAAATATAATAGAAGGTTTTAAAGCCATTGAGCTTCGCAAACTTGGCTACTCGCATATTAAAACCCGCATAATCAATCAGAATGATTACATCAGGTTGAAAGTTTTTAATATCTTTTTTACAGAAAGCCAGAAAACCCAAAATCGTAGGAAGATTTTTGACCACTTCAAAAAAACCCATGAAAGCAAGGTCACGGTAATGCTTTACAATTTCAGCCCCCGCCGACTGCATCATTTCACCGCCCCAAGCCCTAATTTGTGCTTCAGGGTCGTGTTTACGAATACCTTTAATCAGATTTGAACCGTGCAAATCTCCCGAACGTTCCCCCGCAATGATGTAATATTTCATTTTATCAGTAAACAGTTAGCGGTGAACAATTAACAGTGAATATCTTAGATTTAATCTTTATCCATTTTCCATTGGTAAAAGATAACCGTTTACTGCTCTCCGTAGTATTCCACAAAATTTTTCTGAGTTTCTACTAATTTAAGGCAATGTAGTTTGGCCGTTTTGGATGCTTCTGCTACCTGTGTAGCGAGAATTTTCCAAATTTCTATCACAAAAATCTCGCAACTTGCCATTTTACCTTGCATAAAATCTACGTCAAGGTTAATATTTTTGTGGTCAACTTTTTCAATAATTTCTCTTTTGATAATATCTCCCAAAAGTTTCAAATCAATCACAAAACCAGTATCAGGGTCAGGAGTTCCTTTGACAGTAACGATGAGTTCAAAATTATGCCCATGCCAGTTGATATTTGCACAGGGTCCGAAAACCTCTTGGTTCTTCTCCTCGGTCCAGTTCGGATTATAAAGCCTATGAGCGGCATTGAAATGTTCTTTACGACTTACGTAAACCATTGTTTTCAGTGTTTAAATTGTGAAAGTATGATTGGGAAAACATTAGCAATCAATACTTGATTTATTAATATTGAGAAGTTTTTAATTATTTGTAAAAAGTATTCTGTAATATCCAAATACCTACCCCAAAGGATTAAAACCCTACAAGTACAAAATTACAACGATTTCATTTCCCAAAAAAATAATATATTTGAGTTTACGCTATATTAGGATATTGAATTCTTGCTAAAACTCTGGTTTTGTCTTTATTATTGTATCAAAAAGAGAATAGTATTATTTTATGAGTAGAAAAACTCATAGATTCTTGGAAAATTTATATTTTTTCAAAATATCGTGTATAGTTTAAATCGAAACTTAATGATAATTTTGAAAGTTCTTTATAATTACCTAACACGCATAAATACAATTTTATCCCCACTACTTTATGATTATTGTTACGGGTGCCGCAGGGTTTATCGGAAGTTGTCTAATTCAACGCTTGAATCAAGATAATTTTAATTACATTATTGCAGTAGATGATTTTTCTGATGAACAGAAAAATAAGAATCTTGATGGCAAAAAAATCCAAGAACGAGTCGATAGGGAACATTTCTTTGAATGGTTAGAGAATAACTACCAAGAAGTTGAATTCTGTTTTCACATCGGAGCGAGAACGGATACCACTGAATTTAATGTTGACATTTTCAACAAATTAAATCTTAATTACTCAAAGAAAATCTGGAAAAAGTGCCATGATTATCAAATTCCCTTGGTTTATGCATCTTCGGCTGCGACTTATGGTTTGGGAGAATTAGGCTATGATGACAACGAGTCATTGATTCCTCAGTTGAAGCCTTTGAATCCTTACGGAGATTCTAAAAATGACTTCGATATTTGGGCTTTGAAACAAGAAGAGCAACCTTTCTTCTGGGCAGGCTTGAAGTTTTTCAACGTATATGGTCCAAACGAATTTCACAAGGGTCGTATGGCATCGGTTATTTGGCATACTTTCAACCAAATCAAAAATACGGGTGGCATGAAATTATTCCGTTCGCACAATCCAGACTTTAAGGACGGCGAACAAATGCGTGATTTTGTCTATGTGAAAGATGTGGTGGAAGTTTGTATGTTTTTAATGCACCACCGACGTAATTCGGGTATTTATAATTTAGGTTCTGGTAAGGCTCGTACTTTCTTAGATTTAGTCAAAAATACCTTCAAAGCACTTGGCAACGAAGAAGCAATCTCGTTTGTAGATACCCCCGAAGATATCAGAGATAAATACCAATATTTTACTGAGGCCAACATGTCTAAATTAAAATCAATTGGTTATGAACGTCCGTTTCATACCTTGGAAGAGGGTGTTTCTGATTACGTAAAAAATCACTTGGCGATTGAGAAATATTATTAAAATCAACCATTTCGATATATGAAAAAACGGTTTAACGACCGTTTTTTTTTGTTTTATACCTTATGATTTAAATCATTGCTCTGGGGAATTTCGGCATTAATAAAATCATCAAGCGACAACCCAAAAATACGGGCTAATCTTTGGGCTTCCAGTATATCGGGAAGGCTATTACCGCTTTCCCAAGATGATATTTTACTTTGCGAAGGAATATTAATTAAAAAAGCTAACTCTGTCTGTGAAAGACGATTCTTTAGTCGAAAATTTCTAATTAGAGTGCCAATACGTTGCATGATAATAAGGATTAGGGTTTTGGTGTTTTTTTTAACATAAAATATAACGCACTTATCTATGATAATCTTGCGAAAACCAATAGTTATTATGCAAAATACAAGTAAAAATCAGAAAAACCATGAAATATCTATTTATAGATAAGAATTAATCAAAATCAGATTGGAGCTAAACGAAAAATAAATGACATTTGTTTAAAATAAATTTAATAAATAGATTTTTAAAATCTTTAACTTAAATTTTGAACCTAATTTTCTGGTATTATTACAAAATTTTATTCTTTAATAACATCAGAAAATAAATTATAAAATGACATTCATATACGTCTTGAGGAATGAATAA
>JAZKDE010000054.1:67399-86386 GCA_040387735.1 Bacteroidota bacterium
ACATCAGAAAATAAATTATAAAATGACATTCATATACGTCTTGAGGAATGAATAATATATATATTATTCCACGTTTTCTAAACTCAGTAAATGAAGTAAAACTATACTAAATAAAAAAATCATTCAACCTCCATAATTATTATTTAAAACAACAAAAATTACCAAATTTAAGTACCATTATCAAGTATCACTAACGCATCATATTTTACAAGTTATTTTGACTTCCATTACCTTCAAATCATTTTCCTAAAGCATTATTATGTAGTCTAAGAGAACATTTATCTTAAAGAAAATGAAAGAATCAACTCTATCGAGTAAGATTATTATTGAATCATTAATTCTAATAATAATCAAAATGTATTTCTCCAATAAATTACTATTATTAAACACACTAAATATGAATAAAAGAAAGCTACTTAATTTTAAAAATTTCTAAGATAACAAAGTTATAGAGGGAAAAGGTATAAGAATATACAACTATTATAGAGCGTCGTACTGTGTTATGAGGATATTTAGAACCGTAGTAATACAGGTAACTGGTAATAAATTCAGCATTAAAATGTCTTTACCTATTTAAAAATCAGCCGCATTTTAATTTGACTTTATGGGTATTTATTGAATCATTCGTTTTGATAAATCTAAAACATGAAACATTCCTTATTTAAATCATTTACTACTATTTTATTCATTAGCTTTTGCCATTGTGCATTTCCACAAAACCGACCAAAAGTTGAATGGCGTGTAAAAAAAATTGAAAATAATAAGAATGATGCTTCCTTATTATTTTCCTTCGCCACAGAAAAAGGGTGGACTTTATATGCCATAAATCATGATACTTTAAATATGAAGATATCGGCAAAAATAAAAATATCTCCCAATGACGAATGCTATTCATTAAATGGAAGTTTGACCGCATCAAATGCTATCACAAAATATGATGATGATTTGGATTTAAACCTTTCTTATTTTAATGAAACGGGAGTATTTAGTCAACCTATTTTAGTACACAAAACCTGTGTCGTTGATGTAGAAATTATCTATTTAATTTCAAAACAGATTAATACGGTCGCAGGAGATGGAGGAATTTTGTATAAAATGAAAGATTCTATGCAGGTTCAATTAGAGTAGGTTAATCTTTTACTGAATAAAATAGACATCGTGGAATATCTAATTGAATAGGTATTTCACGATATTAACAGTTACAAAAATATTATTTTCTTGCAAAATTCAGCATTTAGGATATTTAAAATCTAAACTTCACCCCAAAATGGCATTTCCCATTCTCTTTTTGTAATTTTGAAACTCATTTATATACAAAAAGCTAATCATGTTAAAATCTATCCCCTTCGACCAAACGCACGCTTTCTCGCTGCTTACCAAACACAAAGCGGAATTGGCAGATACCTCAATAAAAGACCTTTTCAAAAATGATGCTGAACGTTTTAATAAATTTTCTGTCAATTTTGAAGATATTTTAGTTGACTATTCTAAAAACCTCCTTAACGATAAAACTAAAGCGGCTTTGGTGGCTTTGGCTAATGAGTGTGAATTGGATGATGCCATCGAGCGTATGTTTACGGGCGATACTATTAACCAAACTGAAAATCGGGCTGTACTTCACGTGGCTTTGAGAAATCGTTCTAATTCGCCAATTGCGGTGGATGGTAAAGATGTAATGCCCGATGTGAATGCCGTTTTGGAGAAAATGAAAGGCTTTTCTGAAAAAGTAATTTCGGGAGAATGGAAAGGATATTCGAATAAAGCAATTACTGACGTAGTAAATATAGGGATTGGCGGTTCAGATTTAGGGCCAGTAATGGTAACAGAGGCGTTAAAACCGTACAAAAATCAGTTAAACTTACACTTCGTTTCTAATGTGGACGGAACGCATATTGCGGAAGTTTTGAAGAAAATCAATCCAGAAACAACCTTGTTTTTAATTGCTTCTAAAACTTTTACCACGCAAGAAACAATGTCAAATGCTCATTCTGCACGTGATTGGTTCTTAGCAAATGGTGGTTCGGCGGAATCAGTAGCGAAACATTTCGTGGCGGTTTCAACGAATGAAAAATTAGTAACCGCTTTCGGAATTGATGCCGATAATATGTTTGGCTTCTGGGACTGGGTTGGGGGTCGTTATTCACTTTGGTCGGCTATTGGTTTGTCAATCGTTCTTTCAGTTGGTTTTGAAAATTTCATTGAATTATTAGAAGGAGCTCATGCGATGGATAAACACTTCCGCACGACCGATTTCAACGAAAATATTCCTGTAATTTTGGCTCTTTTGGGTATTTGGTACAATAATTTTTACGGTGCTGAAACCCAAGCTATTTTACCTTACGACCAATATATGCACCGTTTTGCAGCGTATTTCCAACAAGGAGATATGGAATCAAACGGTAAATATGTGGGACGAGATGGGAAAGCGGTTGATTATCAAACCGGTCCCGTTATTTGGGGTGAACCTGGAACAAACGGACAACACGCATTTTATCAATTGATTCACCAAGGAACAAAATTAATTCCTGCCGACTTTCTTGCTCCTGCGGTTTCTCATAATCCACTCGGTCAACACCACACAATGTTATTATCAAATTTCTTTGCACAAACAGAGGCTTTGATGAACGGAAAAACATTGGAAGAAGTAGAAGCAGAATTAGCTAAGGCGGGTAAAACACAAGCAGAAATTGATGAATTAGCTCCTTTCAAAGTATTTAAAGGAAATCGCCCGACGAACTCTATTTTGTTTAAACAATTGACTCCGAGAACCTTAGGAAGTTTAGTGGCAATGTATGAACACAAAATTTTTGTACAAGGCGTTATCTGGAATATTTACAGTTTCGATCAATGGGGCGTTGAATTAGGCAAGCAATTGGCTAATCAAATTTTACCAGAATTATCTGGAAATGAAGAAGTTACCTCACATGATTCTTCAACAAATGGTTTGATTAATGCTTATAAAAATTGGAGAATTACAATCATATAGTTAAGATAGCATTTTGCAATAAAGGAAAAGTCTCGACAAAATCGAGACTTTTCCTTTATTGCGATAAAAGATAATTTATTGGAATCGTAAATTTCGTTCTTATATTTTTTCCTCTCTGCTTCCCGGGCTTCCATCTACCACTTGATTCTTGTAAAACTCTGATTGATTCTTCATCACAACCAAATCCTACACTTTTTAGTACTTTATAATCACAAAGCGTTCCATCGGTACAAACTACAAATTGGAGATAAACTTTTCCACTAACATTTGAATGTTGTGCAGCAGCAGGGTATTTTAAAGTACCTTGAAGAAACCTCCCAAAACCTTGCATTCCACCTTTGAATTCAGCGGGTTCTTGAGGATTTTCGTAAGCAATAGAGTCTTTTCCCCAATAAGAAACTCCTTTTATACATTTTCCCTTTTCATAAATTTCACGATATTGTACCTCCCCTTTCCTATTTCTACCAGTCCATATACCATCAACGAAACCATTTTTAATTAATCCTGAATGGATAAGCATATAGTCATCAGTGTATTCATAGTGTTCATCCCAACCATTTCCATCTTTTACTATTTGTTTTCCGAGCGTATCCCAAACCGCAACAGTTTTTTCAACTACCTCTAAATTCATTTTCTCCGTAGTTTTTATGGAAGCCATTTGACCATTCGAAAACCAATTATAATCCGTAATTATTGTTTTTTTCCCCTCCTCAATTACTTCACTTTCCTTTTTAATTCTTCCACTTGGGAAATATGAAAAATGCTTTTTGTCAATATTTGAGTAGATTACCTGACCATTTGCAAAAAAACTATTACTAATATTGGGAAAATTATTGTTTGCTCTCGCTATGTAATAAAACTCCTTCAATGAATCCGCTGGATTTTCAAGTAAAGCTGGAGCGTATCTGTCAGCACTGTCTATTTTCAATAAAGCTACGCCGTTCGGCTCAAGATTAGTTTTAGTAACTTTAAAATATTCTACATTACTGGTTAAAACTCCAGTAAGAGAATCCACAAGATATCGACCTGCAAACTTAACCTCATCGCCATTTGTGGTTGGCTTTTGATTTTTATCATAATATTCTATTACTAAGCCCTTCTGAAAAAAAATCACCTTTGGATTAAAAAATGGAACTTCTATAAGAATCTTCTTTTTCCCGTTTAAATTGTCCGTCAGAAGCTTATTATTTAGTAACTTAACAACTCTGAGTGCCTCCTTATGACAATCAGGTCTGAGAAATTGCGTAATTTCATATTGATTTGGCTTACCTTCTCCACCCATTGTAATTCTGATAGCAACTTTACCTTGAACATTGTCAACCTTAGCCATGAAAGGAATTTGTACAGTAGACACAATGAATCTTTGGATAAAATTATACTCTTCTGAAGGATTTTGAGAGAAAATGGGAGTGATAAAACTCAGTAGTAGAAATAATAATACTTTTTTCATGTAGGAATTTATTAGTTATAATTGGTTGAACATTTCCCAAAAATAGCAAGAAACTCACTAAAGACAGACAAAAAAGGATTGTTAAATTTAAAATTTAACAATCCTTTTTCTATTTTCATATTACATTAATTTACTCAAAATATCCTCAAAACTCAACTTTTCTTGTTCTCCAGAAATCATGTTTTTAAGGGTTAAGATACCAGTATTCATTTCATCCGAACCAATGATACACACGAACGGAATCTTCTTTTTATCGGCATAATCTAACTGTTTTTTGATTTTACTAACATCTGGATAAACCTCCGCATTTACTCCTGCAATACGAGCTTTTTGCAATAATGGAAGTGCATAATTCAATTCATTTTCTCCGAAATGACAGAACAATAGTTTTGTGGTAACTGATTGATTTTCAGGAAAAATATTCAATTCTTCCATCACATCATAAATTCTATCAACGCCAAAAGAGATACCAACACCCGATAATCCTGGAACACCAAAAGTACCCGTTAAATTATCATAACGACCACCACCCGTGATTGAACCAATCTGAACGTCTAAAGCCTTTACTTCAAAAATTGCTCCCGTATAATACGAAAGTCCACGGGCGAGTGTAATATCTAACTCAATATTATTTTCAGAAACCCCAAAAGTTGCAAGATAAGACCAAACTTGCTTTAATTCGGTGATACCTTTTTTTCCAGTTTCTGAGTTTTGAAATAATTCTTCTAATTTTAAAAACTTCTCTTGATTTGTCCCTGAAATTTCAAAAATCGGGTCAAGTTTAGATAAAGAATCCGCAGAAAAACCTTTTTCAGCTAATTCTTCCAAGACTTTTTCCTTCCCAATTTTATCTAATTTATCAATCGCCACCGCCAAAATTGCTTCTTGTCCATTCGCTCCGATTGCCTCCGAAAGTCCAGTTAAAACCTTACGATTATTGATTTTCAGCATGAAATTAATACCCAAATTCTGCATCACTTCGTGAATCATTAATACAATTTCTGCTTCACAAATCAATGAATCAGTACCAACTACATCGGCATCACACTGATAAAATTCTCTGTAACGTCCTTTTTGCGGACGGTCACCCCGCCAAACAGGTTGAATTTGATAACGCTTAAATGGCATAGCCAAATCACTTCTATTCATCACAACGTAACGAGCAAAAGGTACGGTTAAATCGTATTTTAGGCCTTTTTCTGAAATTTTAGTAGTCAGTTTTTTATAACCTTCCTCTAAATCAGGCTGCCCAATTTTCTCCGAAAAATTACCAGAATTCAAAATTTTGAATAATAGTTGGTCGCCTTCTTCTCCATATTTTCCCATCAAAGTCGAAAGGTTTTCCATAGCTGGCGTTTCGATGGGCTGAAAACCAAATTTTTCAAAAACAGATTTAATTGTTCCAAAAATATAATTTCGACGAACCATTTTTTCAGGTCCAAAATCTCGTGTACCTCTTACAATGCTGGGTTTGCTCATGGATTTGTTCTCGGTTATTCGCTATCGGCGGTTTTTTCTTGTCCGATAATTTTCTTTCTTATTTTTACAAAATTACAAAACCATGCGTTTTTTAGGCAATTTGAAGGGAATTAACTTGAAGTAAATCGAGTATTTTGTCACAATAACACATAACTATCAACTAATTAGCCCATCTTATTTGGTATAAAAGGAAATAATCCCTAATTTTGCACCTCAATTTAAAACTCTGTTCGCAATGGCTGTTACAAGACTAAAAAGAAAAGACAGAAGAAACAAGGCTATAGCCACTAACAAAGTCAATGCAATTAAGTTTTTGACTACAACCCCTGAAATTAAATTAGTGGATGTAGAAGCAATAAAAGCTGAATTTGCTGCGAAGGCTGCGAAGTAATTTTGTACAATTTCTTCTAAGAAACAAAAACCCATCCGTAAAGATGGGTTTTTTCTTTTTTATGACCATTGTAAATAAGCAAATAGGTATCATGCAAAACATTGAAGATTACCCTCAGTAATGTCATCAATTTACGTCACTTTCACCCTTTTCCCTTTTTATCTTCTTTATTTCTCAATACTTCACCTAAATGATTTAGCTTTTTGATATGCTTGGTCATTTCTTTTTCTTGCTTACTAAATCGCTTGTTGATGTCCATTAAAACCCTAAAGCGAATTGCTTGACCAAAGAAGACTAATCCTAAACTGGTAAGAATAAGCCCGTAAACACCCCAAACTATCCATCTGACCACGTTTACATTAGGGTCAGCCTTGAGGGTTGAAGCAGTGCCAACAACGGACAAACCGAAGCCAAAAAGTAAAAGTCCAGCCACTGCGCATAATAGCCATTTCGTTCTGAGTGGCATTCTTTGCACTAATCTTTGCCCTGGAGCTTTTTTAGGAATATCAGGTTTCATATTGGTATATTAGGGGTTTATGTGTTTCGTTTCTATTTAACGTCAAATCAATAAGTAATTTAGTATTAATGGTCAGTTCCAAAGACTCCCAAGCAATTGCTCAATACTTCGAAACTCTTCGTTTAGATTGCTCGGAATCGTCTTATTAGAATAAGTAAATCCGTGTTCTTGCCACAAAAAAATGGTGTAATAATTGGTTTGATAAATTGCCTTAGCCGTCGTTCTCAATAGCTCAACCTTATCGTTAGGGAGTTTCTTTTCGATGGTCATCAAAAAATATGCCTTTGTCTTCATCAATAACACCTTTTTACCCCCAATTACTTTAGAAACAACATTGGCATTAGATTCGATGCTTTTTAAGGCGGATTGAGGCAAAAAAACTTCTTGTTGTCTTTCTACGAAAAAATTACTGCCATTGGCTCGCATTGTCCAGCCTTTAAGAAGTTGATTTTTAGCTAATTGAATTTTACCATCTTTCAGAATCGTATTCATATCCAAATACTTAAATGTACTTGTTTGAGCGTAAGAACCGTTATCGAGTATGATAAATAAGCACAAGAAAAATATTTTTATGGTGTTTATTTGAGAAATGATTGTCTTAAACATAATTTTATATTTCAATAATACCATAAACTAACAAAAACATTCCATGAAAATCAATAAAAAAGTAATTTTTACGGTCTTAGTATCTGTTTCAGCATTAGGTTTACAGGCTCAAGATACTCGTTTTACTCAAAAAAACCCTGATAAACCAGAAGTGACAGAATACATGGATCCAGAAGTTCGTGTGGTTACGCCAGGAGCAATTCCTTCGGATGCGATTGTGTTATTTGATGGTAAAAATTTAGACCAGTGGGAATCATCAAAAGATGGTAGTGCGGCCAAATGGAAAGTAGAAGATGGGGCGGTTACCGTTGTTGGTGGTGCTGGTGGAATTTCGACGAAAAAGCTTTTCGCTGATTGTCAATTACACATTGAATGGCGTTCTCCTGCCGAAGCAGACGACAAAAAGGGTCAAGGAAGAGGAAACAGTGGTGTTTTTTTACAAGGTATTTATGAAGTACAAGTATTGAATTCTTACCAAAATCGTACTTATCGTAACGGTCAGGCGGGTTCAATCTATAAACAAACGCCTCCATTGGTTAATGCAACGTCTAAACAAGGTGATTGGAACGTTTATGACATTCTTTACACTGCTCCTAAATTCACGGTTAATGGCGGTATTGAAACGCCTGCTTACGTGACGGTGATTCACAATGGCGTAGTCGTTCAAAACCATACTAAAATTCAAGGGGTTACCAATTATATTGGACAACCAACTAATCCAGTTCATGGCAAAGCTCCTATCCATTTACAGGATCACGGCAATGCGGTGAGTTTCAGAAATATTTGGATTCGTGAATTATAGTTTTTAAATAAAAATACTTGAGTACAAATTGATAAACTGTTCCCGTGCGAGAGTGCGGGAATATTTTTTTATCTTTGCGGAAGCAAAAATTTATCAAAATAGATGATTAAAAATATAATTAGCTGGACACTCAGAAATATTCCACGAAAATATATTCAATTAGTGGGTCATTTTGCCACTAAAACTTACGGACTCACTTTGAGTGGAAACAACGTTGAATGCCCAGTTTGCCATTCAACATTCAGTAAATTCTTACCTTATGGGCGTTTAGAACCGAGAGAAAATGCTCTTTGCCCCAACTGTCTCGCACTCGAACGTCACCGTTTGATGTACTTGTATTTACAGCAAAAAACCAATTTCTTCAAGGATAACCTCAAAGTTCTCCACGTTGCACCAGAATATTGTTTCATTGACCGTTTTGAGAAAATGAAAAATCTGGACTATGTCACCGCCGACATTGAATCTCCATTAGCGAAAGTCAAAATGGATTTGCACCACATCCCGTTTGAAGCAAATACCTTTGATGTGGTATTTTGCAATCACGTTTTGGAACACGTAGAAGATGACATTCGCTGTATGGAAGAAATGCGTAGAGTTTTAAAACCTACTGGGTGGGCAATTATGCAATCACCACAAGACTGGAAATTGGCTACTACTTTTGAAGATAAAACCATCACTGACCCCAAAGAACGGGAACGCCTTTTTAAACAAGACGACCATTTTCGCATTTTTGGAAGAGACTACAACAAACGTCTCGAACAAGGTGGATGGTACGTAACCGAAGACCGTTTTGTCATGGAAATGCCCGTAAGTCAAGCGGATAGATTTGCATTGCCGAAGGATGAAATTATTTATTTATGTGAGAAAAAATAAGCAATTGATTGAGTTAAAGACCTTAAATTACATGAAATACTTACCCATCAACAACTCATTATTTATAGAAAATCGTAAAAGGTTGGCTTCACAACTGAAACCAAAATCATTAGCGATTTTTAACTCAAATGACCCGATGCCAACCAATGCAGACGGAACAATGGGTTTTCATCAAAATTCAGATTTATTCTATCTTTCTGGAATTGACCAAGAAGAATCAATCTTATTAGTTTTTCCAGATTGCCCCGACCCCAAGCACCGTGAAGTTTTATTTTTAAAAGAAACCTCCGAACTAATTGCCATTTGGGAAGGCTATAAATATACCAAAGAACACGCTACCCAAGTTTCAGGGATTGAAAGAATCTATTGGACAAGCCAATTTGAAGCAGTTTTAACCACTTTGGTTTTTGAAGCAGAATATCTTTATTTGAATAGCAACGAACACATTCGTAATCATTCAAGCGTTCAAACCCGTGACAGTAAATTTATTTTGTGGGCAAAAGAACATTTCCCACTGCATAAATTTGAACGAGTTGCTCCAATAATGCACCAAATTCGAAGCATTAAAAATGCCATTGAAATTGAATTAATGACCGAGGCCTGTCGGATTACAGAATTGGGTTTTAGACGTTTATTAACTTTTGTAAAACCCAATGTAACGGAATACGAAATTGAGGCTGAATTAATCCATGAATTTGTGCGAAATCGTTCAAAAGGCTTTGCTTACACGCCAATTATTGCGTCTGGAGACAATGCCTGCGTATTGCATTACATTGATAACAACCAGCCTTGTAAAGACGGCGATTTAATTTTATTGGACGTAGCAGCTGAATATGCCAATTACAACTCAGATTTAACAAGAACCATTCCCGTAAATGGGCGTTTTACAACCCGTCAGCGAGCGGTTTATGATGCCGTTTTGAAGGTTTTCAGATATGCCCAGTCAATTCTTCAAGTGGGAGTTTTATGGGAGGAATATCAGAAGGAAGTAGAAAAATTTACGGAAAGTCAATTGATTGATTTGGGTTTGCTAAATCGTGCGGATGTTGAAAAACAAAACGTAGAAATGCCATTATTGAAAAAATATTTCATGCACGGCGTTTCGCATCACATCGGACTTGATGTTCATGATGTTTGGAATAAATACCGAAAAGTAGAAGCGGGAATGGTTTTCACGATTGAACCAGGCATTTATATTCGTGAAGAAGGACTGGGAATTCGTTTAGAAAATAACTTTTTAATTACAGAAACTGGCAATGTTGACCTCATGGCAAATATTCCAATTGAGGCGGAAGAAATTGAAGAATTGATGAATAGCTAATATGAAAATACTTTATGACCATCAGGCGTTTACGGGCCAACGCTACGGCGGTGTAGCTCGCTATTTTCATGATTTGATGGAATCATTATCAAAAATGGATGTTGATATTAGACTTTCTCTTCAATTTTCCAATAATGAATATTTAAAAAGTAGTTCAGTACGAAAACCACGTCAGTTCAGAAATATTTTTGGGTTTATGCCCACAAATATGTTGGTTTCGAGGACGAATCGTTTTAATAGTATTTATCAAATTCAGCGGGGAAATTTTGATGTATTTCATCCTACATTCTTCCACAATTATTTTCTGCAACACATTGGCAAGAAACCATTTGTCTTGACGTATCACGATTGTATTAAGGAAAGATTTAACCTACAACACATTGATAATTCAAGCAAAGAACAGAAACAAGAATTACTAAATCGAGCGTCAAAAATTATTGCAGTTTCTGAAAATACCAAAGCTGATTTATTGGAGTTTTACGACATCGCAGCGGAAAAAATTGAGGTAGTTTACCATTCTACCATATTCAGGAATCATCAACTTATTCATAATTCTCATCTTAAAACACCCGACAATTATTTACTATATGTTGGAGCGAGAAATGATTATAAGAATTTTGATGGATTGCTAAAATCACTGGTTAAGGTATTTAGAAAGCACCCAGAAATAACTCTTTTGTGTGCGGGAGGAGGAAATTTTACCGAATCAGAGACGAAACTCATCCAAAAATTAGGGATTGAAAAACACGTTTCTCATCTCAATTTTCACAGTGATAATACGCTTTACGAACTGTATAAACGAGCTATAGCATTTGTTTATCCTTCCTTTTATGAAGGTTTTGGCATACCAATTTTAGAAGCATTTGCGTGTGGTTGCCCAGTCGTTTTGAGTAATCGTTCGTGTTTCCCAGAAGTTGCACAAAATGCAGCTCTTTACTTCGACCCCGATAATAAAGATGACATTTCGGATAAGTTATCGGCAATTATTTCAGATTCATCATTACGTAAGACCTTGACAGACAATGGATTTATAAGACAAGATGATTTTTCAGCAGAGAAAAATGCGAAACAAACATTAGCCGTTTACAAAAGTGTGATGTAATACCTCACAACGAGATTTAACATCCAAATAAAATTAAAATGAGCAAAACATTTACCCAAGACGAAACCTTTCAAAGTATTTCATTTATAGAAAATGCTCTTTCAATTGGTGAATATGAAAATTGTACTTTCATAAATTGCATCTTTTCAAATTCAAATTTATCCAATGTAACTTTTGTGGATTGCGTATTTCAGCAATGCGATTTAAGTTTAGCAAAAGTTGCGAATACCGCATTTAAAGACATAAAATTTAAGGAATGTAAATTATTGGGTGTACGTTTTGAAGACTGTAATAAATTTGGTTTTGCAACCATCTTTGAAAACTGCCAATTGAATTTATCTACTTTTTATAAACTAAATTTAAAAAACTCAAAGTTCAAGCATTGTAGCCTTCAAGAAGTTGATTTTGTTGAAGCAGATTTAACCAATTTGAATTTTGATAATTGTGATTTATTAGGAGCAAAATTTGAAAGTACCATTTTAGAAAAAGTGGACTTTAGAACGGCGAATAATTTCGCATTAGACCCCGAAAAAAACCGCATAAAAAAAGCAAAATTTTCAATGACTAACATCGCTGGACTGTTGGACAAATACAATATTGTGATAGAATAAATTATTTATGAATTTATACAAAAACATTTTACTTTTTGAACCTGACGCAAGCGGACACCATTCGGGATATTTGTATCACCTCATTATCAACTACTTACAAAAAGACTATCCATTCAATTTAGTAGTATTGGTAAGTCCTGATTTTTTTGAGAAGCATCCCGAAATTCTACAAAAAACACTTTCTCCAAAAGTTGAATGGATTAAATTTTCGGATTCGGAATACGCAGAATGGCTCAAGCCAAAAGGCGTTTTCAAGCGAGCTATTTTCGAATGGCAACTATTTTGCCAATATGCCCTCGATTATAGAGCAGCGCTCGGTTTTTTCATGTATATTGATTATCTGCAATTAGCCATTTTAACGCAATCTGCTCCACCTTGCACAATTTCGGGAATATTATTTCGCCCAACTTTGGTTAATTATCCTGCTAATTCTTGGAAAGAAAAGCTGAATTATTGGCGTAAAAGCTTGACGCTTAAATATTTATTGAAAAATAAATCAATAAAGAAACTTTTTAACCTTGACCCTTTTGCCACGGAATTTATCAAAAAGAATTGGTCGACAGATAAAGTAAAATTCCTTCCAGACCCTGTACAAGTTTATCCAAATACGAAATCGGTTATTGAGATAAAAAAAGCTTTGGGCATTGAAGAAAATCGTAAAGTATTCTTAATTTTCGGTTTTCTTGATTCTCGTAAAGGAATCGCAGATGTGATGCAAGCAATTGGAGAGATTGACCGAGAAAAATCGAAGAAAGGGTGTTTGTTAATTGTTGGCCCTTGGGAGGAAAACGAAAGAAAATTGTTCGAAATAAGTCTATCAAATACAGAACAAAATACTGATTTCCAAATAGTTATTCAAGATAACTTTATTCAAGATGAAGATATTCAGCAGTATTTTGAAGTAGCTGATTACGCTTTAGCTTTATATCAAAAACACATTGGAATGAGTGCCATTATGGTACGAGCAGCGGCGGCTCAAAAACCGTTGATTACGTATAATTTTGGATTAATGGGTAAAATTGTCGCTGAAAATCAATTAGGATTAATCATTAATGACAATTTAAAACCAACGATTGAGATGCTTTTAAGCACGGAAAAAGAAGTCGGCAATAAAAAGGAAATGAAAGCTTTTGCGGAATTAAATCAGGCAAAAAATTACGCTGACGTTATTTTGAGTGAATTTAAGCGTAACACAACAGGTTCTTAGTCTCAGTTTCTACAAGCACAAATCGTCTAAATCGCTTTCTGTACCCAAAAAAACATTATAGTCAACCGTACCTTTTACACCTTCGCACCAACCTTTTTGATTATGCTGCCAAAACCATAAACTGGAGCCGTAACCTTTCAAAGTTTCTTTGGAATAATCAGCAATCCAGAGTGGGTAATCATCAAAATTTCCTTTGATAAATTTCTTATAGAAATTGGGATTAGTATAAATAATTGGCTTCATTCCGTAGTGTTTTTGAACAATATCTAACCAAATTTCAATTTCACTAATTATCTGACTATCAGACTTTAAAGAGTTTTGCTCAATGTCTAAAACAGGTGCAAAGTCTCCTTTTTTTAGGGTAACAGAATTGATAAAATTCTTGGCTTGTCCAACGGGTTCTCGCCACGGAATAAAAAAATGGTAGGCACCTCGTTTAATTCCTAATTTTCCGAGCCTTTCCCAATTTCGCTCAAATTGTCTATCCGAGTGCGTCATTCCTTCGGTAGCCTTCAAAAAGCAAAATTCTATTCTCAAATCTTCGTCCGAAAATTTCATTTTATTAACTTTTTGCCAATCTATAATTCCGTTGTGGTGGGAGACATCAATACCGTGGATTCTAAAGCGTAAAGGCATAGAAATACCAACTTTAGAAACTATTTTCCAACCATTGGGATTGGGACGTAATGAAAAATAAATAGCAATTATTAACAGAACAGAAACTAATGCAATTAACGCATATCGGACTTGGGAAGGGAGCAAGAGGAATTTAAGTCGTAATAAACTTAGAAAATTCATAAGCATGAAAAAAGGGTTAGGAAAACATTTTGTGCAAATTTACAAACATTTTCCTAATCCCTCAATTACTAAAACCTTAAAGCCTATTTATTCGGCTGAGGCGTTGTGCGTAAATATGGTTTCACAATGGTAAATCCTTTTGGAAATTTAGCCGCTGCATCTTCCGTTTTAACGGCTGGCGTAATGATTACATCCTCACCATCTTTCCAGTCAGCAGGCGTTGCTACTTGATAATTAGCCGTCAATTGTAATGAATCAATAACTCGAAGAATTTCTTGAAAATTACGTCCCGTTGAAGCTGGATAAGTCAAGGTTAATTTAATTTTTTTATCGGGTCCAATAATAAATACCGAACGAACTGTTGCTTTTTCAGACGCATTCGGGTGAATCATATCATACAAAGTAGCCACGTGACGGTCAGCATCCGCAATAATTGGGAAATTCACTTTCACTCCGTTAACCTCCTCAATGTCTGGCACCCATTTATTATGTGAATCCAAATCATCCACTGAAACAGCGATTGGCTTAACACCTCTTTTCTCAAATTCACCTTTCAAAAGGGCTGTTTTTCCTAATTCAGTAGTACATACTGGCGTAAAATCCGCAGGGTGACTAAATAATAATGCCCATGAATCCCCAATCCATTCGTGGAAATTAATTGTTCCTTGTGTTGTCTCCGCTGTAAAGTCGGGGGCAATATCTCCTAATCTTAATGACATAGTTTTACTGATTTATTGTTATTGGAAATTATTACTCTACTAAATTACAAGATTAAGCAATAATTAGTTTCATAATTAAGCTTTTTTTCTAAAAGATAGGATAGGTTTTCCAACCTATCCTATCTTTTACACTGGCTTTTCAATCACAAAATTATGATTCGTATAAATACAAATATCCGCTGCAATAGTCAACCCTTCACGCACCATTTCCTCCGCTGATAAATGAGGAGCGTGTTTTTTCAAAGCCAAAGCAGCAGAAAGGGCATAGTTACTACCCGAACCAATAGCGGCAATACCATTTTCAGGTTCTAAAACATCACCCGTTCCCGAAATAATGAGCGTTTCTTCTTTGTTAGCAACAATCATCATGGCTTCCAATTTTCTGAGATAACGGTCTGTCCGCCAATCTTTTGCCAATTCAATACTGGCCCGTTTCATGTTTCCACCATAAGCGTTTAGTTTTTCTTCAAAACGTTCTAAAAGCGTAAAAGCATCAGCCGTAGAACCCGCAAAACCCGTTACAATTTTGCCATCCAACATTTTACGAATTTTCTTCACGTGATTTTTGGCAACGGTTGCCCCCATCGTCGCTTGTCCATCGGCACCGATTGCAACTTCTCCATTATGCACAACTGCCAAGACGGTTGTTGATCTTATTTTTTCCATTTGATTCTTGAATTTTTGCAAAGATATTAGGTAAATATTACATTTGATTTCCTTTCTGTAATCAGTTATTGAATTGAATCGTTAATATCCTCATTCTTAATATTTTACAAACACTATTTAAACTATTTTTTTATTAAAATTCTAAATAAATATTCATGAAAAAATCTTTCATTCTTTTAAGTCTCTTATTCACAATGACTTACACACACGCCCAACAAGAAATGCCTTTATATCCTAAAGAAATTCCAAATTCAAAACCAGTTCCAAACACCCAAAAATCAGAAACTGACAAAAACGGAGTTTTACGCATTTCGGAAGTTACCGTTCCTACGCTGACGGTTTATTCTCCCCCAAAAGGAACCTCTAATGGAACAGCGGTAATTATTTGTCCTGGCGGTGGTTACAGAATTTTGGCGGCTTCGCACGAAGGTTCTGACGTGGCAAAGGAATTTAATAAAATAGGCGTAACGGCTTTTGTGGTAAAATACAGACTACCAAACGAAAATGCGCAAATTGACAGAACAATTGCTCCCTTGCAAGACGCTCAACAAGCTATCAGAACGGTTAGAAAAGATGCGATAAAATATGGGATAAATCCCAATAAAATTGGAATTATGGGTTTTTCGGCGGGTGGACACTTGGCAGCAACTGCCTCAACGCATTTTGCAAAACCAGTGGGCGATAATGCGGATGAAACCAATGTACGTCCAGATTTTTCTATTCTGGCTTATCCTGTTATCACGATGAAAGAATTTGGCCATCATGGTTCGACTGAACTATTAATTGGCAAAAATCCTTCAGCTGAATTAATCGAATTGTATTCAAACGAAACGCAGATTACGAAAGATACGCCTCCCGTATTTTTGGTTCATGCGAGCGATGACAATGCTGTTCCTGTTAAAAATTCGCTTTCATATTACGAGGCTTGTCAAAAAAATGGCGTGTCGGCAAGTATGTTGATTTATCCAAAAGGTGGTCACGGTTTCGGAATGAATAACAAAACGACGAAAGATAAGTGGATGGATAGTGTTAAAAACTGGATGGATTCAATGGGTTGGTTGTAAATTGAGCGAGTGGTGATTGAGTGAATTAGTGATTTTAGAAAAATGCTTAAACCATTCTTTTTTATTTCATCGAAAACAGATTCGTTCTTTAAAAGGACGAATCCATAGTTTTTCGTAAAATCATGCTGTAACCAAGTCCATTTAACCATTATAAATAAAAACTAAATGCTTCAAATCATTAACAAAAGCAATCAATATAAAACGGCTATTATCTCCAATGGAAATTCATATTCCTACGATGAATTACGGACAGCCTCTCAACAATTTGCCAGTCTTTTATTGGAAGAAAAAACAGATTTAGTCGAAATGCGAGTGGCTTTTATGGTCACGGCAGGTTTCGATTATGTAAAAACGCAATGGGCAATTTGGCAAGCGGGCGGCGTGGCGGTTCCCCTTTGTACTACGCATCCCTTATCTTCATTGCAGTACGTTATTGAGGATACACAAGCGGAAATCATCGTTATTTCTCCTGAATTTGAGACTATTTTAAAAGATTTAGCTTTAGAAAAAGGGATAAGATTTATCGTATTAAATGATACTAAAAATCAGATAATCAAAGACCTACCAAAACTCACGCCCGAACGAAAAGCCATGATTCTTTATACCAGTGGCACAACGAATTTGCCCAAAGGTGTCGTGACAACTCATGCCAATATTGAAGCTCAGGTAAGTACGCTCGTGAAGGCTTGGGAATATGCTGAAAACGACCACATTCTTTGCATTTTGCCTTTGCACCACGTTCACGGCATTATCAATGTGATTTCGTGTACACTTTGGGCGGGCGGAACGGTAGAATTTCTACCAAACTTTTCAGCCGATGGTGTATTTAATTGGATGAAAAAAATGGCGGAATCTGGCGTGAATGGTGTTTTTATGGCGGTTCCTACGATTTATTTTAAACTCATTGCTCACTTTGAAACGCTCAATGAATCAACGCAAAAAGCATTGACGGAAAATATGAAAACGTTCCGATTAATGGTTTCTGGCTCGGCGGCTTTGCCCGTTTCGGTGATGGAAAAATGGGAAATTATCAGTGGACATCGCCTTTTAGAACGCTACGGAATGACAGAAATTGGTATGGCAATCAGTAATCCTTATCACGGAGAAAGACGAGCGGGACACATCGGTCAGGCATTACCAAATGTGGATATTAGATTGGTGGATGAACAAAATCAGGAAGTGACTATTGGAGAAGCGGGCGAAATTCAGGTGAAAGGCGATAATGTTTTTCAAGAATATTGGCTAAAACCCGACGCAACAAAAAACACTTTTACGGAAGATGGTTGGTTCAAAACGGGCGATGTTGCTATCTTGGATGATGGTTATTATAAAATTTTAGGCAGGAGTTCTATCGACATTATTAAGTCGGGAGGATATAAAATTTCAGCCCTCGAAATTGAAGAAGTTCTGAGAACTCATCCCAACATTAATGATTGTAGCGTAGTAGGAATTGACGATGAAGAATGGGGAGAATTGGTAGTAGCAGCCATTATTTCAGACGATATAAATTTGGATACCCATGAATTGAACAAGTGGATTCGGGAAAAAATGCCCTCTTATAAAGTCCCAAGAAAATATAAATTAGTGGAAGAATTACCACGAAATGCGATGGGAAAAGTTACGAAGAACGATTTAAAGAAATTATTTTAAAACCATTCAAACTATGCTAATCAAAGGAGTTGCCCTCTTAGCGGGCTGTTATATTTTAGGTCAACTTTTGGGAGAAACTTTAGGCAAATTACTTCATGTAGATGCGAATGTTGGAGGCGTAGGTTTTGCAATGATTCTCTTAATTTTCTCACAAAATTGGTTAGAAAAACAAGGAAAATTCAATGCTGAAATGGAAAGTGGGATTATGTTTTGGAGCAAAATGTACATTCCTGTTATCGTGGCAATGTCGGCGGTTCAAAATGTGCGAGTAGCTTTATCGAGTGGCATAATTGCTTTATTGGCGGGTATTATTCCCGTTGTCATTTGTATTTCTTTATTACCACTTATGTCAAAACTTGCCAAAAATAACCTTCAATAATGGAATACATAACCACTTTACTCTCAAAAAACGGATTAATATTTGCCTTTCTCATTACAGGAATAATCATCATTATTGCCGATTTTCTATCTAAAAAATTAACCAATCATAAAATTCCTGGGTCGGCCATTGCGATATTTTTAGGATTGGTGGTTGCTTATATTGGTGGAATCATTACGGGCGGAAATAAAGGAATTGCTGACATTCAAGAATTTTCGGGCTTCGGAGTTATGGGAGGCGCTATGTTTCGGGATTTTGCGATTGTTTCAACTGCCATGGGTGTTAGTTTTAGCGTTGTCAAAAAAACTGGGTTAGCTGGTATTATTTCGCTTTTTATTGGGGTCGCTTTAACTTTTTTGTGCGGGT
>JAZKDE010000054.1:86396-86649 GCA_040387735.1 Bacteroidota bacterium
ATTGCCATTAGCTTAGGATATACCGATGCAAAAAGTATCACTACGATTGGTGCGGGTGCGTGTACTTTTGTGGTGGGACCCGTTACGGGGGCAGCCGTTGGAGCATCGTCAGATGTAATTGCTATCAGCATTGCCACTGGTTTGGTAAAATCCATTTTAGTGACGATTGGCACGCCATTAATTGCCCGTTCTATTGGTTTGAATAATCCATCCACTGCCATGATTTACGGCGGATTAATGGGAACAACCAGTG
>JAZKDE010000055.1:0-2564 GCA_040387735.1 Bacteroidota bacterium
TCAAAGCTAAGATTTGGTCTTTGAGGATGTTTATTGGCGTACTTAATGATATTTTCAAGAATGCTGACCAAGGAAAACTCCTGTATGTCCAGTAGTAAAGGAAGTTTGCCCCAAATTTAAGTGACTCCCCAAGGTAGCTCTCAAGAGTATTACGGGAAATATCCAAGACTTGAGCAATCATCCGCTTGCTCTTCTTGGCTACTGTAAGTTCAATGATGCGTTTGACTTGATACATTTGGATTCGCTGATTTGCCATAAGTCTGTAAGGCAAAGACCTTTATGTTAAAGTCAAATGCCAGACACAAACTACGGAATTACAGCTACCAAAGAACACTTTTAAAGTGGCTCAGTTTGCTCTGCCGATAGTGGTCCAATTCAAAGGTTCTTCGTCAATTTTGGTGAAAGCTCATTTCTCCTTTAAAATCACAGATGCTTAAATTCTCATATTCTCCTCTTATTTCTAAATTGGCGGGTTCTTTGTGAAAGTTTATTTTCTAAAACTGCTTTATCAAATACTTTTCACCAAAATTGACGAAGAGCCATTTTAAACGCAATACTCAATTCTTCTATACAACAGCTTCCCTACGCTGCTGCATTTGCCCTCAATCTTTCGAGTTTTCGTTCCAAATATACTATCTGTTTTTGTTGTCTTTGTTGCTGATAAGCCGTTATTTCCACAGGTATAAATGGCACATTTTGAGTAACCATTTTGTAATAAATTCTGGCAATTTTGTTGGCTGTCGCCACTATGGCATACTTATTTCCCCCTTTGGTTTTCATCCGTCTGAAATAATCTCCCAGCCAATTATCGCTTCGCTGAACGGAGTTTGCCGCATATTTGAAGGCTTTGCTCGCTGCATTTGATTTGAGTTTTTTAACTTTACTACTTAATGTTTTGCCCGCCGATATTTTATTATCGGGACACAGATTTAACCAACCAATGAACTTATTTTCGTTGTCCCATTTGCTCAAATCAGTGCCAGTTTCTGCCAATAAATCAAGACCACCACTATCGCTCAATCCATAGATGGAAAGAACATCAACCCCATGGATCTTTGCAAGGTATTGACGAACATTCGATATCTGTGGTGAGTTTTTATACTTCATTTTTCGCTCCTTAGAGGGTAATTTCTCGGTTTTGTCTGAGAGTTCTCCTTGATTGATTTTAGCTTCTATTCGCTGTAAATGCTTTTCAATTTCCGCATCGCATTCGGCAATTTGCTTTCGATAGTGAGAATACATCTCATAACTTTGTCTAAGGGTGAATAAATGCTCCTCTTGCCATTTGCCTTCCAATGATTTGATGATGATCTCCTTATCGGCTTTGATGCGGTAGTCCAACAAGGGCAAGAAATTAGCTGGATTGCGTTCTCCGTCTAAAATGGCTTTCAAAACCGCCATTCCGCTCATTCCAGTAATATCTCGAATAATGGTATGAAACTTAATATTCATTAGTTCGAGTGACTTTTGAATACGATTGATAAAGCGACTACTATCTTCCAGCATAGTACGCCGAAACCCAACAATAGTTCTCAATTTCTCTTGATCTTCGTCAGGTAAATACGAACTTCGCAACAAGCCACAGCTATGAAGTTTTTGAAGCCACATCGCATCATTCTCATCATCTTTGCGACCTGCCACATTCTTGAGCCGCATTAACCAAGTAAACCTCAAAGCCTTTACTAATTAAATGACTGAACAAGGGTTTCCAATAAACACCCGTACTCTCCATAGCAACGGTTTCGATCTGGCAGGCGGAAAGCCAATTGGAAATTGCCTCTAAGTCGCACGTCATAGTACCAAAAGCTCGAACCCGCTCATCAGCCAGCCCTTCTGCAACCGCTATAACATGCTCCTTATCGCTTATGTCAATGCCTGCCGAAAAAGGATTAATCAACGTCATGGCTACAATTTTGTTAAGGGTATTGCCTTTCTGTTCTGATTTTTTCATAGCATTATTCAAATTAAAAAGAAATCAAAAAAAATGCTCTAAGTCAATTAAAAAATTTGATCTTCTATGAGGTCTCAAACGACCAATCGCAAACTTAAAATGACTCAGAAACCAGACTATCTGATTGGCATTTAATGTCAATGCATTCCAAGGTTTTACTGCAATTTCTTTTGATTTACGAAGCTATGACTTTTTTAGTTGTTTTGGTGCAAACATGGCATGCGTATAGAGGGACTATCTTACTTTGGGCCCAATAAGGGACTTGCAACCAACCACCAAAAATATAGTCCAAAAAGTAGGTTCAACAAAAATCAAAAAATTATCTTTGTGAAACTAACTTTTTGATACTAAATGAATAAAATTTTCGGATATGCTCGTGTCTCAACAATTGACCAAAATCTTGATACGCAAATTGAAGCACTGAAAAAATTTGGATGTGATAGAATTTTTCAAGATAAAATTTCGGGCATGACCACTCAGAGACTTGCCTTAGATGAAATGTTATCTATTTTGAGAGAAGATGATATGGTTATTGTTGCCCGTTTTTTTAGGCTGGGAAGAAATAGGGACCATCTGATTAATTTAGTCAATGAATTTGCTAAAAGGAAAGTAC
>JAZKDE010000056.1:0-69330 GCA_040387735.1 Bacteroidota bacterium
TATCAAAGCGTTGCATCATGGATTCTAAGGGATTTTCTTTGTCCTTTATCGGAGCAGGTTCTATGTATGTCATTTTATTGGTTTACAGTATTGAGAAGAAAAAGGGAGAAGGACGACAAAACACAAAATAGAAACGAAGAACCCAATTAATCTTATCCTCTATTTTAGCTTTATCTTCTCTTCAATACCCTTTTTTTCTTCCCTTTTAATCTGTCAATTATTGATGATTTTGCAAACTTACGATGAATGAAAGCAATAAATCAAGCCTTTATTTTTTAAGTAGAAATACTTGATTTTCAGTGGAAAAGCACAAATTTGAAGTCTTTTTGTATTTTACTTTTTAACTTTATGGGAGATTGATGATTTAACCAAATATTCATTGGCAAATAGCTCAAATTAAGAAATCATAAAATTTTAAAAAAATTTAATTAATTCTTGAAATATTGATATTTCAGAAAAAATGAATTTATATTTGTGGGATTTTTCATAACCGTATTCTAAAATATAGCATTTATCCATAAAGAAACCAGTGGTAATCCTTAACTTAGAACCCATATAAACCCTATTAAATACAAAATGGAAACGATTACAGAACAAAAAACCAGATACTCAAGTGAAGACCTTAAAGAGTTTGAGGAACTTATCACTAAAAAATTAGAGGATATTAGAGCAGAATTAAATTATATTCGTGAAGCACTCCATAAGCGTAACGACCCTGGAACTGATGTGACAGGTGGAAGTTCAAAGCTAATGGAAGACGGAGCAGATAGTTCTGAAAAAGAAAGTATGAGCCAATTGGCAGCACGTTTGCAAAAATTTTCAATGCAATTAGAGAATGCTTTGATTCGTATTAAAAACGGAACTTATGGCGTGTGTGTTGATACGGGTAAGTTAATTCCAAAAGAACGACTTAGAGCGGTTCCTCATACACAACAAACAATTGAAGCTAAGTTGATGAAACAACGATAGTTTTTCGTTATTTGTAAAAGTCAAAAAGGTAGAAGAATGAAGTTTTTATTTCATTCTTCTACCTTTTTGACTTTTATATTCTGCCTTAAAACAAACTCATTTGCTCAACTTTTGGTAAAAATTTGGGTTCTTTAATAGTTAATCCACAATGTTTATTAAGCTGTTGAATCCAGTAAGCAGCTATTTCAGGGGCAATGGTATTTTCACAAATATGCACAAAAAGCCACAGTTCTTCTAAACCATTCTCAAGCCACGATTTGATTCTTTGCACCCACTCGTCAATCCGTTGATAGTCGGAAGGGTGTTCGTTCCCAACCCAACGAATAACCGCTTTGGGAATAGATAAACTTAGATGAACAACATCTCTCCTACCCGCCACATCCGTAATCACTGTACCGTGACCTAAGCTATTCAATAAAGCTAAAACATCTTGCCAAACTTTTTCATTTTTGAACCAATCTTCATTTCTAAATTCAACGGCAATTTTCAGATTATCAGGTAATTGCCTTAAATATTTCTCAAAAACAGGGAATTGTCTTGGCGTAAAATAAGGAGCTAATTGTAGAAAAGGCATTCCTAATTTATCTTCTAATTTTAAGATTTGAGTACAAAACTCTGCTGTCAAACCTTCTGCATTCTGCAATAATTTATCGTGTGAAATTACTTGCGGAAACTTAGTACAAAAAGTAAATTTGGGACTTGATTCAGACTTCCAACGCTCAATTGTTTCATCATTCGGGATTTGATAATGCGTAACGTTGAGTTCGATGGTATTAAATTGTTGGGAATATAATCTCAAAAAATCGGGCGTTTTGGCATTGTAAGGATAGATTTTACCATTCCATTCTTTATTTGACCAAACGGGACAACCTACTTTGATAACAGGAGTTACAACCCTTTTTCCCGACAATATTTTTGCATTGAAAGTATTGTCGGGTTTCAAGGTGAAATCCGTTTTTTCTACATCATATTTTGAAAGTTTTCCAAAATCCATTGATCAAAATTTAACCATTTTTTACGCTACTCACAAAAGCCTTAATATCCCCCGCTAAATTTACCGACTGACCAATCAATTTGATAAAAGCACTACCAATAATTGCTCCTGCTGCCTGTGAAGCCGCTTTTTTAAACGTCTCATTATCTGAAATTCCGAAACCAATTAAACGTGGATTCTTTAAATTCATGGTATTTACACGAGCAAAATAAGCTTCTTGGTCAATCGAAATACTTGATTTCGCACCCGTCGTACTTGCTGAAGACACCATATAAATAAAACCATCTGAGATATTATCAATGTGTCTGATTCGTTCGTCGGCAGTTTGTGGCGTAATCAAAAAAGTATTCAAAATACCATATTTGTCAAAAATTGCTTTGTATTCTTCTTCGTAAACGCTCGCTGGCATATCGGGTAAAATCAAGCCGTCCACGCCAACTTCTTGGCATTTTTGACAGAAATTTTCAACCCCAAATTGTATCACAGGATTTACATAACCCATCAATAAAATGGGTACAGTAATACCAGATTCACGGATTCCTGCTAATTGCTCAAAAAGTAGCTTTACTGACATTCCATTATCCAAAGCAATTTGGTTTGACTGTTGAATAGTCTCACCATCTGCCACAGGGTCAGAATAAGGCATTCCGATTTCTACTAAATCTGCTCCACCATCTTGCAAAGCTTTTAAAATCACTGTGGTATCGTCTATTTTCGGAAATCCTGCGGTGAAATAAACGTTGAGAATATTATTTGTTTTCTCTTGGAAAAGTTGTTTAATACGGTTCATATTTTGTAACCTGATGTATAAACATCGGGGTTTTATATTTTTAACGAACTAAAAGTTCGTGTTACATCAAAATTGTTTTAGCTAATTCATTAAAATCCAAACCATTGAAAGTCCCTGACGACATCATCAGTAAATTCGAGCCACGCCATCGCTGTGCAAGAAGGAATGTTTTCAGCAAATCATTATCCGTGAAAACTTGAAGATTTGGATTATTGAAATGTACTTTAATATCCTCGGGCGTAATGGCTGGTAATTTCTTGTGTTCCAAGGTTTTAGAACTAAAATATACCACAGGCACATCGGCTGCATTCAATTTATTGGCGTATTCTCCCAAGAAATCTTTATTCAAACTGCTAAATGTATGCAATTCTAAACAAGCCACTAATTGACGGTTCGGGAACTGAGCTTTTACCGCTTTGGTCGTTGCTTCAACCTTAGAAGGAGCATGAGCAAAGTCTTTATAAATTACCGTTTCTTCATTTTTGCCAACTAATTCTAAACGTTTTGCAGCTCCTTTAAATGAAGGAATCGCTGCGTAAAATTCGTCATCATCAATACCAATTTGAGATAAAACGAATCTCGCACCATTCAGGTTTTTGAGGTTATGCTCGCCAAAAATTTCAATTTCTAACTCTTTTTTGTTCGGCAAAATCAAAAATGTTTTACCGTCACGCACTTTGTTCGGATGAGCTTGGTACGGAAATCTTTTTACTGCCTCACGCTCAACTAAGCCAATTTTTTCTACCAAAGCATCTGTTTCATCATAAATAAAACTTCCTGCTTTGGGCAATTCGTTAGCTAATAATTCAAATTGGTGAACGTAGTCGTTGAAATCTGGATAAACATTAATATGGTCCCAAGCGATGCCAGACATCAACATTACATGAGGATGATAATGCAGAAATTTAGGCTGACGGTCGATTGGCGAAGACAAATATTCATCACCTTCAATTACAATCACGGGAGCGTCCGACAATTTCGCCATCGTATCAAAACCTTCAATTCTCGCCCCAACCATATAATCAAATTGACGGTTATGAAATTTCAGCACGTGCAGAATCATCGAAGTTATCGTTGTTTTTCCGTGACTTCCCGCAATGACAACTCGCTGTTTATGAAGACTTTGCGAATAAATAAATTCAGGATAAGAATAAATTTTCATACCTAATTCTTGTGCTTTCGCTAATTCAGAATTATCTATTCGAGCGTGCATTCCCAAAATAACACAGCTTAAATCAGCCGTAATTTTTTCGGGAAACCAACCCATTTCAGCGGGCAACAAACCTTTTTCAGCCAATAATGTCCGTGAGGGTTCATAAATTTCATCGTCAGAACCAGTAACGAAAAAGCCTCTATTGTGTAAATCAATAGCTAAATTGTGCATGGCAGCACCGCCAATCGCAATGAAGTGAATTTTTTGCATAAAGAAATAAGGACTACTATCCCGCCTGTAATAAACTAATTTTAACTTCAGAACGTTAAATATTTTCAGGAATTGGTCTTACGGTATTAATGGTTGGTAAAATCGAAATATGTTAGCTTTTTATTAACTCAATTTTAAACCTTAATATTACGACTCTAAAATAATCATTTTACGCTTGCAAAGGTCATACTTTTATTGCACTTTTACACGCTTTTTATGGAATTGGTATGAGTTTTGACTCATTTGCTTAATGGATATTTAAAATATAAGAATTAGGCATATTTCCGAACACCAAAAACAACACTCTGATTGTCAAACAATTAGCAATTAATACCCTGTATAATCAACGATTATCTGATAAATTTAACTTAATTAACGGACTCAAAACTCCCATTTATGCTTTTTAGCTTAGGATGAAGAACTACATTGACCTGATTGACCAAACGATTGAATTCCCGACGTTGGAGTTCAACATTGACCAAGACCATGAACTTTTGTTCAATAATGTGCCTTTAATGGACATTATTCAGCAATATGGTACGCCCCTTAAAATTACGTATCTTCCCAAGATTGGCGAGCATATAGAAAACTCAAAGAGGCTTTTCAAAAATGCCATCAAAAAGTACAATTACAAAGGAAATTATACTTATTGTTATTGTACAAAATCTTCCCACTTCAAGTTTATCGTTGAAGAGGTTTTGAGTCACAATGTTCACCTCGAAACTTCGTCTGCTTTTGATATTTCAATCATTAGGGATTTACATTCAAAGAATAAGATTTCTAAACAGACTTATATTCTTTGCAATGGATATAAGCTACCCCTTTATACGCAGTATATCAGTGAGTTAATCAACGAAGGATTCAATTGTATTCCTATCTTGGATAACTTAAAGGAAATTGATTTTTACGATAAATTTGTTACGGCAGAAACTGTAAATTTGGGTATTCGTATTGCAACGGATGAAGAGCCTGATTTCTCTTTTTATACTTCTCGTTTAGGACTCAGATATTCTGATGTCATGGAATTATACAAGAATAAGATTGAAGGAAGCAGTCGCTATAAATTAAAGATGTTACATTTCTTTATCAATACAGGTATTAAAGATAGTGCCTATTATTGGTCAGAATTGAGCCGTTTTATTTACAAATATTGCGAGATTAAAAAAGTTTGTCCAGAACTTGATTCAATTGATTTGGGCGGCGGTTTACCGATACAAACTTCGTTACAATTCAATTACGATTATCAATCAATGATTGATGAAATTGTGGAGTCTATTTCATGGATTTGCAATAAAAGTAACGTTCCTGTCCCTAATCTTTTCACCGAATTTGGTTCATACACCGTTGGAGAAAGTGGAGCTGTTTTGTACGAAATTATCGACCAGAAATTGCAGAATGACAAGGAGTTATGGTACATGATTAACGGTTCTTTCATTACGCAATTACCTGATTCGTGGGGAATGAACCAGAAATATATCATGTTGCCAGTCAACAACTGGGGAAGTCCATACCAAAAAGTGAATTTAGGTGGTTTGACTTGTGATTCGATGGATTTTTATAATACCGAGGCTCACAGTTCCGATTTATATTTGCCCATTTACGAAGAAGCTCAAGAGCGTCAATTTGTCGGTTTTTTTCACACAGGAGCGTACCAAGAATCTTTGGGTGGCTACGGCGGAATTCAACACTGTTTAATTCCTGCTCCGAAGCACGTAATTGTAGACAGATTAGAAGATGGCACCATCACAACCCGTTTATTTGCTGACGAACAGGGCAAAGAAGGAATGATGACAATTTTGGGTTACGGCGACAAAGTGCAGGAGCAAGAAGAAAAAATCCTACTCATTAGTAAGGAAGATATGGAGTTGGCAGAGCAAATGTCTTTGGTTGAACAATAAGAAATTTGTGATTTTCGGTTTAAGATTGCAGTTTGATTCTTTTCAAAATCAGCAATCACGTAACCGATTGAAAATTAATTACTTGTAGAACAATAATTAAAAAGGTTTTTCGTAATTTTGTTGTGTAATTAATCCTTACACAACCCATACAAATACTGAATCATGAAAAAATCAACCATCATTTTAGGATTATTAGGCGTTTTATGCTTGGCATCATGTGCCAGAAAAAATAATTGTCCTGCTTACGGAAGCACGAGCATAGAGAAACCTGCCTATAAAGGTAGAAATTAAGATATTGTAAGTAAAAAGGCGTTAGAAATGAAACAAATCATTTTTAACGCCTTTTTGTGTTTACTTTCCGAACATCGCAACTAACATCAATTTCTTAGTTAGTTTTCAATAACTCCACTTCAAAAATCAAAGTAGCTCCTCCAGGAATATCTGCACCCGCTCCACGCTCACCGTAAGCCAAATGATGAGGAAGATAAAATTTATATTTACTACCAGTTGGCATTAATTGTAAACCTTCAGTCCAACCCGTAATTACTTGGTTCAAGCCAAAACTAATTGGTTCATTACGCAAAACACTACTGTCAAAAATCACACCGTCGATGGTTGTTCCGTGATAATGCGTAAGCACTTTCGCTCTTGGACCGCTTGGTTTTGGACCATCACCTTGAACCAAAACTTCGTATTGAAGGCCACTTTCAGTCTCAATAACTTCTGGTCTTTTTTTATTTTCTGCTAAAAAAGCTTTTCCTTTTTCTATTTCGTTCTTCATGATTTCTTGTAAATGTTGTTGTCTTCTTTCAAAAATATTCATTGTACTTGTTAATATAATAATACGTTTTCGGCCCCAAAGATAAGAAATAATCCTGCTCTTTCCACATTTGTATTTTAGGGAAAAAGCAAATCAGGCATCGTTCAAAATAGAGGTTATCCACTTTTAAAAGCACACAAAAATATTAATTGTTGGCTAAAACTATTAACTTAGAGTAAGTTTGAAAAACGAAATACTATTTATTTCTAAACATTATTAAATCATAAAATGTACGCACTAAAGAACGGAAAAATATTTACTTCTGAGGAAATTATTCACAATAATATTATTCTTATTGAGGGAGAAAATATCAGTAAAATCATTCCCGAAGAGAATGATGAAGAAATCGACCCTGACACACAAATAATTGATTTAAAAGGACTTAACATCTCACCTTCCTTCATTGACATTCAGATTTACGGTGGCGGAGGAAGTTTGTACAACTCAAAAACAACGGAAGAGACCATCCGTAAAACCTACATTGAGATTCGGAGCCAAGGGACTACTCATTTTCAAATAACACTTTCATCAACACCATTAAATAAAATTTTGGAGTCGATAGAAGTAGCAAAAGATTATCTCAAAAATGGCGGTAAAGGTTTAGCAGGATTACATTTAGAAGGCCCTTTTTTTAGCTTTCCAAAACGTGGAGCCCACGTAGCAGAATTCATTCGAAAACCAACTAATGAAGAATTACAAACCATTATTCAAGCCTGCATAGGTTTACCAACCTACATGACGATTGCCCCCGAAGAATTTACGAATGAGCAGTTACAAATGCTTCTGGACAGTGATATTATTGTGGCGGCAGGTCATAGTTCGGCAACTTATCATCAAGCAATGGATGCTTTTGGAAAAGGTATTAAACGGGTTACGCATTTATTCAATGCTATGTCGCAATTTCAAAGCCGTGAACCTGGCTTGGTTGGAGCAACTTACGACTCCGATGTTTGGGCGAGTATCATTCCAGACGGCATTCACGTGGATTTTACGAGTATCAGGATTTCTAAAAAGGTGATGGGCGAAAGACTATTTATCATCACCGATGCCGTAACCAATGACACTTCTGGCGATTATAAATTTATTCACGCTGGTACACATTATATCGATTTAAAAGGTACGCTTTCGGGTTCGGCACTTACGATGATTCAAGGCGTTAAGAATTGCGTTGAACAAGTCGGCATTTCACTCGAAGAATCCCTCAGAATGGCATCAACATATCCTGCCAAAGTTTTGAATTTAGATCAGCATCTCGGAAAAATAAAAGCTCATTACCAAGCGAATATGGTAATTTTTGATGATAATTTTGTGGTGAAAGGCATTATTGAAAGTGGGTGCCTTGAATGGTTTTAACAGATAAAAATTACGAATGAATATCACCTCAAAACAACCCAACACAGGAACCACTATTTTTACCGTCATGTCAAAATTAGCCGCTGATTGCGGTGCGTTAAACCTATCTCAGGGTTTTCCAAATTTCGACTGCTCGCCAAAATTGACCGATTTAGTTACGCATTATCTCAAAAAAGGAATGAACCAGTACGCTCCGATGGCGGGAATTCAGCCACTTCGTGAGGTAATTGCTCAGAAAATTAGTGATACGTATCAAGTCAATTACCATCCTGATACAGAAGTTACCGTCGTTTCTGGAGCAACAGAAGCACTTTACGCTGCTATTGTTGCCGTTGTTCATCAGGGCGATGAAGTAATTTTACTTGAACCCTGTTATGACTCTTACGCACCCGCCATTACGCTCAATGGAGGCACGCCCGTGTATGTAACCCTCACGCCCGAAAATGGCTATAAAATTGATTGGAATCTTGTAAAATCGAAGATTACAGAACGTACAAAACTGATAATTCTGAATACGCCACATAATCCAACGGGAACGGTTTTGAGCGAAGATGACTTAAAACAATTGGCTGATATTGTCAGAGATACCAATATTTTCTTAATTGGTGATGAAGTTTACGAACACATTATTTTCGATGGAAGAGAACATTGGTCTTTGCTTCGCAATTCCATTTTACAGGAACGAAGTTTTATCTGCGGTTCATTCGGGAAAACCTTTCACGTCACGGGTTGGAAAATCGGCTATTGCCTTGCTCCAAAAGCCCTTACCGACGAATTTAGGAAAGTACATCAATGGCTAACTTTTAGCACAGTCACGCCCATTCAATACGCTTTAGCTGACTTCTTAAAAGAACCTGATCATTATTTATCCATTCCAAAATTCTATCAAGACAAACGAGACAAGTTTTTAGATTGTATTAAATCTTCACGATTTACGTACACGCCCGCACATGGAAGCTTCTTTCAATGCGTTAATTATCAAGAAATTACCAATGAAAATGATTATGACTTAGCCATCAGACTAACCCGTGAAATAGGCGTGGCGAGTATTCCTGTTTCAGTATTTTACAATCAAAAAAATGACTATAAAACTTTACGGTTTTGCTTTGCGAAAGACGATGAGACTTTGGAGCGAGCGGGGGAACAGTTAAGTAAGTTGTAACGTTCTCCATGAATTAGGGTTAGGAGTTGGTTGAAAGCGATAGTATTATTTTAAAATAAAACATGAAAATCAAATACATATTACCATTATTTTTTTTGGCAACAGCCTGCACAAAGCAACCCAAATTAGAAGGATTAGACCTTGAAAAATGGAAAGCCGACAAAGGGGGGTGTTCGGGAGAACGTACCAAAACTATTGACAAATTGAAATCTTTGAAAGACGAAATTAAAGGGACGAGTTCTAATGATTTAGATGATTATTTGGGTAGACCAGATGTTCAGCAATTAGCCGACCGTAACCAAGAATATTACATTTATTTCCTGGAAAAAGGTGTTCATTGTCAAACCTTACAAAAAAGGTCGGATGCTCAATCTATGGCTATTCGTTTCAGTGCAATGGGAATGGCAACCGAAGTTACCTTTCAAAGAGGTGTTCCAAAGTGATTACAACAAAAAAAGTCCTCATGCAGTTTATGCGTGAGGACTACTAATATTTATTTTAAAGTAAGGATTTTCGACTGCTTAGAATTTGATTGGTAACACATAATACGATGCTACTTCAATTCCTTGGATTTTTGCTGGATTCCAAGACCCCATTTTCTTCACCACTTTGATAGCCTCTGCACTCAATTGTGGGTCAGAACTGCTGGCTAATACGTGAACTTTACTAATTTCACCGTAACGCTCAACCATAAATCTAACCAAAACGGTTTCGCCTTTTGAACCTTTAGGACGCACGATATTTTGACTGATAAACTTTTTCAAACCATCTTGTCCATCAGGAAAAGATGCGGGTAATTCTACATCATAATACGTTGAATCTCTATCAACTGTCATGTTTTTGAAGCGACTTGCACGAGCTTTGTCTTTGTCTTCAAGAAAACTAAGGTCATTATCTGCCTCTAATACACTTGCAATTAATGCTTTATCTTTCGCAGAAAAAGTGGTAGGGACCAAAACACTCTTTTGTGATTTGCCCGTGAATGCTACAAATAATAGCACCATCAATGTAAAATTTTTCATGACTCTTATAAGTTTTAAAATTTCCACAATTAAGAATTGAGAAACGTAACTACTTGGAACGGAAAACAAGATTGAATTAAAACAAACTTGGATTCTCGACTTTCATGGCGGTTTACGGTCAAGTAATCTTAACGTGAAAATTTTTCTTATTGCGAATCATAGCATATAGAAGAACTTCACAAAGTAAGGATTTTCAAAAAGTATGCCAACTTTTTGTTTGGTATACAAAGATATAAAATTAGAAAGCATAAAACCAAGCTTTTTGCAAAAAATATTTTTTTCTTATATTCCTGAAATACAGACACTTAGATACATTCATCTAAATTTATTATTTAACAAATTAGTATTCAATTCATTAGTTTCAACGTATTCAAATTGGAGTTTTTTAATTTTAGATGCTCATAAAAAAAGGGTTAAGGCTCTAAATTGATGCCTAAACCCTTTTTTACCCTAAAATATAAAAACAAATATTTGTACTTTTTAAAGAAATTAGTCTTTATCCAAGAACCAGCCTACGACTGTTGAGAAGAAAGAAAGTACAAAACTGAAAATTAACGGTGGGATAAACCCTTGAACACTAAAGCCTTTGATAAAATAAGCTACCAAATAAACCATAATAACATTGATGACTAACAAAAAAAGCCCAAGCGTAAGAATCGTAATCGGAAAACTAATAAGTTTTAAGATTGGCTTCAAAAAAGTGTTAGCAAAGCCCATTGCCAAAGCCACTAAAATAGAAGTCTCGAAGGTGTCAATTTTTATGCCAGTAATGTACTTTGCCCCAAACATAATAATTACGGCCATCAATAAGTACTTAATTATGAAGTTTATCATCTTTTTAATGTTAAGGTTTAAACATTATTTTCCGTGTCTTTCACGAAGTACATCTATAATTTCATCAAAATCTATTCCTCTTTGTTCCAATAAAACCAAATAATGGAATAATAAATCAGCAGCTTCTCCTTTAAATAAATCATCGTTTGAGTCCATAGCTTCGATGACTAATTCAACCGCTTCTTCTCCTACTTTTTGAGCAATTTTATTTGTTCCTTTTTGGAAAAGACTTGTCGTATAAGATTTCTCGGATGGATTATTTTTTCTATCACGAATAACCGCTTTTAAATGATTTAACCACCCTGCTTGTCCAGGTTCATTGGCTTCATTCCAACACGTATCCGCCCCCGTATGGCACGTCGGTCCTGCGGGTGTAACCTTAATAAGTAAGGTATCTTCATCACAATCTTTCAAAATTTCTACTACGTGCAGAAAATTGTCTGATGTTTCGCCCTTTGTCCAAAGACGTTGTTTAGAGCGGCTAAAGAAGGTAACAACTCTTTCAAGTTCGGTCTTTTCAAGAGCTTCTTGATTCATATAGCCAAGCATCAGCACTTTGTCTGTTTTGGCATCTTGAATGACGGCAGGGATTAATCCGCCTTGTTTATTGAAATCTAATTGCATTCAGTATTTTATATTTTCTAAAATTCAAATTTGATTAACCTATTATCTATCCTGATTAAGTGTTCAGTTTGATGATATTCAAATATAAGTGTATTGTTTTCTTTCCGTAAAGATACCAAAATTATTATAACCTCATTGAAATCCCTTTGTCTTTCAAATAAGTTTTCAAATCAATAATATCAATTTCTTTAAAGTGAAAAATACTCGCTGCAAGTCCTGCATCAGCTTTTCCAACGGTAAAAACATCGTAAAAATGTTCCATTGTTCCCGCACCACCCGAAGCAATTATTGGAATGGATGAATTGGTCGAAATTATTGCGGTCAATTCATTGGCAAAACCAGCTTTAGTCCCGTCGGTATCCATTGAAGTCAATAAAATTTCGCCCGCTCCTCGGTCTTCCACTTCTTTCGCCCACGCAATGGTTCTCAATTCAGTTGGTTTACGTCCGCCATGCGTATGCACTACGTGTTCTTGCTCCACAAAACGAGTATCAATGGCTACAATAATACATTGTGAGCCAAATTGCAGAGCGAGCTCATCAATTAATCCCGGTCTTTTTACAGCCGATGAATTTATCGAAACTTTATCGGCACCTGCATTCAACAATGCTGAAACATCTTGAATAGAAGAAATTCCTCCGCCAACGGTAAAGGGAATATTTACATGACGAGCAACATTTCTAACTAAATCAATGAGTGTTTTACGATTATCTACCGTCGCTGTGATGTCCAAAAAAACCAATTCATCTGCTCCTTGTTCGGCATAAATCGCTCCCAATTCTACGGGGTCACCAGCGTCACGGAGATTGACAAAATTTGTACCTTTAACGGTTCGCCCATCTTTAATATCAAGGCAAGGGATTATTCTTTTTGTAAGCATTATAATAGGCAATAAGCGGTAAGCAATAGTCAAAAGTAAGGTTATTGACTAATGAAGTCATTCCGTTTCTTTTTAGCATATAGCGTACGGCATACAGCATTACTTGTTAAATTCCGCCAATTGTTTTAGGGTAACTCTTCCTTCATAAATGGCTTTTCCGACTATTACACCAAAAATATTCATGTCGTTCAGCTTCACAATATCATCAAAAGTTGCTACTCCTCCCGACGCAATGATATGTAAATCAGGAAATTGGTCTTGCAAATTTTGGTATAAATCAAAACTTGGCCCTTGTAATAATCCGTCTTTGGCAACATCCGTTGAAATAGCGTATTTCGCTCCCTTCTCAAGGTATTCACCCACAAAATCATAAACCGATTTGGTGGTGGCTTCTTCCCAACCCGAAATGGCAATTTTTTCATTCCGAGCATCCGCTCCCAAAATGATTTTATCGCCTCCGTAACTTTGTAGCCACCCTTCAAATAAGGTTGGATTTTTTACGGCAACGCTTCCACCTGTTACTTGTTTCGCTCCCGAACTAAAGGCTATTTCAATCATTTCATCCGACTGTACACCACCACCAAAATCAATGTGAAGATTGGTTTTGGTAGCAATTCTTTCGAGCACTTTATGATTAACGATTTTCTTTTGCTTAGCCCCATCCAAATCCACCAAATGCAGGCGAGTAATTCCTGCATCTTCAAAAGATTTAGCAACTTCTAATGGGTCTTCGTTATAAATGGTTTTCTGTGAATAATCTCCTTGTGTAAGACGCACACACTTGCCGTCTATCAGGTCAATGGCTGGAATAATTTGTATCATGTTTTTTTATTTTTTAGGGATTAGAAGTTAGTAACTGGGGTAATTCTAAAATTAAGTAGATATGTAACGATTTTATAACCCCTAAAATCTAACTTTTAATCCCTAAATAGCACAAGTTTTACAAACTCCTTGTACTAAAAGATTAGTTTCTACTCGCTGGTAGCCTTCTGGAAGAATAATACTTGGAATAATCACGTGGTCTAAACAAGTGGTCAGACCACAAGTTGTACATTTAAAATGTACATGGTCATGGTGATGCTGATGGTCACCTGAGTGACAATTATCTTTGCAAATGGCATATTTTACGCCACCCTCATCATCTAAAACTTTATGAATTAACCCTTTATCAACAAACGTTTTGAGCGTTCTGTAAACGGTTACTCGGTCGAATTGTTCGGTCAATTGGGATTCTACATCCGCATGAGCAAGAGCATGAGATTTACTCATGAAAACCTCCAAGATTTCCTCTCTACAATCTGTTTGACGGAGTTTGTAGTCTTTGAGTATAGTTTTTACTTCGCTCATATTCTGTGGCTTTCGGTTTTTGGCTATCGGCGTTCGGCTTTCTCTTCAAAACGAAAAGCCGAACGCTGAATGCTATTTAAAATAATTTATCCCAAGGAATACGACTTAATAACAATACAAGTCCTAAACCGAAGAAAATCAACGCATTTTTGTGTCTTACAGCTGAGTCAACAGCTCTTTTATTTTTTGAATAGCCAATTGTAATCAAAATAATAGCGATAATATTAGTCGAAATATGTTCTACCGCAATCTTACGATATTCCGCAATTTTCATTACTTCCGAACCAAGTTCAGTGAAAGCTTTTAATCCAAAAGGACTCAAAAATAAATATAAAACCAAGCCAATCAATAATTGCGTATGGTTTGAAATCAAGAAGAAAAGACCCAATTTTCGGTCAGTTTCTGTAAATGTTGACTTAGAACTAATACCCATTGCGGCTCTCACCAAAACAGCCAGACCCAATGCCATTACAACAAAGAAAAGTGCCTTGTGAATAAGTTGAAAAATTTCGTACATAATTTTGAGGATTTTGATTTGTCAATTTTTTTCAAAGATACTAAACAATGACTTCGTTTATAATGTAATATTACAAAAACATCAAATCACAACAAACACATGAAAAAACGATTACTAATACCCACGCTCTGTTTGGCAAGTATGGCTTTGGGTTCATTTATCACAAAAACCATTGAGAATCAATCGCTTTCGGTTGAAATAGTAAAACAAGCCGAAAAAATTATGGGCTTGGAATTCTCTCCTTCCGAAGCCGATTCCATGTTAGTAGAACTAACTGATACTCGCAAAAATTTTGAGGATATTCGTAAAGTAGAACTCAAAAATGAAGTTTCCCCCGCTTTATTATTTAATCCACTTCCTTCAGGCTTCAACTTTGAAAAAGGCACTTCTTCATTCAAACCTTCTGATGCAAAGACGGTTACTCTTCCGAAAGACAAAAACGAATTAGCTTTTTACAGTGTTCGTCAATTGGCAGAATTGATTCGTTCCAAGAAAATTTCTTCCGTAGAATTGACCAAGTTTTATTTAGAAAGGCTCAAAAAATACGATCCGCAATTACAGTGCGTCGTAACACTTACAGAGGATTTAGCCCTTCGTCAAGCGGCTCAGGCAGATGCCGAAATTGCCAAAGGAAAATATCGTGGCTTACTCCACGGAATTCCCTACGGAGCGAAAGATTTATTGGCAAAAAAAGGCTACAAAACGACTTGGGGGTCTGTACCATACAAAGATCAAGTACTTGATTATGATGCCATTGTGGTACAAAGATTAGAAAAAGCGGGAGCCGTTTTATGTGCTAAATTAACCTTAGGAGAATTAGCTTGGGGTGATGTTTGGTTCGGAGGAATGACTAAAAACCCTTGGAATCTAAAGCGGGGTTCATCAGGTTCATCGGCGGGTTCGGCTTCATCTGTTTCGGCTGGTCTTTTACCTTTTGCCATTGGCTCAGAAACTTTGGGTTCTATCGTTTCGCCTTCGTCGGAATGTGGAGATACGGGCTTACGTCCTACTTTCGGACGAGTTCCCCGCACGGGAGCGATGGCATTGAGTTGGTCGATGGATAAATTAGGCCCAATTTGTAGAACAGTGGAAGATTGTGCTATTGTCTTCAATAGTATTTACGGAAAAGATGGAAAAGATTTGACCGTAATGGATGCTCCGTTTCAATTTGACGGTACGAAAAAAGACTTAAAAGGCATCAAAATTGGTTATTTAAAAAATGATTTTGAAGGAAAATATCCAACAAAAACCCAAGACTCCTTAACCTTAGTAATGATGAAAAAATTAGGTGCAGAATTAATTCCAATGGAGTTACCAAATTTACCTTCCAATGACATTAGTTTTCTTTTAACCGTAGAAGGAGCGGCCGCTTTTGATGATTTAACTCGTTCTGGAAAAGATGATTTGATGGTTCGTCAAATCAAAAATGCGTGGCCAAATGCCTTTCGAGCGGCTCGTTTTGTGCCTGCGGTTGAGTACATCCAAGCAAATCGTCACCGTTCATTATTGATTCAAGATTTTCATAAAAAATTAGGAAAAATAGACGTGTATTTATCGCCAGCTTTTGCGAGTAAAAATTTAACGATGACCAATTTAACAGGACATCCATGCGTGGTTTTACCAAATGGATTTCGCAGTGAAGGTCGCCCGACGAGCATAACATTTATGGGGAAATTATTCGGGGAAGGGAAATTATTACAAGTTGCCAAAATCTACCAAGATGCAACCAATTTTCACTTGAAACATCCAAAGTTGTAACATTTAATACTGCCTTAAAATGAACTAAATAGACATTTCTCTGTTTGATAAATGAATGTTTTAACCATTGACGTTTTATTTTATCAAACGGAGAAATATTAAACTGGAAATAAATTCAATTTTTCAAGCAATAATCCGTTGTTTTTCTTGAACAAGATAATATTGACTTGATTGTATAACGAATTTTAAAATAACTAATACTCGTTGCGTAACTTTACAGAATAAAAACCATCGAGGAGAATATAAATTATCACAATGCAATTTTCAAAAACAATCATTTTGCTTTCTATTTTGCTGACTTTCAATAGTTTTGCACAAAAAAATAAAAAAACACCTCCCGCCCCGATTGAGCAATTCCCTATTCCTCAAACCACGCCGAATCAGTTGTTTTATATTCAACGTAGCTCTAATATTAATACCATTATTTATGATGCTAATTTGGGTGCCGACAAAAAATTAGACCCCAAAAGTCCCGTTCATACTTATTGGATTCGTTATACAGACGGCAGTAAAAAACAAGAGCTTACCAGCATACAACGTTCATTGGCGTATGGGCTCCACACTAAGCCAATCAATGGAGAATTAGGCAGTTACGATGGTTATTTCTTTGCCTATCGTAAACGAAAATTTGTCGTAAAACTCAATCCAAAAGGAGAACCAATTGCGTTATTTCCGATAAATGGTAAAATGCAAATTCTGAAAAAAGTGTTTGTCAATGTGGACGAAAGCGGCATGATGCCATCGGTAATTCACGTCGAACTTTGGGGCCGAGACGTTGTAACTGACAAAGAAGTTTACGAGAAATTTAAGCCATAAAAAGCACCTCCCATCCGTTCAATATCCCTTTGAACACATATTGACGTTTTTAAAAACTGTATAATTTATTTTTGAGTTATAGACATAGCTTTGAGCTACGAACGCTTTTAAACTAATAGCTCAAAACGCTTAACTGACATAAAACCAAAACTTAAAAATAATATGTTACAGTTTCTTAAATACGTGCTTGCAACCATCGTGGGGTTGCTTTTATTTACCATCGTTAGTTTTTTAATGCTTGTTGGTATTGGAGCAGCGATGGGTTCAAGCGATGATGTTTCTCTGAAAGACAATTCCGTTCTAAAATTAGACCTCAATCGTCCTATTGTAGAAAACGTTGCCGAAGACGAAAATCCACTCAAAAATTTAGGAGGTCCATTTTCCGACGGTGCTGACAATCTCGGTTTAGTTCAACTCCGTGATGGCTTGAAACGAGCTGCCGCTGATAGTCATATCAAAGGAATTTATTTGCAAGCCAATTTTCCACAAGCAGGTTATTCAACTTTAGAAGAAATTCGAAATGCTCTCCTCGAATTCAAAAAATCAGGTAAATTCATCTATAGTTACGGAGAAATGTTCTCTGAAAAAGGCTATTATGTTACGTCAATTGCGGATAAAATTTATCTAAATCCTGCGGGAGGAATGGACTTTAATGGAATTAGTGCCGAAGTGAGTTTCTTCAAAGGAGCTTTGGATAAATTGGATATTAAGCCAATCGTTTTTAGAGTAGGTGAATATAAATCAGCCGTTGAGCCGTATCTCCGTGAAAATATGAGCGATGCCAACAAAGCTCAATACACTTCCCTATTAGGTTCATTGAATGACCATATTTTTGCACAAATTGCAAAATCAAGAAACATACAAATTACCGATTTAAAGAAGGTTGCCGACGAATTAACTGCTTATAAACCGCAAGGAGCTTTAAATTCGAAATTGATAACCAACATTGGATATTACGATGAGTTTGAATCTGCTTTGAAAAAAACCTTGAAAAGAGATAATGATGATAAAATAGAATTTATCGGTTTATCTAAATTTATCAAGGCAAAATCTGCCATTTCTTATAACGATTCTAACAACAAAATTGCGGTTATTGTGGGCGAAGGGGCCATCGTTGGAGCAAAAGCAGACAAAGGAAATATTGGTTCGGAAGACTGGGTAGCGGAACTTCGCAAAGCTCGTGATGATAAAAAAGTAAAAGCCATTGTATTGAGAATTGATAGCCCAGGAGGTTCAGCCTTAGCATCAGATGTGATGTGGCGTGAAGTTGAATTAGCCAAAAAAGTAAAGCCTGTCATTGCTTCAATGGGTGACTATGCGGCTTCTGGCGGTTATTATATGGCAATGGCAGCGGATACAATCGTGGCTCAACCAACTACAATTACTGGTTCAATCGGGATTTTTGCCCAATTTTTCAACTTTGAGAATTTCTTAAAAAATAAACTCGGTATCACCAACGACCGTGTAAATACCAACGCTCACTCAGACTTCCCTACGGTTACTCGTGAAATGGATGAATTTGAAAAAGCGTGGTTTCAGAAAAGCATTGAGGCTGGTTATGAGTCCTTTACCAGCAAAGCTGCCAAAGGACGCAAAATGAGCATAGATAAATTAAAATCTCTTGCAGGCGGACGTGTATGGTCAGGAATTGAAGCAAAACAAAATGGTTTAGTTGATGTTTTAGGAGGTTTAGAAGATGCCGTAAAGATTGCCGCTAAAAAAGCAAAATTGAAAGATGGCGATTTCAAAACCAAATTTTATCCACAACCTAAAGGTTTTTTTGAAGAGCTTTTTGATAAAAAGGAAGAAGAAGTACAAGCCAGTATGATGAAAGCTCAGTTCGGTGATTTAGCACCTTATGTAAAACAATTAAAAGACTTGAAATCTCGTGAAGGCGTAATGATGTTAATGCCAGAAGTAATTGATTTTAAGTAAGAATTTTGATATTCGATTCTTGATGTTTAAAAAAATATCAAGAATCGAATATTTAACTACAACCAAAATACAATTATGAATAATTCTATACAAATCAATAATCAAACTTTCGCCATTGAATACTACCCTGCTACAGTTGTTCATTCAGATAAATACAATGAAACAAATTATTTTACTTTCAATAATTATAACGCAAATACTCCTTCACATGACATTACTTTCCGAGAAAATCAAACAGGTCATGAGTTCTTTTTTACAGTTGAGTATAGCAAAATGAAAGCATACGTTGGACAGAATGTAGATTTAATAACCTTAGATAAAAAAATCATTGGCTATGTCAGCAATTCAACCAATAATTACTACTATTTAACTAACCAATTTGCTAAAATTTTACAGCTTGGAATTCATTGGAAATGGATAGTTTTTCTGGAAATTTCATTGGCAATAAGCTTATATTTTAATACTGATTATTCTCTACAAAATTATCTTATCGGCTTTTTCTTTTTTATTCCTATTGTTTATCGGGTTGGTATGAGATTTTTTAATTTATACATAGAAAAGAAGATTGATAAAGTAGTTTCAAAAAGTTAAAATACATAATGAGACGTATTTTCAGAAACCCATTTTCCTATTTTCAACTTTATTATAAATCGTTAAAACTTCACCCCAAAATCCAAGTAAAAAGCTCCATTTTTCGTGATTAAATCACCAAAAGTTCGACTTCTATTAATTTCTACCAATCCTCGTTGGTACTGTATTCCGAAGAAAAAAGCATCACCTCCCCTACTCAAAGGTTTTTCTCCACCGATTCCCAACAACAAGCCAACATCGCCAAAACCAAATATACTTTGCGAACTTGCCAGACGTTCTTGGTACTGAAAAAGAGCATTTCGTGTTTTATCTAAGGCTTTTTCGGCAATTTTCAAATCGAGCGTTCCCCCAAATTGTAGATATAGAGGCGTATCATCCAAGATTTTATCACTAAAAATTTTCATCGTTAATGGAATTTGCAAATACTGTAAATTGAAATTGGCCTCCGTTCCACGTAATTCATCCGTCGTTAAAGGAGTTGTTTTGAATAAATCATTATCATAAAAACTACCGTGCATCGAATAATTAACACTCTTAACGGTGTACCAAAGTCCAGTACTAAAAGCATATTTATCGGTAATATAAAAATCAGCAATTGGCCCCAAACTCAACCGCACATTTGCTCCATTCGAATCAAATCCTTTGAAGTTTTTTGAGGCGTCAACGTAATTAATCATGATACCTGGAGAGAATTTAAAACCCATTTTTATTTTATAAAAACTGTTAAAAAATCCACCTCTATAACTTCCTCCATAGTTAGCGTCGGAATTATATTGTTGCGAAAAGCCCTCAAATCCTATCAGCAGAATAAAAAGGGTTAGTAATACGTTATTCTTCATATTTTTGTAAGGAAATTAATTAAGATCTTCGAGGTTAGTTTTTCGAGGTACGAGAAAATGTACATCTAAAGTCCAATATCAAAATCAACAATTCATCGGTCAATCTAAGTACCGAAAATCAAACATTAAAACAAATGCAATACTTGAAATTTTGTCTTTTTATAACCCTCTTTTCTCTCGCTTTGGGCTGCACTCAAACTAAAGACAACCAAACCAATTCCGACCCCGATGTTAATAACGTAAAAGTTACCGTAAATATTCAGCGGCTCGACAAAGAATTGTTTGCGTGTAAGAGTAAAGCCGAATTATTAGATTTTTTCAATAAGAATACGGCTTTCATCAATGCTTATTTTCAAGTTTCCAGTAAAGACTTTGATAAATTGGCGGATGATTTTTTACCCTTAATTCAAAATCAAGGTTTACGTGATTTTTACAATCAATCACAAGAACCCGCTTTCTTTGGTAATCAAAACCTCGAAAATGATTTTCGTACTGCCTTCCAACATCTCAAATATTATTATCCTGATTTTAAAGAACCCAAAATCTATACCATTTTTTCGGGTTTCTTTGGACAAGGCACTTTACCCAATCGTGAATTAATGGTTTCGGATACTGCCATTTACATTGGATTGGACTACTTTATGGGCAGAAAGGGGAAATTTTTACCCGATATTTACGATTATCAACTCCGAAAAGCCGCTCCAGATGCCATTGTACCCCTTGGAATACTTTTATTATCTCAAAAATACAATACGGTCAATTCGAAAGATAAAACCTTATTATCAGATATGGTTTGGTACGGAAAAAGTTACGTTTTTGCTCATACCATGTTGCCCGAAAAAGCTGATACATTATTTATTGGTTACTCAGGTGAACAATTAGCGGGAAGTTATGAATTCCAGAAGAATATTTGGGCTCATTTCATTGATAATAAGTTGCTTTATAACACACAAGACCCCGTAAAAGCAAAATACGTTGGCGAACGTCCACTGACTCCAGAAATTGGCAAAGACTGTCCAGGAAGTATTGGAAGATGGTTAGGTTGGAGAATTGTAGGGAAATATTTTGACGAGAATGAAAACCTAAAAATCCAAGATTTAATGAAACAATCCGATGCTCAGAAGATTTTTGAAGCATCAAAATACAAAGGCTTACCCGATGAGTAAGTAATATTTCACCCAAACACTAAAACATGAGAAAGCACACAATTATTTTATTGATTTCACTATTAAGCATCAGTTATTTTTCAAAAGCACAACTATATAAATCAGCCTTGGGTATTCGTTTAGGGCCAACGAATGGCATCACTTACAAAACTTTCGTGAATGGAAATGCCGCCGTGGAGGTTATTGGTACTTTTCGGAGCCAAGGATTTGGACTTACAGGACTTTATGAAGTACACGGCAGAGCATTTAATTCGAGAGATTTTAACTGGTTTATCGGTGGTGGTGGACACCTTTATGTGTGGGGAGATAACCGTCCGAGTTACTTAGACAATAACCAAAGAACTGTTTTGGGCTTAGACGGTATTTTGGGTTTAGAAGCCAAATTTAGAAGCATTCCGTTGGCAGTAAGTTTAGACTGGAAACCCGCCATTAACATTATCAATTATTCAAGTTTTTTGAGTGATGAAATTGCTCTATCCTTACGATATACTTGGTAAATTTAGATAGATAATAGTAGATTTTTGTTGGCTTTATTACATATTTGTATGTGTAATAAAGCCAATTTTATTTTCCGAAAATAGCAGAACAAAGTCTCAAAAAAATCATCATTAAAATTATGCAAAACCAGTCCTTCAAAGCCCTTCAAATTTCAGAAAATACTGAAAAACAATACATTACAAATATCATCGAACGTCAAGTTTCAGATTTGCCAGCGGGCGAGGTTTTAGTGAAAGTTCAATACTCAACCCTCAATTACAAAGATGCGTTATCGTCAGTTGGCAATAAAGGAGTTACTCGCAATTATCCGCATACGCCAGGTATTGATGCCGCTGGCGTTGTTGCAGAAAGTGATTCTCTCGATTTTAAAGTGGGCGACGAAGTTATCGTAACCAGTTATGATTTAGGAATGAATACTTCGGGCGGATTTGCCGAGTATATTAGAATACCTGCTCGTTGGGTTGTTTCGATGCCCACAGGCTTATCTATGCGTGAAGCAATGATTTACGGAACGGCGGGTTTTACAGCAGCGATGTGTATTAATGCTTTGATAAGCAACGGATTGTCTCCCGAAAAAGGCAAAGTATTAGTAACAGGCTCAACGGGTGGTGTAGGAATTTTATCGGTAGCCATTCTGAAAAAATTGGGTTTTGAAGTAACAGCCGTAACCGGGAAACCCGAAGCCGCCGAATTTTTAACCAAAGTTGGTGCAAGCGAAATCGTTACGAGAGAAGCCCTTGATGACCAATCTGGTCGCCCGATGTTAAAATCAGTTTATGCGGGTGTTATTGATACTGTTGGCGGAAATATTTTAGCAACTGCCTTAAAATCATTGAATTACGGCGGAACAGTAGCCGCTTGTGGCTTGGTAGCTTCACCCGAATTACACACTTCTGTTTTCCCTTTTATTCTCCGTGGAAATGCCTTATTTGGAATTGATTCGGCAGAATGTCCAATGCCTTTACGTAGATATATTTGGCAAAAATTAGCTTCTGACTGGAAACCATCGGATTTAGAATCATTAGCTACCGAAATTAGTTTGGAAGAAGTACACGAAAAATTAAATTTGATTTTGAAAGGCAGGGCTTTAGGAAAATCATTAGTGAAGTTATAAGCAAAATTTTACTTCGAGGCTTAATCATTAATTCTCGAAGTAAAATTTCTAAGTTATAGCATCTTATTCAAATACAAAAATCCTAAAGCAGAAAGCATACAAAATCCACCCATCAAATACCAAAGCGTAGTAAACCCGAAATACTGAACCACTTGTGAGCCAATCGTTGGCGAAGCAATTTGAGCAAATGAATAGCACATTGAGTACATCGCAAGGTATTGTCCACGATTTTTTTCATTGGAACGTTCTACCGAAAAACTCTGCATAAATGGCATGGCAAACATTTCTCCGATTGTATTTAGGGCAATTGAAACCCAAAGAATTCCCACAAAGAAATACGTATTAAAAACCCAAAATGAAAGAGCTGTCAGAATTGTACCAAAAGCAATTAAGGAAGTTTTTCTAAATCGACCTTCCAGTTGGTGTACCAAAATCATTTCAACCATTGAAATCAAGATTCCGTTGAAAATCATCAAAAGTCCAATTCTCGATTCGGGCAGATGATAAACCGTTCGGAAATAAAGAGGCTCTAATGTGAATAATTGAAAAAACGGAACGGAATAAAATATCACACAAATAATGAAAAAACAATAGACCGAATCCTTGTACGGCGAACTCGCTACCTCATTTTTCACCACTTGTTTTTCGTCCTTTATAACCTGATTTTGGGGTGATTTTAACAATACCCTAAAGAGAATTGCGGCCAAAATACAGGTAATTCCATCGGCATAAAATATCAAGTCGTAGTTGATTTCTGCTAAAAAACCACCCACCCCACCCCCAATTGACCAACCTAAATTGATTGCTAAGCGATTTAATGAGTAAGAACGTGTACGATTTTCAGATTTACTGTAATAGGCAATTGATGCAGCATTGGCAGGCCGAAAAGTATCTCCGAGCGTGGTAAAAATGAATACACCCACGCACATTGAATAGAAAGTAGTGAGGTGCATTAGTACTAATAGCATTATTCCAGCCAATAATAGACTAAAAAACTGAATATGGTAAAATCCTATTTTGTCAGAAAGCCTTCCGCCTAAAAAAGTGCCAAATAATGCTCCAGAACCATAAACTCCCATTATAATTCCAGCATCAGCCACGCTAAAATGCAATTTTTGAGTCATGTAAAGTGTTAGGTATGGCAAGACCATAGTGCCACTTCGATTGACAAACATTACTGCCGACAACAACCAAATGGATTTGGGTAAACCCAAGTAAGCATTTCGATATAATTGGATAGATTTGGTGAACATTTTAAAACTAAATTAACAACTTTTGTGTTTCGTTATCGTATTGATTATGAATTGATTATGAAGATATTGTGAAGTATGCTATCTTTGCAAAACCACATTAACACATTATCCCATTTAACCACCATGTCACCGCCGATGAAAAATACCCCAATCATCCTAACGTCAGAGTCTATCGAAGTGTTAGTTGCGAATATCGCAGAGGAGTTATTGAAAGGTCACAACACTTACAAGTCTGAGACCGCAGCCCTGAAAAAGAAAATCAAAATAGGAATGTTGAGAACAATATCTTATCAGGAGTTTTCCCAAAAACAGCAACAGCAAGCATCCGCATAAGTTGCCTAAGTCCATCAATATCGAACCTTACCGCCATAAGGTTCTTGGTAAATTCCCCTCAAATTCTTGAAATCAAGAAGCTTTATTTGTCATCCGACTCTCTTCCATTCTGGCAAATATTACTCAAATGAGCAAAACTAATTTTTAGTTTATCCTCATTTTTTTTATGAAAACTCTCGCCACATCTTGCAACAAAATTAGAAGAAATTTTAGCTAAAAATAAGGTAACTTTATTATCTAATTTTCGGTAAAACTGAATATTTGTAATATATCTCAAAATTTGACTATTAAAATGAATCTTATGCAACAACCAACCACTATTCTGGATTCTCAGAAACTATCAAGCTTACAATTATCCACTATTTTAATTTGCTTTTTGATGAATATGCTCGATGGCATGGACGTAATGGTAATTTCTTACGTTGCTCCGCATATTTCGACGGCATGGGCAATTAGTCCACAATCTTTGGGAATCGTCTTTAGTGCTGGATTATTAGGAATGTCCATCGGAGCAATGTTTTTAGCCCCAAATGCTGATAAAATTGGACGAAAAAATATGATTTTAATTTGTGGTGTATTGATGGGATTGAGCGTTTTTGCGACAATTTTAGCCAAATCAGTAGAAATGTTAGTATTTTTTAGAGTAATCAGTGGTTTGGGTATCGGCGGAATGTTAGCAAGTACCGCCACACTTACTGCGGAATATGCACCCAAAGCTCGCAAAGATTTTTGGGTAAGTTTTGTCATTTCGGGGTATCCCGTCGGAGCAGTTTTATCGGGTATGGTAGCCGCAAAAGTAATCCCAATGTACGGCTGGCAAACAATGTTTCAATTAGCGGGTTTATCTACTTTGTGTACACTTCCATTAACGTATCTCTTTTTATCAGAATCATTGGATTTTTTATTGAAAACTCAACCAAAAAATGCTCTAAAAAAAGCTAATCTCATTTTAGAGAAAATAAATTTACCCGTGTTAGGTGTATTACCTTTAATTGATTATCAATCTAACATAAAAATTTCCGTAAAATCATTACTTGTTTCAGAAACAAAAACAGCGACTATTAGGCTATGGGTTGCCATTTTTATGGCTTTTGCTACCTTGTATTTTCTCACAACTTGGATTCCCAAATTGGCATCTGCCACTGGTTTATCCAATGAGTTAGCAATTTATGCAGGAACAATTTTTAATTTGGGGGCATTCTTAGGCATTATTTCGCAGGGTTATTTATCCAGTAAATTTGGCTTACAACGAACCATCTTTGGCTTTTTGATAGCAACCGCTGTATTAATGCTAATTTTTGGTTTGTTCAAAGGTTCAATGATGGTTTTAATCCTTTTTGGCTTAATTGGTTTTGGAATTCAAGGTGGATTTGTGGGTTTATATTCAGTAGCAGCTCGATTATATCCGACCGAAATCAGAACAACGGGGGTTGGTTGGGCAGTAGGTGCTGGCAGAATTGGGGCTATTGCTGGACCAATTTTGGGCGGCATACTGATTGGCTTAGGATTGTCAATGACCATCAATTTTATCATATTTGCAGTACCGCCCATCATTGGTGGCATTGTAACACTTTATATCTCTACAAAAGAAATTTAATGTCCTGTTTAAACGTTTCATCATAAATAACAGTCTAATTATCAACGATATCACTGAAAGAAAACTATAACCATGCAAAGACATTTTCTAAAAGGAATAACAATTATAGTTGGGACTTTCCTAATCATATCAGCCTGCTCGAAAAAATCTATTGACAGCACTGATCCAGTGGTCATATCAAGTTTTAGTTTGATGCAAGACCGTATTCTCACGCCTACTTGTGCAACTTCGGGTTGTCATGCTTCCGTTTCAGATGCGACTTTTAAAGAACACGGTTTGGTATTAGAAAAATCTGTTGCTTATCAAAACTTAGTGGGTGTTGTACCTTTTAATGCCCTTTCTAAAGCCGATGGTCACTTAAGAGTAAAAGCTTACAAATCTTTAGAAAGCCTTTTGTACCATAAATTAAATTGGGATGCGGCTCATCACGGTGGCAAACAATATGGTTCGCCAATGCCTTTGGGAAGTACTGCACTAAGCGTTGGACAGATTGAATTTGTTCGTCGTTGGATTGAAGCAGGAGCTCCCCAAACAGGCGAAGTAGTAGATTCAAAACTATTAGATGATAAAACACCAAGCGTTTCTGTGAATGATGATTTTTCTGCCATGAAAACTCCCAAAGCAGAAGGTGTTGATGGGTATCAGTTGAAAGTGGATAAATTTACGGTACAATCTAATTTTGAACGTGAATTATTTGTACGAAGAAGTGTAGGAAATACCGCCGAAATCTACGTCAATCGGATAAAATTACAATCTCGTGCCAATAGTCATCACATGGTTTTGTATGATTTTAGAGATAGAACCAATTTACCTACTATTGACGCAGTGAGAGACTTACGTAATTCAGATAATTCATTAAATCTGGTTACAGTTGTTCAAATGTCAAATCATATTTTCTTAGGCGGTGGCACGCAAGCTAATCAAGAATATATCTTCCCCGAAGGCACGGCGTTATTACTTCCCGCTGACTATTCGATGGACTTAAATCCGCATTATTTCAACAAAACTAACGGCAATCTTTACGGTGAAAATTACGTCAATTTATACACGATGGATAAAACGAAAGTTAAGTATGTGGTAAAAACCATTGATTTTAATAATACAAGTTTTAGCCTTCCTGCCAATACCAAAACGACTATTACCAAAGATTTTGCCTTTAGTAAGAATGTACAAATTGTGATGCTGACTTCTCACACGCACAAGTACGGAGAGAAATATGTCATCAAAATAAAAGGGGGAACAAGAGACGGTGAAATCGTTTATGAAAATACAGATTGGGAACATCCTGCGGTGATAAATTTTACTACCCCAATTGCCTTGAAAAAAGGGGAAGGTTTAACCTCGGTAGTTACCTACAACAATACCTCGAATCAAAAACTATCGTTCGGTTTAACTTCAGAAGATGAAATGGACATCATTTTTGGGTATTATTACGAAGAGTAAATTTTTGACGATTTAAATCTCGGCGAGACTTAAAACTTCGCCGAGATTATTTAAGCGTTGACTTTATAAATATCCAGTCTAATAATGATAAAACATCAAAAGCTAAAACTTCCGAATCAAAACAACACCAATAACCAAACACAAAGCCCCGATTAATCTGCCCAAAGACATCTCTCGAACGGGCGTATCCAAAATTCCGTAATGGTCAAAAAGTATTGAAATAGTCATTTGTCCCGCTACAATCAATCCGAAAGTCAAGGCAAAACCCAATCGAGGCATTAATACGATTACCGTACTGACATAAAAAGCCCCTAAAAGTCCCGCAAACCAAACATACCAAGGAACATTTTTACATTCACTAATTAAATTAAGTGGAATTCGAGCAATAAGAGCATAAACAAATAGTCCAATTAAACCCGTAAGAAAAGACAAGAAAGCGGCTAACACGGGATGCCCCACAGATTTTGACATTTGAGCATTCAATCCCGCTTGAGTTGGGAAAACGGCACCGCAGAGAAAAGCTAAAAAAATCAGGAAGTATTGCATTAGAGGATTTTATAAGCTGTAAATAAAAAAACGTAGCATAATTTCAGTACAAATGTACCAAAATCACGCTACGCATATTTTATTAAGCATAAAATTATTGCTTGTGAATATCCGAACCTCCCGTTGAACTGGATTTCACAACTCTTGCATTTCCTTTGTGATAAACATCGCTTCCACCAGTTGCCGAAATACTGATTTCTTTTTCAGCCCAAACGTAAGAATCTGACCCACCCGTAGATGATACCGAACAAAAATTTGAACGTAAATTACTCGCTTTCAAATCACTTCCTCCCGTTGAAGAAGCTTTAAAAACCGTTGCTGTTCCTACTAAAGTCACGTCAGACCCACCCGTAGTTGCACAAGTTAATTCATCAGCATCCAATGTAAGTTTTATATCTGAGCCACCCGTTGCTTTGACATCCAATTTTATCAAATCCAATTTATTTTCCGTATAAACATCCGCTCCTCCCGTAGCTGAGAGCAAATTAAGGTCTTTAACCGTGATGTAAACTCTCACTGATTTTGACTTTCTCCAGTCAAAATCCAACCAATTTTTTGACGATTCCACGTATATTTTTAGAGTTCCACCTTCATTTTCAGTAATTACTTTTTCTACCTTATCTTTCTCTCCAACCACTTTTACGGATTCGGTACCGCCTTGTTTTAGATAAAGGTCAATTCCACTCGAAACATGAATGGCTTTAAAATTCGACACATTACGGACTTCCTCTGTTTTTTGAGCGTAAACACTTGAAAAACAAAAAAATAATATAGCTAAAATGACAAAAGATTTGAGGGAGGTTTTCATAATTTGGATGCTTTAATACGGTTTATTTTTCAATGATGACTTTATGATAATAAGATGCAAACACGATGGGAAAGGTTGCGTTAATTTGGAGAATAATTTTAAACTGATTTAATTGAATACTTCCAATCTCTAAAACCTTTCACCGCTAAAAGTATCAATAGAAAGTACAAAATACTCGTACCATTTAATCCTTTAACAATATACATTCCAACGTAACAAATATTTGCAACAATCCACAACAACCAGTTTTCCAAGTACTTGCGGGCAGTCATCCACGTTGCCATGAGACTAATTGCCGTCAAAGAAGAGTCCAAATATGGCAGACTTGCTTCGGTATGTTGACTGTGTAAATAACCCGAAATTAAGGTAAAAATCACAAAAAAAATCAAGCAAAATATCAATAATTTAAAAGGCGTTTTACTGACGGATAATTCAGAATGATGTTTTCCACCAAATCGCCATTCGTACCAACCATAGATACTCAAAAGAATAAAAACACCCTGCAATTCCATATCAGAATATAGTTTGGATTGGTAAAATGTAATGGCGTATATTCCCGACGAAACGATTGCCCAAAACCATCCCCAAACATTTTGTCGAGTATTGAGCCAAACACAGATTAAAGAGGCAATTATCCCCGAAACTTCAAGCCAATTTGTTACTAAATAATCTATCATTTTTGATTTTAAGCCACGAAGGTACAAAGGCTATAATTTTCGGTTAGGTGAAACAATTATTAATTATTAACTCCTTTTTGAGCTTTCATTACTTTACGTTCCAATGCTTCAAAATACTTACAAAAGCCTTTCAAAGCACATTCTCCGCATTTGGGCGAACGAGCTACGCATACATAGCGACCGTGCAGTATAAGCCAGTGATGTGCTACGGCAACAGATTCTTTCGGAATATATTTGATTAATTCTTTCTCAACCGCCAACGGCGTCGTTGCCGATTTTGGCACTAACCCAATGCGATGCGAAACCCTAAAAACGTGCGTATCGACTGCCATTGCAGGTTGGTTATAAATCACAGAAACGATAACATTCGCCGTTTTTCTACCAACTCCAGGAAGCGTTTGTAATTCTTCAATCGAACTTGGAACTTCCGAATTATATTCGCTAACCAAACGTTTAGCCATGCCAATCAAATGTTTAGCTTTATTATTCGGGTACGAAATGGAACGGATATAATGAAAAACTTCCTCAAATTCAGCTTTAGCAAGTGACTCCGCATCAGGAAAACGCTCAAAAAGTGGAGGTGTAACAATATTCACTCGTTTGTCCGTGCATTGGGCGGATAAAGACACTGCAACTAACAATTCATAAGGCGTACGATAGGCTAATTCAGTTTCTGCAATCGGGAAATTCTCGGTAAAATATCCAATCAGTTGTTTATATCGGTCTTTTTTGAGCATTGGCTTGGTAGGACAGATTTCTTATCTGTCAATTGGTATTTTAAATTTTACATTACAGGTGAAACCTGCGTTACTAATAAAAAGCATCTTCAAAATGCGTAATTTCAATATTATCATCCGTTCTAAAAATGATAGAAACAATATCAAAACGGATTTGTTGTTGCCAATTAGTAGTATAAACAAAGTTTTCAGCCGCTTTGGTTACAAGTTTAATTTTATTTTTGGTAACGCTAATTTCAGGGTTACCAAATTTAGTATTGGTCAGTGATTTTACTTCCACGAAGACTAAAAAAATGTCTTTTTGCACAATAATATCAATCTCTGCACGACCGTAACGGTAGTTTCGAGAACGAATTTCATAGCCTTTTTCTTCCAAAAAGATAGAAGCTAAATCTTCGGCTTTTTTGCCAGTCTCAAGGTGTTTCGCCATTTAATTTTCAATGTATGGATTTGTAGAAAATATTAAAATATCATTAATTGTTTCCTCAAGATACCGCTTATTGATTAGCCAATCAAAAAATCTTTGAGTAAATTTATCAAGTCCAATCAACAAACATCGAAAATATGTCTCCAACCACAAAAAAAACCGAAATACTTGCGGGTGTCAGCTCATTTTTAGCCACCATGTACATTATTGTCGTTAATCCAGCCATACTTTCTCAAACGGGAATGCCCTTTGCAGCAGTATTAACGGCAACGGTTTTGTTATCATTTTTCAGTAGTTTAATGATGGGTTTATACGCCCGAAATCCCATTGTGGTAGCCCCCGGAATGGGCATGAACGCCTTTTTTACTTTTACTGCCGTGAAAGGAATGGGAATAAGTTATCAAGTGGCTTTAGGAGCCGTTTTTTGGGCGGGTATTTTCTTTTTAATTTTATCGATTTTCAACATTAGAACGTACATTGTCAAAGCCATTCCGAAGCCCTTGCGTTTTGCCATTTCAGCAGGTATTGGCTTATTTATCAGCTTAATAGGTTTTGAAAATGCCAAATTTATCGTGTCAAATCCTGCAACTTTAATCGGGATTGCTAATTTGAAAGACCCAATTGTGCTGACTTTTTTATTTGGTTTATTTCTAACTTCAATTTTAATAATTCGTAAAGTTCAAGGAGGAATAATTATTGGAATCATACTGACAACTTTACTCTCTATTCCGATTGGGCGATATTGGGGAGATGCGTCATTGATTAATTTTGGTCAAAAAACTTTGGTCAATTTTTATGAAGTTTTTGCCAAGCCAGATTTTAGTTTGATTGGACAATTAGACCTGATAGGTTCTTTGAAATTTTCTTTATTTCCCGTCATTTTTGCTTTTGTTTTTACTGACCTTTTTGATAGCCTTTCAACCTTCGTTGGACTTGCGGAAGCGGCCTATTTGTACGATGAAAACGGTGAACCCAGAAACGTAAAACAGTCGCTGTTGACGGATGCTGTGGCAACATTGCTGGCAGGAATTTTAGGGACAAGTCCAGGAACGGCATATATAGAATCTGCCGTCGGAATTGAACAAGGTGGACGACGTGGACTGACTGCTATTACAGCGGGCTTACTGTTTTTACCCTTCATGTTTTTATCGCCTTTATTGTCAATTATTCCCGCCATTGCCACCGCTCCTGCTCTGGTAATTGTGGGCGTTTTTATGATAAAACCGATTACCAAAATAAATTGGTCAAAATTGGACGATGCCATTCCTGCCTTTTTAGCCCTGATTTTGATACCATTTTCTTACTCAATAACACAAGGGATTATTTGGGGATTTTTATCTTGGACAATCTTAAAAGTCTGTACGGGTAAATATAGAGAAGTGTCAATAACCCTGTGGATTATTGATTTATTTGCGGTTGGTGCTTTATTTTTTGGGCATTGATTTTTCGGTGTTTGTCATTCGATGTCCGACTTCCAAACATCGAATAACGAAAATCAAACATCCAAACTACAAATGCGTCAATTTCTGCACAAAATCATCCTTCCGCCTTTTACTAACCTCGGTATGTTTTCCGTTACTCATTAACGCATAACCGTCTGATTTTAAATATTTTGTAACATGATTCATATTTAATAAAAAACTATGATGACTTCTAAAAAAACCTTGTTCAGATAGTATTTCTTCATATTCTTTAAGATTGTGGGATGAGACAAGCTTCGTTCCATTCATCAGAAAAAAAGTCGTGTAAGGCCCATCTGCTTCCAAGTAAACAATATCGAAAATATTCAAAACCGAAATACCGTCAGAATTACTCACGGTAATTTTTGAGGGAAGTTTTTTAGGTTCTTCCAAAGTACGCATCAACAACGAAAGCCGCTCTTGCAAACCTACTTGCTGGCATTTGGCCTTTAGCCTTTCTATAGTTTTCCGAAGTTCATCTGGGTCAACGGGTTTTAACAGATAGTCAAATGCAGCGTATTTATAAGCTTTTACGGCAAATTCGTTGTAAGCCGTAACAAAAACAATCTCAAAATCAATATCTCCCATCATTTCAATCATTTGAAAACCATTGATTTCGGGCATTTGAATATCCAGAAAAATAAAGTCAGGCTTATATAATCTAATCAACTGAATAGCCTCGGTAGCACTTTCTGCCAGCCCTAAAACCTCCACATCTGGACAGTAACGTTTTACCAATTCATTCAATAGGTTCCGTCCTTTCAGTTCATCGTCAATAATTAGGGTTTTTAGCGTATTCATTGTTTTAAGAGTATCATGGGTTATTTTTTTGAAAAACCGAATTTACAACGATGTTCAGAATAGACGTGAACCGAATACTAACAAAGCAGGTTGGACGAAAAACTTTTTTTGCGTATTATTGTATAACAAATTTCAACAAACCAAACATAATGAAAAACCATTTACCTAAAATAACTCACAGAAAGCGGTTCGCCGCTTTTTTGTTTTTGTTAGTATCTCATTTCAGTTTTGGGCAAGTTCCCAACAGCTACTATTTACCCCAAAATGTCAGTTATGACCCTAAAATTCCAACGCCTCAGCAGTATTTGGGCTATCAAGTGGGCGATTGGCACATTCAACACGATGCACTTGTGGGTTATTTCAAGAAGATTGCCGAACTCTCTAATCGAGTACAATTGACAGAATACGGTCGTACTTACGAAAACCGTCCTTTGTTATTGATGACGGTTTCGTCTCCCAAAAACTTATCGAATATTGATAAAATTAAAGCCGACCACCACGCTTTAGGCGAACCCGAAAAATCGGCAAGTTTAGACACGAAAAATATGCCGATTGTGGTCTGGATGGGTTATTCTGTTCACGGAAACGAAGCCAGCGGAACGAATGCCTCGGTTTTAGCAGCCTATTATTTAGCGGCGGCTCAGGGTGCAGAAATTGACTCACTTTTGAATGAAACGGTAATTTTAATTGACCCAAGAATTAATCCCGACGGCGGAGAACGTTTTTCGAGTTGGGTAAATGCCAATAAAAGCCAAAATTTAGTGTCCGACCCAAACAGTCGTGAACTCAACGAAATGTGGCCTGGAGGACGTTATAATCACTATTGGTTCGATTTAAACCGTGATTGGCTTTATACGCAACATCCAGAAAGTAAAGGCAGAATCCAGAAATATCACGAATGGAAACCGAATATTTTGACCGACCACCACGAAATGGGTCCCAATTCTTCGTTCTTTTTTCAACCAGGAATTCCTGCTCGTACCCACCCACTTACGCCCAAAAAGAACATTGATTTAACCGAAAAAATAGGCAAATTTCACGCTGAAGCTTTGGATAAAATCGGTTCATTGTATTTCACAAAAGAAGGGTATGACGATTTTTACTACGGAAAAGGCTCAACTTTTCCCGACGTGCAAGGTTGCATCGGAATTCTATTTGAACAAGCCAGTTCACGTGGGCATTTGCAAGAAACCCAAAACGGAAATATGAGTTTTGCTTTTACCGTTAGAAATCAATTCACGACGACGCTTTCAACTTTAAAATCGGCTCGAAATTTACGCCAAGAATTATTGGATTATCAGCGTAGTTTTTACCAAGAAAAGAATTCTTCTCCAATTCAATCTTACGTTTTTGGTGGTGGAAACGACCCCGTAAAAGTGTGGGAAATGACCCGAATTTTACGTCAACACGAAATAGATGTGTACGAAGTTGCCAAAGATGAAACTTTAGATGGCAAATCTTTCAAAAAAGGAACGTCTTTCGTTGTGCCTTTAAATCAGCCTCAATATCGTTTAATTCAAGGAATATTTGAAAAACGTACTACTTTTGAAGATTCGCTTTTCTACGATATTTCGGCTTGGTCGATGCCACATTGTTTTAATGTACCTTACTCAGAAGTAAAAATGCCTTTGACTTTAGGTGCAAAATTGACGGCAAATGATTTCCCGAAAGGAAAAGTAATTGGCAAAAGTGCTTACGGATATGTTTTTGAATGGAACAGTTATTTCGCCCCAAGAGCCGCTTACGAATTACAGAAAAAAGGTTACAAATTGAAAGTTGCTACCGAACCATTTACAGGTGTAATTGACGGCGGAACAAAAGAATTTGGCTACGGAACTATTGAAATAACGGCAGGGTCAAATCAACAAGCTAATTTTGAATCGCTCAATACGCTTTTACAAACTTTAGCCGAACGTGATGGCGTGAATTTTTATGGTGTAAAAACAGGTTTAACACCCACTGGAATTGATTTGGGGAGTAGTTATTTCGCTCCAATTCGTCAGCCTAAGGCATTGATGCTTACGGGTTTAAATGTTAATCCAAACGATGCCGGCGAAACTTGGCATTTATTGGATACACGAGTAAATCTTCCCTTAACGATGGCGGATATTACGCAAACCAATCGCATGAGTTTGGAAAAATACAATACTTTAATTCTTTCAAGCGGTGATTATAACAGTTTAGACGAAGAGAAAATCAAAACTTGGGTACGTGGTGGTGGCGTATTAATTGCCATGACAGATGCGGTGAATTGGGTTGTTGCCAAAGGACTTTCTCCTGTAAAAATCAAAGCAATTCCAGCCGATACTTCTGCTCCAAAACCTTACGCTTTGGCAGAACGCTATAAAGGAGCTCAACAAATTGGCGGGGCTATTTTTCAAGTAAAAATCGACCCGACGCATCCAATTGGTTATGGATTTAAGGACAATACGTTAAGTGTTTTCAGAGACAATACTATTTTCTTGGAAAAGATAAAAGACCCGTACAATGCTCCGTTAATTTACACCAACGAACCTTTGGTAAGTGGCTATATTACAGAACGTAACAAAAAATTATTGAAAAATTCGCCATCGGTTGTAGCTACAAGTTTTGGTGCTGGAAAAGTAATTGTGATGACAGATAATCCCAATTTCAGAGCATTTTGGTACGGCACAAATAAATTATTTTTGAACGCTATATTCTTTGGTTCAACGATTCTTTCGGGAGTACGTGGCGGAGAAGATTGATAAGCAAATATTTTGGGAAGTCTCTACTTAAAATGGAGACTTCCTTTTTCTGATTAATAATGGACAAAGTTCAACTTCGTAAATATTACCTTTCTAAACGCAAAGCAATTTCCTCCGAAGAAATTGCCGAAAAAAGTCAGCAAATTGCTGATTTATTTTTTCAATCTTTCGACCTTTCAAATATTCAAAAGCTCCATATTTTCTTACCAATCATCCGAAATAAAGAGATAAATACATTCCTGATAATCAAACACTTAAATAAGCATTTTCCGCAAATAAATATCATCATTCCAAAGACGATTATTAGTACCTCCGAAATGGAACATTATCTTTTAGATGAAGAAAAATTAACCGAAAATCAATGGGGAATTTTAGAACCTTCGGATGAAAATCTGGTAAAATTTGAACCTTCAACCATTGATTTAGTCATTATTCCCTTATTAGTTTTTGACAAGCACGGCAATCGAGTTGGCTACGGCAAAGGGTTTTACGACCGTTTTCTGCAAAAATGTAAAACAACGACCCTAAAAATTGGACTTTGTCTTGAAGAGCCAATCGAACAAATTGAAGATGTAAATGAATTTGATATAAAGATGGATTTTTGTATTACTTCTACAAAAAATTACATTTTTTAAATTTTCATAAACCATTGAAAATCAGAATTTTAATATATTATTCTCGATTCTCTGTTTTCTATTATCTAATTTCCCTTTTCTCTTCAAACTTTATAGAGTAATTTTGCAGACTTTTTCGCATCAATTGTATTAGATAATTATAAAATCTTGAAAACGAGAATATTACTTTTGCTATTGATAGGCGTTTTTTCAAAGTCATTCGGACAGATTGATAAAAAAGATTTGTTTCCTATTGAAATAAGGCAGAAGTTTTTGAGTACCAGTTTTATCTATGACCGCCAAATTGTTGATAACCCTTTGGCATTGCAGATACCTTTATTACAGCTCAGAGACACGCAGGTAAATGTGGAGTTTTTGACCTACAAAAAGCAGAAAAGAGCAGTTCAAATAATCAGTTTGCTTTCGACAGGTTTTTCACTTTATACAATTTTCAATCGAGAAAAAGTGTCAAGTGAAGCATATTGGGGAGTTTTAGGAGGAACCGTTTTGGTTACGGGATACTTAAATGTCAAATCAAATCTGCATTTGGCAAGAGCCATTCATCGTTACAACGAGGTGATTGCAGAAAATAAAATAGGCTTGATTTTTGATAAATCATTGAACAATCAAGCAATCGTGGGAATTGGTTTTGTGCATAGTTTTTAGAAAAGTAACACGGGAAATTCTCCCGAAACACAGATAATTTTATATAATCAATTCATAATCAATTTTTAGAATGAAAGTAGCAGTAGTCGGAGCCACAGGTTTGGTCGGTGGCGAAATCCTTAAAGTATTGGCGGAACGTAATTTCCCCGTAACAGAACTTATTCCAGTTGCTTCTGAGCGTTCAGTGGGTAAACAGGTTGAGTTTAAGGGTAAACAGTACACCGTAGTAGGTTTTGACGATGCTATCAAGATGAAACCTAATGTGGCGATTTTTTCTGCAGGTGGCGGAACATCTTTAAATTTAGCTCCTCAATTTGCCGCAGCGGGTATTACAGTAGTTGATAATTCGTCAGCATGGAGAATGGATCCAACCAAGAAATTGGTAGTTCCAGAAATCAATGCTTACACACTAACGCCAGAAGATAAAATTATTGCCAATCCAAACTGTTCGACAATTCAGATGGTGGTGATAATGAATCCATTACATAAAAAGTACAAAATCAAACGAGTTGTTGTTTCAACTTATCAGTCGGTTACAGGAACAGGAAAAGCGGCGGTTGACCAACTTTTTGCTGAGCGTGAAGGCCGTACCGATGTTCCAGCGGTATATCCACATAAGATTGACTTAAACGTTTTGCCACACATTGATGTATTCTTGGATAATGGTTATACCAAAGAAGAGATGAAAATGGTGAACGAAACCAAGAAAATCATGATGGATGACTCGATTCAGGTAACAGCTACTACTGTTCGTATTCCTACAATTGGAGGACACTCTGAGTCCGTGAATATTGAGTTTGAAAATGATTTTGACGTAGAAGAAATGAAGAGCATTTTGGCACAGGAAGAAGGTGTAATCTTACAAGATGACCCGAAAAATGCTGTGTACCCAATGCCAATCAATGCACACGGAAAGGATGAGGTTTTTGTAGGACGTATTCGTCGTGATTTAACCCAACCTAATACCGTAAATATGTGGATTGTTGCTGATAATTTACGCAAAGGTGCTGCAACAAATGCAGTACAAATTGTGGAATATTTAGCAAAAAATGGTCTTATTTAGTGATTTATAAGGTTTGATAAAATGTTAAAGCCGAGACGAAAATCTCGGCTTTTTTTGTTCTCAATAAACTGATACCATATCAATAATTAAACCTTTTCTCAGGTTTTGATGTTGAAAATATACCAAATATTCAACCTAATGGAAAACGAAGAAACAGAAAATAATAAACTCGACCGTATCATTGAAGCCCGCATGAAATTGAAGGCTCGGTTTGAGGAAAAGATGAAATCCACGCCTTCGATGGCGGATGAAAAGCCGCAAGGGAAAGGCCCGATTAATCGTCATGGAATGCCCAATACACCCGTTGGACAAACCCTTACGACCAAATGGCCTGTCCTTGATTTAGGCTATCAACCTAAAATTCCATTGGAGAAATGGCGTTTAATTATTGATGGAGAAGTAGAAAATCCTCTTATTTTAACTTGGGATGATTTGATGGCTTTGCCACAGACAGAAGACGTTTCTGATTTTCACTGTGTAACTACTTGGTCAAAATTGGATATGGTTTGGAAAGGTGTGAGTTTGATTGACTTGGCGGCATTAGTACAGCCCAAAGAAACCGCTACGCACATTATGTGTTACGGATACGATACTTATACTACGAATGTTTCATTAGAAGAAGCTTTAAAGCCTGATGTTTTATTGGGACATACCGTTGACGGTCAACCACTTACCGTAGAACACGGTGGACCTTTACGCATGATTACACCACAATTATACGCTTGGAAAGGCTCGAAGTGGATAAAAAGATTGGAATTTATGCCTAAAAATAAATTAGGATTTTGGGAGGAAAGAGGCTATTCAAACACGGCATATCCGTGGAGAAATGATAGATACAGTTGATTAATTGTGATTAAGTGAGTTGTGATTAATAACTCACTTAATCACTAATATCTACCGTCTCTTTTTTCTATCAGAATTTCTTGAATCTGGTCGTTTTCCACCTTTTGATGACCTCGAATCACCAGATTTATTATATCTTGAATCTCTTCCTCCTCTTGATGATTTCGGATTGTCTCTTCTTACTTTTCCATCACCACCAACCAATAATAAATCCATACTTCTGCGGGACAGATTACACTCTTTTACTTTCACTTGTAATTTATCTCCGAAGGTGAAAACTCGTCCGTTGCGTTGTCCTACAATTCTGTAATTTTCACGGTCATAATCATAGAAATCATCTTTCAAATCTACCATTCTGACTAATCCTTCCGATGCTGTTTCGGTAATTTCTACAAAAATTCCGAATTCAGTAACACCCGAAATAATTCCGTCCCAAACTTTACCATCATCCATCAAACTCATGTATTCTACTTGTTTGTATTTGATAGAAGCTCTTTCAGCTTCAGCGGCCATTTTTTCTTGTTCAGAACTATGCTTACAACGTTGTTCCCAAGCACCACGCTCTAATGGTTGTCCACCGTCGAGATAATGCTGTAACAAACGGTGAGCCATCATATCGGGATAACGTCTAATTGGACTCGTAAAGTGCGAATAAAACGGAAATGCTAAACCAAAATGTCCGATTGGGTCGGTGCTATATTTTGCTTTTGACATTGTGCGAACCGCTAAATTTTCCAAAATATTTTGCTCTGGTTTACCTTCTACATCGTGCATTAATTCGTTGAATGAAGTACTAATTCTCGAAACTTCCGTATCGACGTTATAGCCAAATCTTTTGGCAAAGGTCGAAAAGTTTTTGAGTTTTTCTGGGTCTGGAGCATCGTGAGTACGATAAACCATTGTATTACGTGGCTCAGATTTTTTCAAATTAAAGACATATTCTGCCACTTTTTTATTGGCAAGCAACATAAATTCCTCAATCAATTTGTGAGCATCAACTCTGATTTTTTGATAAACCCCCAAAGGTTTTCCATTCTCATCTAAACTAAATCTAACCTCTACCGTTTCAAAATTTACGGCTCCTTTTGCAAAACGTTCCTCACGAAGTTTGTGAGCGAGTTGGTTAAGAATATTGAGTTCTTTTTTGTAAGTAGGGATTGGAGATTGGGAATTAGAAGTTTCAAATTCCTCAACTTTCTTTTTTCTACTTTTTTTCGTTGGTTCTTCTGTAATTACTGAGGAGTTATCCACATTATTTGTGGATAACTCCTCAATATTGTCAACTAATGCTACATTGTCGCCAAGAATGTGAATATTATTCTCTAAACTCGGCTCACTACTCACTGGAAACGGCTCACTATCCAATTGTTCTTGTGCTTCCTCGTAACTAAATCGTTTGTCCGAGTGAATAATAGTTCTTCCGAACCACTCTTTCACAACTTGAGCATTGGGCGTAATTTCAAATACTGCCGAAAATGTCAATTTATCTTCATTTGGACGAAGTGAACAAAGTCCATTCGAGAGTTTTTCGGGTAACATTGGCACTACTCTATCCACCAAATAAACCGAAGTAGCACGTTGATAAGCCTCTTGTTCTAAATTAGATTCTGGCTTAACATAATGCGTAACGTCGGCAATGTGAACGCCAATTTCATAATTTCCGTTTTCCAGAAATTCAAAACTCAAGGCATCATCAAAGTCTTTCGCATCAACGGGGTCAATGGTAAAAGTGGTAATTTTTCTAAAATCACGACGCTTCTTAATTTCACCCGCAAGAATTTTTACGGGAATAGCATCAGCTTCTTTTTCAATATTTTCTGGGAAACGAATCGGCAAACCAAATTCTGCCAAAATAGCGTGCATTTCAGTATTATTTTCACCTGATTTACCCAATACGTCAATTACAACGCCTTCCATTTTACGTTCACCTTCCGCCCATTTTGTTACTTTCACGATAACTTTATCTCCGTGTTGAGCATCTTTAAGGTCATTTTTTGAGACAAAAATATCTCCAAAAATTTTCTTTGAACTCGCAACAACGAAGGCGTAATTAGGCATAATCTCAATTGTACCAACTAATTCGGTACGACCTCTTTGGAGGATTTCTACGACTTCGCCTTCAATGCGGTCTGAGCCTTTTTTCTTTTTTGACCAGACTAACACTTTCACAATATCTCCGTCAATAGCTCCATTCAATTCACGAGCATTCACGAGAATATCACCTTCACGCCCGTCCACAATTACGAAACCGAAGCGAACATTTACGTGGTCTATACGTCCTTCAACGAATTCCGTTGTGGTATCCGCTAAATAATGCCCGTCGGCTTGGCGAATCAATTTTTTGTCTTTGTGAAGTTCCACAATCAAATCCCCAAAAAGGTCTTTGGTTCTACGGTCACGGATGGCAAATGATTTATGGACTTGGTTTAGCGACCAAGCGGTATCTTCGTTTAGTTGAAAAAACTCCAGGATTTCACCTTTTATTTTATCTTTATAACTCTGTTCTTTCGATGTTTTTTGATTTGTCATTTTTTGTTTTGGTTTATTATAGGTGCGTTGTGATGGACTTTTCACTAATTTTAGGATGATACTTTTGGTAGTTTTTCTTACGAAAGGTCGCTATTTATTCCACAAATTCCAAAATATCAGCAGGTTGACGATGGATAATTGATAATTAAGTGAATAAATCCCAAAAGTATTTGAGAGAGTATAGCAATATTAGGAAGGGGAATAGGGAGAACTTGATAATATTTTGTGTTGTCGATTTTCTTAAACCTTCCAACGCTTAGCAACTTCCAATGAATAATCCACAAATGCCTTTACGGTATTGTCATAAATCGTATTTCCTACTGAGTCTGAGCTTTCATCCAGATTTTTATGAGTCTCGTGCGACTCGTATATACGTGGTGAAACGACTGAATATTGATTACTGAAATTAATAATCTTATTAATCACCGTTGTTAATTCTATACAGGGAATCTTCCCTCCTCGCCCACTCGATACTCCCGCCAAAGCAAATGTTTTGTTGCTGAAAAGATGAGCAAAATCCTTTGCCCCTAATTGATGAAGAGCGTTTAGTAAATCTCCATTTACCGTAAAATTGTATTCTGGTGTGACAAAAAATACTAAATCAGCCTTTCCCCAAGCTGAAATTAATTCGCTTTGAAAATCCGTTAAATTATCTTTGTCAACTATCCCACGTCCAACCGAAGGGATGTCAAAGTGATGAAAATCAACCACAGTAACATTTTGATAATCAGCTTCTTGCAATATTTTTTGAATGTACTTTGAAAAGCGTAATGAATTACTGTTTTTTCTGGGTGATGTGGCAATTACGGCAATGTTCATGGTTAAATTTTAGTGTTTTATTGAGCGAATACCCATTAATAACCAAATCTTGTACCAAAAAGTTACAGACAATAAAACAAAAGGAAGTCTTCACTCGCAAGATTTGGAGCAAAACTTCCTTTTATATTATAAAATAATTTGTTCAACTGGTTCAATAATGGACAATTATACCAGTTTTTTATTATCTGAATTAATATCCAAAAACCTCTTCCAAAGTCAATTTCTTTACTTCGCCATATTTTTTGAGGTCTTCCAAATTTACTTTTTTCTCCGATGCTACTATACACATATTGTATGGTTTCTTCGCAAATTCGGTATCTTGGAATTTCTTCAAATCTTCCAGCGTTAACTTGTCCAAAGCCTGATAAATTACCCGACGTTCATCGCCCGATACGCCTTTATCTTGATTACTCAAATACGTATTGATGATGTTATCCTGCGTAATTCTTTCAGTTTGGTAATTCTTTTTCATGCTGGCTTTTGCGGTCTCCAAATTTTTAGGAGATTCTGGAAAAACATTCAATAACTCGTTCATTCCCGCAATTGATTCGTGGATTTTATCTGCTTGCGTTCCTACGTATGCTACCATTCTGTATTTCTCGTCTTTGGTATTTGGTGTGTAGTAAAACGCATACGTTGAATACGCCAAAGCTTTCGACTCACGAATGGTTTGGAAAACAATTGACGACATTCCTCCTCCAAAATAATTATTGTATAATTCCACGATTGGTGTTTCTGCAACATTGTATTGAATCGTTGGACGAACCCAGTTAATTTCCGCTTGAACCATGTCATAATCAGTAAACAAAACAGCAGGTTTTTCAGGAGCACTTGCCTCAAAATTAGCAACAAGTGGCAAATCAGCTTTGAAAGTTGCAGAGTTTTTATGAATTCCACCTACCGTAGAAGCTAAACTTTCCATCGTTTGTGGCCCGTAATAAACAATTGAATGTTTGTACGAAAACAAGTTTTTGAGAAAAGAAATCAACTCATCAGCCGTTAATGCTTTCAATTCAGCATCGGTAAATTGTAACACATTTCTTGGATTTTTAGCTCCAAAAGTTGCGTAAGCAGTTAAGCCTTGAAGAATTGCTCCTTTGTTCAATTTAGCATCGTTTCTTTGTTTCAAAAGTCGACCTTTTAATAATTCTAAAGCGGCATCGTCTTTTTTACATTTGGTCATTAAATCTTCAAAAAGACCAACCGTTTTTGCAAAATTCTCATTCAAACCCGACAACCCTAAGGTAATATGGTGGTCGGTATAAGATTGGGTGAAACTACTCGCCAAACGATAAAACTCAGTACTGATTTGTTCAGCATTCATTTTATCAGTTCCCACAAATTGTAAATATTGTAAAGCAATTGGTAAGATTTTGCTATTCCAAGAACCCATATCAAAGCGATACGACATTCTAAATAAGTCATTATCGGTATTCTGCACGTAAAATGCATCCAAACTTCCAATCTTACCTTTCTTCATGTCTTTTGAGAAATCTAACCATTTAGGCTCAATATTTGACATTGGCGTAGTGTTGACATCTTTCAAAAAGGCTGATTGAGCCTCACGATTTACTTCAACAGGCGTAATTGTTGGCTTATCAACCTTAACAATATTTGGGTCAGTTCCTTTACGTTTATAAACAACTACGTAACCGTCGCCGCAATATTTTTTGGCAAAAGCCATAACATCTTCCTTCGTTACTTTGCCCAAAGCATCATTAATAGCCACATTATCATTCCAGTTGGTAGCCTTTGATGCAATGAAACTACCCAACAGACCATAGGCACGAGAAGTATTGTCTTCTAAACCTTGAATGGCCGTTAGTTTAAAGTTTGCCGCAATAGCTTTAATGATAGATTCATCGAAATTTCCTGTTTTCAATTTGTCCAATTCACCCAACAATAATGCTTTTACATCATCCAAACTTTGGTCTTTTTTGGGTGTTGCCGTCATTGACCACGTTGAATAATCTTTGTTCCATTCTGGATTTGAACTTGCCCGTAAAACCTTTTGAGCCTTTACTAAATTGAGGTCAATTAAACCCGCTTTTGAGTTCGACATCAATTCATCCACAATTGTTCCTACGATTTTATCTTTCGCATTTACAGAACCTGACCAACGCCAAGCAATCGTAAGATTATCAGGTGTTGGCCCGAAAACTTCACGTATTATTGGACTTGTTATGGGAGCTTCAGGAGCGGGCTTATATTCTTGAACTGGTTTGGTAACCATGTATTTGAAAGACGCTTCAATTTTCTTGATAAGTTCATCCGAATTAAAATCCCCTGCCATGATAATTGCCATGTTATTCGGGACGTAATATTTTTTGAAATAGTTACGAATTTCCACTAAAGAAGGGTTTTTCAAGTGTTCAATCGTTCCGATAGTCGTTTGTTGTCCGTAATTATGCGTTGGAAAAAGAGCAGCGTTACGAGCTTCATAAACTTTCCAACCATCATTATCAAGGCTACGGTTTTTTTCTTCGTAAACAGCCTCTAACTCCGTGTGGAAAATCCGCAAAACAGGACTATGAAAACGTTCGGCTTGCAACTTTAAAAATCTATCAATGGCATTAGCAGGAATATCTTCAGTATAAACAGTTTGCTCATAAGAAGTGAAAGCATTTGTTCCTTGTCCGCCCATCGAAGCCATCATTTTATCATATTCGTTAGCAATGGCAAATTTGGCCGCTTCACCCGATTTTTGGTCGATTTCCTTATAAATAGCTTTACGTTGGGTGGAATCTGTTGTTTTATTATATTTTTCGTAAAGAGCATCAATTTGGTCGAGCAAAGGTTTTTCTTTTGACCAATCCAATGAACCAAATTTATCCGTTCCTTTAAACAGCATGTGTTCCAAATAATGAGCAAGTCCCGTGTTGGTACGTGGGTCAGTATTAGAACCCGCCCGAGTTGGAATCAGAGCTGCAATACGTGGTTCTTTGTGATTTTCGCTCAAAATAACCGTCAAGCCATTGGCAAGCGTATAAAAACGAGCTTTCATGGGGTCGTTACTCACGTACTTATAAGTATATCCACCCGAGGTAGCAGTTTTCCATTCGTAAGATTTTTGAGCAAAGGTTGAGGACAGGCTGAGCAAAAGTGCATAAGCCAAAAGTAGTAAGCGTGCTTGCTTCATGGTAAAGAAAGTAGATTTTAGATTAATTTTAATTGCAATAACGTGATAACAGCAGAAATAAGCTATAACTTTTTGATAAACGGTTTGATGGAATAGATGTTTCAATAAATTTTAGGCAAGTTAATAAATTTTTTACTCTATTGATTTGATAGAGTAAATAGATTCATTATATTTGTGAGATTTTTGAGCATTAATTCAACGGTAAAACATCAACCTCAACGTAAAAAACATCGTAAAAATCAAACAGAATGAACGTAGAATCTCCTTCACAAACAAATATTATTAGTTCCAATAAAAGCAATGTTTATTCCTCTAAACTACTTTGGATTGGAATTCCAGCAACTTTATTAATTGGACTTGGTGCAATATTAATTTATAATTATCATGCGTCTTTTTCGGTTGAAAAATTAGTTGCTGGACTCAATCAAGATTTCTTTGTTTATCTACTAATCGGGATTTTCGCTCAATTAGTTGACGGAACTTTAGGCATGGGCTACGGAGCAACTTCTACTTCATTCTTACTTTCATTTGGAGTTCCTCCCGCCATTAGTAGTACAGGCGTTCACGTTGCAGAAATGTTCACGACAGGTGCATCGGCACTTTCGCATTATAAATTCAAAAACATCAATAAACGTTTAGTTACTTACCTTTTAATTCCTGGCGTTATTGGTTCAGTAATTGGGGCGTATCTACTTTCGGATGTAATTGATGGAAAAGTAATCAAACCATTCATTGCGGTTTATATGATTGTATTGGCCGTAATGATTATTATTAAAGGTTTAAGAAATAACAATGTCAAGAAGAAAACCAAAAATTTAGGTGTTTTGGCCATTTTTGGAGGATTTATGGATGCTGTGGGTGGTGGCGGTTGGGGACCAATCGTAACTTCTACCCTCATAGGCCGTGGACGTGACCCCCGTTATACTATTGGTTCTGTGAATGCCGCAGAATTTGCCGTTTCATTTGCGAGTGGTATTACATTCTTACTTTTTGAAGGAATTAATGGCTGGCAAGTAATTGCTGGTTTAATTATAGGTGGCGTAGTAGCTGCACCTTTCGGAGCATTTTTTGTCAATAAAATCAAAAGAAGACCAATGACTATTTTAGTTGGGTTCTTAATTATTTATTTGAGTGGCAGAACTTTGTGGAAAGCTTTTATGTAAAAACGATATTTGTTAATAAAAGAGGTCAGCATTCAATATGCTGACCTCTTTTTGTTTTTAGCACAAGCTAATAATCGGACTGATTTAGCATATACTATTAGAAATTTTAAGTTTATTTTAATTAAATTTTAATAAGTTTTTAAGTATTAATACTTTTGTTTTGATGATGTCGTTTTTGATAAACAACAAAACCTTTACAAAAATGAAAAATCTCCCAATGCTCGTGACTATTGTTACGATAGCTTTTTCTCTCACTAATTGCTCAGAAAAGAAAGGGGAAGGCGCTTCCGAATTTGCCGTAGCCGATACCTCCGTGGTTGATATTACTGCGGATGCGGGCGTACCACTCTCTCCCAAAGACCGTAAATTTATCCGTAAAGCTGACACAAGATTTAAAGTTAAGAATGTGCAAACTGCCACCAATGTTGTGGAGGATTTGATTGGTAAATACAAAGGTTTTATTATTCACAATGAATTATCAACTCATCTTTTCAGTGTCAATGAGATAGAAATTAGTGAGGATTCCATTTTGAGAAATAAGTCGTATGAAACAAGCAATGAAATTATCCTGAGAATTCCGAATGAATCTTTTGAAAAAACGCTTCGGGAATTACAACCCCTCATGGCATTTTTAGATAATCAAACCGTTTCTGCGGATGATGTAAGTTTATCCTTAATGAGTAATGAATTGCAGAAAAAACGCTTCACAAAATTTGAAAAGAGATTTGAAAAAGGCATTGATGAAAAAGGGAAAAAATTGACAGAAATGTCATCTGCGGAGGAGAGTTTATTTAACCACCAATCAACAGCCGACGATAATCAGATTCTAAATTTAAAATTGAAAGATGAAGTGAATTATAGCACCATCACTCTACACCTTTATCAGTCGATGGCAACTATCCAAGAAACATTGCCAAATATTGAGAACTCGCACGCTTTTAAACCTAATTTATTTTTGAGAATTTGGCAAAGTATCCGTGAAGGTTGGTATTTTTTGGAAGAAATTATTGTGGTAATATTCCGACTTTGGTTTGTGATTTTGTTGGGTTTAGGCAGTTTTTGGTTATATAAAAAACGAGTGAAGATAAATTTTTGACACAATGTTGTTCAATCAAACGGGCTAAAGCACGTGTTACTTAAAATTATCACTCATAATTTTAGCCGAAGAAAGTGCCAACGGAATGCCTCCTCCTGGGTGAACACTACCACCTACGAAATACATATTTTTGATTTTTGAAGAGAAATTAGCGTGTCTCAAAAATGCTGCAAAACGATTATTTGAGGAATTTCCGTACAAAGCTCCTTGTGCTGAGGAGGTTTTCGATTCAATTGTTCTTGGGTCGAGAATTTCCTCACATTCAATTAATGCTGCAATATTCTGACCTAAAACTCTACTGATTTTTTTCAATACATTTTCTTTCGTCTGACGAATAATTTCATCCCAATTTTGTCCTTCGTTGGCTGGAGCATTTATCAATACAAACCAATTTTCGCAACCTTTCGGAGCATCATCAACTTTGTATTTTGAGGTAATATTGATGTAAACTGTTGGGTCGTGATAAATGCTTTTCTTATCAAACATCGTCCTAAACTCCTCCTTATAATTATCACTAAAAAGAATATTGTGCAAGTTCAATTCGGGAAATTGCTTCTTAATTCCCCAATAAAAGATAACCCCAGAACTCGATTTTGGCTGATTTAGCAAGAAATTAGGGTGTTTTTCATTTGGCAAAAGTTTACGATACGTATGCGTTACGTCCATATTGGAAACTACGTAGTCATAAGGTATTAGGTCGTAGGTGCGAGGTTGTTGATTTTGAAGAGTAAAACCAATTACCTCTTCTCTATTTTCTTTGTCTTCTTTTATCCTCAATCCTTTTACTTCTCTATTTTCAATAATAACTTCCTCCACCTTCGTTTTAAAATAAAACTTCACGCCCAGGCTTTCGGCTAATTTTACAAGTGAGTCGGTAATAGAAACCATGCCTTTTTTTGGAAAAAAAGCTCCGATATTATACTCCAAATGCGGAATAATATTCAAAGTAGCAGGCGTTTGGTATGGATCAGAACCATTATAAGTAGCATAACGATTGAAAAGTTGGACAATTTTCGGGTTTTTGAATAACTTTTCATTAGCATCATTCATTGTTCCAAAAATACCTAATTTTGGAAGATTCAAATAACCTTTCAAGGCTTTTCGGGATGTCCAAGTGGATAATTTGTGTAGAGAATCTTGCAAAAAAAGTCCGTCTAAAACTTCATATTTAAAGGCACTTTCTTTCAAAAATTGCGTAATTTTTTCGGCAGGTTCGCCTGTAATTTTCTCAACTTCTTCGGCAAATTTTTGAGGTTCAGCCCAAGCAGTTAATCGAGTTTGGTCTTCCCAAAAATACCGACAAACTTCGTTAAGTTGTTCATATTCAAAGTAATCAGTTGGATTTTCACCCACTAATTCAAATAATTCAGTTACTAAATTCGGAAGCGTAAACAAAGAAGGGCCAGCATCGAAACGATAGCCATTGAGGTCGAAACTACTTAATTTTCCTCCCGCATAAGCATTGGCTTCATAAACATAAACCTCTAATCCTTTGTGAGCCAAGCGAATAGCAGAGGCAATTCCTGCAATACCCGCTCCGATGATGGCAACTTTTTTCATAATTTATCCGTAAGTGTTATTACACCGAGAGCCACAGAGTTTAAGACGAGAACCACAGAGTATTTCCAAGTATTTTCTGTGGTTCTCGTCTTAAATTCTGTGGCTCTCTGCGGCAGGCCTACCTGTATAACTTATTTTTCCTGAAAATTGTTAAGAATCAAAAGAACAGCCATTCCATCGCTTTTGGGAATTCTTTACCCCATTGTGCTTCGCTATGTCCTCCTTCTGGGTCAAGCGAAAGATTAATAACTGTCTTTTTAACACCTTGTCTTTCAAGCGTTTGCTTTAATTTTTCCACATTTGGAATCATTGCTGAGCTTTCTTTTCCGCCTGCATAAACATAAATACGAGTGGGTAAATGCGAGAGAAAATCAATAGCATCAAAGTAAATATTAGGAGAAACCCAAAGTGATGGAGAGAAAATCATCAACCGACCAAAAGCCTCAGGAAACATCAAACCCGCATAAATACTAATCAATCCACCCAAAGAACTACCCCCAATTCCCGTTGCTTCACGGTCAGGAATGGTACGGAAATTTTTATCCACGTAAGGTTTCAACGTTTTTGCCAAAAATTGAGCGTATTTACGTCCCTGTCCTTTCCCTAATTTTGGATTATTATACGGCGAATATTCTTGATAACGGTCTTCTCCACCATGTGCAATGGCCACCACAATCACGTCGCCTTTTTCACGAGCCGACAACACTGCTAATTGTTTATCAACACCCCAATTACCAAATTCAGAGCCGCTACCAAAAAGATTTTGAGCATCTTGGAGATAAATAACGGGATAACGTTTGGTTGATTTTTCGTAGTTGTGAGGCAAAAGAATGGATACAGCCCGTTTCTTTCCCAATTGTGGCATCTCAAATTCATCCGAAATTAAACGTACTTCGGGCATAAGATTTTCGGAAAGATTTTCGCCGTCAAGTCGCCAATGAGGAACAAAATCTTGGCATACACCATTTTTTATTTTAGCAACTCGATTACCCGTAGGATTGCCAAATTCATCTAATTCTACTTGATTCCAGCCACCTTTGGTATATTTATATTCAAAAGTATCAGGGATTTTTATGCTTTCGGGAAACTTCAAAACATATTTCCCATCTTCTACTTTATCAAGTTTTAGTTCTTCCTTATTAGGCAACCATGCGTTAAAATTTCCCGATAAATATACAGGGCGTTCATCTTCAACGGGTGTGGTCAATTCAAAATACAATATATTCTTACTCATTAAGTTTCGTGGTTTTATCAATTCGTAAAATTACGGAATAATCTTATCGTATTATCCTGTTTTCATTAAAACTCGTTTTTTCAAATAAGGTTTTAAGATTAAAGTATCATTTGGACTAAAATCGCTATTGTTTGGGCGTTTGGCGGTATGTAGAATTGAATATTTATTTGGAAATTTGTAAGGTAAAATACCTATAAATCTCAAAACTATGCAATAATTGAAAATTTCCGTAGAGAAAAGTTTTGTTATTGATTGTTATGCTTCGGAAAAGCAAAACCTTCGTAGAAAATAATTAAAGAAGAAAAACAGAGAACAAATTTTTAAATATGAATAATCCAACAACCTTATTCGACAAAGTGTGGGACGCACACGTTGTTCGTAAAATCGAAGATGGTCCAGATGTATTTCTGATTGACCGCCACTTTATCCACGAAGTAACCAGCCCAGTTGCATTTTTAGGCCTGGAAAGTCGTGGCATTGGTGTCCTTTATTCAGAGCGTACTTTCGCTACTGCTGACCACAATACGCCAACTATTAACCAACATTTACCTGTTCAAGACCCACTTTCTGCTAATCAATTGCAACAATTGGAAACGAACTCGGCAAAATATGGTATTTCGCACTGGGGATTGGGACACGCTAAAAATGGTATTGTTCACGTAGTTGGACCAGAAAATGGTATCACACTTCCAGGGATGACCATCGTTTGTGGTGACTCTCATACTTCTACGCACGGTGCTTTCGGAGCAATTGCATTTGGTATTGGTACTTCGGAGGTTGAAATGGTACTTTCTTCGCAGTGTATTATGCAACCGAAACCAAAGAAAATGCGTGTAAACGTAAATGGTAAATTGGGGAAAGCGGTTACACCAAAAGACGTTACTTTGTACATTATCGCTCAACTTTCGGCGGCAGGTGCTACGGGTTATTTCGTGGAATATGCGGGAGATGTGTTCGAGAATATGTCAATGGAAGGACGTATGACGGTTTGTAATATGTCAATCGAAATGGGTGCGAGAGGTGGAATGATTGCTCCAGATGAAACGACTTTCAATTACTTGAATGGCCGTGAGCAAGCTCCCAAAGGAGAAACTTGGGACAGAGCATTGGCTTACTGGAAAACCCTTAAAACGGACGATGGAGCTACTTTTGACCTTGAATATACTTACAATGCAGAAGATATTGAACCACAAATTACATACGGTACAAACCCAGGTTTAGGAACGGGTATTTCTAAAAATATTCCTTTGGCAACTGACGTAATTGACGGTGAAGCAAGTTATAAAAAATCATTGGGTTACATGGGATTTGCCGAAAACGAATCAATCATCGGGAAACCAATTGATTATGTTTTCTTAGGTTCATGTACAAACGGTCGTATCGAAGATTTCCGTGCTTTCGCTTCAATTGTGAAGGGTCGCAAAAAAGCGGATAACGTAACGGCTTGGTTAGTTCCAGGTTCGCACGTGGTTGAAGCTCAGATTAAAGAAGAAGGTATTTTGGATATTTTGACAGAAGCAGGTTTCTTACTTCGTCAGCCAGGATGTTCGGCTTGTTTAGCGATGAACGACGATAAAATTCCTGCTGGAAAATATGCCGTTTCAACGTCAAACAGAAACTTTGAAGGTCGTCAAGGCCCAGGAGCAAGAACGCTTTTAGCTTCGCCATTAGTGGCAGCAGCAGCAGCGGTGACGGGAAAAGTTACAGACCCTCGGGAGTTTTTATAGGTGTATTTGAGGGGATTTAGAGGGAAAGAGGTTACACAGAGAGCCACAGAGTTTTAAAATGAGAACCACAGAGAAAAAATCTCTACGTCTTTCTCATTTTCTCTAAAAATCTCTGTGGTTCTCAATTTTTTCTCTGTGGCTCTCTGTGTAACCTCATACCCTCTAAACAGGCTCAGATAAACATAACAACAAAATGGAAATAAACGAAATTACCAGAATAATCATTGGGTGTGGTATTGAAGTTCATAAACAGCTTGGTCCAGGTTTACTTGAATCAGCTTATGAAGAATGTTTAGCTTTTGAATTGAAACAAAAAGGCTTACAAGTTTAAAGACAAAAAGCATTACCCATTCAATACAAAGACATCCAATTAGAATATGGTTATCGAATAGATTTATTAGTTGAAAATACAGTGGTTATCGAATTGAAGAGTGTTGATATTTTACATCCATTACACGAAGCACAGATATTAATTTACATGAAATTTGCTGAAAAGAAAATTGGGCTTTTAATGAATTTTAATGTACTTGCTTTGAAAGATGGCGTGAAGAGATTTATGAAATAAAAATTATATGGAATCTGATTTCCATAAGAAAATAAAGCAAAATAAAATAATGGCATACGATAAATTTACGGTACTTCGTTCGACAGCAGTGCCACTTCCAATAGAAAATGTCGATACTGACCAAATCATCCCTGCTCGTTTCTTGAAAGCTACGAAGCGTGAAGGTTTTGGCGATAATTTATTCAGAGATTGGCGTTATAACAACGACGAATCTCCAAAGCAAGATTTCGTCTTGAATAACCCAACTTACTCAGGTTCAATCCTTGTAGGTGGTCGTAACTTCGGTTCGGGTTCAAGCCGTGAACACGCCGCTTGGGCGATTTATGACTACGGTTTCCGTTGCGTAATTTCAAGCTTCTTTGCAGATATTTTTAAAGGTAATTCTTTGAATATCGGTATTTTACCAGTAACTGTTAGCCCAGAATTTTTAGATAAAATCTTCTTGGCAATTGAAGCTGACCCAAAAGCAGAAATTGAAGTAAATCTTCCAGAGCAAAAAGTTACCATTGTAGCATCGGGTGAAAGCGAAGGCTTTACCATCAACGGTTACAAAAAGAACAACATGCTCAACGGTTTTGATGATATTGACTATCTACAAAGCATGAAAGGTGAAATTGCAGCATTTGCAGAGAAGAGTCTTTATTAAGAAGTTGCGAATTGTAAGTTGTGAGTTGTGAGTTAACGAGCAGTAAATTGTATTTGTGAATTATTAATTATGAGAAAACTCATGAAAACTCACAATTCACTACTCACAGTTCACAATTCACAACTCATCATTCGCTCATTCACAATTGAATATGCGACACATAGAAATAATGGACACGACGCTTCGTGATGGTGAACAAACCAGCGGAGTGTCTTTCTCGGCTTCTGAAAAGCTAACGATTGCTCAGTTACTTTTGAAAGAAGTAATGGTGGATAGATTAGAAGTCGCTTCGGCAAGAGTATCGGCGGGTGAATTTGATGCGGTTAAGAAAATTACCGAGTGGGCGGCTGAGAATGGTTGTTTGGATAAAATTGAAGTTTTAACCTTCGTTGACGGTGACACTTCGGTCAATTGGATGTTAGAAGCGGGTGCAAAAGTGATGAACCTTCTCACAAAAGGCTCATTAAATCACCTCACGCACCAACTCAAAAAAACACCCGAACAGCACTTTTCTGAAATCGCTCAGGTGATTGCTTTGGCTCGTTCTAAAGGAATTTTGTGTAATGTTTATTTAGAAGATTGGAGTAATGGAATGCGTAATTCTCCCGAATATGTTTTTCAATACCTTGATTTTTTGACGAAAGAACCCATCGAAAGAGTGCTTTTGCCCGATACTTTGGGAGTATTGACACCAAGAGAAACCTTTGATTTCTTGGATGCTATCGTAAAACGTTACCCAAATACGCACTTCGATTTTCATGCTCATAACGATTACGATTTAAGCATTGCCAATGTCATGGAAGCCATTCGTGCGGGCGTACAAGGCTTGCACTTAACCGTGAATGGCATGGGAGAGCGTGCAGGAAATGCTTCTTTGGCAAGTACCATTGCGGTAATCAACGATTTTATGCCCGAAGTGAAGACGATGGTAGTTGAAAAATCTTTGTATTCGGTAAGTAAATTGGTAGAGACTTTTTCGGGTTTCAGAATTCCAGTGAATAAGCCAGTTGTAGGTGAAAATGTTTTTACGCAAACGGCTGGTATTCATGCGGATGGCGACAATAAAAAGAATCTTTATTTCAACAATTTAATGCCCGAACGTTTTGGTCGATTGCGTCAATACGCTTTAGGAAAAACCTCTGGAAAGGCAAATATTGAGAAAAATTTGCAAGAATTAGGGATCACTTTAGCCGATGCCGATTTGAAAAAAGTAACGCAAAGAATTATCGAATTGGGTGACAGAAAAGAAGCCGTAACTCGTGAAGATTTGCCGTATATTATTTCGGACGTATTGGATAGCAGTGCCATTGAAGAAAAAGTTATCGTATTGAATTACGTTTTGACACATTCTAAAAACCTAAAGCCTTCTGCCACTTTACAAGTAAAAATTGGCGAAGAAATTTTTGAAGAATCTGCTCAAGGAGACGGACAATATGATGCCTTCATGAACGCCTTGAAGAAAATATATTGTCAAAAGAATATCGAACTTCCACAACTGACGGATTATGCCGTAAGGATTCCACCAGGAGGAAAAACCGATGCCCTTTGTGAGACGATTATTACGTGGGCTTATAATGGTAGAAGTTTAAAAACTCGTGGACTCGACTCTGACCAAACAGTTTCGGCTATCATTGCGACACAGAAAATGCTGAATATAATTAGCGTTTAAAAAATCAAGTAGAAGGAATTCTAATGTGATTTTGGAGTGAAGGTTCAAAGGATTTTTGCCAATAAAATACCAAAAGCTACCTTTTTTCTTTGTGCCTTGGTGGCAAAACATTCACTAATAAACTTAGAGCCTTTGTGGCTAAATACAATAAAATGAAAAAACATATCTTAGTAGTCCCAGGTGACGGAATTGGGCAAGAAGTAACAACCGTTGGTAAAAAAGTTTTAGAGAAAATCGCTGAGAAATTCGGACATGAATTTACGTATGACGAAGCTCTTATCGGTCACGTAGCTATTGAAGCAACAGGAGTTCCACTTCCTGAGGAAACTTTAGTTAAAATGCGTGCTTCTGACGCAATCCTTTTCGGAGCAGTTGGTCACGCCAAATACGACAACGACCCACACGCTAAAGTGCGTCCAGAGCAAGGTTTATTGAAAATGCGTAAAGAATTAGGTTTGTACGCAAACCTTCGTCCAATCAAATTATTTGATGAATTGTTAGAAGCATCTTCTATTAAGCCAGAAATTTTGAAAGGAGCAGATATTCTTTTCTTTCGTGAATTAACGGGTGACGTTTACTTCGGCAAAAGAGAAAGAATCGACGAAGGAAATACTGCTTATGACACGATGATTTATAGCAAATATGAAGTTGAGCGTATTGCACGCAAGGCTTTCGATGCAGCCATGACTCGTGGTAAAAAATTGATGTCAGTTGACAAAGCTAACGTATTGGAATCGAGCCGTTTGTGGAGAGAAACTGTACAAGAAATTGCTCCAGAATATCCAGAAGTAGAGGTGACGCACCAATTTGTGGATTCTTGTGCGATGATGTTAATTAAAGACCCAAAACAATTTGACGTAGTCGTTACAGGTAATTTATTTGGAGATATTTTGACGGATGAAGCTTCTCAAATTGCAGGTTCGATGGGAATGTTAGCATCGGCTTCAATCGGTGATAGCACAGGTGTTTATGAACCAATTCACGGTTCTGGGCACGATATTGCGGGTAAAGGCATTGCAAATCCAATGGCTTCTGTTTTATCGGTTGCTTTATTATTAGATATTTCATTTGGTTTAAAGGCAGAAGCAGAAGCAGTGATTGCGGCGATTGACTCAGTCTTGAAAGCAGGTTTCCGTACTGGAGATATTGCCACAAAAGATACGCCAAAAAATATGATTTTGGGAACTGATGCAATCGGAGAAGAGATTCTAAATAGATTATAATTATTAGATTTTAGTCAAACAAAAAGCTGACGAAGTAATACACTTTGTCAGCTTTTTGTTTTCATTTTATTCCAAGAAATTATTACATAGTCAAAGCATCTTCCGTTAAGAAAACGCCATTTTGGGCTACTTTCAAGGTTAGTATTCTTCCACAAGGCATTGCCCAATTATCAGCTTCGTGTCCAACAGGAAAATCATAACAAACAGGAAAATCATAATCCGCAACGGCTTCTTGAATTATCTCATTGGCAGTTTTACCAAAAGGGACATTATTGTCCTGACAATCCGAAAAACTCCCCACAATCAATCCTGCCAGATTTTGCAATTTCCCGCTACGTTTTAATTGTATCATCATACGATCAATGCTGTACAAATACTCATTTACGTCTTCCAAAAACAAAATCTTTTCATCATAATTAATATCTGACTTTGAACCAGTTAGATGAGAAAGCATAGCTAAATTACCCCCAATTAATTGCCCTCTCGCTAAACCAAAACGATTCATCTCATTCGGAAGAATTTCATATAAAAGAGGCTCACCAAATAGTAATTTCCTAAGACTTTCTAATGAGTACTCACCGCCTTCTTGCAAAAATAGTTTGGGCATAGTAGCGTGTAAACTTTCAATATTCAAGGTATGAATATGACAATGAACAGCAGTAATATCTGAAAAACCAACAACCCATTTAGGTGATTTCTGAAAGGTTCCAAAGTTAAGATTATCCAATAATCGAGAACTCCCATAACCCCCTCTGGCTGAAAAAATCGCCTTAATTTCTGGATTATCCAACATCAATTGAAAGTCATTTCTACGTATTTGGTCAGTCCCCGCAAACTGGTGGTATTCACTCCTGAGGGATTCGCCTAAAATAACGGTTAAACCCCAAACATTTTCCATCAATTCAATGGCTGGCTTGAGAACTTCAAAATCGACTTTGCAGGCTAATGCCAATAAGCCTACAGTATCACCTTTTTGTAAAGAATTTGGTCGCAAAATTTCCGAATTATTGGTTAAATGGGTAGTCGTCACACACTAAACGACATTTTATTATGTTATGTAAATATATAATCAGCTTGTTAAAAACCTAATAATTAATTGAGCTGAGTTAGTAAAATTACGTACTCATTTCGGATTCGTTTTTAAATTATCCAATAAAATAATCACTCTGTTTACCTTCTTCAGCTTCTTTAACGGGCGGAGTATATTCGCTCGTAAGGATAACGTCTTGAATGTCAGAAATTTTTGTTAAATCCAAACTAACAATCCCCGCCCCTACTTTGTCGCTGAACATAGGTAAAAATTTTGCTCCAAAAACCATCTCTCGGGAATGAAAAGAAGTCCGAGAATGAACAGTTTGATTAAAAGTATCTTCTGTAGCCCTTATCAAAACCAAAAACTCAGCATCGGCTTTTATTAACTCTTCTTTGCCTAATCCAAACATTGGGCTATCCTGAGTAATTGCGTGAACTATTGTCCAATTTGTCGGGAAAAAATTCACTTTATCTCGTTCCAAATTTAGACCAAAGTATCGTCTCAATACTTTGCCATCAACCTGTTTTTCCAGTATTGACATTGCTACTTCCACTTGGAGGTCAATTAACTGATTCGCTCGTTCATTAACAACCCGAAACATAAAACCCGTTACGTCCAAATAAGGAGCAATAATGGCTTTATCGGAATACAAAATGTGAGCGACTGGCTTAGAAAAACGCCCATAGAGCAAACTGGTAGCCAAAGCAAAAATCAAAAGGCCAAGCAATGACTCTACTGCTGCGACTGAACTCGCCCAAAAACCAATCGGGGCAATCCGTCCATAACCAACCGTCGTGAGAGTTTGAGATGAGAAAAAGAAGGCATCCATCAACCGACTTTTCACCGATGTCATGTCTGCTCCCTGCAAATTTTCAATGCCCACAAGTTCGTAAATACCCGCAAAAATTAAATTTAAGGTCAGGTAAAATGACACAATAAGTTCGAAAAAACGCCCCCAAGTGCATACCATTAGGCGGTTGAAAATATTGACTCTACTCCAAAAAGAACCTCCTTCTCGCTTCACATTAAAGCTTCCATCACGGTTTAGCAGCCGAGTATCAGGGTCATTTATTTGAGTACCAAAGCCTAAATCTCGGCGTTTTTCTTCGGCTTCAACAAGTTTATCTTTTTTGGGGTGAAGTAAATTCATAATTGAGCAGTTTTAATAAATGACTAACTCCGTTTATGAATTTTTCGTTTCAATAGTTTTTCAAATTGACCCTTCACGGATAAAATGGATTTGCTCCGAAAATCTTTATTTTGAGGCAAGACAGCCTTCAAATGTACTAATCTCCGATTCTATTTTCAGAAAATATTGGTAATCAGACAAAAACAATCATAAAATGAATTATTTTTGTTTCACAATACGTTACTATCACTGAATATCATCGTCTCGAAAAATCAGTACTTAATCATTGACCCAACATGAAAAATCTTTTATTTACGCTAATATTTTCTTCCCTATTATTTACAGGCAAAGCTCAAGCAGTTAATGAACACGCTGGACAAAAAATCCAATGGATGACACTGGAACAAGCTTTTGCAGCTACCCAGAAAGAACCACGCAAAATCATGGTCGATGTTTATACAGGCTGGTGCGGCTGGTGTAAAGTGATGGACCAAAGAACTTTTCCTAATGATAAAGTAGCGAGTTTTGTAAGCGAGAAATTTTATGCGGTAAAATTGGATGCAGAACAAAAAGATACAATCACCATTGGTACTCAAAAATATATTTGGCAAAATGGCTATAATCAAGCGGGTGTAGCTCTTTTGCAGGGAAAAATGTCTTTCCCAACAATTGTTTATTTAGACGAAAAATTTAATATGATTCAGTCTGTTCCTGGCTTTCAGGAAGCACCGCAATTTCACCAAGTAATAACTTTCTTTGGGGACAATCATTACAAAAAAGGCAACTGGGATCAATATCAAAGAGACGTTTATCCGAAACAATACGGTGAAGGAAAAAAATAAAGGACAGGTATTTATAACCAAAAAGTGGGCAAGATTTTCATCTTACCCACTTTTTTTACGATATATTTGAAAGTTCTTAAAACTGCATTCCGTCTAAATCATTCACCGAAACAATATATTTAGACTCATTATTTCCCATTCGTACTTTCAAATGGTAATTACCGCCCGCCAAATAGTACAAAGGTTTCAAAACACCCGTTTGAGTTGCTTCACTGTATTTATAATCACAAGGAATTCCCATCCCTGTTTCCGTCGTTAAAATCGGAATTAATCTACTATCGCCCGTTTTGATATGAATTACGTTATTTTCGTCTGTTTGTAAACATCTTACAATTTCACTCGGTGCTGGAACGGCATCGAGCATGATTCTCACGGGAGCATAAACAACGGTTTTATCTTCCTCGTCAACTTCCATAATGCGGTAATATTTCGTACCAATATTCATTTTTGGGTCAATAAAAGTATATAGCGACCTTTCTTCTTGACTCGGTTCAACTTTTATTTCTCTTAAATCATAAAAATTCTCTTTGTCGTGACTAATCTGAATAACATACATTTTAGCTTGGTGTCCCACTGCACTAACCCATGACAACTTTGCTTTGTAATTTTCATCAAGAATTACTTTCAACGAAATTTTTGAATTACTCATCGATCTGATGGGTTCAAACATTTTTTTGTTAATAGCAGAGATTTTTAATTGATTTTCATCAAACAAATTGACCGTAAAGTATTTGTATTCTTTATTGGCTAATAACTTGAAGGGCTTTGCGGGAATGGCAAAAGAAGCGTTAATGATAAAAATCATCAACATTGCATAAAGGAACGTTTTTTTCATGGGTTATTTATACTCGTTAGTGTACCCAGATATTCCGCAAAACTTATACCAATAATTACAGAATCTTCAAAATATTTCCAATATTTGCACGCTGTTGGTAATTTTCATCAAAATGTACAAATTCTATCTTTCCATCTTGCCCAATTACATAAGTTGCAGGTACAGGAAGTATCCAATCTCCTTGCTTCTTTTCTAAATCCAATCCATAACCTTTATATTTGGTTTGCATATCGTCCGACATTGAATAAGCCACTTTCCAATCTTTCATAATCTTACGGTCTTTGTCGTAAATTATTGAAAATGTTGATTTTGTCTTCTCAACGGCTTTGCTGATAGATTCCTCAGGTTCAGGAGTTATGGCAATAACCTTTGCATTTTTTGTACTAAATTCTGGTAAAGCTTGCTCTAATTGGCTCATATATTTATTGCAATAAGGACACCAAGCTCCTCGATAAAACATCAAAACGACCTTTCCCTTTTCTGTTAATTCTTTGAGACTAATCATTTTTCCGTTATGGTCTTTTCCTACAAAATTAGGAGCGTTATCACCTACTTTTAAGGCAATGGGTTTATCCTGAGCAAAGGTTGAGAAAAAACTCATTATTAGGATAATTGTAATCAATTTGTTCATAAATAAATGAAATTTAAGTTTAATAATTGTAAAAATAGGAGATTTGGTCTTCTCAAAATGTAAGTCAGCCGACATTCAAAAAAATTGTTTTCACAATCCATTTTAAAGCCTTATTTTTACACCGAAAAACAGTCTAATTATTTGATTTTGTGAATATTTCAAGAAGTTTTTGAAGAATATTTGCTCATTCAGAGGTATTAGGAATTTGGTATTTGGTTTTAGTATTTTAACGGATTACTTATTTTGGATAATCTTGAAAAACTAATCCCTAAAACCCAATCCCTAAAACCTATTACCTAAAACATTCACTCATTGAATTTACCAATGGCAACAGCAACTTTCACGCTCGAAAGAGATACCGAAATTTTTAATTTGATTAATCAAGAAGCTCACCGTCAAGAGTACGGAATCGAATTGATTGCTTCTGAGAATTTTACTTCAAAACAAGTCATGGAAGCCCAAGGCTCAGTTTTGACCAATAAATATGCAGAAGGACTTCCAGGAAAACGTTATTACGGTGGTTGTGAAGTTGTTGACCAAGTAGAAACTATTGCTATTGAGCGTGCAAAAGCACTTTTCGGAGCAACTTGGGCAAACGTTCAGCCTCACTCGGGAGCTCAAGCAAACGCTGCGGTTTTCTTATCATTCTTAAATCCAGGCGATAAAATTTTAGGTTTCAACCTTTCTCACGGTGGTCACCTTTCTCATGGTTCTCCAGTAAACTTCTCAGGAAAATACTTCCAAGCATTTTTCTACGGTGTTGAAGAAGAAACAGGTTTAATTGACTGGGATAAAGTAGAAGCTACCGCTTTGAAAGAAAAACCAAGATTGATTATTTGTGGTGCTTCTGCATATTCACGTGATTGGGACTATGTTCGTTTACGTGCCATTGCTGACGAAATCGGTGCAATTCTATTAGCCGATATTTCTCACCCATCGGCATTAATTGCGAAAGGTTTATTGAATAACCCAATGCAACATTGCCATATCGTAACTACAACAACCCACAAAACGTTGAGAGGGCCACGTGGTGGTTTAATTATGATGGGCAATGACTTTGTGAATCCATTTGGTCAAAAAACATTAAAAGGTGAATTGAAAATGATGTCAGCGTTGTTAGACGGTGGCGTTTTCCCGGGAACGCAAGGTGGACCATTGGAACACGTTATTGCGGCAAAAGCAATTGCTTTCGGTGAAGCTTTAACGGATAATTTCCAAGATTATGCTGAACAATTACAACGCAATGCAAAAGTAATGGCTCAGGGTTTTGTGGATAAAGGATATAAAATCATCTCTGGTGGAACAGATAATCACCTGATGTTAATTGACTTACGTCCAAAAGGATTAACAGGTAAATTAGCGGAAAACACCTTGGTAAAAGCTGACATTACTATCAACAAAAACATGGTTCCGTTTGATGATAAATCTCCATTTGTAACCTCTGGTATTCGTGTAGGAACGGCAGCCATGACAACTCGTGGTATGAAAGAAGCAGAAATGTTGCACATTGTAGAGTTAATTGACAGCGTTTTGATGAATCACGACAATGAAACATTCATTGGTTCGGTGAAAACAGAAGTAAACAAATGGATGGAAGCATTTCCGTTGTATGTATAGATTTTTTACGAAGTATTAAGTCCTAAGATTGGTGAAATTTAAGCCTTAATTCTTAATACATAATACGTTATATTTAATACATCATTTAAAAACCCTGACAATCCAAAACGTTGTCGGGGTTTTTTATGTTTTTGATGTAACTTTGCGAGATAAATATTTATACAAGAAATATGACGAGAATTATTTCTCTAAATAATAATAAATAAAAATGGCTTTAGACCAAGAATTTGAACACGAAATAGACGAAACAGAAGGGAATGAAATGTCTTTCCTTGACCATCTTGAAGAACTGCGTTGGCATATAATACGCTCATTGATTGCCATTTTTGTTTTTACAACTATCGCTTGGGTTTTTCAGAAAGAGATTTTCGGGGGTGTTATTATGGCCCCTTCAAAGTCTGAATTTTGGACAAATAGAATGTTATGTAAATTAGCAGACTTGACTGGTGTAGAAGGACTTTGCTTCAAACAGGCAGATTTTATTCTACAAAGTCGTGAGGTATCAGGGCAATTTATGATGGCTCTTACGCAGTCAATTATGGTAGGTTTACTTTTTTCTTTTCCTTATTTTTTCTGGGAAATTTGGCGTTTTGTAAAACCAGGCTTAAAATTAAAAGAAGTAAAAGCAGCAAGAGGAGCAGTTTTCTGGGTTTCTTTATTGTTTTTTACTGGAGTTGCTTTTGGGTATTTTGTGGTTTCTCCAATGGCAATCAACTTTTTGGCAAGTTTCAAATTGGATGATTCTATTCAAAATCAATTTGATATTAACGATTACATTTCATTGCTTTCAACGATGACTTTGGCTTGTGGAATCACTTTCCAGTTGCCAATGGTTGCCTATGTTTTGTCAATGGTCGGAATTCTTACGCCTAAATTCATGCGAGATTATCGTCGTCATGCTTTGGTAGTTATTCTAATTATTGCGGCAATTATTACGCCTTCTCCCGATATGATTTCTCAACTTTTGGTAACATTACCCCTTTTGGGACTTTATGAAATTAGTATTGGCGTATCAGCAAGGGTAAACAAACAACGCCAAGCTGAGAGTTTAGAGGATTAATTAGCATTAGAAATTAGCATAAAAAACGGTCAGATGAAATAAATCATCTGACCGTTTTTATTTGTTTAAACTATTGATTTGTTAAATGACAAGAACATAAATTAAACTCCCGCAACTGAAAGTTTTACTCCCGCTGCCATAGTCAAATTTCCATAATTTTGAAGATTCTTTATCGTTGCGTTTGCATTCAATGTTACAGTATGACCCACACAAATTCTGGCATTTTCATTCGTGAAAGGCACACGTCCGCAGGACCACGTTTTTTCATCGTGCCAACTTCCTGTTTTTATCGTACAAACTTCATCAGTAAATAAGGATACAGTATCAAAAGTTTTATTGAGTAATAACGACGACGCATCAGTTTTACTTCTTCCAAACCAGTCGATGAGAATATCCCAATAAATTCTACGGAAGTCGATTTGCATTTTTAAATCCTGATTTCCCGTTGTTCCATTCAAATCAGTCGGTAAATTAGAATATCCCCCAATATTTGGGTTTCTACCCACCATTTGACGTTTCAGACTTGAGCCAAAAACAAACATTGGAGCCGCCACACCGTGGTCAGTTCCAGCACTTGAGTTTGAATTTGCTCTTCTTCCAAATTCTGAAAAAGTAAAACCAACGACTTTATCCTCCACGCCTCTTTGCTGTAAATCAGTCTGGAAAGCTTTGATTCCATCGGAAAGTTTACCCAATAATGTAGCATGAGCTCCTAAATTATTATTCGTTCCACCCCCTGCTTGCACTTGAGTAGAATGAGTGTCAAATCCACCGATTGAAAGGAAGTAAATCTTTGTTTTTAAACCTCCACCAACCAATCTGGCTACAATTTTTAATTGGTCAGCAATAGAATTTCCCGTTGGATAAACAGGAGCAGGTGTAATATTTCCTGCGGTATTTGCTGTCGTAATCTCAGCCGAATATCCAATAGCTAAAGCTTGTTGCTGACGAATAAAAGAAACTAAATCGCCCGCTTCACAGCAAGGTAAATCAGTAGTTGTTGCACCACTTCCTCCGCCCACGAGAATAGAATAACTTGCGGGGTCGTTAATTGCCACTGCCATTGATTGATTACTTCCTAAAAGAGTGGTTGAAGTCAAATAACCAATCTGAATTGCCAATGGGTCTTCCATGGTGGCATTGGCATTGTCTCTATCAGTAATAGGAGGCGTAGGATAATTGGCAAAGCGGTCTTCTAAATAACGCCCTGCCCAACCCGTATCTACTTGCACGGCGGCGTCAGTACCTGTCATCCAAATATCCGTAGCTCGATAATGCGAATAACTTGGGGTTGGATAAGAAACAGAATGAACAACGGCTAATTTACCATTATCGTGCATTTGCTTCAACCCAGTCATACTCGGATGCAAACCAGTTGCTCCGTTTCCCAGAGGTAATACAGAAGCTTGAGGAACTGCAATATTACTTCTAAGATTATTGTATTGAGAATACTGGTCGAGTGGAATAACAGTATTTAAACCATCATTTCCACCATTAAGATATATAATTACTAATACACGGTCTTTGGCAAGGGCATCCGTTTTCATTAAGGATTGTACAAGTGGTGAGTTAGCTCCAAAGGCTTTCACCCCAAAACCATCTACCAAGACGGGTACTAAAAAAGAAGAAGTAGCGGCAAGGAAATCTCTACGTTTCATATATTTATCGTTTTTAGATGCTTGATTTTTGATATTAATCAAAACACATAATCGGAAAATCAGCAAAGTAAAAAATGAATAACTGTTGATTAATTAAGCCATGAATTATTGGCTTTTTTTAGCTTTCGAGTTCGAATATTTGCAAACTAAATACTAACAAATACTGTATTCTGCCATTCTCAGCAGGTATTTCATTAAGTTTTCCAACTTGGTTTTTACCGTATTTGTATTGGTTGTATTGGGAGTAGTTTTGTACGTATTCCACTGACTGGTCCAACTGGTTCTTGGTTGTAAAGCCAACATAATAGTATCAGTTAGGAATGTTTTTTGATTAGCCGTTAATGCGGTTGCCAACAAATTAGTCGTCACTAACTCGACAACATTGGCAGCATCCGTAACATTATAAGTAGCAGTCGTGGGTTTATCAACCATCGCCAACATATCAATTTTAATGGTCACTAAAGGCGTAATACCCGTCACAAGTGTCCGTCCAGTTACTAATTTATCGGTAAAAGAATTACGTAAACCAATCTGAGAAGTATTTATCCAATTTCTGGAATACCCCGTTTGAAAATAAGCATCGTAACCAAAAACGGTTGGTTGGTCAAGAATTGCCATTTGCATTTCATTCATCCTATCGTAAATATATTGTGCATACGTTCTATGGTTTTTTATACTGTTGATTAGATTTGCCGAATCAATAGTGGGTACAGGAAAATTGAAAAAACGATAAGCTCCGATAACAAATTCGGCGGGAGATTTGATGATTGCACCGAGATTTGCAACATCGTAAAAATGCTCCGAAGAAAGTAGTTTTTGAATAATAGGTTTTATCTCAAAAGTTTTACCTGTAGTTGAATCTTGACTCTTGAAAATATTCGCTAAAGGAATAATAACATTAGTTTCGATATCTTGAGTAACATTAGGATTTACAAAAAATCGATACAATTTTCGACAGATAAATTTGGGTGTTTCTGGGTGACGAAAAAGCATATTCAGCAAATCATCAATTTCAACTTCTCCAACATTATTGTACCCCACAGGAATTGATGCAGGGGTAGAAATCGTCGTTCCCAAAGTCGGATTCACAGGGTCTGGATAGCTCGATGAAAACAGTTTAGGCGTTGTATCATGTCTCGTTAATGTGAAATAGCTATCAACGAAAGTTGTACCATTTGTATAAAAATATCTATATCGCCAGCCTGTTAATACTCTGGCAGCGGCTTTTACATCGTTTTCAGTATAATTACTATTTCCTGCAAAATCTTTTGCTCCGACCACAAATAATTCTTGTAATTCACGAGCATAATTTTCGTTAGGAGTTCCCTTTGTACTATCATTCCCATTGAGAAATTTCAGCATAGCAGGGTCATTCGTAATATCACGCACAAAATCCTTAAAGTTTTCCAAAGATTTACTTCTAACCTTCATGAAATATTTATAAATGGCTCGGTATTCATCAACAGTCGCTTCTGTCGTAACAAAATGATTTTGCCAAAAAAGCGTCATTTTATCAATAATAGAAGGACTTCCACCCTGTTTGGCCATCATATTAATCCACCAATATTTATAATAATATCTAAAATCAAAATTACGCCCAAGAGTAGAATCATAAACAGAACTTACATATTCCTGCCCTGCGGTAGTTTGCGTTTCATTCAAGTCAACTGGCGGTGATGGAATGTAATTGATAGCACTAATCAAATTTTGAATAGCAGTTGTGGCATCCAATCCTGTAAAATTATTGATTTCCGTTTGAGTAGGCCCAAAAGTTGCCCTTCGGAGCAAATGAGCCGCCTGAGCTGCCGTAAGAGGCTGCCCATAAGGGTTCAATGAATAAGTCATATTTAATGTGTTAAGTAGTTAATAATGGTATTTGGGCAAAAATAGAAAGATAGTGTAGCGAAGGGATTATTTGAAATTAGTAGAAAACAACAGGATTATATTTTGGCGTTTAATTATTTGCTAAATTTAACGAAAAAGATTGTTTTTGGTGTTTTAGAGCATTAAGAAAAGAGTAAGTGGTTATTTAAATAGAACAAATACTGTGCAAAAGTTAAAATTCATGAGAAAGGCAGCTTTATTATTTTTATTATTTTCATTTCAAATTCAAGCCCAAAAGCCCCTAACGGCTATTTTGGGAGCATTCAGTGATGAGGTGAAACTCTTGGAAGATTCTCTCCAAAACAAACAAATCGTCAATCTGAAAGGCATTCGTTTCCTGACGGGCGAATTACGTGGGCGTTCGGTAGTCGTAGCTCTTACGGGCGTAGGAAAGGTAAATGCCGCCATGACTACAACAATTTTATTGATGAATTGGCAACCCCAACAACTGATTTTCACGGGTATTGCAGGAGGCGTAAATCCTGAAATTATGCCAGGAGATATGGTCATTGCCAAATCTACCATTCAGCACGATTTTGGAAAAATTGACTCTACGGGCATGGTGTTGTGGCAAACCTTTAACCCAACCGATAAATCCAGAAATCCACTCTATTTTCCTGCTGATTCTGTCTTGTTACAAAAAGCTCAAAAAGTGTCAAATATGACAAAATACAAGGAAATTGTGGGTAGAAAAGTAAAGGTTATGACGGGAATTGTAGCCACGGGCGATGTCTTTGTCAATTCCGATGTAAAAGTAAAAGAACTCCAAAATAAAGTAAAAGCCGATGCGACCGAAATGGAAGGTGCTGCCGTTGCCCAAGTTTGTTACGAATTGAAAATACCATGCTTAATTCTCAGAAGTATCAGCGATAATGCCAACTCAAAAGCTCACGTCGATATGAATGTTTTTGGCTCAATAGCTGCCTATAATTCCGCAAGTTTGGTCTTGGGGATTTTGGGGAATTTGTAAACTTCTTTAAACTCAAATAAAAACCCAAAAAGCCCACGCCAAAAACGTGGGCTTTTCTTTAACTTTATAGCTTATTTAGGTGTTAGATTTTAGGGCGTAGGTGTATGCAAAATAGAACTATCTAACACCTAAAACCCAATACCTGAAAACTCAAAAAATGGCAAATAATAATTCAGACATTACAGGACACGAGAATATCGAAATTCTTGGTGCAAGAGAACATAATCTTAAAAATATTGACCTGACTATTCCACGTAATAAATTGGTGGTTTTTACAGGAATTTCTGGCTCTGGTAAATCTTCATTGGCTTTTGACACGGTTTACGCCGAAGGACAACGTCGTTATATGGAGTCATTTTCTGCTTACGCTCGGAGTTTTATGGGCAATATGGAACGCCCTGATGTGGATAAAATCAATGGACTTTCGCCTGTGATTTCGATTGAGCAAAAGACGACTTCCAAAAATCCACGCTCGACCGTTGGTACCGTTACAGAAATTTACGATTTCATGCGTTTGTTCTACGCACGAGCGGGCGAAGCGTTTAGTTACGTCACGGGCGAGAAAATGATTAAGCAATCTATCGACCAAATTATTGACGTGATTTTGCAAGATTATCAAAATCAAAAATTGATTATTTTGGCTCCCGTCGTGAAAGGACGTAAAGGTCATTACCGTGAGTTATTCGTACAAATTGAGAAATTGGGTTATACAAAAGTGCGTGTGGATGGCGTGGTGATGGATATTCAGCCTAAAATGCAACTCGACCGTTTCAAAATTCATGATATTGAAATTGTGATTGATAGAATTATCGTCAAAACTGAAGACCGTTTTCGTTTATCGCAATCCGTTCAAACGGCTTTGAATCAAGGTAAAGGCATTATGATGACTCGTGATGAAAAAAATGAGGTTCGTAATTTTTCCAAATTCTTGATGGACCCTGTTTCGGGCATCAGTTA
>JAZKDE010000057.1:0-1682 GCA_040387735.1 Bacteroidota bacterium
TATTTTATTTCGCTTACGGTATTTCTCTAAAATAGAACTTATTCTAATCGCACCATTTAGGAATTGAAATATGATTTTGGCAACCGGTTTTCTATGAAACCAGCCCTCTAACTGCACTATTTAGGAATAGAAATATTATAAACCAATACCTTTAGGTTTTCATCGGAATATTCAGCGTTATTTCAAATAGATTAATTCGTGAACGACGATATATTCTACATAATCAAAGAGCTTTTGGGTTAATTTTAAATTGAGCTATTCGTTCAATTGAGTAATACAAATCCTGAATTAAAACATCGCATTTTTAGGCAAATCTTGAATATTTCTATTTTATTTCATTTTTTTTATAATTGCTGTAAGGAGTTTTTATACCCAAACTTGTCTATCTTTTATAGAAGAGGAGCGTTGATAAATTGTACCCACAAAATATGGAACAGACTTACAATAAGAATACATCAAATGATAGCAACAAGCTATTTGACAAATCTGTCATTCCAATCAATGTCGTAAGTCTTAATCCTCCCAAAGCTTTTGAATTAGATGATGAACTATTCATCCAAAAGGCATTGGAGAGTAATATCTTGGTGGGGTTTGAATTACTCTATAAAAGATATTATCAGCCCTTGTGTTCACACGTGGTGAAGTATGTGGGTTCTCGGGAAGTAGCCGAAGATATTGTATCCGATGTTTTTTTTCAATGCTACGCCAATAAAACATTCCTCGAAATCAAATCTTCTTACCGATTATACCTCTTCAAGACTGTCCGAAACCGTGCCTACAATTATTTAAAGTGGGATTTGAGTCGCAAAGCGGATTTGAATGAAGCCTCCCATAAACCAGCACTCGAAGAACAACAACCCGATCAAATAAGTCAATTTGAAGAATTGTATCAAGATGTTGAAGAAGCGGTAAATAAGTTACCCATTGAAAGGCGAAAGATTTATTTGATGCGAAAATTTGAAGGCAAGAAATATCAAGAAATAGCAGACGAACTCAATTTATCGGTCAAAACGGTAGATGTGCAACTTACCAGAGCCAATCAATTTATTCGTAATCTACTGAAAGAGAAGTGGTTAATTTCGGTGACTATTCCTTTGATTAGTCTGATTTTATAAATTCAGAAAAGAGCATTTCTCTATACGAAATTCTAAAACTAAACTTATCCAAAAACAAAATGTCAATGAACCCACAAATAAATAAGGAATTCATATTTAGCTACTTGTCAGGCAGTACATCAGCTTTACAAAAACAAATGGTTGATGAATGGGTTAAAGAACCCGACAACGAAGAACTATTTTATAAATGGTTGGTAGAATACGAAACTCAAAAACCGCAATATTTAACCGATGTAGCGAAGGGAATTGACTTATTCCATGATTATGCAAATAACTTTGATAAAAACCTAAGCTCGGAATATCAACAAACTGTTGAGCCAATAGTGCTTAATCCTTCCGCTTTAAAAACACGTTGGATGGTTGCCGCATCGGTTATTTTGGGTTTAATAATCGGTAGTTGGATTTTTAGAGATTCAATCGTTTATCAAACATATACTACTGGTTTTGGTGAGACAAAATCTCTAATTCTAAGTGATAGCACCAATGTAACGCTTAACTCAAACTCATCTTTACGAGTACCTCGTTTTGGTTTTGGTACGAAAACTCGTGAAGTGCTTCTTACGGGTG
>JAZKDE010000057.1:1692-7072 GCA_040387735.1 Bacteroidota bacterium
TGGTAAAAACTACCCAAGGATTAGAAGTTGTCGTCTTCGGAACAGAGTTTATTGTTTATGCCCGAGCAAAAGAATCAAAAGTTGTTTTGAATAAAGGAAAAGTGCAGTTACGCTATCAGGAAGGTAATGTTCAAAAGCAAATCATTATGAAGCCAGGAGATTTGATAACACTTGACAAAATAAATCATCTGAAAAAAGAAGTGACCACTCAACCTGAAAAATATGCTGCTTGGAAAGATCACCGATTCATCTTTGAAGATACTACTTTGGAAGAATTTGCGACTATCATGCAAGAAAATTATGGGATTACGGTAATTGTCAAAGACTCAACATTGGCAAATCGTACACTCATTGGCTCGTTTCGTGCTGATAATGCTGACGAATTATTACAAATTGTATCCGAAGTTTTTAATGTAAATATTAATAGAACGGGCAATACGGTGGTGATGACGGATAATTAATTGTTAGAATCCCATTTATATAAAGTTTACTGATTACAAAATACCTTTTCTAAAATTTCCATACATAATTAACAACATTTATGAAAAAATTAATTTTACCAAAATCATACTGGATGTGTATGATAATAACTATTTTATTGTGTTCTGGTCAAATAGGTTGGTCACAGATATTTGCAAAGGCACAAAACAAAGCTCCAAGAACAGAAGCGAGTTCTTCAATAGCTACACAGAAACTTAGAACAGTTCTAAATGACCTCAAAAGTCATTACAGAGTTGATATTCTATCGGAAGGTCGTTTGGTTGAAGGAATTATTATTCAAACAGATGCTGTGGATTACACGCAAAGTTTAGAGTATAATCTTGACAAAGTTTTGAAGGCTAATGGATTGAGATTCAAAAAGATAAAGTCAGATTCGTACTTGATTTTGGAAGATAAAAAACTCAAGAAATTCGTTGAATCAGATGTCCGATTTCAATACAATAACACTTCCCAACCATCAGAAGAGTCTTCATCAATTAAAAATATTGAGATAGATTTGATTGCTAATGAAGAAGTAAAAGGGAAAGTAAGCGATGATAAAGGTGGTTTTCTTCCTGGGGTAAATATCAAAATTAAAGGTACTCAGAAGGGTACAATTTCGGGGAATGATGGTTCGTATAAAATTGAAGCAAATGCGGGCGATGTGTTGGTTTTTAGTTTCATTGGTTTTAAATCACAAGAATTAACCGTGAATGCAAATCAATTAGTTCTCAACGTGGCTCTTACCGAAAGTTTATCCACGCTTGGAGAAGTGGTGGTAGTGGGTTCTCGTTCATCACAGGCTCGAACAAATATCAATTCAGCCGTTCCCATTGATGTTATTACAACCAAAGAATTAAAGAATTTTTCGCAAGTTGATTTAGGGCAAATCTTAAATTATGTTGCCCCTTCTTTTAATTCAAACCGTCAAACAGTTGCCGATGGTTCTGACCACGTTGACCCAGCCTCTTTACGAGGTTTAGGCCCCGACCAAGTATTGGTTTTGGTAAATGGAAAACGTCGTCATAGTTCTGCTTTATTGAATATTAATGGTACAGTTGGGCGTGGTTCAGTGGGTATTGACATGAACGTTATTCCCGTGGCTGCCATCGAACGAATTGAAGTTTTGCGTGATGGTGCCGCTGCACAATATGGCTCAGATGCTATTGCTGGGGTAATTAACGTGGTTTTGAAGAAAAATGTGGAAGGATTTTCGAGTTCTTTGACACTTGGTCAAAACATGACTACCATGAACTATACCGCTCCAAATATTGCGGGTGGAATGGATAATAAAATTCAAAGTATTAATGATGGACAAGTAATTCAGTTTGATTTTTCAAAAGGGTTTCGTTTGGGAAAAGAAGGTAGTTTAACCATTTCAGCTCAATATAACGAGCACGGAAAAACCAATCGTAGTGGAGAAGATAATATTCCCACCACCTATTTGGGAAGTAACGGCGGTTTTCCAACAACCCCAACGGGGCAAGTTCAAAACGATTTCCGCAAAAATTTACTTGTAGCCGACAAAGCCATTGAAACTGCCAATGGTTACGACCGTCATAACATGGTTTTTGGAAACTCTTCTTCTAAAAACTTAGGTTTATTTTTCAACGGTGGCTTGCCAATGGGTAAAGAGTCGGAATTATATTTTTCGGGAGGTCTCACGTATCGTACAGGTAAAGGATTCGGTAATTATCGTCCACCAGTAGCACGTAATCAACAGCCTTTGAATACAGATGGCTCATTGTTTTATCGTGATGGTTTTTTGCCAGGCATTGGTTCTGAAGTACAAGACCAGTCCATTATTTTAGGTTATAAAACAAAGTTAGGAAAATGGAATATGGATTTGAGCAATACCTACGGAGCAAATTCATTCGGATTCTCGGTCTTCAATTCGGGGAATGCTACTTTGCCTAATGCCAATAATCAGCAAACAGAATTTGATGCGGGTAAATTGAAATTTGACCAAAATACAACTAATCTCGACTTTTCAAGATTATACGAAAAAGTGGGAAGTATTAGCGGTTTGAACTTGGCATTTGGGGCTGAATTCCGTAGAGACCATTACCAAATTGTGGCTGGCGAAAAAGGTTCTTATTCGGGGGAAGTGAAAAACGTTCCCGTAGCACCCATCGTTGCAAACGGACCGGCTTACAACAATGGAACTACCGTAGCTGCACCAGGAGCCCAAGTTTTTCCTGGTTACCAACCTTCTAATGAGGTGGACAAATCACGTACTAATTTAGGACTTTACGCCGACGTTGAAGGTGAAATTGCGAATCGTTTGTTAGTTGGTATTGCAACACGCTATGAAAATTACAGTGATTTTGGCTCAAATTTCAGTAATAAAATCTCAACACGCTTGAAATTAACCGAAAACTTTGCTTTCAGAGGTTCTGCCAGTACAGGTTTTAGGGCTCCATCATTGCATCAGCGTTATTTCAATAATACCTCAACGCAATTCGTAAGTGGTTTGCCTTCCAACACTTTAACGGTAAATAATGATGACCCAATTGCCCGTAAAACCATTGGCGTAGATGCTCTTCGCCCTGAAACTTCGGTGAGTTATACCGTGGGTTTAACGGGTAAGATTGGACGTTTATCTTTGACAGTTGATGCTTACCAAATTGAAATACAAGACCGTATTGTTTATTCTGGAGCATTTTCTCGTGCTTTGTTGGGCTTTGCAACCACTGATTATGTTGGCGTAAATAACGTCAATTTTTTTGCTAATGCCGCCAATACTCGTACCCAAGGTATTGACATTGTAGCAAATTTCAAGCAGAAAGTTGGTAAAGGAAACCTATTATTAAATGCTGCAATTAATTTTAATAAAAATGAAGTAACTGCTATTAATAGTACAGCCTTAATTGATAGCCCTGAGAAAAACGACCCAACAAAGTCGCCTGATACACAGTTTAAAAACTTACTTTTTGACCGTCAACAACGTTCACGTATTGAAGTTTGGCAACCTAAAAATAAAATAAATTTGAGTGCTACGTATAACATCAATAAACTGAGTGTTTCGGTAAGAGTTGTTCGTTTTGGAGAGGTAAAGTATATCCATAATTTGGATACCGAAGCCAAAAAAGCCGATGGAACTTACTGGAATACCCAATTTAATCGTGATGCTAATGGACAAGCCTACATTGACCAAACTTTTGCCCCAGTTTTGATTACTGATTTAGTGCTTGGTTATGCCCTTTCAAAAGGAATTCAGTTATCAATAGGGGCAAACAATATCTTTGATGTTTACCCACAACAAATTTATATTGACCCTCGTAACGCTTACGGGTCGTTGGATTATTCGTCGGGTAGAGATGCCTCAAACCGTGGTCGTTTGTTATTCCAACCAAATCAAGGTGGCTACAACGGACGCTTTGCCTTTGCGAAGGTGAGTGCTAATTTTTAAATGAATAAAACTAAGTATAACTAACATAATAGCGATGGTACATTTTAACAAAAATGTACCATTTTTTTACCCAAAAATTGAATAAATACGGATTTAAGCCTGATTTTGGGCATAAATACATTAAAAAACGACATGAAATTAAACATTACTTGGAAGATTTTTATGGGTATGACGGTCGGAATTCTCGTCGGTTATATCCTAAATAAAACATATCAAGGAAATCAAGAAGCACTTGATTCAGCGAATACTTACCTCAATCTTTTGAGCAAGATTTTCCTTAGAATGATTAAAATGATTATTGGACCCCTGATTTTCTCTATTCTAACCGTTGGAATTGCCAAATTGGGAGACTTTAAATTGGTTGGAAGAATTGGAGCAAAAACACTCGGTTATTTTTATTTCGCTACTATTTTATCACTTCTTACGGGACTTATTGCAGTCAATGTACTTCGTCCAGGCAAAATGATGCAAATTGATTTGCCAAAAGCGGGTCTTGATACAGGTATTGAAGTAAAGAAAATGACCTTGGAAAACTTTGTTGTACACCTTTTTCCTCAGAGTTCTTTTGAAGCCTTAGCCACCAATGAAATCTTGCAAATTGTCGTTTTTTCAGTCTTTTTTGGGATTGCAACCGCTGCCATTGGCGACCACGGAAAAATCATTATCAAAGCCCTTGATACCGTTTCCGAAATTATGTTCAAAATTGTAAGCTATGTCATGGGATTTGCTCCCTACGGCGTTTTTGGAGCAGTAGCTGCGGTTATTGCTCAAAAAGGTTTGGGCATTTTGAACGGCTATTTATACCTGATTATTTGTTTTTTCGCAACCTTAGCCTTCTTTATTCTGGCAGTTTTACCCGCAATATGCTTTTTCGTAAAAATTCCGTTTTGGAAATTACTTGCTTACGTAAAGGATGCCATATTTCTGTCGTTTAGTACCGCCAGCTCGGAGGCTTCAATGCCTTTACAGATAGAACAATTAAAGAAATTTGGGGTATCAGAAAGAATCGTAAGTTTTGTTTTACCCTTAGGATATTCTTTCAATTTAGACGGCTCGATGATGTATATGACCTTTGCCGTAGGTTTTATTGCACAGGCTTACGGTATTGATTTGAGTATCGGGCAACAAATAACAATGATGTTTACGCTTTTGATTACCAGTAAAGGAATTGCGGGCGTGCCACGGGCATCGTTAGTGGTAATTGCAGGAACGATGTCGATGTTTAATTTACCAGCCGAAGGATTAATCTTACTTTTCGCCGTTGATTGGCTGTTAGATATGGGACGTTCTGCAACTTCGGTGGCGGGAAATGCGGTGGCTACGGTAGTGGTTGCCAAATGGGAAGGAGAACTAACGCAGAGCGTGTGAGTACAACAAAATTTAGCGTTTTAAAAAATATTTTTTATATCAAAACTATGACATACATAGAACCCGCTCCGATAAAGGACAAAGAAAATCCCTTAGAATCCATGATGCAACGCTTTGATA
>JAZKDE010000058.1:0-21543 GCA_040387735.1 Bacteroidota bacterium
TCCATAATATCCGCCATATAAGCCCACCATTTTTTCATGATTGGTAAGGTTGGAAGTGAATCAATCGTGTGTCCGTCAACACGTCTTTGAACGGCGAATAAAGTGCCACTATTTTCGTCCAAATAAATGGCATAATCTCTAACTCCTGCTTCGTAAAGGGTCGTTGAAAGTTCTTCCCAAATCTCATCGTGACGCTTTTTGTACTCTTGCTCAAATCCTTTTTTGAGCTTCATGGTAAAGGCTATTTCTTGCATAATAAAGGTTTTAAATCAATAAGAAGTTTTAAGGAAAGTTCTACTAAAAAAGCTTTGTCTTTGTCCTTTCTTCTACGGTATTTATATTTTTAATCCATTGAAAATCGAAGTCTTTGATTAACTCAATTTCAAGGTTTTGCAGAACTTTCATCGGAGATTTTTTGCCTTGATTGACGGCTTCTTGCAGATTTGGATAGATTTTAGGTTCGTAGATGGTTAATAATGGTTCGGGGAAATATTCGTCAGGATTTTCAAAAACCGTTGCGTATTTCTCTGGATTGCGGTATTGTAATAAAAACTCAATCGTCTTTTCATCCACAAAAGGCATATCGCAAGCCACCACCAACCAAGCCGTATTTGAATTTTCCTGAAAGGCAGAAAATATGCCCACAATCGGACTTTTTATCGGTAAATCAAGGTCTTGAATATACGGTAAATCAGTCGTTTGGTTTTGATTGATTGATACGTAAACTTCTGAGCAATAGGGGTTTAGTAAGTCGAAAAGGTATTGCTCTTGGGTTTTTCCGTGATAATGAATCAAGCGTTTTTCTTCGCCCATGCGGGAACTGAGTCCGCCTGATAGGATGAGGGCTGAGATGGATAAATTTATCATTTTATTTTACGATTCTGGAGAATCATGTTACATTCCATAATCACTTTTTCCACCCGTTTTCAACAACAATTTTGTTTCCTTAATCACAATATCGTGCGAAAATGCTTTGCACATATCATACACAGTTAGGGCGGCAATGCTTGCACCCGTGAGCGCTTCCATTTCAACGCCCGTTTTGGCCGTTAATGAACAAGTGCATTGTATAATTATTTCATTTCCAGAGACTTCCACTTTAAATTTGCAAGAATCTAAACCCAAAGGATGACAAAGCGGAATCAAATCGGAAGTCTTTTTTGCGCCCATTGTTCCCGCAATAATGGCTGTTTGTAGCACAGAACCTTTCTTCGTTTGAAGGTCGCCATCTTTGAAATTGGCGATAATTTCGTCCGTCAAAACCACAATACTTTGAGCCGTAGCGGTACGTTTGGTAATGGCTTTTTCGGAGACATCAACCATTGAAGGGTTATTGTTGTTATCTAAATGAGTAAATGACATGATTTGGGTTTTCGTTATTCGATTTTCGATGTTGGGAAATTGCTTCGTTGAGTATCATATTTTTGGATAATCACATTTTCACTTAATCGGTCATCGTTTTTTAAGTATTTTTGCAAAGTTAGTTTGAAAATGATAACGAACACCGAATTACAAAAATCAAACCGAAGCGTCGGTCGCATCAAAAAACATGATTTCCGTAAAAGAAGCCCTAAAAATAGTAAAAGAAAATGCCTTTGTTCCCAAGATTTCAGAAGTTTCTCTTTTGGAAAGTTTGGGTAAAGTTTTAGCAGAAAATATTACCGCTGACCGAGATTTTCCGCCATTTAACAGAGTGGCGATGGATGGAATTGCGATAAATCACAAATCGGAAAGTTTCAACATTGAATCTACCCAATACGCTGGCGAAGCTCAAAAATCGCTTCAAAATTCCGAAAATTGTATTGAAGTAATGACTGGGGCAGTTTTGCCTTTGGGTTGCGATACCGTTATTCGATATGAAGACGTTAATATTCAAGAAGTTGAAGGCGTGAAAATGGCTAAAATTACGATTCCATTATCGGAGATTTTACAAGGACAAAACGTTCATCGTCAAGGTGCCGACCGAAAGGCGAGTGATATGCTCTTACAAAAAGGCTTAAAAATTTCTCCGCCCGAAATTGCCGTGATGGCATCGGTTGGAAAAGCAATGGTAAAAGTTGAAATGCCCCCAAGAGTTGCCGTGATTTCTACGGGTGATGAGTTAGTGGAAGTTACCGAAAATCCTTTGCCTTTTCAAATCAGAATGTCTAATTCATATCTATTGTCGTCGGCTTTGGAAAGGGGAGGAGTGAAGGCGAATTTATTTCATCTGACGGATGATAAAGTGTTGTTATTCAGCAAATTAAAAGGAATTTTGTCGAATCATGATGTTATTTTATTAAGCGGAGGTGTATCGGCAGGAAAGAAGGATTTTGTTCCCGAAATTTTGACGGATTTAGGGGTAAAAAAGCTGTTTCATAAAGTTGCTCAAAAGCCAGGAAAACCATTTTGGTTCGGTAAAAATGACGAAGGGAAAACCGTTTTTGCCTTACCGGGAAATCCTGTTTCTACATTTTTATGTTTCTGTAAATACTTTTTAGAGCGTAGAAATGAAGTTGTAGTTTTGGATAAAGATGTATTTTTCAAGCCCGATTTAACGTATTTTGTACCCGTAAAAACGTATTTTCAAGACGGAAAATTAATGGCTACTCCTTACGAAGGCAGTGGCTCCGCCGACTTTGCTAATTTGACCGATTGTGATGGTTTTGTGGAATTACCCGCTGAAAATCAGGTGTTTAAAAAAGGAGAAATTTTTGAATTTGTTCGTTTTCGGTTTTAATTTTAATTTATTCTTATGCAACCATTAGCCGAAAGAATGCGTCCAGATACGCTCGATGAATATGTCGGGCAACAACATTTGGTGGGGCCAAAAGCCGTACTTCGTCGGGCGGTGGAGGCTGGTCGTGTGCCTTCTTTTATCCTTTGGGGGCCTCCAGGCGTTGGTAAAACTACTTTGGCGAGTATCATCGCTAAGGCACTTAAACGCCCTTTTTATTCACTTTCTGCCATTAATTCGGGTGTGAAAGATATTCGGGAGACGATTGATTTGGCTAAAAAACAACAGTTTTTCGATAGTCCTTCGCCCATTTTATTCATTGATGAAATTCACCGTTTTTCGAAATCGCAACAAGATTCATTATTGGGAGCGGTTGAAAAAGGAACGGTTACGCTCATCGGAGCAACTACTGAAAACCCTTCATTTGAGGTTATTTCGGCTCTTTTGTCTCGTTGTCAGGTATATGTTCTCAAACCTTTGAGCAAAGATGAATTGATTTTCTTGGTCAATCAAGCCTTAGAAAAAGACGTTTTTTTGAAGCATAAAAAAGTCGTTATCAAAGAATACGAAGCGATGTTACAGTTTTCGGGCGGTGATGGTCGGAAGTTGTATAATATTTTGGAATTGGTCACGACTTTCAACGAAGGAGAGGAGGTGTTGGAAATTACCAACGAGATGGTCGTAGAGAAATTACAACAGCATATTGCGCTGTATGACAAAGATGGCGAGCAACATTACGATATTATTTCGGCTTTCATTAAATCCATTCGTGGCTCTGACCCTGACGCTGCGATTTATTGGCTCGCTCGCATGATTGAAGGGGGCGAAGATATTGAATTTATCGGCAGACGCATGATGATTTTGGCTTCGGAAGACATTGGACTTGCCAATCCGAATGCCCTTTTGATGGCAAATACCTGTTTTCAAACGATTCGAGCGGTTGGCTTGCCCGAAGCACGCATCATTCTTTCCCAAACGGTGATTTATTTAGCTACTTCTGCCAAAAGTAATTCGGCATATTTAGCGATTGATAATGCTTTGGCTTTGGTGCGTCAGACGGGAAATTTGCCCGTTCCGCTGCATTTACGTAACGCTCCAACCAAATTAATGAAGGAATTGGATTACGGAAAAGGCTATAAATACGCTCATAATTACGAAGGGAATTACGTAGAACAACAGTTTTTACCCGATGAAATTAAGGATAAAATCTTTTATGAACCACAGGAAAATGCTGCTGAAAGAAAGATAAAAGAAGGAATGAAAAAGTAGCACAGACTAAAGTGTGTACTACGGAAATAAAAGCGAGGAATCACCGTAACTCAAAAAACGATAATCTTTCGTCATGGCTTCTTCATAAACTCTACGCCAATCTTCGCCAATAAGTGCCGCAATCAATAAAATCAACGTGCTTTCTGGTTGATGATAATTGGTAATAATACCTTTACAAAGCTTAAATTGATAACTCGGAAAGATAAAAATCTCCGTTTCGCCCGTGATTTCCGTTTCATTATTTATTGCCATTTTTTCCAGAATAGCTTTCAAAGATTCTTCAGCAGTTGGCACATTTTCGTGTTGATACGGATATAATTTTTCGATAAAAAACGGACTATTTTTATCCAAAATCAATTTCACTCCGTACCAATAAACACTCTCTAAAGTCCGCATTGAAGTTGTACCGACGGGAATAATATTGCCTAAATTGGCTAACAGGTTTTCAATATTTTGCTTACTGATAACGACTTGTTCATTGTGCATTTTATGCTCAATGATGTTCTCCACTTTAATCGGCTGAAATGTTCCTGCTCCAACGTGTAATGTTAAGAATTCTTGTTGAATGTTTTGTTTTTCAAGGCTTTGCAATACTTCTTGTGTGAAATGTAAGCCTGCTGTTGGGGCGGCTACGGCTCCTTTTTTCTCACTATAAACGGTTTGATAAGTCTCATAATCCGCTGTTTCTGCCTCACGATTTAGGTAGGGTGGAAGTGGAATTTGTCCAAGCGATTGGATTAAATCTACAAATTTTCGATTTTCGATTTTATCTCCAAAATCTTCTCTTGAATCGATATTCTTCCATGATAATTTAACATAATTCTTTTCCTCATCAAAAATCTCCGCATTTACCTCCACTTCTTGCTCTTCTACGGTTAGAATTTGGGTTAAAATATCTCCTTTTTTCCAACGTTTTCGATTACCAATCATACACTCCCATACGCACCAATCTGTTACTTCCATTGCCAAATTAATGACGGGCGTTGGTAATACGGGATGTAGCAAAAATATTTGAATGATGGCTCCAGTGGACTTTTGGAAGTGAATTCGAGCAGGAATTACCTTCGTATTATTAAAAACTAAAAGACTGTTTTGGGGTAAATAGTTGGTAATATTTTTGAAAATTGTATGGGTAATTTTTCCTTGTTGATAAACCTGCAATTTCGATTCGTCACGTTTGGGCAAAGGAAATTTTGCGATGCGTTCATCCGGTAAATCGTAAGTATAATCGGAAAGTTTGATGTTCTGCATGGTGGTAAAATGAAACACGGATTGAAGCCACAATCCTATTGCGGTTTCAATCCGTGTACTATCATTAATTAATCTTCAATAATTTTCGGACTTGTATAAAGTAATTTTATTGGTAGATAAAAAAGCCAAATAATTAAGGCTACAACTCCCAAAACCAATAAATAGGTATAATCAGTATTGAAACTACGGTCATCGTTGAGAGCTAATAATGCTCTGAGAATCAACAATAAAAAAGTATTGACAATGGCTGGTAAAAAATTTAACCAATTCAAAATAGCATCATTTAATTGCTTTCGGTCTATTAGCCATATTTTGTTCGGAATCTTGTCAAAAGCAGTTGCGGGTAATTTTTTAACACTATTTACTAATAAAACTACCAAAATATTGAAAGAAAACATGATGCTCCCAAAAAGATAAAAAACCTGATTTTTAGGAAGAAATCCATCTCCCCGACCATTAGTTCCAAAATGTACGGCCGTAGGGTCAGGTAGGCCACGATACGTAAACAAAAGAATAATAACGAAGGCAATAATTGATAAATATCGCCAAACTCTTGAAATAAAATATTCTATACTCATTTATTTAGGGAATAGTTGTTAGGGATTAGGGATTAGGAAAAATTCCTTCAAAACAAAACCGCTTAACTCTTATACTTAATGTGAAAATTTGACTGCAAAATTACGCTACAACCGCCAAAATTTCTAATGAAAAGAGCGATTAGAAATTGTTGAAGAGAAAAATTAGTTGTTATGACAATTATTTTTGATATTTTATGAAAATAATTTTCTCAAAAAAATGTAGCTTTGTGAAATAGAGGAATTAGGCTTTTAGGTTTTAGAAATTAAGGCTTTACTTTATGTTATTTGGATGGGCAATCACCTAAAAACGGAAACCTATAACCTCAGAAAAAATGAAAATATATACAAAAACAGGTGATAAAGGGCAAACTTCTTTAGTTGGAGGTACGAGAGTTTTTAAAACGGAATTACGTATTGAAGCCTATGGGACAGTTGATGAACTTAATTCATACATCGGTTTGGTGCGTGACCAAGAAATAAATGTGGTTAGAAAAGATATTTTGAAGGAAATTCAAGACCGACTTTTTACGATTGGCTCAATTTTGGCATCAGAATCTGAACAAACAAAAAAGCGAATTCCTGATTTGCACGAAGGAGATATTGAACTATTGGAAAAGGAAATGGACAAAATGGATGAATGTTTAGAACCAATGCGTTTCTTCATTCTGCCAGGAGGCCATCAGTCCATTTCTTTTGGACATCTCGCCCGAACAGTTTGCCGAAGAGCCGAAAGAATTGTCCTTCGACTTGCCGAAGAAAATGAAGTGAATGATTTGGTAATCAGATACTTAAATAGACTTTCGGATTATCTTTTTGTTTTGTGTAGAATGATGGCGAAAGACCTTGAAGTTGAAGAGGTAGCTTGGAAACCAAGAGTTTAGGAATGAATTATGCATTCGAGATTTGTGATTTAGTGATAAAAAACGCTGAAAATCGAATTGATATAATGAACAAGACAAAATTTATTTTATTGATTTCTAAGACTTAAATAAGAAATAAAATTACTTTAGCATTAGAATTGGAAATTAGCTGATGTACAAAAGGTGCTAATGAACAATTCACCAAATTACACAATTATTATGACAGATACTTTGCAGATTGATATTCATCCGATTGAAAAGTCGAGAATAGATTCGGTTGATTTTAACAACCTTGTTTTTGGGCGTTCTTTTTCTGACCATATGTTGATGGTTGATTATAAAGACGGTGTTTGGCAAACGCCACAGATTTTGCCTTTTGGCCCAATTTCATATTCGCCAGCAATGATGTCGTTGCACTATGGACAGGCAATTTTTGAAGGAATGAAAGCCTATAAAAGTCCAACGGGAGAGATTTTAGTATTTCGTCCAGAAGAAAACTGGAAACGATTGAACAAATCTGCTGAACGTATGTGTATGCCAGAAGTTCCAGAAGATGTTTTTATGGAAGGTCTTTCAGAATTGCTTCGTTTAGATTCTGCTTGGATTCCTGCAACCGAAGGTAGCTCAATGTACATTCGTCCTTTCATGTTTTCAACGGATGAATACGTGGGGGTTAGTCCATCAAAAACTTATAAATTCATGATTTTCACTTGTCCAGTTGGGGCGTATTATACCAAGCCAATTCGGGTTCGGGTGGAAACAAAATATATCAGAGCTGCTCACGGAGGCGTTGGTTTCTCTAAAAATGCGGGTAATTATGGTGGTTCTTTGTATCCAACAAAATTAGCGGTTGATGCAGGTTATGACCAAATCATTTGGACGGATGCTTCTGAGCATAAATTTGTGGAAGAAGCGGGAACAATGAACTTAATGTTTATCATCGACGGTGCATTGGTAACAGCACCAACTGGCGATACAATTTTGGACGGCGTAACTCGTAAATCAATTCTACAAGTTGCTCGTGATTGGGGAATGAAAGTAGAAGAACGTCAATTATCCATCAAAGAATTGACCGAAGGAATTGTATCTGGTAGTGTTCAAGAAGCATTTGGAGCGGGAACGGCGGCCGTAATTGCACCCATCGCAACGGTTGGGTATGATGGCGTAGATTATGATTTCCCAGAACGTCCAGCGGATGCTTTCTCAAGAAGAGTTTTTCAAGAAATTGACAGTATTAAAACTGGTAAAATCGAAGATACTCGTGGATGGGTAATGAAGGTTTAGTTTTAAGATAAAATTAAATAATAAAAGAGTCCAGTCTTCATTTGAAGGTTGGACTCTTTTATTTTGCTCAGCTTATAAAAGCTTAGTATTCAATGCTTAAATAGTAAAATTGTGATGTTTTTAATGGAGATAATGTATTATATTTGAAGAATATCTTGTCCCCAAATCTATTTGAACTTTACGTATGAAAACAATTCGCTGCATTGTCCTCGAAGATGAAGAACCTGCTCAAAACCTGATGCGGAATTATATTAATCGAATACCAGCCTTAGAACTGGTCGAAGTTTTTGATAATGCACTGGAAGCCTCAGATTTTTTAGAAGATAATACCGTAGATTTAATCTTTACCGATATAGAAATGCCTCGCCTTTCTGGATTAGATTTTATCCGTATGCTTTCTCCTAAGCCGCACGTCATTATCATTACGGCGTATCCTAATTTTGCACTTGAAGGTTTTGAATTAGACGCAATAGACTATCTAAAAAAGCCCGTTTCTTTCGACCGTTTTAAAAAATCTATTGAAAAACTTGAGCGGTTATTTATTGGTAATAAAGTAGAAAATACACCCGTTGAAACAGCCATGTACGTAAAAGAAGCAGGCAAAATGATTAAGATTGAATTCAGTGATATTCTTTACGTGGAAGGCCTCAAAGATTACGTCAAAATAGTCGTTGCCAATTCCGAACGCCCAATCGTGACCCATATTACAATGAAAAAAATGGAAGATACTTTACCTACTCAGGGATTTTCAAGAATACATAAATCGTATATTATTGCAACCGATAGAATAGTAGCGGTGGATAGTAGTAATAGCTTGGTTGAACTCAAAAACAAAATCGAGATTCCGCTTGGGCAAAATTACAAAGAAGCACTAATGAGCAAGATAAAACCCATTAATTAAGCATGGAACGGCTTTCTGATTTTATCCTGCGGGTATATCCTTTAGAAGGATTGCCTTTCAAACGGAGAGTTCTGGTGCATTTTTGTTTTTGGGTTTTCATGTTTGTTTTGTTCTGGTATGGAATCGGTTTTCCCGATTCAACCTTTACGTATAGGGTATTAACGGCAACGTATTTTACGATATTAGATAGCCTGTTTTTCTACTTAATGGTTTACGGTTTTTTTTCAAATAAGTATTCAAACACTACTAATTATGTTTTGGCAATTGTTAGCGTATTAGTGTTCTATTTCGTACTATGTTTGGTGTCATATCTGAGAGTAAAACTAATTTTTGAAAATAGCTGGTTGTCAGCCAGTAATAATCGAATGTATGAAAATCTCAATGCTTATTATAAAGGCGGCTTTTTGTATTTTTTTAAACCAGCGGACATCTTTATTAATTTTTACGAAATAATATACACCTCACTACCCGCATTTCTCATTAAAATTTCCAGAAATCTGATTTTAAGTATTTCAGAAAAGAAGCAAATTGAAATAGAATACTTACGGTCACAGATTAATCCCCATTTTTTGGTAAATACGCTCAATAATATTTACAGTCTTACCATAACCGAAGACGCAAGGAGCGGAGATGCTATTCTTTCTTTATCAAGTTTATTGAATTACGTTCTTTATGAAACCAACGAATCTTTGATAAGTCTGGAGAAAGAAATAAAGTTTTTAGGAGATTTTATTGACTTAGAAAGAATCAGAAATACCAAAAAACTTAAAGTAGATTTTATCGTCGAAGGGAATCTTTACGGAAATATAGCTCCTTTGATTCTGATTGCTTTTGTTGAAAATGCTTTTAAACACAGTGTGGCCGATTCTACCATGATGAGTAATATTAGAGTTCATTTAAAAGTTATTGATGGCATATTACACTTTGAAGTAGAAAATTCAAAGCCCAATCAAATATCAGAAAGGCGAAAAACTACTTTCGGAGGAATTGGTTTATCAAATGTAAAGAAGCGGCTCAATTCGCTTTATCGCAATAGTCACACTTTACAGGTGAAAAATGAGCGGAATTTATACTCAATATACTTGACTTTGACACTAAAGTAGAAAAATGTCATTCTTTTGTCGAAAAATGAATGTCTTTTGTCGAAAATAAAAATTGTGAATTGATTTTTTAGACAAATTTGTATCAAGAATTTCAGCAACGAAATAAGAAGATTTAGTTGAACGTAAATTTAAAAACTTTTAAAACTCAAAATCCTTTAAGCATGAAAACTCAAGAAACTTTACTCGTCAAAAAAAAACAAGTTGTTATTTTAAACAGTGGCAAACACACCGAAGAGGCAGTAATCAAGGTAACCTCATTCTTATGTTTTGATAAATTATAATTCTACTTACTACATCTCTAAGCTCAGAACTTGTTTGTCGAAAAAAATAATGTGTTTGTCGAAAAAATAAGTATTGTGTTCAATTGATAAGTAAGTTTGAAGCAACAAAATCAACGAAGTCATGAGAAAGACATTAGGTGTATTTTATGAAGAAATAAGTCAGAATGTAGGATTAAATGAATCCTCCGATTTTGGGATTGAGATGGTCAATGACGAAGCTGCACAAGAAGTACGTGGAGGTGATAAAGATTACACTCCGATGTACGAAAATGAGCCTGATGGACGAACAAAGTGGTTTTTTCCTTCCGTTTTGTTAAACGCTTAAACTTTATACTGATATGATTAAGAAAATTTTTACCATCGCTCGGAGTGATAAAAAAACTCAAAAAAAAGCACTTCAACAATTAGACGAACACGAAGGAAGAATTGATGCTTCGGAAATTTTAGGAGGTAAAATTGATAATAACGACAAGGGAGGTTTTTTTATAAGACAAGAAGTCTCATCTCAAATAAATTCATCGTATCAAAACCCTGATGAAATTATTTGATGCAATAACACAACGAAAATCAAATGAAAGCAAAGGTAATCATCAGAGGTTTAGTGTTGAAAGTTGCCAGTCGTTGTAATTTGAATTGTGAGTATTGCTATATGTATAATTTGGGAGATAAAACCTACAAGTCTCAGCCCAAAGTTATGAGTCAAAAAGTGGTAGAAAACTTATTGATGCAAGTACAGACCTATTTAACACAGAGCGGGAGTAAAACATTTGCTTTTATCTTTCATGGTGGAGAACCGTTATTGGTAGGATACGATTTCTACCAAAACTTTATAAGAAAAGCCAATGAATTACTTCCCGCTTCTATAAAAGTAGCTTACACGATTCAGACTAATGGTGTGTTATTGACAGAAGAATGGTGTAAGGTATTAGGAGATTTAGGCATAAGAATTGGAATTAGTTTGGACGGCCTTACGAAGGATGCGAATCATTACCGATTAGACCACCAAGGAAGGAGTTCGTTGGAGGCAACTCTAAAGGGAATTACTAACGCACAAAAATCTAAATATTTAAAATATTTACCTGGAATATTATCAGTTATCAACCCAGCTATAAATCCAGATAAATTGTATTTTGAGTATAAGTTGCTAAAAATCAGGCATATTAATTTTCTTCTGCCCGATGGGACGCACAATAATTTACCCAAAGGCTTTGACCCAAATAAAACTATTTTTGCGGACTGGCTCGTCAGATTATTTGATCATTGGTTTGAGGACCAAGACCGAGAAAAGCCCCAAATTACCTTTTTTAATCAAATCTTAAATAGAATTTTAGGAGGAGATGGCGAATTTGAATATTTCGGAGGAGGAAATAATATCAATCTAATTATAGAAACCAACGGAGATATTGAACCTCAAGACAGCTTAAAAGCTTGTGGGAATGGTTTTACAAAAACTAATCTCAACCTTAGTACTCACACCTTAGAAGATTCTTTTAAACAACCTCTCATTCAGTATTGTATCGACAGTCAGCAGATTTTATGTGAGCAATGTAAAAATTGTTCAGTGGTAGAAGTATGTCGTGGAGGGTTTATAACGCATCGGTATGATGCCGCTAACGGATTTTTGAATCCTTCCATTTATTGCGAAGATTTGAGAAAATTGATAACGTCTATCAGTGAGCGTGTAGCAGTTTTGATTGAATAATTTTAAAGTTTAGATGATTATGAAGAATACATTATATACATTGATTATCGTATTTTTTCTCTGTGAATCCGTAAATGCACAGGGAAAAATACAAGGAACAGTTTTAGAAAAAACGAATGTTCCTGCCTCTTTTGCAACGGTGGCATTGCTCGAAAAGAAAGATTCATCAATCATTAAAGGTAGAGCGGCGGACGAAAATGGGACTTTCTTTTTTGAAAAGATTCCAGTTGGAACATACCTGATTGCTATTACCCACATGGGTTTTAAGAAAAAAATAACGGAAGAAATTGTTATTTCCGATACAAGTTTAGAAGTTACCTTACCCAATGTTATACTTCAAGAAGCGTCACGGGAGTTGAATGAAGTAATTGTGAAATCTCAGAAACCCTTGGTTGAAAAAGCATCGGATAGGCTTATCATTAATGTTGAGAATAGTGTTTTGACAACTGGAAATAATGCTTTAGAGGTTTTAAAATCTGCCCCAGGAATAATCATGACACCGCAGGGACAATTATCTATGCGAGGTAAGCCAAATGTAATGATAATGGTGGATAATAAAATAGTGTCAAAAGAGATTGGTAATACACTTTTAGAAAATATGCAAGGGGATAATATTGTTAAAATTGAGTTAATTACCAACCCTTCGGCAAAGTACGATGCACAAGCATCGGGTGGAATTATCAATATTATCACAAGGAAGGGATTACAACAAGGATTGAATGGCAATGTAAGAATTGGTGGTTCTCAGGGTGAATTAGGGAAAATGAATGCGGGAATAGACTTTAATTACCGAAAGGACAATATTAATATCTTTGGAGGACTTGGGTTTCGTCATTCAAAAGGGTTTAGGGTAGAATCGAATGATACAAAATACCTACAATCGACTTCAGGAGAGATAAAGGAAGCGGTAAGTAATTCGTTTAGCAATTCAAATGTGAGCTCTCCGCAAATAGGAATTGACTACGCAATCAATAAAAACCACTCTTTAGGACTATTGGTAGAAGGTAATTTTGTTAACTATAATAGTCGAATTGATGGCGACTTAAGTTTTAGAAGTAACAATAGAAACCTGGATTCATCTTTAGTTTCAACAGGAAATCCCAACGGAAATAATCGATTATTGAACTATAATGCTATCTATAAAGGCAAGTTGGACTCATTAGGAAAAGAAATTACGGTTTCGTCAACTTACCTCGATTATAATGGAAATAGCTTTCAGAGCTTTACGTCTCAAACGTTTTTGCCCGACCGCCGACCTTATGGTTCACTGTACCAGTTTAGAACATTGACACCTTCTGAAATAAAAGTTTTTACATTCCAGACGGATTATGTACAACCAATAAGCCCAACGGCAAAACTGGAAGTAGGATTGCGGTACGCCAATACTCGTTCAGATAATAAAAATACGCAGGAATCATTGCAAGAAAGTACGTGGAAAACGGTTGGTATTTATCAAACCAATTATCTCGAAGACGTTTTAGCAGGTTATCTAAATTTTTCCAAAAAGTTTAATACCGTAGATGTACAAGTAGGACTCAGAACTGAAAATACCAAGGCAAATTTGAAGACTTTTGTAGATACAACCTACTTGAATTTTTTCCCAAGTGTATCTTTTGAGAAACGATTTGCCAACGAAAATTCGCTTAGTTTTTCGTACAGTCGTAGAATTGACCGACCAGCTTATCAAGATATGATCCCTTTTACGGTGATATACGATAAATACACTGCCAATAGAGGAAATTCAAGATTGAAACCACAGTTGTCTAATGTCTTTGAATTGACAGCGGCCATCAAAAGTTGGGTAGTTGCTTTGAGTCACACGCAGATAACGGCACCTATTACAGAATTTGGTGAGGTTAATTATGAGAAAAGGACTTTTACCACTACGGTTATTAACTTTGATAATCAGAATATTACGTCACTCAATATTACAATACCCCTTACGATTACCGCTTGGTGGCAAAGTAATAATTCGTTGTTAGGAACTTATAATGACCTTTTGCTCAAAAATTATTTAGGTAGTAATTATAATGCGAAATGGTTTGCTTGCAACTTAAATACGATTAACTCATTCAAATTATCGAAAGGTTTTTCTGCTGAATTAATAGCCTATTATCAATCTGCCCAAACGGATGGATTATATAATATTTCAGCAATGGGTTCCGTGGACATTGGATTGAAGAAATCTTTCTTGGATAAGAATGCTACCGTCCAGTTAACAATTAAAGATTTATTTTACACGCAACCATACCACTTAGGAATTAATTATCAAACGATTGATACCTACGGATATAACCGAAGCGATACCCGCAGAATTGGCTTAAATTTTACCTATAAATTCGGGAAGAAAACTGTGAAACGTAGCAACGGAATTGAGCAAAAAAATGAAACTGAAACAAGCCGTTTGAAATTCTAATAACTCATGGAAAATCAAAAGTTGAATCACTCAATTTTACTGAATCAAGTTGATGAAATTGCCATTAGATTACTTGATTTGAAGAATAAAATTTCAACTTTTGGTTTGAATTCGGGAAAATCAGGCATTGCATTATTCTACTGTTACTATGCGGCATTTAAGAATGATGAAACTTATTTGGCGGTTGCAGATAATATCTTGTCAGAATGTTTTGAGAATATCAATCCTAAGACTTACGCAGGACATAATTATTTTAGAGAATTAGCTGAGTTTGGAATATTCTTAACATTTGCTCACGAGAATCAGTGGATTCAAGCTGAAATTGAGCCTTTTTTAGCGAATGTTGACACCCATTTGTACGGGTATATGCAAAAGAAAATCATTAAAAATAATTTAGACGTATATGATGGTGCATTATCTTCTGGAGAGTATTTCCTAAATCGAGAAAGTACTTCTGAATTAATAACGAAGGCTTTGAATGAACTCGTTTATGCGATTAATAATACAAAAAATGAGGATGAATTTGGAGGGTACTTTTGGAAATCCCCAATATTCAATGACGATAGAGTTTATACCGGTTTGTCGCATGGAGTAGCCATGATTATTAACTTCTTATGCAAGACTATCGAACGAAATATAGAACCTGAATTATCCAAAGAATTAATAAAGGGTGCGAGTCTATTTTTGAGGCAAAATAAAGGTAATGAACCAGCTAAGGCTTTATTTCCTAACATTATCGGGGAAGAAAAAGGGAGTATTCAACTATGTTTTTGTTACGGAGATTTAGGAACATTATACACCTTGTTAAGGGCCGCTAAGTTGCTCAATAATGTAGATCTATACGACGAGACAATGAGTGAGTTGTACCGTTTGGGTCAATTAAACGGTTTGAAAATAGGAAATATTTCGGATGCCGAAATTATTTACGGAGCAGCAGGTGTAGCCACTATTTTTGATAAAATATCTCGCACTGAAAATAATAAGGTTTTGGATGCTTACGCTAATTTTTGGTACCAAAAAATCCCGGAATTTGCCATTCATCAAAATGAGACACTTGGTTATCAGGCAATTTTTAATCAACAAAATTCTGCCACCAATATTGGTTTTGGCGAAGGAATTGCAGGAATTGGAATCGCTTTAATACGTTATTTGAACAAAAAAATGCCTCCGATAGATGAACTCATTGGTTTGTGAAAAAACGAAGATATATTCAATGGAAATTGAAAATTATCTGCAAAAAATAGACTCGGTTTTAGAGGATCATGTTTATGCAAATGACACGTTATTCATGGGGAATTTGGGACGTTTATTGTACTTTATGTACCGTTACAGAACCAGTGACAATGCAAAGTTTGGAGCCTTAGCCAGTGAAATTTTAGACCAAATTTTTCTCAATCTAAATTCAGGAAATAGCGGGATTGTCTTTACCTCAGCATTATCAAATGGCTTATCTGGTCTGACGACTATTACGGGTTTATTACAAGAAGATGATTTCCTTGCTTTAGATATTGACGAAACTATTCAACAGTTTGAAGAAATCATTTTTAAGAGAACCATTCAACAAATAAATGAAGGTAATTTTGATTATTTACACGGTTCAATTGGGAGTCTTCAATACTTTACCACAAGAGTCAAGCAAGACACTAAAGTTGAAAAATATATCGCTGAAATTATTGAAAAACTCGAACAGCAAGCTATTTTTGACGATAAAGGTTTGAGGTTTAATAATTTGATAATCAATAATTTAAACGATACACCTGATGAGATAAATTTAGGTTTTGCTCATGGATTATCAGGAATTATATCCGTGTTATTAAAGGTTTACGAAACTGGAATTTGTCAGAATAAAGTTGAGAAAATCATCCGAGAAGCCCTTAAATATACCATTAGTAGTTATCAAGAAGTTGATTTTCTGGCGGGTAAATTTGCTCATTTTCCATCGGTTATTAATGAAAAGTTCGCTTTGACAGATAAAGAAAATCAACAGGCTTATCGAAGCTTTTTGGGTTGGTGTTACGGTGATTTGAACCAAGTGATTTTACTTTATAAAGCAGGTAAACTACTGAATGAGCCAAGATGGATTGCCTTAGCTGATAAGGTTGGAAAGACAACAATGCTGAGAACAATCCACTACGGAACACAAATTAAAGATGCTTTTTTGTGTCATGGAGCGTCGGGTTTAGCTCTTATGTACCAGTACATTTTGACAATTTCAAAGGATGAAAATTATCAAAAAGGGATTGACTATTGGTTAGAGCAGACATTAAATTATTTGAAAAAATACGATTGGACTCATGAACCCCAAGGCTCACTTTTAGGAGGAATTGAAGGTTTAGGATTAGCTCTGATGACTTTACAAACAGATAAAAAGGTACTTTGGACGAGGATTTTCTTACTATAATCATAACAAAATATTATGGAAAATTTTAAGATTGGCTTATTGGAATTTGGACTTCGAGATGCTTCCATGAATAGTTTGCAGATTATCAATGATGTAATAGAATACGCTCAGAAAGCAGATGAATTAGGTTTTTCTCGTTTTTGGTTGGCCGAACATCATTATCCAAGTAAGCGTAGAGCCTGGAATTCTCCGACGCCATTAGTACCCATTTTAGCCGCCAGTACCCATAAAATAAAAATAGGAACAGCAGGCGTATTATTAGGCATTCATAATCCTTACCATGTTGCCGCTAATTATAAATTATTAGCCAATTTGTTTCCTCGTAGAATAGATTTGGGTATTGCCAATGGAGTGGTACAAGGAGCTGTTTGCCAAAGAACGGTCGGGTTATCAAGTTTCTCCGAAGTACGAAAAACCTTTGAGGGTAGAAGTAGAGAGTTAGTCGAAATTCTCAGAAATGAAGACGAATTATTTAATCCCGAAGACGGAATATCTCTACCACCTTTTCGAGGAAAATTGCCCGAAATATGGACACTTAGTACGTCGGCAAAAGGAATTTATAGAGCGATTGATTTAGAAGCGAACTTCTGCCGTTCTATTTTCCATGAAGGAGCAGACATGACTTTTGACAAGGAAATTATTGCAGAATATCGAGAAGTTTTTGAAAATCGTTACGGATATAAACCAACATTCAGCGTATCAGTTCACGGTTTTTGTTCGACAGATAGCGATTTAATTCGAACGATGAGGGCTAATTACGAAGAAAAACCCAAAGGTTGGCTTATTGGAGAACCCTCAGCTTTTTATGAGCAAGCCATGATTTTAGCCCAAAATTACGGTGGTATTGACGAATTGATAATCATGGATATTGGTGAGAAACCTGCTCATCGTGTTGAATCAATGGAGTTAATCGCTGAAATTTTCACTACTGAATATGCAGTGTCATGACCGTACAACGACTACATAGCAACTTACAGAAATTTGTGAATGCTATCAATAATTTCCCCATCAGTGAAGCCCAAAGTGTGTTTCATGATGTAGATAAAATTATTTCTCTTGGACAAGTGAAGCGCTTAAAAGAGATGTTTGGGGAAAAAGAATACGCTACGATATTGGAATTGGGTCGTCAAGCACAGGAAGGCGTTAATTTATGCAAAAGAGGCAATTTGGAAAAAGGCCATTTGAAAATGCAAAGTGCTAACCAAACGGCGATGAAACTTAGCGAAAACGCCTACCAATATTTTCATATTTATTATTTGTCTTGTGTGGCGTATTATCATTTTAAGCAAAAAGATTACAAAATTGCCTTAGCTTCAACTTGGCAAGAAATTGAAGAAATTGAGCAATTTGAAGCAAAAGGTATTCAAACCTTGCATTACAGACGGTCGGGGGGAAGAATGTTGAATATCGTTAAAGTATTGTTTGTATCAGGGCAAACGGAAGTAGCCACCAAATTATTATTAGGAATATTTCTGTACGTGCTGAACGGTGATAGTTCGGGTATTTCAAAAGCAAATTGGAATCAGGAAAAACTCAATATTATTCCATACGTCAGACAGCGATACATTGATATTATATTTCAACAAATTATTGAGATAAGTTTAGATTTTCAAGGATTGGATGAAGCATATTTCTACCAGAATATTTTTAGTAAAATTCCATCATTTGAAGTCACCAATAACAATTTAGCAATTATCAATAACTGGCTTTATTTACAAAAAATGTATCACGATGGCTTAAAGAATGATTTTATCTTGAACACCATTCATTTTTGTGAAGAGCCATTAGATTCAAGCTTTGATATTCTGAAATTATCACTTATATCTCAAGTCATTATCATGGCAAAAAGAACAAATTTGAACGGTAAAATTATTGAAAACTGGGAAGTTTCGATTAGAAATTATATTCATAATCAGCTTCGAGTGAATTCAATTTTGAAGGAAAAAGTTTACCGTTTGATATAATTGCAGATTTTAAAGCGTAAAAATTAATAAGGTAAAATGGAATAAATTACTTCATTTCGACTGATAGGATAAATTCAACTTGTCATTCTTGAATATTTTTGAAAATGAAACAACAACTTATTCAGCAAGAATTAGAAAGGTTTTCGGAGATGATAGATTCCTTTCCTACCAGTGAGAAAGAAAGTAAATTTTATCACATTGAGTCAATTTTATCGCCGATAGAATACAATCTTTTCAAAGTGTTTTTTGGAGAACAAGAGTATAAAAAAGCATTAAGTTTGGTTTTGGAAGCTCAGGAAGCTATCAAAAAATGTAAAGCGGATGATTTGGAGGGTGGTTATGAGAAATTTCAAGAGGTTAAACGGAAGTCCGAACAACTTTCTGAAAAAGCCAAGCAATATGTAACGCTGTATTATTTGTCAGGAATAGCGTATTATCATTTTCGCAGAAAAGATTTTGACCAAGCCATTAATTACACCTTGCGAGAAATTCAAGAAACCGAAAGCATTGAAAATAAAGGAGCTACCTCATTGCATTATCGCAGAACGGGTCACGTCATTAATTTGATAAAGATTTTTAAGGCATCCCATCAGGCAGAAAAAGCTATTCCCTTGTTTTTGGGGTCTTTGAAATATCTATTGAATGGAAATGCAGATTTAATGCCCAAAGGAGGTTGGAATAGTGAATTGTTGAATTTTATTCCTTACGTCCGACAACGAAGTTTTGATATTTTTTTCATAGAAGCAGTTGATACCCTAATTAATTTGCAAGCTGACAACGAGCATCAAGAGTTATTGTTCAGAACGCTTTTTATGGAAATTCCAGACTTTGAACCACAAAATAATAATCAAGCAATGCTTTATAATTGGTTGTATTTACAGCGATTATATCACCAAAAAAACTATCTTGATTTTGTGAAGGATTGTACAGAGTTTTGCCAAACCCCTTTTGATAATTCGTTTGATTCTTTAAAATTATCATTGTTGGCAAATATTATCCAAATTTCCCAGTTGCACCTCAAAGAATCAGGTTTGCAAAAGCAATTGAAGCGTAAGATAAACGATTTTATTCAGACAAAGTTGGCATCCCCAGACCATCTAAAGAATAATGTTTGTCATTTGATTATTGAATAATCATTGAAGTCAATTACCAATAAAAGGCGTCGTATTGTGTAAGGGATTTTGATTTTTAGATACCTCTTTTCTAAATGGAAAGGAGTCACATTAATTTTCACTTTTAAATTTAAACTAACATGAAAAAGGTAACTTTCAACTCATTGGATTTGGATCCAGAAACTTTAAGTCAATTATCAGAAGATCAAGCAGAACAAATAGAAGGAGGAAAAACTATTGGCTCTTGTAATATCGTTTCTTGTTTTGCTGCTGCCGAAGATGAAGCAGCCGCTGCTGAATAAGAAGTGCTCTTTACACAGGAAGATGAAAGTCTTCCTGTGTAATTTCTAAACCTAACCAAGAGTAAATAAAAAAATAACCAGCCTCAAGAAGAAACTGGTTATCGCATTCACTTTTAAATTTAGATAAAATTAATACTTTTTTTTGAAAAAGCAAATCCTATTTTCTGATGGAACAACTTCTAAATCACAGCGGCTTTTATCTACTTAGAACCCCCGTCGGTTCAGTTGATAATTTGTTGGCTTTGAATAAAGATTTGTCGCCCAGCGTTTTGGCATCGACCATGCGAGAAGTATTTGCTCTTCCTTTTTACCAAGAGGCTATTTATGTTGCTTCGCCAGAACTACACCAAGAACTACAAAAATGGTTGGAAGGAAAACTCTCCAACGAGAAAGACATTGATAAACTTATCACTTCTCTCTATAAATATTACGTCCGTATGTGTACTCGTTGCACGCCTTATGGACTTTTTGCGGGTTCGGCAATGGGCGAAATCTCGGAAAAAAGTACCAAAATTTCCTTTAATCAATATCAACAATATTATAAGCATTCACGGCTCGATATGAATTACGTAGCCGAATTGACGGAATATATCACCAAACTTCCTGAGGTAAAGAATGGACTTAAATACTTTATTAATAGCAGTTTATATCGCACTGGTGATTCATTTAGATACGCTCAGTTTAGGTTGAAAAATAAAAATAGGAGCTATTATCTTACCTCCATAAAGGCAACGGTATTTTTAGAGAAAATACTGAAAACTGCCAAAGAAGGTGCTACTTTATTTGACTTGACAAATGTGATTATTGATGCCAATATCAGCGAAGCAATGGCTACTAATTATGTCAATAAACTGGTGAGTAATCAGATTTTAGTCAGTGAATTAGAACCCACCGTTACGGGTGATGAGTTTTTTAAAGTCTTGATAAAAGTCTTACAAAACCTTCCCAATACCCATGAAATAGTCAACAACCTACAAAATATTGAAAGACTTCTGTCGAAACAAGACCATGATATTCATCGCTATGAGGGTATTAAAATGGCAATTGATGAAAACTTCAAAACGACCAGTAGTAAGGATTTAGTCCAGACTGATTTATTTTATAATACTACTGCCAATCATTTGAATGATCAGCTTATTCAGAAGATTATCAGTCAGTTACAATACCTGCTAAAACTACGAGTAAAGTCTATAAGCCCTAATTTAGATGCTTTTCAAAAAGCATTTTACGAACGCTATGAAGACAAAGAAATTCCATTAACCATTGCTCTCGATAGTGAAAATGGTATTGGATACGGTAAATTATTGAAAGGAAGAGGGACGAATTTGCCCTTGGTTGATGGTTTAAGATTTGAGATAAAACAAAGTGAAAATCAAAAAGTCCGCTGGAACAAAATCAGTAAA
>JAZKDE010000058.1:21553-43234 GCA_040387735.1 Bacteroidota bacterium
GGTTAGGGGAGGCTGAAAAATCTGATAATTGGGGTGTTCCAGCCAGTATGTACGTTTTGGGAACATTACTCGCTGAGAATTCACAACGTTTAGATAATGGCGATTTTCAGTTTTTATTAAAAGCTTTCGGTGGTCCATCGGCGGGGAGTTTATTGGCTCGTTTTTGTCATGGAAATGAAGCTTTGTCGCAAAAAGTAAAAGAATGTTTAGAACACGAGCAGTTGAATAGCCAAGACACTATTTTAGCGGAGGTTGTTCATCTACCCGAATCTCGCATTGGTAATATTCTGATGCGTCCGACATTCAGGGAATACGAAATTCCTTATTTGGGGAATGCTTCGGTAGAAAAAGATAAACAAATTCCGATTGATGATTTGATGGTCAGTGTGCAATTTGGGAAAATCAGACTTCGTTCAAAGCGATTGAATAAGTTTGTTATTCCTCGACTCACGTCCGCCCATAATTACGCTCGTGGGCTTTCTATTTACAAATTTTTGTGTGAATTACAATTCCAAAATATCAACATGAATGTGTATTGGAATTGGGGAATTCTGAATGATAAACCTTATTTGCCAAGAGTTGAATTTGAGAATGTTATTTTATGTCCCGCTCAATGGACAATACCCAAACGGGAAGATTTTAAGAAAATAGTTGATAATATTCGTATTGAAAAGTCGATTGCAGAGCTGCAAAATAAGGTTCAACTTCCCAATCAATGTCTAATGGTAGAAGGCGATAATGAGTTGCTAATTGATTTGAGTACTTATGTTGGGCGTAAGATTTTATTTGAGAAATTAGCCCAAACTAACGTAATACTGCACGAATTTTTGAGTAGTTCAGACCGATGTTTTATTGGAGACGAAGGCAGTCGGTTTTGTAATGAAGTTATCATTCCAATGGCCAAAGTTATACCAGAAAAGGCTAAAGTTAATAGGCCAATCTTTACTGAAAAAGCCCAAATAACCCGCAGTTTTAGTATTGGAAGTGAGTGGCTTTATGTAAAATTATACGGAGGAGTAAAGTCTTTAGATAAAATTCTTGGCGAAGTAATTCATCCTTTAGTCAACGAATTATTATCGAAAAATATCATCGAGAAATGGTTTTTTATTCGATACGAAGACCCCGATAAACATCTTCGATTGCGATTTAGTCATTCGCAGCGTGTTGATTTTTGGAGTATTGTGTTAGCCAAATTAAATGAAGCCTTAAAGCCGTACTTGGACGAAGGAATTATCTATAAAATTCAGACGGATACTTATCAGCGAGAAATTGAACGCTATGGTTTGAATACGATGGCTTTGAGCGAATTAGTTTTTTTACACGATAGCGAAGCTGTTGCGGGTTTTTTATCATTGATTGAAGGTGATGCGGGCGAAAAATATCGATGGTTATTTGGGTTACGAGGTTTAGATATGTTATTGGACGATTTTGGGTATGATTTACCCCAAAAAGCTCAATTGATGAACCAAATCAAAAATGGTTTTTTCAATGAATTTGGCGGAGGAGATAAACTCAGACACCAATTAAATGATAAATATCGCTTGGAGAGAAATGCGATTGAGAGCATTTTAGATTCATCGCAGGATACAGATGAATTTAGTCCTGCCATTGATTTTTTAAACAAACGTTCTGAAAAACTCCAAGAAATCAATCGGCAATTAAGGCAGAATCAGAGCGACGATGATCAGACTAAATCTCATGATTATTTGATGCAAAGTTACATCCACATGATGATGAATCGGTTATTTTTAACCAATAACCGAGCCCACGAATTAGTGATTTATTACTTCTTGGATAGGTATTATGAGTCATGTTTAGCACGGCAGAAAAGAAAAAAAAATAAGACAGAAATTATTATTGAAGAACTTTTATTACTGAATTGATATGTCTCCAAAATTCAAATACTACCGACAACTCGACTTTATGGATTGTGGGCCAACCTGTTTAAAAATGGTGGCTGCTTACTATGGAAAGGATTATTCACTGGATTTCCTTCGGGCGAATTCTTATATCACACGGTCTGGCGTTAGTTTATTGGGGATTAGCGAAGCCGCCGAAAAAATTGGCTTTAAAACCCTTAAAGTCAAAATGTCTTACCGTCAATTGGTGGAAGAAGTACCACTTCCTGCCATTTTACACTGGAATCAAGAACATTTTGTGGTTTTGTACGATACAAAAAAAAGTTTTTGGTCTTTTTTACCGTGGGCAGATAAAGAAGAAAAATTGATTGTCGCCGACCCTGGACATGATTTGGTGATTGTTGATAAAGCCACATTTTTGAAATGTTGGGCGAGTGAAGGAACAAAGAAGGGCGTAGCTTTATTGCTCGAACCAACACCCGATTTTTATCATTTAAAAGAAGATTCACCCCAAGATAAAACGGGGTTTAAGTTTTTATTTGAATATTTAAAACCGTATAAAAAATACCTTCTTCAAGTGCTATTGGGAATGGTTTTTGGGAGTATTCTCAGTATGATATTCCCTTTTCTTACCCAAAGTTTGGTGGATTTTGGTATTCATCGTCACAACGTTAGTTTTATCCATCTAATCCTTCTTTCTCAATTATTATTATTTATTGGAGGTGTTGCGGTGGATATGATTCGTAACTGGATTTTACTGCATATTAGTACCCGAGTAAGTGTGACGATTATTTCTAATTTCTTGGTGAAATTAATGAAACTACCCATTAATTTCTTCGAGACAAAAAATGTTGGCGACATTACACAAAGAATTCAAGACCACCAACGGATTGAAAAATTCCTGACAGGAGCAACGCTTACCACCTTTTTCTCTATCATTAATCTTGTCATTTTTTCTATCGTATTAGGCATTTATAGCACAACCCTACTCGGAATTTTTGTGGTTGGTAGTACCCTATCAATTCTTTGGATAGCCATTTTTCTCAAACAGCGTAAAGATTTAGATTATAATCGTTTTCAACGAATGCGTGAAACCCAAAATAGTGTTTATGAGCTAATTACGGGTATGCAGGAAATTAAATTAAATAACTGCGAAAAAGCTCGTAGGTGGGACTGGGAACGTATTCAGGCGAAACTCTTTAAGATTAATATTAAAAGCCTTGCTCTTGAACAATACCAAGAAATGGGTTCGACATTTTTTACACAACTCAAAAATATCCTCATTTCGTATGTAGCAGCTACTCAGGTGATTGACAATAAAATTACCCTTGGCGTGATGTTGAGTATTTCTTATATCATTGGGCAAATGAATGGACCTTTGAGTCAATTGATGTCATTTATGCGGAGTATTCAAGATGCTAAAATTAGTTTGGAGCGTCTCGGTGAAATTCATAATAAACCCAACGAAGATTTGGATGAAGAATATGCTTTTGGTAAACTTAACGAAGTCCTTGATGATGACATTGTTTCGATTGAAGATCATGAAGATGACACAATTGTATTGAATCATTTGAATGAAAATAGAAATCGTGGACTTTGCCTTAAAAATGTTTCATTCCGTTACGGAGGGCCACAATCGCAATTGATTTTGAAGAATCTCAATATGATGATTCCCGAAGGTAAAATTACCGCCATTGTCGGAACGAGTGGTTCGGGAAAAACAACTTTACTCAAATTACTCCTGAAATTCTATGGCCTTGCCGAAGGTGATATCTTCGTAAATAGTTCACCTTTAACAGATATTTCGGCTAAAGGTTGGCGTAATCAGTGCGGAACGGTGATGCAGGATGGTTATATTTTCTCGGATACGATTGCCAGAAATATCGCCGTTGATGGGCAAAAAATAGATGAAGCTCGTCTTTTAGAAGCCGTCAGAGTGGCTAATTTACAGGATTATCTCAAAAAATTGCCCTTAGGTTTTGCCACTAAAATTGGAAATTCGGGGGCGGGTATTAGTGGAGGTCAACGGCAAAGAATTTTCATTGCTCGGGCTGTCTATAAAAATCCAAAATACATTTTCTTTGATGAAGCAACGAGTGCCTTAGATGCTAATAATGAAAGGGTTATTATGGAAAATCTCGACCAATTTTTTAAAGGAAGAACCGTGGTTGTGATTGCTCACCGACTTAGTACGGTAAAAAATGCCGACCAAATTATTGTACTCGAAAACGGAGAAATTAAGGAAATTGGTACGCATAAGCAACTGACAACCAATAGAGGTTTTTATTTTGAATTAGTCAAAAACCAATTAGAATTAGCAGCCTAAATCCTCTATCATTTAATAACATTAACTATAAAAAGTCATGCCCGAATCAGTCTTACATATTCCAGAACGTAGCGATGAAATGCAGGAAATCATTGGTTATGTGCCTCATTGGGTTATTCGTTGGGGAGTTTCCATTATTTTTATCACCCTGACCATTATTTTGATGACTTCCATGATGATTCAATATCCTGATACGCTCACTGCTCAAGCTTTAATTAATGCTCGGGAACAGCCTCAAAAAATTACGTGGTACACTACTGACCCCGAAATAACGTACGAGTCTAAAGTGAAGGATTCGCAAATGGTAACAATTGGGGATACTTTGGTGATTGAGGATAATCAAAAACTCGGTATTCAAACCGCACTAACCGCCCGTGTTACAGGCAGGACGTATTTATTAAAAGGTGTTGAAAATAAACCTAAAGCTTGGATGTTATTGGTTGTTCCCAAAGTATCAAATTTTGAGGTACAACTAAAATTACCAATTAACGGAGCGGGAAAAGTCAAAAAAGGACAACGAGTATTGCTGCGTTTAGATGCGTACCCACACGATGAATTTGGCTTTTTGGAAGGTGAAATTATTGGAATTGTCCCCGTTTCAATTGATAATTATTATCGTGCAAATGTGAAATTGACCAATGGTTTAGTTACAAATGTTGGAAAAACATTGCCTATACAGCCTTTATTGCAAGGTTCAGCCGAAATTATGCTGGACGACAAAAGGCTTTCGCATCGTATTTTCGGGACGTTGTTTTGAGTTTACAACAGCACTGCAGGGTTTACTAAATTATTCTTAATCGCAAAAATGACCAAACCTGCGGTATTTCTGGCACCTGTTTTTTCTAAGAGATTATTGCGGTGTCCATCCACCGTTCTAACGCTGATGAATAGTTTTTCGGCAATTTCTTGGGCCGTCAATTCCTGACAAATTAGATTTAAAACTTCTACTTCTCTAACACTTAGTACAATAGGAATATTATCATGGACTGATACGTGCGATTTTTTGTTTGACAAACGCTTGTGAAAAGTACTCAATGTATCTTCACTAAAGTAAAATCCTTTCTCAATTACGCCCCGAATGGATTTTTCAACATCCTCTGGTTCTGAGTTTTTGAACAAATATGCACTTGCCCCCAGTTCAATGAGATGAATCACAAATTTCTCTTCGTTGTGAATGGATAGGATGATGACTTTTTGGTTCGGATATTTATTGTGAATAATTTTCATGGTGTCAATTCCGTTGAGTTCGGGCATTGATAAATCCATCAAAATAACATCGGGGTTAATCGTAGTTGTTTCTAAAAAACCTAATAATTTATTTCCATTATCGGCTTCACAAATGACCTCCATATTGTCAAAATTATTGATAATAGCGGACATACCTTTTCGGAAAAGCATCTGGTCATCGGCAATCGCAATCGTAATCGTTTTCATAGTATTTCTTTTTGAGGTTGTGGTAATAATATGCTTTTTTAAAGGAATTACTAAGGTTTTATTAAGCGGTTTTGTAGAAGCAAGAGTGATAGGATAATGAAAATAGGTGAAATTCAAAGAACGAGAAAATCTAAAATATTTACAGAAAATTTGCGACTTTATGTCGATAAAGTAATTCGTACATCAACTCCTTTTTCAACGGTAGGAATATAGGTTAATGTTCCGTGAATCATACTGACCCGGCTTTCTATGTTTTTTAAACCTAAGCCTCTTTTCGCCAGAGAATCAATGTCAAAACCTTTGCCGTTATCTTGGTAAATGATTGTAGTTTTTTGATTTTTGGTTGACAAACTAATATTTATTTCCGTTGCTTGAGCGTGTTTGATGGTATTGTTGAGGAGTTCTTGAAGGATTCGGTAGAGTGCTAATTCCAAACGATTTTCTAATCGTTCTAATGTTTCAAGGTCGAGATTAATAACTAAAGATGATGCACTTTCAATTTTATCACAAAGCATTTCGAGGGCATATATCAGTCCAAATTCCTCTAAACCGTGCGGAAGCATGTCATTGGAAATTCTGCGAACATTCTCAATGGTGCTATCAATTAAATGTTTACTACCAACGATGAGTTTTTCGGTATTTTCAGCCTGATTTTCTTTGGTAAAATTTAACTGTCCAACTTGTAGTCGAAGCATTGAAAGTGCCGCTCCAATTTCATCGTGCAAATCTCTCGAAACCCGCCGCCGCTCATCTTCCATCGCATCAATGCTACTTTGGAAAAGGTCTAATTGATGCCGAGATTTCATCTGCTCGACATCGGCTTTATTACGTAATAATCGTTTTTGGTAAGTTGTTACGAAAAACAATAACATTCCTGCCAGCAAGAACATTAAAAGCGTTCCGCCAAATAACAGAATATAGATGTCAGTTTGGGAAGGCATTTAAAATATGTGTGTAAGTGATGAAAATTACTGGTTGAATTTCCGAATATGAAATTAGGGGATAAAAATTACTAAACAAAAAAAAGAATGTCATTTCTATTAAGCGTCACTTTTCCATAGCCCAATTGAAATTAAGGAGTACATAATTATGATAAAGAAAGCGTGCAATGCCCACGTTATCATACCCATTGCTTTGCCTTGCGTGAGAATGAAATTGCTAAAAGTAAACAAAAATAAACAGCCTGAAAAGTAAAATAAAAAACCTGCATTTATCCAAAATATGGGTGTGTCGGAAGGGTCTTGGTCTTGAAATTCATCGAAGGTTTTGTACAGATAAAAAACTGTATAACTGACAATAATGAGACACTCTAAGGTCTTTGCGTAAGAATTGAATGTTAACGTATTGTGTAATACGAAGGAATCAACTAAAGAAAATATAGTAAATAGGATAAAGGTGATAGAAATAATTTTAGGTGAGATATATTTTTTGAAAATCTCGAAGTAAAACCAAGAAATAAAGAAGAATTCTGTCAGAACATAAATATGAAATAGGTACAAATTTGGTGTCTTGTCAATAGCCATCACCTTCGAAATGAATTCAAAAATGACACTATTACAAATAAATAAAAATATTACGAGTAGCTCTCGGACTAAGTATTTCCTTCTGAATATCCCAATAATTAAGGGAATTGGCACTACCCAAGTTACATTTTTAACGATATAAGTAGCAATTTCTTGAGAATTCATACGTTGAGGAAGATTAGGTGATTTTAGCAAGAAATAACCGTAAAGACTACATTATAAAGCCCTTACGGTTAAAATGTTTAATTCATTAAAGGGCTGGTGTCGTCGCAAGTTGGTGGACATGGGTTTGTAAAATCATAAACAAAATACTCTACTGTACCGTCGCTATGTGCAACCGCAGCGTCTTCGTCTATTAAATCTCTAATTATGATCACTTCTTCTCCATCTTCTTCTGTGGTCATTATTTCTTTTTTTGCAGCTACTAAGAACATTTTTTCGTTGCCGTCTTCCGTCATTCCGAAATAAACTCTTATCGTATCAACTTCATCTGGAGCTTCACTAATAATATCAGCAAGTTCTTGTCTATCAATGGCAAATGCATGAACTCGCTGTGTTTTACGCCAGCGTTCAGTGTCTTTTTGAGCCTGTTTTAATGGGTAATGATAGTGTTTTGGATGTTTTTCTAAGTTCGACATTCGTTCAAAAGTTAAATATGTTTACATAAATAAATTCCCTCTATATCCCAGCCAAATGTAATAAATTGACTGGGAATGATTGTCCGCCAACAATCGAGGTTTTAGCAAAACTAAAACAAAAAAAAGTCTAAAAAACGGGTAAAAATACCTGTTTTGCAAATATTTGATAATGGAAGTCTTCCGTAAAACGGGTAAATTTACGCTTAAATAGTAAGGTTTATTCTTGCAGTTTTGTATAGCCCATTTAATGAATCACTGACACATCAAAACCCTCACAAGTTTGAAATTTGTGGGGGTATTTTTATTTTCAATCAATTGGAAATATTAGCGATTATTTACTTTTGGAATGGTAAAACAAAACTTACTGCCTTCGCCCAAAATGCTTTTTACCCAGATTTCTCCATTATTCTTTTCAACAAATTCTTTGCATAAAAGTAAACCCAAACCCGTACCACTTTCGTTAGATGTTCCTTTGGTTGAAACGAGTTCATTTTGAAATAATGTCTTTTGGCGTTCTTCTGAAATTCCCACGCCTGTATCGCTCACACATACCTGTATATAGGTTGGTAGTTCGCTACAAAGAATGGTGATTTTAGCATCGTTTTGACAGAACTTGATGGCATTGTAAAGCAGGTTTCGCAAAACCAGTTCAATCATATTTTTATCCGCAAAAACCATCATCTGGTTTTGACCATCGTTGGTATAATGAATTCCTTTTTTTTGGATAGAAGGAGCAAATAAACTTGAAATAGATTCAATGCTCAATGTTAAATCGAAGGCTTGTGGTAGCGTTAAATTTCCTGCCAGTTGGTTTCTTGACCAGTGAAGAATATTATCAAGTAGTTTCGATAATTCGTTCGTATTTTTGCTAATTTGAGGTAATATTTCCGACAAATCAGTTTCCGTAAAAATCTTCTCGTTTATTAATTCCAAAGTCCCGCTTAATTGCGAAAAAGGACTCCGTAAATCGTGTGAAATAATCGAAAAAAGTTTGTCCTTCAACTGGTTGACTGCTTGCAATTTTTCGGATTGGGAAGCAATAATTTCTCGTTGGTCTGTCAATTCTTGATTTTTCTGAACAAGGGCCTTAAAGCCATTTTTATAGTTAATCGTTACGTAATAGATACTTATAAATGTTCCGACTAAAATGAGAATATTGGTAAACAAAATATGACTAATATTTAAGTGCCAAATTTTTATTTTGATAATTTCAATGATAGAAACATTCACTATGGCGAGAGAAAATGCAATTTTCTTCTGAATGCCACTGTAAATAATAATGCCAATCATTGAAAATGGAATAATTGAAAATTCATTAACATAATTTGGGGAAATAAAAACATTCCTGATAGCAATAGCTGTAATGAAAAAAAGACAAGGATAATAGACTAAAAATTTGCTGAAAGTATATAAACGATAATTTTGGAGAATCAGGATAATGACAAAGGTAAAGGAAATAGCGAGGTTAATCGGAGTGGCTGAATTGTTTAAAAAAATACTCGAAATGGACGAAATTAAACTGAGCGAAAACCCAATCATACAAGCGGCATTTAATATATGAATTTGGGACATTTCTACTTCCGTCAGGCTTTTGTGTACACCTGAGGAGTAAATTTTATATAATAGTTTTTTGGGGGAGTTTATCAATAAGGTCATTTTATAGATTTAGAGGCAATGTGAGTTTTGCTAAGGGAATCCTAATATCGAAAAATCAGATACAAATTGAGCTATAACTTTTGTGTGATGACAGATGCCATTTAATCATTTATACCTTCCGTTCTGGCTAAAATCTTCTCAATACCTTCTCGATATGACAGTCCCAAAGGGATTTTATTATTTTCTAAGATGACATTTTTTGTGGAGATTCCTACAATTTTATTAAGTGGCACTAAATATGATTTATGAACTCTGAGGAAGGAATCGATGGGAAGTTTAGCGTGTAATTCAGAAATAGATTCACTGATTACTGTAGTTTTATCCTGCGTAAAAACTTTAGTAAATGATGCTAATGCTTCAATGTAGAGAATATCGTTTAGGTTAAATTTTAGTAATTCACGACCCGCCTTCAAAAAGATGAAATTATCCTTTGGAATAATTAATTCTTTGATGTTTCTATTCTGCAAATTAATGAATTCAATAGCTCTACTCACTGCTTTTAACAAGCGTTCAAAAGTTACAGGTTTATGAATATAGTCGGTTACACCGAGTTCAAAAGCCTGCATTGAGTACTGAATATGATTAGAAATTAGAATAACAGGCGGTGTTTTTTCCAGTGCATTGAGAAGCCCAATTCCTGTCATTTCGGGCATTTCAATATCCATGAAAATCATATCAATGGCATCACTATGGATAGTCTGAATAGCATCAATTGGATTATTGAATGTTTCAACTAATTTTAAATGGGGGAGTTTTTGAAGATGCCCTTTCAGAATTTTTATATCAATGGGGTTATCTTCAATAATTATATATTTATAAGTACTTGGCATAACTTAACAAATGGTAATCTCTTGCTTGTCAATGGATTAAATGTTATTGTTGTTACAAATATAAGAAATATAATTACGGAATCTACCTGTAATTATATTTCTTATTATCAGACGAGTTGAGAAAAAGGCTTTTTTAAGGAAGAAAAAAGGTGGCAAAAAAACATACTTTCCTCTCAATTGTAGTAAAAATAATCTCAAAATGTGATTAGAAAATATGGTAGAGTTATCATTAGATAAACGTAATAGTTTCATTTGGTAGGCTTATTTGTGGTTTTGTCAATCAAATCATGGTTTGATTGTAACTACAATAATAAATGAGAAAGAGCTTGCTAACTTTGTAATCGACAATGTAGATATAAGTGATGAATACCTAACCATTTATTTGATTATCAGTATTTTATCGCTATTACTATATTTGGTGTGTTAGTGATACAAAAAAGGTACAGGAATTTCCTGTACCTTTTTTTATGTTTCTAAAATTGAGCGCTAATTTTCTAATTAGTTTATATGCAACATTTAAGAAAATTGTTTTATTTGTTTATTGTTCAAGAAGTCTCGAAGCGGGTCTTGGTTTGAGCCTTTCTTTAAGGAATACAGCGTAAATATTCCTAAAAAAGTAATAATTAGCAATAGAATTGGAATTATCATAAACAGCTTCAATGGGTTTAAATTATTTATGACAAATATAATGATCAAATTAAAGATTGGATTAGAGCGTATTTCTGAAATGTCTTAAAGCTTATAAATCAGGCATTTACTTGATGAAAAGGCTAATTATGTGATTAATTCTTGCCGTAAAATCAACCTTTTTGTCTCCGTTCAATCGCATCTCTAACCCTTGCTGCACTTTCATAATCTTCTTTTTTAATGATTTTTGCCAATAATTCTTCCAATTCTTCCATGGTATATTCGGCATAAGAACCACGTTTATCACGGGTTTTTTCGTCAAAATCGTAGGCTGAATTTTCGATAACTTCGTGCGTTGCAAAAATAGGACAGCCAAACCTCACTGCTAAAGCAATGGCATCCGATGGACGTGCATCAATTTCGATAATTTCATGTGATGTTTTTAGTATAATAGTGGAATAAAATACTTCTTTTTCCAAGCGATTGATGACTATTTCGGTGAGCGTAGCGTTCAGTTTTAGAAGGGTTTGATGAAATAAATCGTGAGTTTGGGGACGGGAGGGTTGCATTTTTTCCATGGCAATCGCAATTGCTTGAGCTTCGCTGACACCAATGATAAGCGGGATTCTTCGTTTGCTTTGAGTATCTTCTAAAATCAAAGCGTAATATCCTGGTCTTGAGATACTTTCAGAAAGGGCGACAATCCATAATTCTTGTTTTTCCATAAATTTATTCGTTATCAGGCGATGTTTCAAGGCTTTTTCGGAGAAATTCGCAGAGATTTCCAATGTCATCGAATGGAGAAATTACCCAACCTTCGTGCGAAAGTCGGTATAAATCACGCCCTTCAACTTCAATTTGAAAGCCATTTTCTAACTGAAAATACTTGTCATTTCGAGATAAAATATTGACTTTCATTTCTTTTAAAGCATACGCAACAAAATCTGATTCGTTGTATTCCATTATTTTAAATTTTGATAAATTACCATAAAACCAAGCCCAATGCAAAATGCCGAAGAAATGACGGTTAAGATAATACGTACAGCGTAATTATTCATGAGTTTTTGCGAAAATGGAACGCTAAAAACCCCTGCAGCCAACATCATGCCTATTACAGAACCAAAGCCAAAAATTATGAGATATAAAATACCATTGAGTGAGCCTTTTATGGTAGTTAAAACGGACAAAATTAAGGCTCCACTTCCTGCCAAACCATGCATTAAACCGACGCTGTAAGCCAATTTATGTTGATGAGTTTCTTGGTTATGCAAGTGTGAATGAACTGTTAAATTATGTTGATTTTGGGACAATTTATACAAGCGAGAAGTTCCTAAAATTATCAACATAAATCCAACGGTAGCCTCAAAATAACGGAAACTATTTTCGTTGAAAGTGAATTTGCCCAAAATGAAAATACAACCCATCAAAAAAATGGTAGAAGTGTGCCCAAGTCCCCAATAAATCCCATCTTTTATGGATAGAAAAACGTTATTTCTTTGAGTTACGATATTACTTACCGCAACCAAATGGTCGGCCTCAAAAGCGTGAGAAAAGCCGATAACGCTTGCCAAAAGAAGTGGGGCTATTTCCATGTTAGATGAGTTGATAAATGATAATACGATGATTGCCAGTATCGGCTACGCAAAGTTGATTTCCCGCAATACAGAGCGAAAAAGGCCAATATAATTGTTTGTCAGTACCATAGCGAGTATTGGCATTTTCACTTCCGATGTTAAAATTGACGTGTCCAATTAGGTTGTCGGCCATCTCCGAATTTTCTGTTGGAATTTCTTCAAACCACATCAATCGGCTGTTCCCTGTATCCGCTACAAATAGACCATTTTTGTAAAAAAAGCTGTCATACACCCAATTTAGACTGTTTTGTTTTGGAAATAAGCTAAATTGATTTTGGCCGTTGGTTTCAAAATCGGGTTGCCCAATAATAATGTCAGCGGGTTCTGAAAAGGCTGTTTCCCAATCATTCCAAATTAACGTTCTGTAATATTGCGTATCGGTAATGGCCATTTGCCCATTGGCTGAGACTCTCACAGAGTAGGGCCAAATGGGTTCATGATTTTCATAATCTCTTTCCTCAAAACTGGGTTTTCCAATAACCTCATCGGCTTTTTGAAAAGATTTGGTTGGGATTTGTTTGAAATATAGCACTCTCCTATTGCCCGTATCACACACCCATAGTTGCTCACCATCCGAAAAAACACCGTACGGCCAATTGAGACTTTGGGCGGTTGGTGTTGAGCCAATTCCTTTGATATTCGGTAAATTTTGTTCAAAATTCGCTTGTCCCAAAACAACATCTGCTGGTTGTCCGTGCTGGGTAGGAAAAGTATTCCAGATTAAAACTCGATGATTCCAAGCGTCCGCAATGATGAGTTTTTGTCCATCCGACCATATTCCTGATGGATATTGTAAAGTACTCGCACTGACTTGATGCCCCGAATTTCGACCTGTATCATTGGTTTCGAGTTGCCCCAATACCAAATCGGGTGGAGCGTATTCAGTTTTAGGTAGTTGATGCCAAATAAATACTCGATTTTGCCCCGTATCCGCCACAATTAATTTTTCACCAACTGACCATACTCCCCGAGGTGCGAGTAAAGGATTGCCCTCATCTCCCCGAAAAACAAAAGTGCTTTTTACCATTTGTGGTAAATCTGCAGAAGATTGCCCGAAAGAATCTAACGGAGCTGTATTTGATAAAGAAACAATCATATTTTAACAAATTCTGGGTAATTGCTCCCCTACCAACATATTAACAACTCTTTTTCCTCCGATTTTACTCGTCAGAATCACCTGTTTAGGATGTTCTGAAACCACTTCTCCAATGATAGCGGCATCTTTTCCATTTTCAAATTCTGTAAGTTTTTTTACAAAATCATCCGCAATTTCAGCAGAAACAATGGTCATAAAAACACCCTCATTTGCTACATAAAGTGGGTCAAGTCCAAGAAGTTCACACGCTCCAAAAACCTCATCCAATACGGGAATTTGCTTCTGTAAAATATTAATCCCTAAACCACAATCACGAGCAATTTCGTTTAAAACGGTTGCTACGCCACCTCTTGTTGGATCTCTAAATAAATGAATTTCGGCCCCAAAACTATCCAATAGCGCTTTTACGGTATGATTCAAATTGGTAGTATCGCTGACAATATGGGTTTCAAAATCAAGTCCTTCACGGACAGACATAATGGCAATTCCATGCGTGGCAATGTGTCCAGAAACGATAATTTTATCGCCAATTTTTATATTTTTACTTGAAATTTGTGCGTTCGGATGTACTTGACCAATTCCCGAAGTATTGATAAAAATCTTATCGCCTTTTCCCTTTTCTACCACTTTGGTATCGCCCGTAACGATTTGAACACCCGCTTTTTCAGCAGCATTTTTAATCGAAACTAATATTTCCCAAAATTCCGTCATCGGTAGACCTTCTTCGATAATGAAACTCAAGGACAAATATTTTGGAATCGCTCCGCACATGGCAAGGTCGTTAACCGTTCCGTTGACCGCTAATTCACCAATATTTCCTCCAGGGAAAAAAATGGGTGAAATCACGTAACTATCCGTCGAAAAGGCCAATTTTCCTGATAATTCAAAAACAGCTCCGTCGTGGTGAGTATCTAAAAGTGGATTTTTAAGTAAATTAAATACACCCGATTCTAAAAGTCGGTTGGTCAACACGCCACCGCTTCCGTGTCCGAGTGTGATTACGTCGAAATCGAGTGTAGGCATCGGGCAGGATAAATTCATAATGGAGTTTTGGGTCATAAAATTTCAACATTAGCATAGTGAAAATAGGCAGCACAAGCACCTTCAGAAGATACCATCGGAGCGCCAAGTGGTTTTTCAGGCGTGCAATTTTTGCCAAATTGGCTACATTCAAATGGCTTTTTAATCCCCTTCAAAACCAAGCCTGCAATACAATCCGCACATTCTGAGGCTTTGGCAATATTGACCGAAAACTTTTTGTTGGCATCAAAATCCGATAATTCATCTTTAACCTCCCAACCACTCATCGGAATTGTGCCAAGTCCACGCCATTCACGGTCGGTTACTTCAAAAACTTGTTCAATTACTTTGATGGCTTCTAAATTTCCTTCGGGCTTTACAATTCGACTGTACTGATTTTCTAAATTCGCCTGTCCAGCTTCTAACTGCTTGACAGTCATGAGAATGCCTTGCAATAAATCGACTGGTTCAAATCCTGTAACAACGATTGGAATATCATATTTTTCTACTAAATCGTAATATTGACCGATGCCCATAATCGCACAAACGTGTCCCGCCGCTAAAAATGCTTGAATTCGAGCCGTTTTATCGTCCATCACAGCCTCAATTGCGGGTGGAACGAGTACGTGAGAAGCCAAAATTGAATAATTTTTCAGCCCTAATTTTTGGGCAAATAATACCGAAAGCGCATTAGCAGGAGCAGTTGTTTCGAAACCAACGGCAAAGAAAACAACCTCACGGTCAGGGTTTTGTTGCGCCAATTTTACAGCTTCGAGCGGTGAATATAAAATGCGAACATCTGCACCTCGAGCTTTTGATTCGAGTAAACTTCGCTTCGACCCGGGTACACGAATCATATCGCCGAAAGAGCATAAAATTACGCCCTTCTCTTCCGCCAAATAAACTGCTTTGTCAATCAAATTAAGCGGCGTTACGCAAACGGGACAGCCTGGGCCATGTACCATTTGGACCTCTTTGGGCAATAAATTTAATAAGCCATTTTTGACCAAACTATGTGTTTGTCCACCGCAAACTTCCATGATTGTCCACGGGCGAGTTACGGTCTTTTTGATTTCGTCTAAATACTGTTCGACGAGTTCTGGAGTTCTATATTCAGAGAGAAATTTCATGATTAATTATGGGTTGGAGCGTCAATTTGGCAAGATTCCACTAACTCATCTAATTCGCCTATTTCACTTAAATAGCTGAATGTTTTCAGGGCTTCTTCCTCATCAACCACCGTTAAGGCTACGCCTACATGAACTAATACATAATCACCTACAACCGCATGAGGAACCATGTCAAGACTGGCTTCTTTGATAATTCCGCCAAAAAGAACTTTTGCCATTTTTACTAATCCATTGTACTGATATTCAATGGATTGTATTTTTCCAGGAATTGCGAGACACATATTTTTTTTGATTAAATGGCTACTAAAATATTAAATAAAAGCTTATTCTTTTACGAAATTTATCGCTAAAATGGCTTGCCCAAAAGCGATATTTTCATCATTTGGAGAAAGATTTTTATGAAAAAATAATTCAAATTCTTGCGATAAATGATGAATCAATAAATCGACTAAAACGGCATTTTGGAATACACCGCCACTAAAACCGATTTGGTTTATTTGGCATTGATTTGCAATAATTTTTACACTTTGAACTAAAGAAAAATGAAATTTGGCGGCAATATATTCTTTGCTTTTTTGTAGATTAATATCGTTTAAAATGCCCGCAAAAATTTGTTTCGTAGGCACATTTACAAATGATTTAGGCAGATAATTTTCTTCAAAATCAAAGCCATTTTCTTGAAAATATAAACCTGCTAATTCTTCCAATTGCATGGCTACTTCACCTTCAAAAGTTTGCTTTTCAGATAAGCCTAATATGGAAGCAACACCATCAAAAATTCTGCCCATGCTACTGGTTTTTAGCGTGTTATTAGACAGTATTTTTTGATAAATTTTCCATTCTTGGGGCGAAAATTTTGATTTTGTAAATTCTTCAAAATTTTCTAAATCGTGCGTTAAACACAAAGCTGAAATGCGAGGTTCACGGGGCATTTTATCTCCCAAAATCGCATCAAAGTATTCAAAGTGAAATCGTTGATTTTGGATAAAAAACTCGCCTCCCCACATATTTCCGTCCGTTCCGTAGCCCGTTCCATCCCAAATTACTCCTAACACGGAATGACTATTTTTGGTAAGTTCATTTTCCGCTAAAACTGCCGCAAAATGTGCTTGATGATGTTGTATTTTTTGGACAGGAATATTCCATTTTTCTCCTAATGCAATGGCTAATTGGGTCGAAAAATAACCTTCGTGAGTATCACAAAATAGATTGAATTTCGCCAAGGAAAGATTGAAAATTTTAGTAAAATGATTTAATACATTCTCGAAATTCTCTTGCGTTTCAAAACTTTCCAAATCACCTAAATATTGACTTACGTACAAGTTTTCCGATGATTGTAGGGCAAAAGTACTTTTTAATGATGCTCCAAAACTTAGGTTTGAGATTTTGGGCATTAAGTTGTCTAAATTCAATCCTAATATCTCGCCTCTACTTCTTCTAAGGATAATTTTTTGCTCATATTTCTCCGTAAATCGGATGACTGAATCATCCTGTGGCAATACTATTTGACGATTATTGGGTACGATAAAATCAGTAATTTGTGCTAAATCAGTCAATGCTTTTTCATCTTCAAACACAATTGGATTTCCGCTACAATTTCCACTTGTCGCAATCAAAGGTTTTCCAAAATCATGGGCAATGAGTTCAAGCAAAGGCGAATAAGGTAACATTACCCCCAAAAAAATTAGATTCGGATTTACCGATTTCGCTATTTTTTGGATAATGGTTTTTCGCTGTTTTAATAATACAATCGGAGCGGAAACATCTTGCAAGGCCTCTGCTTCTTTGTCATTCACAAAAGTATCTTCTTTCAACATTTCCAGCGAAGGATACATTACCGCAAAAGGTTTCGTTGGACGGTATTTGCGTGTTCGAAGCGTATTTACAGTTACTTCATTTGTCGCATCACACAACAATAAATAACCACCAATGCCTTTAATCGCTAATATTTTACCAGATTCCAATGCCCACTTTATCCGACTTAAAATCCAACGATAATCGTTTAATTCGGAGTTGTTATTTGCCTTACCATTTATAACTTTATACCATCCTAATTGAGGTCCACACGTTGGACAAGCGTTTGTTTGGGCGTAAAATCTTCGGTCGTTTGGGTCATTATATTCTGCTTCACAAATCTTGCACATCACAAACTCTTTCATGGTCGTTTGCGGTCGGTCGTAGGGCAGTTTTTCGATTATCGAATATCTTGGGCCACAGTGCGTACAAGTAATAAATGGGTAACGAAATCGGCGATTTTTTGGATTTTGAAGTTCAGAACGGCAATGAACGCACATGGCAAAATCGGGAGTGAGCAACAATGAAACATTCTCCGAAGATGTACTTTCAACAATATTAAAATTTTCAAATGGCTGATAATCAGTAGTTTCTAATGTTGATTTGTGAATTTTAGCTAAAATGGGCGCTTCTAATAATAATTGATGATAAAATTGTTGAGCTATTTTTTCATCGGTATTAATCCAAATTTTCACGCCTTCAGAACCATTATTAACTTGCCCTTTGATACCAAATTGATTCGCTAATTGATACACAAAAGGACGAAAACCAACGCCTTGCACCAGTCCATTGAGTGTTATTAAGAAAGTTGTTGGCTTTTTTTTCACAATCTTTAAGCTTCAATTAAACTTTCTTTTTTCTCAGTAACTTTATTGATTAACCACTCGCACCACTCATCCATTCCTTCTCCTTTCAAACTTGAAATCGTCATTACTTCGAGGTCGGGATTTACTTCTCGGGCATCTTTGGTAACAGCTTCAACCGAAAAAGGTACGTAAGGTAAAAGGTCTGATTTTGATACAATTAGCAACTCGCTCGTTAAGAACATTCGTGGGTATTTTTTGGGTTTATCGTCTCCTTCGGTACTTGCTAAAACAGTTACTCGATAGTCTTCTCCCAAATCGAAAGCGGCTGGACAAACCAAATTTCCAACGTTTTCAATAAATAATAAATCAACGTCCTTGAGGTCAATATGGTCGAGGGCTTGCAGAATCATTTGGGCTTCGATGTGGCACATTCCACCCGTCACAATTTGCAAGGCATTTATTCCCACTTCACGCATTCTGATGGCATCTCGTTCGGTTTCTGGGTCGCCCACGAGTACCGCCATATTTAGTTTGCCATTTAGTCGTTTGCCTGTTTCTTGCATCAAAGTTGTTTTGCCGCTTCCTGGCGACGAACATACATTGACTACTAACATATTTGGTAAACGTTCACGAATTACTTTTGCCACGAAGTCATTGACTTTCAGCAAGTTCATGGTGGTGTTATCACACTGAATTGAGCCAACGGCCGCTTGATTTGATTTTGGTTTGCTCATATTGGTTGAACCATTAAGAAGTTAAGATTCATTAAGTTTTTTCTTATGGATTATTTATTAATCATCAAATTCAACGCTACTGATTAGTAATTCTTCGCCTTGAATCACATTTCGGCTGGGTTTGCCACACGGACAAATAAACCGATATTGTTGCACTTCACTGGTTTTATCACAGTCGTCGCAATGAATTAAGATGGGTAAAACCACTACATTCAAGCTTGTTTTTTGATATTTAGGTTCATCTTCCAATACCGCTTGAAACGCATTTTGCATTAAAATCGGTTGTACATTCGACAATATACCTACTGTCAAATTGATTGCTCGAACCCTTGGAATATCTTCGGGAAATTCTTCTTCGAGCGTTCGGAAAATATTTCTAACTAATGAAATTTCGTGCATTTATTTGGCTTCAAAACTTTCTAAAATCAAATATATTCTATTTAAGGTTATAAAAAACATAAAATGCGGGATTTAGAAAATATTTTCTAAATCCCGCATTTTTGCGCAGAATGTGGCTTTTTTTACAGTACGCTCGCCAATTCAATTAATTTTTCTAAATGAGAGTCGGCTTCAGCTAATAATTTTTCATCATCAACTAAATTTTTGATTTCTTCCGCTTTATTTATCATATCATCAAACAAAATTTTCTGTTTTTCGGGGTCGTCTTCGTGAACTTGCCAACAGGCTTCCAAATAATTTAGCAAAGTTAATGTTCGCTCATACGGATACTCGTAAGCCGTGCGAACCGTAAGTGCTTCATCGTAAAAAATCAACGCTTTTCGGTAATTATCGGTCAACTTTGCTTCGGGAAATTTCGTTAAAGCATTGGCATAATGATTACAAATTGTAGCGTATTCGTAAGGGTGCGTTTGAAGGGTAAAATAGGCCAGTGCTTGCTTAAAAGAACTCACTGAAACAGCCGCCCAAATACTTTTCTTTTTGGCTTCATCAGGAATTTCACTGTAAATCACGCCTAAATGATGTTGAATTTCCGCAAAAACATCAGGTGTCGATTCATTCGTGAATGTTTTGAGCGCTTCTTGATAGGCTTCCATCGCTCCTTTATAAAACTGAATATTGCCGTTTTGAGCCCACGTAAATAACAAAACGCCTTTCCGAAAATGTGCATTTGCTTCTAACTCCGTTACCTCTTCATCTCTAAAAATCCGAATCGCCCGATTTATATAACCCAATGATTCGGCAAAACTATCCGTAAAATTGGCAACCTGAGCAGCATCAATTAAGAGCAAACCCGCTTGCAAAATTCGCCCTTGATTTTCGTAATGTTGCAAAACTTCCCAAATCGTTCGTTTGGTTTTTTCTAATAAATTATAATTGTATGGAACGGTTAATTGCTGCAGCCAAATTCCGTATAAAACCGCCTTTAATTCTGCTTGAAGGGTTGGTTCAGAAACTTCATTGAGACAAGTTTCTAAAATTACTTCGGCTTCTTGAAGCAAATCACAATCTAACAAAAACGAAGCAAAATGTTTACTCGTAAATGCTTTATGTTCAATGTTTGGGGAATTTTGAATGGCTTTTTCATAAGCTTCTTTTGTCTTATGTTCGCCTACCAAAGTATCAAGATTTCCATAATGCAAAACCACCGCCCGATTATGCCAACGACGATAATGGTCGAACGTGCCAAAATCATTGATGGGCTCAGCCGGAATTTGTACTGCCACGCCCGACTGCAGACGGTTGATTAAGTCAATATTATCCGATAATTGTTTGTCGCCTAAACTATGTTGATAAACTTTTTCCCAGTTTCCTAACCTCAGAAAAACAAGTGTTAGAAGATTTGAAGCGTTAAAAATTAAAGGATTTGCCAACAAAATAGGAGGAAGGTTTTCTGACCAATCTATATTTTGATGAATGATATTTTCGTCAATAATGGAATCGCAATTTTTTGAGTCAACCATCTGAATATCAATTAGTTCCTCTAAACGACTTTCAGAATTGATGATATTTTTTACTGCGGCGAGTTGCTCGGATTTAGTGAAAATGGAAAGCATTTTTTTGGGGTTAAAGAAGCATTTATTTTAAGTCATTTTAGATTGACAAAAATATTCTTATAAATTGATTGAAATGATACCCGTATTTTTAATTTCAAAAACCAAATCACGATCAGACTCATCGAGGTCATTATCAATCAAAATAGCTCTGATGAAAAGAGATTTATCGCCTTGAATATTTTTATCTTTCAGCGTCTGCCAATCAGTTTTATGCAATTTTTCAAAAAAGAGCTTTGATTTTCCTGCTAACAATAACATATTTCGGTCAGGATAAAATACCCAATTTATTTGAGCTTCATTTTCCAAAACCGTTTTTACGATGTCAACGGGAATATTAATATGGCCATTTTGTAACTTCATAATTCTTGTAAAATATAGTCAACTACTTTATCTCCAGCGGCTTGTACAACTTCAGAAAGTTCAATTTCGATACGAGTATTGTCCACCGCAATTAAATAAACACTAATATCTTTGGGATAATTTTCTCGCATAATTTTCTTGGCATAACTCAATGCTTGATCCCATTTTATGCTGTGCAAAAACACCATCGGGTCATCCA
>JAZKDE010000059.1:0-8356 GCA_040387735.1 Bacteroidota bacterium
TGAAAAAGTGGTATTTTTCAACAAAGTTGGACGCAAAATCATGCTCATTCAACCCAATTTGAGATACCGTGCCATCACCAATGATGCCAACGAAAAACGTGCCATCGAACAATCTTTTGCGCAATCTACGCTTTGGGGTTTCACCGTTGAAGCTGAAGAAAATGGCAAATATTTGGTGGATGCAACGGATTTTTTAATGAATGACCCCATGGGAATTCCTGACCGTTTGAAAGATTCCAAACAAGGAAGTTACGCTCCCGATAAATCACGTTCGGCGATGTATTTTGCTCGTACCAAAAACTTTCCATTAAATTCTGAATTTGAAGTTACTTTGACTTTCACGGGCGGAAGCGATGCAGGAAATTTCGTAAAATCGGTAACGCCAAGTTCGGATGCGATTACTTTGCGAGTTCACCACAGTTTTGTGCAATTACCTGATAATCAATTTGAAAAGCGAGTGTTTGACCCACGTTCAAGTTTCAATGCCTTGGGATACATGGATTACGCAACGCCCGTGAGCGAACCGATTGAAAAGTATTTTATTGTACGTCACCGTTTGAAGAAAAAAGACCCAACGGCTAAAATTTCGGAAGCCGTAAAGCCCATTATTTATTATTTGGACAACGGAACGCCCGAACCAATTCGCTCAGCTTTAATGGACGGAACGGCATGGTGGAATCAGGCTTTTGAGGCGGCAGGTTATAAAAATGCCTTCCAAGTGAGATTATTGCCCGACGATGCTGACCCGATGGATTGCCGCTATAATGTTATCAATTGGGTTCACCGTTCTACTCGTGGGTGGTCGTATGGAGCTTCTGTAACGGACCCACGCACGGGTGAAATCATTAAAGGACACGTGAGTTTAGGTTCGTTACGGGTTCGTCAAGATTATTTGATTGCTCAAGGTTTGCTTTCACCTTTTGAAAATGGTCAAAAACTTGACCACGAAAAAGATCCAATGCTCAAGATGGCTTTGGCTCGTTTGCGCCAATTGGCGGCTCACGAAGTTGGGCATACATTGGGTTTGATGCATAATTATACCGCCAGTATCAATAGTCGTGCTTCGGTGATGGATTATCCGCACCCAACCGTGAAATTAGATGCGAAAGGTGAAGTAGATTTAAGTGATGCTTACGCCGTTGGAATTGGCGAATGGGATAAAGTTTCGATTACTTACGGTTATCAAGATTTCCCGAAAGGAACGGACGAAAAAGTGGCTTTAAATAAAATTTTGAAGGATTCGCACGAAAAAGGATTGTTATTTTTGACCGACCAAGATGCTCGTTCGGCGGGTTCGGTGAGTCCAACGGCTCATTTGTGGGACGGTGGAAAAAATCCAGTCGATGAATTAGAAAATTTGATGAAAGTTAGAGAAAAAGGACTTAAAAGTTTTGGCGAAAAAACAATTAGAACGGGCGTTCCGATGGCATTTTTAGAAGATGCTTTAGTGCCACTTTACAACATTCATCGTTATCAAATTGAAGCCGTTTCTAAATTGGTTGGTTCAATGGATTATCATTATGCATTGCGTGGCGATGGTCAATTTTCTACCAAAGCCGTTTCAAAAGAAATCCAACAAAAAGCCTTAGAAACTGCCTTGAAATGTCTTTCGGCTGACTTTTTGACTTTGCCAGAAAATATTATTTCCTTGATACCTCCACGTCCAGCGGGATATATGTCTTCGAGAGAATTGTTCAAAAAGCGTACAGGTTTAGCATTCGACCCATTGGCAGCGGCAGAATCGGCAACTGATTTCCCATTACAATTCTTGTTTCATCCAGAAAGAGCTTCCCGCATGATAGAATACGAAGCGAGAAATGGAGGTTTAGGTTTGGAAGAAATGATTACTCAAGTGTTGGACAAAACCTTTAAAACAACTAAAAATCAAGGATTGAATCGTAAAGTACAATTTCAAACGGAGCAAATTGTCTTGACACATTTAATGGCTTTGAGTACCAATGAAGCAGCCAATTATCAAGTAAAAGCCGTTTGCGGAAAGGCTTTGAGAGAATTGAAAACGTATTTGGAAGAAACCAAGAAAACCGCCAAAGATGCTGATTATCAAGCACATATAGATTACGCTCTGGAAAGGATGAAAAACCCTTCAGCGGCGAAAGTAGCGGTTCATAAAGAATTGCCTCCAGGAGCTCCAATTGGTTGTGAGGAGGAGTAGTATTATTAATTTTTATACGCTGGAAACTGATATTTCTGTAAATACAAATATCAGTTTCCTTTATTTTTCGAACAATCTCATGAAAAAAACACAATTGCTTATTTTATTTCTTTTCTGTGGAATTATAAATGCAAATGCACAGGTAAAGCCCAAATCAAAAAGCCTTTTCAATGGCAAAGATTTTAAGGGTTGGCATATTGACGTCCCCGCAATGGATGGAAAACCCGAAGTGAAAAGCCCTTTCATTATCAGAGATGGAATGATGGTAAGTTTGGCTGAACCGCAAGGGCATATTATCACGAATGCGGTTTATCAAAATTATCAATTAGAAGTGCAATATCGTTTTGCGGGAAAACCAGGTAATTGCGGCGTGTTGGTTCATGCTTCAACACCAAGAGTACTTTATGGAATGTTTCCGAAATCAATCGAAGCACAATTGATGCACGATAATGCAGGAGATTTTTGGTGCATTGGCGAAGATATTACCGTTCCCAATATGGAAAAACACCGTTCTGGGCCTAAAGAAAATTGGGGTTCGGTTGATGGTAAAGAAAGACAAATTCATAACCTTACCGATAATTCAGAAAAGCCTCTTGGAGAGTGGAATACAATGGTTGTACAATGTTTAAAAGACAAAGTAAGAGTTTGGGTAAATGGTACTTTGGTCAATGATGGATTTAATGCAACGGTTCAGAAAGGACAAATTGCTTTGCAAGCGGAAGGCTCAGAAGTAGAGTTCCGAAAAGTGCTACTTACACCCATTACTAAATTAAAAGATTAGGGGAATCTCCTTATATTTGATAAAAAATATGGCTATGGTTATTGGTAAAAACATAAAAGAAACCATTTTGTCGGAAGTGACTACGCAAAAATTAGTGCGTATTCCTGCCTCGAAAGAAGATTATTTTGCTTTGGCAGAAGAATTACCTTTCAAGATTGAATACCATGAAAATGAAATTATAACAATGGGTTTAGCATCATACTGGCATGAAAAAATAACCGCTACATTAATAGCGTTGTTATATCAATTATTTAGTCAAAAGGATTCTGATTTTGACATACTCGGAAGCAACTCAGGCGTACAAATCCCCAAATTTGAGGGTGGATTTTATATGCCAGACGTTACAATAGTAAAAGGAAATCCTATTTTTAAGAAAAGCTCCACGGCTATTATTACCAATCCTTATATTATTGTGGAGGTACTTTCTCCCGCCACAAAAGCTTTTGAATTATCTGAAAAACTACCAGAATATAAGTTAATCGAAAGCCTTCAACAAGTTATTTACGTGAACCCAGAAAAAATTAGTGTATCAACTTTTATTCGCTCTGAAAATCCAAATGCTTGGATAAATCAAGATTTTTATAGTCTTGAAGATTCGATTACGGTTGAAGATGCAAGTATTTCTTTAGCAGATATTTATCGTAAAATAGTTTTTGAAAAATAGCTAAAACTTATAAAATTGCCAATGCTGAAAGTGTTGGCAATTTTATTTAATGATACAATAAATAATCGTTTACAAGCTCAGTCCAATTATCCGTTCTTGTGAAATTTGGAATATTTTTAATAAATTCATCCACATCTTTTTCAAGCATAATCCTAACGGAATCTTGTCCCATCAATAAATCCAAATGTCTTTCACCAGTTTTATTTACGTTTGTTGGGTATGTAGCCCATTTGAAATTTTCGGGGTATAATTTCTTGATAATTGCTATTAAATTTAAACCGATTTCGACCGGTTTGAATAATTGATAATCAGTAATCTCCAGCGAAATTCCTTGACAAAGTTGATTTTCATATTCTCCTTCATTTGGAGTAAATTTGATAGCTTTGGCGATAACTCCTTTCAATGCTAAACCATTAAATTTTTCTGCTAATTCTTGTCCGTCTATCCACGATGAACCACAAATTTTAAAAGGGGAATTGGTTCCTCTTCCTTCCGAAATATTGATGCCTTCAAATAAGCAAGTTCCGACATAAATTAAGGCAGTTTCGGCGGAGGTTATGGCTGGCGATGTTGGCACAAAAGGAATTTCAAGTTCATAAAAGAATTGATTTCGTTGCCAGTCTTCTATTTTGATAATTTCTAAATCAAGTTTAATTTTTTTTGTGGCTTTCCAATAATTGGCTAATTCTCCAACCGTCAAACTATGTCTAACGGGAATATTCCATCTGCCAATGAAGGAAGAAAAGTTTTTTTCGTCCAACATCGGCCCTTCCGCCAAAGCTAAATTTCCACTTATCGGATTGGGTCGGTCTAAAATAATTAATGAAGTTTTAGCTTCAGAACAAGCTTCCATCACATACGAGAGCGTCCAGATATAGGTGTAAAATCGACTTCCAATGTCGGGTAAATCAAATAATAAAACGTCAATTTGTTGTAAAATTTTGATTTCTGGTTTAATGTGTTCGCCGTAAATACTGTAAATAGGCAGTCCTGTAAGTTTATCAATGCTATTTGATATCGCAAAACCATCTTTGCCATCTACCATTAAACCATGTTCGGGAGAAAAAAGTAAAATTAAATTAATTCCGGCATCAAGTATGGCTTGTCTGGTAGGGATTTGACTAACTGTTTTTGCAGCATGATTGGTTACTAATCCAACTTTTTTTTCCTGCAAAAACGTCGAATTTTTCAATAATTGGTCAATGCCAAATTGTATTTTCATTTGTTGTTGAATTAAAATTACTCTTCAAAATAAGTCACAATATTTTCGGACACTTTAGCAGAAAGTCTCTGGCGAGCTTCAATCGTAAAACCCGATGATTTTGGGTATGTAATTACGTTTTTCATTGCGGTAAATTCATCGTAAAAGCTTCCTGCTCCGTCCGAATCAAATATGGCGTAAGAAGTTTTATTATTTACGAGCCAATTTATAAAAGCATCTTTGTCAAAAGTGAGTCCTAAAGAAGTGTTTATTAGAATAGAGTTTTCCTTCTTTTTCAAAAAAGCATCTGAATTCAAAATAATCGAATTTTTGGGCAAATGAGTTGTAATGACATCGCAAGTTGTTAATAGTTCATCCAAAGATAAATATTGTAAATGTTCATTTTCGAATTCAATTTTTCGAGTTTTGCTGAAATAATAAACTTTCATTCCAAAGTGATGTGCCATTTTTGCCACCATTAAACCTAAAGTGCCTAAGCCAATAATTCCGATACTTTTATTGGTCAATTCTGTGGCTTCAGTACGCCATTGATATTTACTATAACCTTTAAAAAGATTGATTAACTGGGCAAAAATGAATTCTACAACGCCTTCGTCGCCATAATCTCTAACGCCTTTTACGGAAATCCCCTTGGCTTTAGCGGCTGAAATATTCACATTTGAGGCACTTTCAGCGTATAGACTGCAACACATTCCAATGTACTTTAATGATGATTGTTTGGCGATTATTTCTTTCGAAATTCTTGTTCGCCAACTTACCAAAATACAATCGCTACTTCCGATTCTTAGTAGTATTTCTTCTTCATTTTGTGGAACATCATCATAAATTATGAGTTTATTTTCGGAGAAATTTCGGATACTATTTATACCTTCTGGCGTTAAACCACAAGTATCAATAATGGTGATTTGTTTAAATTTCATATTGCGTTTTTGGGTTGAACAAATATGGTAACAAAGCTATGGAAAGGTTTGCGATATTCTTCAATTTTGGGATTTCGAGCCTAATTCGTTATGTTTGTTATATACAAAAAATAACCCCTAATATGCAGGAAAAAACTACTTCATCAAATCCTCAAGAACTAAAAAAAGAATTATCTCTCACCGATGCCACCATGATTGTGATTGGCTCGATGATTGGCTCAGGAATTTTTATCGTTTCAGCCGATGTTACCCGAAACTTAGGCTCGCCTGGTTATTTACTCCTCACTTGGATTATTACGGGAATAATCACCTTAATATCAGCACTTTCTTATGGTGAACTCGCAGGAATGATGCCCAAAGCGGGCGGACAATACGTCTATTTACGGGAGGCTTACAATCCTTTAGTTGGTTTTCTCTTTGGATGGACTACTTTTTTAGTGATTGAAACGGGTACAATTGCTGCCGTTGCAGTGGCTTTTGCCAAATACACAGGCGTACTTTTGCCTAATTATATTGGAACTGAACACAGTTTCCTGATCTTTAATACCCAACAATTATTAGCCATTGCTCTGATTATGTTGCTGACTTTTATCAATATTCAAGGGGTGAAAAATGCCAAATTGGTGCAATTGATTTTTACAGTTACTAAAATTGGGGCGTTATTAGGCTTGGCGGTTGTCGGAATTATTGTTGGCTTGAATCCACAAAAAGGAATGTGGGCGATCAATAATATTGATTTTTGGAGTCCCGTGAAAATTATTTGGGAGAAAGGTAAAATCATTGATTATGAATACCTTTCGGGCATCGGTTTATGGTCCGCAATTGGTTTGGCTTTAATTGGCCCATTATTTTCATCATCCGCTTGGAACAATGTTACTTATACGGCGGGTGAAATGAAAAACCCTAAACGAGATATTCCTTTGAGTTTGGTTTATGGAACGTTAACGGTGAGTTTTCTTTATATATTAGCAAATATTGCGTACTTAATGTTATTGCCAGTTCAAGGACAACCCAATGGCGTTGATACCCTGAGTAGAGGAATTATGTGGGCATCCAATGACCGTGTTGGTACGGCGGCGGCTGAGATGATTTTTGGAAATCCTGCGACCATTATCATGGCGATTTTTATTATGATTTCTACTTTCGGATGCAATAACGGAATTATTTTGTCGGGAGCGAGAGTTTATTATGCGATGGCAAAAGATGGCCTTTTCTTCAAAAAAGCGGGTGAATTGAACAAAAAAGGCGTTCCTGCATCGTCATTAATTATGCAGTGTGCTTGGGCTTGTTTACTGTGTTTATCAGGTACTTACGGCGATTTATTAGATTATACCGTATTTGCTATCTTGGTATTTTATATTCTTACCATTGCGGGCGTTTTTATTCTTCGTAAAAAACAACCGAATACACCACGTCCGTACAAAGCTTTTGGTTATCCCATTATTCCAGCTATTTACTTGGTTTTTGCCGCTGCTCTTTGCATTAATTTACTAATTTATAAACCTGTACCTTCTTGGATTGGCGTGGGGATTGTAGCTTTGGGTGTGCCGGTTTTTTATCTTTGGAAGAAAAAATCGTGATACAAATCTTCGTGATTCTAAAAAATATTTAAACTTAAAAAATGGCGGAACTGCAAAGTATTTTGTAATTCCGCTATTTTTTAAGGCATTTTTCATTCTTTTCAAAATTATTCAAATCTAAAATAGCTATTCCAAAGTTTTCTACGATTTATATAGATTAAGACGATAGTAGTGCCAAACGAAACCAATATGGTAAGTTCTAAACCAATCCGCTTTTCAACTTGTTCGTAATAGAAAACAAGTATAAGTAGTATTGGGTATAAAATAGTAAAAAGTGTTTTGAAAAAATTATCAGGTTCTTCAATATATTTTTCATAATTATCAAACACTCTAATAAATAGGCTATTAACTTCTTTAATATATTCTAAAAACAGCACCTCATCTTTTTTAATATAATATAAGTCATGTGAAGGCATTAATTCAAAAATAAGTTCAATTTCAACCATTATATCTGATGGGACTGTATGATCAATATTTGCTCTTTTTAATACTTCAAGGCATTTTTTGAGGCGATTTAACTTATATTCTTCTTGCTGTTTTTGTAGAAAATTTGCTTTTCTAATCTCCAATTCTTCTATATAGTCTTCAAAAGTATTTCGTGCCATTTTGTGTTATTTTAAGGTATATTTTCCAAAAATAGAAATCATTCTTGATTTTTCAATTTCAAAACTAAAGAAACTATTTTTACTATCCTTGAGTTGAATGATAAAGAAAATATACTTAATAAAACCTAAATTCATCATGTCAGAAATTATAAAAACTGCCCTCATCACAGGAGGTTCAAAAGGAATCGGTTACGGCGTTGCGGAGGCTTTAATCAAAGATGGAATTAAAGTTGCTATTACCTCACGTACCCAAGTAAGTGCCGATGAAGCAGCGACGGAATTAAATAAAATCAAAGCGGGTTATGCCATTGGAATTGAATCGGATGTTAGAAATTTAGCTTCGCAAGAAAAAGCAGTTGAGACTATTTTGTCGGCTTGGGGACGTTTGGATTACGTAATTGCTAATGCGGG
>JAZKDE010000059.1:8366-28827 GCA_040387735.1 Bacteroidota bacterium
AACAATGGCAAGAAACAATCGACATTAATTTGACGGGAACTTTCAATTCCATTAAAGCTGCTTACGCTTCGTTGAAAGAAACGCAAGGCTATTTTATCACGATTTCGAGTTTGGCAGGAACAAATTTCTTTGCGGCTGGTGGAGCTTATAATGCCTCTAAATTCGGCGTAGTGGGTTTCTCGCAAGCAATTATGATGGATTTGAGAAAAGACGGAATCAAAGTAACGACGATTATGCCAGGTTCTGTGGCGACTCATTTTAACGGTCACACGCCAAATGATAAAGATGCTTGGAAAATTCAGCCCGAAGATATTGGACAAATGGTATCGGATTTAATCAAAATGCCAGCTCGTACTTTACCGAGTAAAATTGAAGTTCGTCCGAGTATGCCTGCTTAAAAAATGGAATACGGATTAAAGGGATTTGACACAGTTATTATTTGTAAATCCATGTCAAATCCCTTTAATCTGAGTTCTATTTCAGTATCTCAATTAATTATAGACGAACCCAACCATATAAAATATCTTCTTCTTTTTCCTTTCTTCCGAAGCAATATTTAAGGTAATAATATCTTTGTCCGTCGAAGCACTGTAAAGATTATCCGTATTGCTCTGTTCTGTCCAGCTACGGGCTAAAACTTGTAATTGCTTTTTGATTTTCTCAAAATACTGTTTCGCTTCATCCTCATTTTCAGATTCAAAAATAAACGTTTTATAATTAGAGGTTTGTCCGCCGTTATCTTGCAAAATCAAACCTGACTTTCCAGCCACTAATTCAAAACTGGTCTTAAAACGTTCTTGTCCAACCGTTTTGTCCTTTTTATCTTTCTTGATTTTCTCGCCAGTAATTGACTTAAAATTGTCTTGTTTAGACATCATCAATGTTTTGAACTGTTTGGTAAAAGCAGGGTCTAATTGTGCTTCAGCGGCATTTGGAGTAGCAATTAGTTTTTGAATTCTATATTTCCCCGTCTGATTTGCGTCCATTGAAGTTGCCAATAACGTGTAAGTTCCCGTGGCGGGAGCAACGTAGAAAAATTTATTATAGCTACTTCCATTAAATGTTTTCGTATCATAACTCATTTCTTGCTTATCCTTCGTTGGCGTTTTCAAACCCAACATCACCCGGAAATTATCCGAAGAGTGTTCCAGCGTTAATTCTTCGCCAGCGTGCAAAAACAATTTATAGCTATCATAAAAACGTTTTTCTCCGTTTTGCGAAGAACTCAAATCTTTACCAGTTAAACTTGCTTCGATTTGGTCTTGTACTTGTTGCAAACCATTTTTCAACTGATTTAGATTTAATAATTCTGTTGAATCAACCTTTACAATTTTTGTTTGAGGAGTCTTTTTAGCGGGTTTCTTTTTTTGGGCGTGAGTCGTAAAACCTAACAATACGCACATCAAGATTAATAATTTAACTTTCATTTGTCTGTTTATTTGTAAAATTTTCGCAATAAGGCACAGATTTCGAAAACCACCAAATAATATTTTGATGAATTCGTTAACGGTAAAATATTCTGTATGGTATTGTATGTAAATTATTCGTAGTTTGTACGTAAAAAGTACAAGATTTTACAATTTAAGTGTAATTTTACAATTAGAACAATTTGCCATTTTTGCAGTTTTATAACTGTCAGCAAACCAATAATTTAAGAGAAAAGCATAAAATAAACAAAAACAAATATATGAAAAGAAGAGACGCAATATCCCGAGTAGCATTACTGATGGGCGGAGTGCTATCTGCTGGAACTTTAGCAACTGTTTTAGAAGGTTGTAAGTCAGGAGGTGGTTCAACGGCTGGAACTAATTTCGCTATTACTCCAGAACATGGCGAAATGATTGCAGAAATTGCAGAAATTATCTTACCTAAAACATCTACTGCCGGAGCCAAAGAAGCTAAAGTTCCTGAATTTATTCAGTTTATGTTGAAAGAATGTTATAAAGAAGACCAACAAAAAGCATTCTTTGCAGGATTGGATAAATTGAATGAAGGTGCAAAAGGTAGTTTCATGAAAGCGACTACAGAAGAAAAATTAGCCTTAATTAAAGCTGAAGATTCTGCCAAAGAAAAATCTGAATTCTGGAAAACAATGAAGGATTTAACCGTATTGGGTTATTTTACTTCTGAACCAGGAGCAACCAAAGCTTTGGAATATTTAGAAGTTCCAGGGAAATACGAAGGTATTAAATTGCAAAAAGGACAAAAAGCTTGGGCAATGTCTTAGTGCAGAAAACGGTTTACAACCATTCATTTTCAATTCTAAAATTACTTAAAAAAGATTAAGGCTATTTTGTAAAAGTATTATTTGAAAACGCTTAATGCTTCATACTCAATACCTAATACAATATAAAGATAATGGAAATTACAGGAACAGGACAAAAAGCAAATACCTACGATGCCATCGTGGTTGGCTCTGGAATATCAGGCGGTTGGGCTGCCAAAGAACTTTGTGAAAAAGGATTAAAAGTTATCATGCTTGAGCGTGGACGTGATATTAAGCACGTAACTGATTATACAAACGCTACCAAAAATCCTTGGGATTTTGCTCACCGTGGTCGTGTTGATAGCAAAACTGCCGAAGAATATTTTATCAATATTCGTACTGGTTATACAGCAAATGAGCAGTGGAGAAATCATTTTGAAAATGATAAATTAAACCCAATCATTGAGAAAAAACCAATCGACTGGATTCGTGGCTATCACGTTGGTGGACGTTCATTAATGTGGGGTCGTCAATCATACCGTTGGAACGAAAAAGACTTTGAAGCTAACGCTAAAGAAGGAGTAGGTACTGATTGGCCGATTCGTTACAAAGATATTGCTCCTTGGTATGATTACGCCGAGAAATTTGCGGGTATCAGTGGTAATAAAGATGGGATTGATGTTTTGCCACACGGTGACCATTATTTGCCAGCAATGAATATGAACGCTTTGGAAAAAGATATGAAAAAACGTATCGAAAAAGAATTTCCAAGTCGTCATTTCATCATGGGGCGTACTGCTCACTTAACAGGAGAATCTAAAATTGCTTACGATTTAGGTCGTTCTCAATGTCAATTCCGTAATCGTTGTATGATGGGCTGTCCTTACGGAGGATATTTCTCAACACAATCGTCAACACTTCCTGCGGCAGTAAAAACGGGTAATTTAACCCTTCGTCCAGATGCAATCGTTCAAGAAGTAATCTACGACGATAAATTAGGAAAAGCCGTTGGCGTAAGAATCGTTGACCAAAATACCTTAGAATCAATTGAGTATTTTGCCAAAGTTATCTTCTTGAATGCCTCGGCTTTTGGTAGTACAGGTATCATGTTGAACTCAAAATCTCAACGTCATCCAAACGGTTTAGGGAATGAATCTGATCAATTGGGTCGTAACATCATGGATCACCATTTAGGCGTTGGTGCTTCTGGTGAATTTGAAGGTTTAGAAGATGAATATTACTATGGTCGTCGTGCCAATGGTATTTATATTCCACGTTACCGCAACTGGGCTGGTGACAAACGTGATTATACTCGTGGATTTGGTTATCAAGGAAGTGCGTCTCGTGAAGATTGGGGACGTGGTGCTGGACAAGAAGGCGTTGGTGCGGATTTCAAAGATTCATTGAGTTACCCAGGCAAATGGACATTCGGTATGATGGGTTTTGGGGAGGTTTTACCAAATCCAGAAAACCGTATGTATCTTGACGAAACCCAGAAAGATAAATGGGGAATGCCATTATTTGTTTTTGATGCAGAATACAAAGACAACGAAAAGAAAATGCGTATTGACATGAAAAACGATGCCGCTGAAATGTTAGAGCGTGCAGGTTTGAAAAATGTTAGTTCGTATGACGACCAATCTAAGCACTTAGGAATTGGTATTCACGAAATGGGAACGGCTCGTATGGGTACAGATGCTAAAAACTCTTGTTTGAACAAAAACAACCAAGTTTGGGGAGCAGAAAACGTATTCGTAACTGACGGTGCGGCAATGGCTTCGGCTTCATGTGTGAACCCATCATTAACGTACATGGCTTTAACGGCTCGTGCGGCTGAGTTTGCGGTAAATGCTTTGAAAAAAGGTGATTTGAAAGCGTAAGATTTAGAAACTAATATAAGTAAAAAGGGAATGAAAATGAGTAATTGATACTCATTTTCATTCCCTTTTTACTTATATTTTGTTTTTTAATTTAGCTCTATTCAAAAGAGCTAAATTAGTTTTTCAAGTTTAACGGTGTTCTGTTATTATTCCAAAATCTAAGCATTCTAAAAACATAGATTCTTTTAATTTGGTCAGTATTTGTTGTGTTTATAGTAACAGTATGTCAGGATTGAACAAATTAGGAGAATTTTTTCATGATGATATAAAGTTTGCTTTTGAGATAATATCAAATGGTCGATATTGTTTTTATTTTATTCTCAATTTATTTATTAAAGATCCTTATTTGTACGTAAAAACAAGTAAAATATTCATTGAAATTAGAAATATAGACAATTTAAATAGAGTTATAATAGATAAGTATTGAACGCTGTATAACGGAGTTAGTTTCGGATGTATGTTGTATTTCGATGACTTGTGATGCACACTATTAATTTAGATTTGTTCTTGAATTTATCCCAAATAATATTTTTTTTAGAATAATCCTTTGTAAATGAGAACCTTATGTTTATTTTGGTCGTGAATTTGAGAGAGTAAAGCGTTTTTAAATTAGTCTATTTTTTTGATAACTGATTCCTCCTCTCTTTTCAATTATTTCCCCCTACCTTCCTAAATAACATTCCCCATGAAATTCTTAGTTTCTCAACAAGAGGACGGCAAGTTCTCGTTTACGCTTTCCGACAACGATGCTAACCTCGTTTTGTCGAGTATTTCTTTCAACGACCGTAATACTGCTATTGAAGCTATTCGTGAGCTGACGCAAGTTTTGCCTAACATAACGAATTATCTAGTAGTTTCGGATGATGGAGAATGGTTTTTTAATGTTTTATCCGAAGGGGAAATTATTGGTTTTAGTCCAAAGTTTCCGAGTGTTGACGGAGCAAATGAAGCGTCAAATAGCTTGAGCGAAGACACTTCTGATGAACCACAATATTCCGTGGAGGTTCATACTTATTCCAAATCAGCCACAACGGTTACTCGTGAACAAGTGGCTTTACCTTCTCTCGGAGAAATTGATTTTGCTTCTCTTTACGACTTCGGGTTTGACTCTCCAAAAGGCACAAGAGGTTTTGAGTCATTTACTCGTGCCGATAAAATATCTTATTTCCATTTTAACGATGCCGATGGAAAAGCACTTTTATACAGCCGAGGATTTGATGCAAACTCAAAGCGAGAAAAGCGTATTCGGCAAGTTATTGCTGCTTCAAATAAACCACAGCGTTACGAAGTTATTGGTGATCAAGGCGTATTTTATTTTATTTTGAAAGAAAGGAATAATCTTGAAATTGCCCGCAGTCGTGCCTTTACTTCGATTACTGAGGCGAGCGATGCAGTTACTTATTTACAAAATAATGCTCCCAATTATGTGAATGCGTACCCAGAACCTGTGAAACGTAAGAATGTCAATCAGTATAATTTTGATTTAAAATCATCGAATGTAGTAGGTTTTGAAGTAGTAAAAGGGGAAGATAAACAACATTATTTTGTTCTAAAAGACGGGTCTGGAACGCCAGTTCTGTATTCACAAGGTTATGGTTCGGGAACGGCGAGGGATAATGGCATAAAGACGGTTATTAAAAATGGAATTGAAGAATCGAGATACGAAAAAAGTGACCTCAATGGTAGTTATTCGTTTATACTCCGAGCGGGGAATCGTCAGGAAGTAGCAAAAAGTCCCAATTTTGAAACTTCTGAGCAGCGAGATAAGGCTTTAGCTTGGTTATTGTTGAATATAAGTTCGTACGCTACTCAATATGGAGTTACTTATAATACTAAAGAAATTATTACCGAAAATACCGAATCTTTTACCATAGATATGCCAACGCCAATTTTGGCAATCCCATTAATTAAACCAAACAATAATATGCAAATCGACAGTTACTTGGCGTGTGAATCTTACGCAGGACATTCGGAATCGCCAGCCGAAGATTTTAGAATTTTCCAAAATTCAGACAACAATGAACATTATTTTACTATGTTGAGTAAGTCAGGTAAAGTTGTTTTCCGAAGTGAAGGTTATCCAACTGTTGCTGCTCGCAATAATGGTTTGGCATCGGTTCAGAAAAATCGTGAATTGCGAGAACGTTACAGTATTATTGAAGACGATGGTAAAACGTATTTGATTCTGAAAGCAGGAAATCACCAAGAAATTGCCAGAAGTTGCCCGTTTGCAAGTCAAGATGATGTCTTTGCGTTGTATCCATTTATGGTAGCAGGTTCGACCGTTGCTATTTCATTTGATGATACTATTGCTGCCGTAGAATCTTCATCTGATCGTGAAATTGATGATTATTTACCGTGTGATGCTTACAAAGGACACGAAGATTCTCCTACCGATGGAATTCGTACTTTTCAAAGCGATAAAGACAATCAATATTATTTCTCAGTGGTGAATAAAGATGAAGATGTAATTTTGAGAAGTGAAGGTTATCCAACAAAAGGAGCGAGAGATAATGGCGTGGCATCGGTTATTAAAAATCGTGAGATTAAAGAAAGATACGCTGAAATTGAAGATGACGGACTCCATTATATAATTCTGAAAGCAGGAAATCATCAAGAAATTGCCAGAAGTTGTCCTTCAAATGACAAAGCTGGTCTTTGGGTGTTATTTCCACTTTTAGGATTAGGTTTAGCAGGACTTGGTTTTGGTGCTTCAGCAGGAAAAGGGGAAATTGCAGGAGCAACTCTTAGAGATTCAGTATCAGGAGTTGAAGCAAGTGGAGATGGAATTGGAGCGGGTGTTATCGGAGCAGGTTTGGCAGGAGCCGCCGCTTTAGGAGCATCGGCGTTAATTCCAGAGGTAGAAAAAACGGATGATGGAATTGGAGCGGGTGTTATCGGAGCAGGTTTGGCAGGAGCCGCCGCTTTAGGAGCATCGGCGTTAATTCCAGAGGTAGAGGTAAAAGTGCCAGTAAGTGAAACGCCTAAAGTTGCTCCATTAGCAATGGCGGATACGGATATAGATGGAGCTATTTCTGGCGGAGGCTTACCAAAATGGCTATTACCTTTATTGGGACTTTTATTATTGGCAGGTTTATTTTGGTGGTTAATGCGGGGTTGCCAGAAAGAACCAGTAGCGGCAGTTGTTGAAACACCCGTAATGGTTGATTCAACAACGGTTTCACCCGACAGCATTAAGGTTGGTTCAAGCACTTCAGCCGCAGCGGGTATGCAAATGGAAGGTTTCGCTCCCGTAGTTTTATATTTTGAGAATGACCAACCGAATAAAAACTCAAAAGAAATTACCACTCAATCGACTTATACACAGACTTTTGAGAAATATATGACTTTGAAAAATAAATATTCAGCCGAACAGGATACCCCCGAAGCAAAAGCTGCGATTGAAGATTTCTTCGATAATAAAGTAAAAAAAGGGTATTTAGATTTGAAAGAAATAACAGCAAAAATTGCTGAGGCATTAAAAGCAGGCGATAAAGTAGAAATCACGGTGAAAGGTTTTGCGAGTCCTTTGGCACAAAATGATTATAATATCAACTTGACCAAACGTCGTATTAGCAGTATCCAAAATTATTTGGAAAGCTATGAAGGTGGGATTTTAAAACAATATATTGATAAAATTAATATTACTCAACAAGCAAATGGAGAAGATTCTTCCGTTTCTGGTTTGAGTGACGATAATAAAAATACCAAATTGTCAATTTATGATTTAGCTCCTTCAAAAGAAAGAAGAGTAGAGATTGTTGATGTTCGCTTCGTGAAGTAGTTGGTGTAATTATCTGATAATAAGTGTTTTACGTTTGTTTAATAAAATAGGCTATCTCATTGAGGTAGCCTATTTTGTTGAACAAATGTAATTGTCTATCGTTTGTTGCAAGTAAAAAAATAGAAGTTCCTTTAAAAAAAATGTAAAACTCGTGAACTAAATTTATTAGAATGGGTTTAATAATGTAGAAACATTAAATGTCTTAACATTAAATTAATATGAGCTTTTTAGACCAATTAAACTGGCGTTACGCAACAAAGAGAATGACTACTGAAAAAGTTGTCTCTCAAGAAAAAATTAATACCATTGTAGAAGCGATTCGTCTTTCGGCTTCTTCTTACGGATTACAACCGTATAATGTATTAGTGATTCAGAACAAAGAATTGTTGCAACAAATTCAACCAATTGCTTATAATCAACCACAAATTACAGAAGCGACTGCTTTAGTGGTTTTTGCGGTTTGGGACAAAGTGACACCAGAAAGAATTGACGCATTTTTCAATTTGCTTGCTACCGAAAGAGGAATTCCATTAGAAGCCTTAGCGGGATATAAAGCGATGGTTGATGGTGTTTTAAATTTTGATGAAGTAACTGCTTCTGGCTGGATGGCACGTCAAGCGTACATTGGATTAGGTACTGGTTTAGCAGCGGCGGCCATTGAAGAAGTTGATGCTTGTCCAATGGAAGGATTTAATCCAGCAGCATTAGACGAGTTATTGGGTTTAACTGCAAAAGGTTTGAAAAGCGTTGTGATTTTGCCATTGGGATACCGTGACGAAGCAAACGACCCAACTGCACACGCTAAGAAAGTAAGAAAATCAACGGCAGATTTTGCAATTTCTTTATAAGAATATTGTCTTTTGATTTGCAAATATGTGTTCAAAATGGAGTTTTTCGTAAGGAAAACTCCATTTTGCTTTATTTCAGAGTTTGAGAAAAAGATAGAATAATATTTTCTTCTACTCTAAAATTTTATAAAATTAATACCACAAAACATTTAGAAGTAAGAATTCAAATATAATCATAGATTTTAATGCGAGAACGTTCTTGATTATTAACTTTTTTAATACATATTTGTAAGAATCATCAACAGAATAAGTATTATGAAAAAGATATATTTAACCATTCTCTTATCAATTTATATCATCTCTTCACTCTTTGCACAAAGTATTCCTGTCGATTTAATTATTCGTGATGCCAAAATAATTGACGTTAAAAATGGAAACATTGTTTTGAATAAAGCAATTGTGGTGAGCAAAGAGAAAATTATTATTGTGTGTAACATTGCCGAAATTGGAAAATACAAAGCACAAAAAACAGTAAAAGCTTCTGGGAAATATATTATTCCAGGTTTGTGGGATATGCACGTTCATTTTGGGGGAGGGGATAGCCTAATTCAAGAGAATAAGGATTTGTTACAACTTTATATTGCCAATGGAATCACGGCGGTAAGAGATGCTTCCGCCGACATTACTCCGAGCGTATTGGCGTGGAGAAAACAAATCACCGAGAGAAAATTATTTGGTCCAACGTTATTCACTTCTGGCCCTAAACTTGAAGGTTATAAATCTATTTGGCTGGGTGATCTTGAGGTTGGAACGATGGAAGAAGTGAAAGCTGCTTTAGATTCTTTACAAAAAATAAAAGTAGATTTTGTTAAAATTACCGATAATACAATTAAACCTGAAATTTATCTTGGAGCAATAAAAGAAGCGACCAAAAGAGGTTTCAAGACTTCAGGACATATTCCCACGGCAATTACAATTGAGCAAGCCAGCGAAGCAGGACTGAGTAGTATTGAACACATTACCTACCTTTTACGGGCAGGTTTGAAAAATCAGAAGGAATTGACCGAACAAGTTGCTAAAGGAATTATTACTGGTAGAGATTTGTCTTTAAAAGCCCTTAATGAGTTTGATGAAACCACTGCCAAAACGGCTTTTGAATATTTAGTCAAAAATAAAACGGCCGTTGTTCCAACCCTAAATATTAGTTATACGACGGCATATCTGGATATTAATAACCACAAAAATGATGATTATTTAAAATATCTGGGTAAAGGTCTTCGGAAAACTTATGATTGGCGTGTCAATAGAGCAGCGAATGATTCCCCAGAAGCTGTTGAGATTAGACACAGAACAATTGAAAAAGCGGGTTCTTTATTACCATTATTACATCGAGCAGGCATAAAAATTATTGCAGGAACTGATGCTGGCTATCTCAACAGTTTTGATTATCCTGGTTTAGGTTTGCACCAAGAATTAGAACTGATGGTAAAATTTGGACTTACGCCATTGCAAGCATTACAAGCTTCAATTATCAATGGGCCAGAATTTTTGAATAAATCAGCCGAATATGGAAGTATTTCAAAAGGGAAAAAGGCTGATATTTTAATCCTTAATGAAAATCCATTACAAAATATATCAGCCACTCAAAATATTGATGCTTTAGTAATTCATGGCATTTTTATGAATAAAAAGCAGCTAAATAATTTAAAAATAGTGAGGGATTAAATAAAAGAGAAGTGCTATCATTTCTCTTTTATTTAATCCCTTGGTATGTCAACATGGTAGTTTTACAAAACTAATTCCTCAAATAAACGCTCAATGGTTTCCTGAGCATCAGCACAAAGTCCAGGGTGAACTTTTGAGGTTTGAACGATGGTACTTCGAGTAGCAGTGAGCCAACGGAATCGGGACGCAATTGGTAATATTCCGATTGGTCCTGCATTTTTTCCACCTCCACAAATTCGTTCCCAAGTTTGTAAATATTGTTCCAATTCTTCAACATTAATGGTATTAGCAAATGCTCCGAGACGTTCTTTATTTAGCAAGTATTTGGCTTGTAAAAAACCTTGTTTAGAACAATAAAGAATAATACCAACGTTAAGAAATTCTTCTCGTTCCACTTTCGGTACTATCCGAATGACGGCATATTCATATATTTTTTTGTCTTGCATCGTTTGCTTCTTTTACCAATAAATCAGAAATGGTAATTCTGTTTTCTAAAAATTTTATGTAAACGTCTCTTACTTCTTCCGCTGATTCCTCTCCGTATTGTAACCATTCATCGGGGATTAAACCCACAATTTCCTTGATTTTAGCACTCGTGAGAATTTGTGAAAATTCAGCATTAACTGTTTCAAGTTCAGTGGCTTGTTGTAATAGTACGTGGTCTTTGATGGACAAAAAAGGTCGTTTTGATTGTTCCTCCCAATTATCCCAATTATGGTGAAAATACAAGGAAGCACCGTGATCAATTAACCATAATTCTTTGTGCCAAATCAATATATTTGTATTACGAGGTGTACGGTCAACGTTGGTTAAAAGACAATCTAACCAAACAATTTGGGAGGCAAGTTTTGGATCAATCGCTGTTACGATTGGGTCGAAGGTAATTGAACCAGAAAGGTAGTGTACTCCAAGGTTTAAACCGACACTCGCCCGAAGTAAATCTTGGATTTCTTCATCGGGTTCGGTTTTACTGAAAGAATCATCAAGATTGGCAAAAACCATTTCTGGCATTTTGATTCCCAAAAAACGGGCAATTTCTCCACCGATTAATTCAGCAATCAATGCTTTAACACCTTGTCCCGCCCCACGAAATTTGAGTACGTAGAGAAAACCATCGTCGGCTTCCACGATGGCAGGCAATGAACCACCTTCACGCAAAGGCGTAACGTAACGGGTTACATTGACGGTTCTTAATTGAGGCTCTATCATATTGAAATGTATTTAACAAAAAAAGGGTGAGGGATAATTTTACCCTTCACCCTTTTTCAATGACCTATTAAAATTATACCAATAATTTAATTGGATCTTCTAATAACTGTTTGAAAGTCTGCAAGAAAGCAGCTCCTGATGCTCCATCCACAGTACGGTGGTCGCAAGTAAGGGTTACTTTCATGATGTTAGTTGCATAGAATTGTCCGTTTTTTACCGCAACGGTTTCTTTGATACCACCAACTGCCATAATACAAGATTCTGGTTGGTTAATAATTGACGTAAATTCGTCAATACCAAACATTCCTAAATTACTTACCGTGAAAGTATTACCTTCCCAATCTTTAGGTTGTAATTGTTTAGATTTAGCTTTTCCGCCTAAATCTTTCGCTTCCGCAGAGATTTGAGAAAGTGATTTTGTATTAGCAAAACGAATTACTGGTACTAATAAACCATCTTCAACCGCAACCGCCATACCAATATGTACGTGGTGATTGATTCTGATTTTATCGCCCATCCAGTATGAATTTACTTTTGGATGTTTTGTCAATGAAGCCGCTGCTGCTTTGATAACCATATCGTTAAACGAAATTTTCACAGGTGAAATTTCATTCATTGACACTCTGGCTGCCATTGCTTTATCCATGTTAATTTCCATGGTTAAATAGAACTCTGGAGCAGAGAATTTAGATTCTGACAAACGACGGGCAATCGTTTTACGCATTTGGTTCAATGGAATGTCTTCGTAGCTTTCTTGACCTGTAACGGCTGGGGCAGAAGCTGCTTTGGCAGGAGCCTCGGCTGGTTTAGCAGCAGGTACAAAATTGTCAACGTCAGCTTTTACCACACGACCATTTTCGCCACTGCCTTTTACTTGGGCAATATTAATGCCTTTGTCTTTGGCTAATGCTTTTGCTAAAGGAGAAGCTTTTACTCGTCCATCGGCATCAGTAACGGCTACGGTTTCAGCTACTTTGGTTTCAGCCACTGGTGCGGCTGCTGGCGTTGTAGTGGCTACTGGAGCTGCAACTGCTACTGGAGCGGGAGTAGAAGATTTTCCAGCGTTTAAAAGAGCTTGGAAATCAGCACCTGGTTCACCAATAATGGCAATAACATCATCAACGGCTACCGTTTTACCTGCTTCAATTCCAATATAAAGAAGTGTACAAGGATTGTATTTGGTTACGTCTAAGAAATTATCTAACTCAAATTCCATTGTTGCTTTATCCGTTTCAACTTCCGCTAAAAGAGTATCGCCAGGTTTCAATACATCACCTACTTTTTTAAGCCACGTTACCAAAGTTCCTTCTTCCATGGTATCGCTCATTTTAGGCATACCGATGATTTCTGCTTTGATAGCAGAAGTGTCAACTGCTGGCGTACTTGCAACTGTCGCAGGTGCAGAGGTTGCCACAGGTGCTTCTGCTACCGCAGGAGTTGCCGCTTGGTCACCACCACTTAATAAATGCTCATAAGCCTCTCCGTTTTCACCGATGATGGCAATGATGCTATCAACTGGAACGGCTTTTCCTTTTTCTAAACCTATGTATAATAGACGACAATCTTTGAAATTGCTCAAATCCATTCTTTCGTCCAAATCAAGCTCCATGGTAGCTTTGTCAGTTTCGATTTCGGCTATTAAGCCATCGCCTGGTTTTAGGACATCTCCAACTTTTTTGAGCCATTCTGCCACAACACCTTCGGTCATGGTGTCGCTCATCTTGGGCATGGTTATAATTTCTGCCATTTTTCTTTGTATAGGAATTTAATCTTTCAGCAAAATATTTGCCTTTTGAGTATTTTTTCGATTTTAAAATTCAAAAATAACGCTAAACGATTGCTTTCAAAAGCTATCTTGAAAAAATATAAATTTGTCTTTAAAAAATATAGTCACGTTTTGGGTTTTAACGGTTGGATATGAGCCGTTAAGCCTCTGTTATTATAGATGCCAATAAATTCAATCAGCCCAGAGATTTCCCTTGGAACTCAAGTCTAAACCGTTAATCTCTTCAAAGAAAGTATTGGTAAATAGCATAAACGGCTTAATTTTGCAATTCTGAAAAAATCATTCTCAATGTCTTCAAACCAAAACTCTTTATTTTTCCCTAATCTCAATGGTGTTCGTTTTATTGCGGCTTTTTGGGTAATTGTTCATCACATTGAGCAATTTAAGGATAAATTTGGCTTTGAAAATCAGTTGTTTTACACTCGATTTATCCGAATGATTGGCCCTTTGGGTGTTTTTTTATTTTTTGTGTTGAGTGGCTTTTTGATTACTTCTTTATTATTAGTTGAGAAAGAACGCACGAATACCATCAATATCGGTAGTTTTTATATGAGACGTGTTCTCAGAATCTGGCCTTTATATTTCTTAACGGTTATTTTAGGGCTTTTTGTTTTACCAGAAATTCATTTTCTGGATATTCCCGAAGAGACTGTATTAATCAAAGAAGACTTTACCGAGAAAATAATACTCTATTTTTTAATTCTTCCGAATATTGTAACGGGTGTTTTTAAGCATATTCCGTATTTATCCCAAAATTGGTCTATTGGCGTTGAAGAACAGTTTTACTATTTTTGGCCTTGGGTTATTCGCCAAACAAAGACGACTCGGTTATTATTGGTGATGATTTTGTTCTTGATTGCTATTTATCTCATTCGCTCGTTGACGGTTTTGTATATGCCAGAAATTGGTTGGTGGAAATACTTGAATGAATTTATCAAATCACTTCGACTAACTTGCATGATTTTGGGAGCAATTGGGGCATATTTTACTTATTTTAAGCTTGATTCAACGTTTGTAAAATTCATTTTTCAGCGTGGTTTTCAGGTTTTTCTTTACCTTGCTTTGATAACGATGTTGTACGTTGGCGTGTATTTGCCTGGAGTAAATCAAGAAGTTTACGCTCTTATTTTTACTTTAATTTTGATGAACTTAGCCAAGAATCCTAAGAATATTTTAAATTTAGAAAACTCCGTTTTTGATTATTTAGGTAAGATTTCTTACGGAATGTATATGTATCATACCATTGCGGTGGTGATTGGTGTAAAAATTTCGATGTCGTATCATCACAGTAATTTTGTGAGTTATCCGATTGCGTTTGTTTTGACTATCATTATGGCGGGACTTTCATATCAATACTTTGAAAAACCATTTCTTAAATTAAAAGATAAATTTACAACTGTTAAAAGTGGAGCGAAGCATTAGATTTATTCAGAAAATTGACAATTAACCACGATTTTTACTGTTTTAATATATTTTACCATTTCAATTTTATTTCCCTTTGAAGCCTTAGTGCCTTTTCAATATGACAGATTACGAACTTTACGAAGTAGTTTATAATAAAGCATACATTTCAGCAGTACTTTGTTTGCTGGCATTTTTGGCGTTTAAATTTCGCACTGAAATTGAAAACTTCTTTGGAAAAATAGGCGGATTAAAGTCGTTCGCTATCATTGCTTTTTTACTCAGAATTTTGCCTTTTTTAATTGTTTACGTAGTCTATGGTTATGATGCACAATCGGACGTGCAAATTTTCTGGAAATCTGCTCAACAAGCCGCACAATTCAAATTGGTTTACCGTGATTTTGAGTCACTCTATTCACCATTCTTTCCGTATATTACTGCTCTTCCATTATATATTTGGGACACCGCTCGGGCGGTAACTTTATTAATGATATTGATTGAATTATCCGTTTTATGGTTGACTATGAAAACGTATTCGGCTGGGAATCAATCCGCAACAACCTTCAAAGCTTTAATCTATTTGTTATTACCTGCTCCTTATATATTTTGTGTTTTGGGTGGGCAGGAAGATATTTGGATGTGGGGATTTGCGTGTTTGTTAGTTTACGCTTGGCAACGTAAAAAATCTGATTTTGTCTTGGGAATTATTACGGGTTTGGGCTTATTGACCACCAAAGCTTTCTTCGTTTTATTATTGCCATTATTGTTTTTAAAACTAAAAAATAAAGGGCAGTTTATCCTCGGAAATATAGTTGTTGGGTTGCCTATTTTATTGATTTTATTCGTTTTAGGCGGAACTTCGTTTCTCATGCCAATTCGCTTGGCACAAGAGCCAATGGCGGTAAATATGTGGTCAGTTATAAATCCATTAATTTGGGATTTGGGGATTACTTCTAACATAAAATTGCTCAACTGGATTGGACTTATTCTAATTTTATTAGTAGCAGTTTGGCAAACGCTCAAGGACAAAACCCTTGATATTCAGCAGTATGTTCCTAAAATTTGGGTAATTATATTTGGAATGATGATGGTTTTTCAGATTGGTTCTTATGCCAATTATATCTTCATTTACGCTATGCCACTCCTGTTTGGTTTTAATTTCTTCAAAAATAAAACCTTCTTGATTTTAACCTTCTTTTTTCAATCTTTCGCTACGGTTCAACCTTCTTTTTGGTTCAGAATTGGCAAACCATTTTTAAGATTTGATAACCTTTTAGGAGCAAAATTTGCAGTAGAATACGCTTTGGAAATCGTCGTTTTTGTTGGAGTTATTTACTGGTTAAAAATGGTTTTGAGTAAGAAAATTTAAGGTTTTAGAGTAAATTTTGGATGATTTTTGCTCTTGTCATTAAATGTAAAAACTCATTCCATGAAAAAAATAACGCTCCTAATTATTACACTTTTGCTGGGCTTTGGTCAGGCGTGGTCGCAAGCTAAAAAAGACCGTATTCAATTGGTTATCAAAAGCAAAGAACATAAAATTGATGTATTGGTCGATGGTAAACCTTTCACCGCTTATTTCTATCCAAGCGATTCTATTCTGAAAAAGCCTGTTCTTTTTCCAATTCTTACTTCGCAAGGTACTACTATTACTCGTGGATACCCATTTGCAACTCGTCCAGGCGAGCGTGTAGACCATCCACATCATGTGGGTATGTGGTTAAATTATGAATCCGTGAATGGATTTGATTTTTGGAATAATTCAACTGCCATTAAAGACCGCACAAAATACGGAACCATTAAACATACTGGTATTGTAGAAACTAACGGAGGTTACAATAAAGCTAATTTGACGGTAACTGCGGACTGGATTGATACCGATGGAAAGGGAAACACGTTATTGAAAGAGGCAACAAAATACGTTTTTCATGCGAAAGGAAAACAAAGAATTATTGATAGAATTACGACCTTAACGGCTCAAAATGAAGAGGTTTTATTTAAAGATGTAAAAGATGGTTTTTTTGCCATCAGGGTAGCCCGTGAATTAGAACATCCATCAGACAAACCTGATATTTTTGTAGATGCTAACGGTATTGAAACGAAAGTTGACAAATTAGATAATTCTGGAATTACAGGAAATTATCACAGTAGCGAAGGAATTGACGGTGAAAACGTTTGGAGTACAAGAGGAAAATGGGTGAATCTTTCAGGGAAAATTAAAAACGAAGATATTTCAATTGCCATTATTGACCATCCAAGTAATGTAAGTTATCCAACTTTCTGGCACGCACGTGGTTATGGATTATTTGCTGCTAATCCTTTGGGTGAGAAAGTATTTAGCAAAGAGAAAAAAGAATTAAATTATAAACTTGCTCCCAAGCAATCAGTGACATTTAGATACCGTACTGTTATTACTTCTGGTAAGGTTGCGGATGAGGTTTTCAATAAATTAGCGGATGATTTTGCGAAGAGTAAATAATTTTCGTTAACGATATTTTTGTAAAGAATGCTTCCGTTATTGGAAGCATTCTCTGTTTAAAAGCAAAATAAACTAAAAAGGTACTTCATACGTTTATCTAAAAAATAAATTCTATGAAGTATCTTTTTTTTATCCTGTTATTACCTAATTTGATTTTCGCACAGAAGGACTCGCTTTTGTATAAAATGACCGCCGCTAATTTTATAAAATTGCCAGAAGTTAATCAGCCCATTGATGCAAGAAAGCCTAACAATGCTTTGTTGGATGCCGCTTTGTTTCACCTGACTAATGAGCAGCGTGTTAAATATCATCTGTCTATATTCACTTATTCTTACGCAATTCACAAGGCTGCAATTGAACATTCCGAGTCGATGATTAATCGTGATTTTTATAGTCATGATAATCCATATAGCCCGGCCAATAAAACTCTACCTGACCGCATATTTCTTCAAACTTGGGAATTTAAGGAAATGGCTGAAAATATTGCCCAACACGATATTTTGGGTGGAAATACAAATATCTATTGCTTTAGTATTCCCGCAAACGGGCAGGATTATGTCTTTTTAAATTGCGATTCCAAAAAGCCAGTCCCAATGTTTACCTACGTTGAATTGGCTTGGGCGGTGGTAAATGGTTGGATGAATTCACCGCATCATCGAGATAATATTCTCAACCCCAGACTGAAAGCAATGGCTTGTGCAGGCAGACTTTCTAAGAATCCATTTAAAACGCAGAGAAGCCCTTTTGCTCGTTTAACGCAGGATTTTGGGGGTTATAATTGATTTTTTTTTCATGGTATCATGTTTGTATAAAAATAAAAACATCTACACACAACCAAGAAAACATTTCCAAGAACTTATTTTAGGTATCTTTGCAAATTCCACCTTTTTAAGATAATAATCTAAGATTTTAAAAATTAGCCTAAAAGTGAATAGGTTTTTAGGAAAGGTTTTTGTAAATAATTGATTATCAGGAATAAACCTTTTGGATTTTGAGTTAAAAATTGACAAACGAATAACAATATATAGAATGAAATTAACTTTTTGGGGAGCTACGAGGCAGGTGACAGGTAGTATGTATTTACTTGAATTAGATGATGAATATAAAATTCTGATTGATTGCGGAACAAATATGGAGCGTGATATTGATTATTCACAACCCGTTACTAATAAAGCATTTTTTCCGTTTGAAGCTTCACAAGTAAATCTGGTTCTTCTTACACACGCACACATTGACCATTCTGGAAATATACCTATGTTGTACCGTGAAGGATACGAAGGACAAGTTCTTTGTACAACTCCCACGGCGGAACTTTCGGGTTTGTTGCTACAAGATGCGGCAAATTTGCATCTGAAAAGAATAAAGCAAGCGGAAGGCGATAGTAAGAAAAAGAAGAAAAAAATGGATAGATTGCTCGTAAAGGGTGATTTGTATTTGCAGAAAGACGTGGAAAATGCGATGGCTAATTTTGTAACCATCCAATTTAATTATCGTTTTAAGGTTTCGGATACGGCTTGGGTTACTTTTATTCCAGCGGGACATTTATTGGGTGCAGCTCACATTATTTTAGAAGTAAAAGAAGGAAACGAAATCAAGAAAATTTGCTTTTCGGGGGATATTGGTCGTAAAAATTACCCTTTACACGTTGATCCCGCCAATGAAGTGCCAGAGGTTGATTATTTGCTTTGCGAAACAACTTACGGAGCAAGGTTGCACGAAGATAAAACCAGTCCAGAAGATGCTTTAGGTGATGTCATTAAACGAACCTGTATTGATATGCCAGGACGTTTAATCATTCCTGCTTTTTCGGTTGGTCGTACTCAGGCTTTGCTTTTTACGCTCAATAAACTTTATACCGAAAGAGGTTTTTTACCAATTAAAGTATTCAGTGACAGTCCATTAGCGTATGCTTCGACGAAAGTCTATCAGAAAAATTTGAAGCAGTTAAATAAGGTTGCTCAGAATTTCCAAAGCGAAAACGATACATTATTTGACTTTGAAAATTTGCAGTATATTCAATCCGAAAAATCAAGTAAAGCGATTTCTAATTACGGTGAACCTTGTATTATAATTTCGGCTTCGGGAATGATTTCGGGCGGACGAGTTGAGCAACACATTGCGGCAAATATCAACAATTCTTTTAGTGGGTTATGCTTCTGAAGGAACTTTGGGGTGGAGATTGATGAATGGACAGAAAACTTTACGAATCAAAGACGTTGAACATACGGTTTTAGCGAATGTGGAAAAAATTGACGTTTTCTCGGGACACGGTGACCAGAATGATTTGATTGAATTTGTGAAAAAACAACCGAAGGAGAAACTCAAAAAAGTGTTCTTAATTCACGGAGAATTGGAAAGTATGGAAGTTTTCAAAGGTGTCTTAGAAAAAGATGGATACCAAGGCATTACGATTCCCGAATATGGACAAACGTTTGAATTGTAATATCTTTTAAAATATAGTTTTGTAAACGGAAGGCTTCGCTAAATGCGAGGCCTTCCGTTTTTTAGGTTAATTTTATCTTTTAATCTTCAATCAACAACCTTTATGCAAACAACCTTAATCGCTAATGATGCCATTGTTCTCGGGATTTTACTCGGAATTATCTATTTTACCTTTTATACTTCTTCTCTCAAAAATCGTTTTTGGCAACGTTTCTATCTATTTTTACCCAGTATTCTTATTTGTTATTTTGTGCCTGGTTTGTTGAATTCTTTCAATATTATTTCTGGTGAAAACTCAAAGTTATATGATATGGCATCCAAGTATTTATTGCCAGCTTGTTTGGTATATTTTACGATAAATATTGATTTTCAAGCACTTAAAAGGTTAGGTCCGAAGGCAATAATTGTATTTTTGGCGGGTTCTGTAGGCGTAATGGTGGGTGGTCCAGTTTCGTTGTGGATCGTAAAAATGGTGAGTCCCGAAACGCTTTCAGGTGATGCTTGGCGTGGGTTAGCAACTATTGCCGGCAGTTGGATAGGAGGGAGTGCCAATCAAACTGCCTTGAAAGAGGTATTTAATCCATCGGCAGAAGTGTTTTCTCAGGCAATTGCCGTAGATGTTCTTACAGCAGAATTATGGTTGGCTTTGTTACTTTTTGGAGTAAGTAAAGCCACTCAAATTGATAAATGGTTTGGTGCAGATACCAGTGCGGTTGACGAAATTAGAGAAAAAATAGAAAAAGAATACGCCGATAATCAAC
>JAZKDE010000059.1:28837-34547 GCA_040387735.1 Bacteroidota bacterium
CAACGTAATCCGAGTTTTAATGATTTGCTTTTGATACTTTTTGTGGGTTTTGGCACAACCGCCGTTGCGTATTTGTGTGCGGATGCTATTGTGCCTTTTATTGCCAATAATTACCCAAATCTCAAGAAATTTAGTTTAACTTCTACTTCTTTTTGGGTTATTTCATTAGTAACACTTTTTGGAATAATTTTGTCTAAAACTCGTCTGCGAGAAATTGAAAAAGTTGGAGCCTCTAAGTTTGGTAGTATTTTCTTATTTATGCTCATTACCACAATTGGTATGAAAATGAATGTTTTGGCAGCAATCGAAAAACCTCAATTATTTTTAGTGGGTATTATTTGGATGTTTTTTCACGCATCATTCACTTTGGTGGCGGCATATTTCACGAAAGCACCTTACTTTTTTACCGCAGTTGGTTCGCAAGCAAATGTGGGAGGAGCGGCTTCTGCCTCGGTGGTTGCGGCGGCATTTCATCCGTCTTTGGCCTCGGTTGGTGTATTATTGGCGATTTTGGGATACGCTTTGGGGACTTATTTAGGGTATTTAACGGGTTTAATGATGCAATGGGTAATGTTGTGAAAATCTTATTAGTCGGTAAAATCGGCGTTATGCACGAGTTAATGGACGCCAAATTTCAAACTGAAAATCTGCCCGCTCTCCAACGGAAAGGGGCAGGTTTTAGTCAAATGGTATATATTTCTACTATTTTTTTAATGTCGCAATATTCTGCAATGAGCGGTAGAATTTCTTTTTGCCATCAATCGTAATTCCGAAAGCATCAATTTTGAATTTTCCTTTTTCCCAATCAAAGAATAAGAAAACTTCATCAATTGGTATTTTGCCAAAATTTTGCTGTAAACTTGGAGCTTCATCAATGGGTACATTGACTTTAAACTCGCCTAAAACCTTAGAATTAATCGAATAAATTTCAGTATCAGCATCATATTTTACTAATTCCAAATCCTTCTTCCAATCCATTGATTTAGTGAACATTTCTTTGATTTTATCAGCAGCTTTATTTTCAAAAATACTGTATTGCTGTGCTTGATTAGAGACCCGTTTTTTGTAATCGGCCGTTTTCTCAAATGTCTGTTGAACGTTCCAATTTCTCATTTGAGATTCCGCAATAATTTGAATTCTATCAAAAAGCGTTGGAGCTTTCCAGATTCTGATACTACCATCACGACTGGCACTGGCGAGATATTTTCCGTTTTTGCTGCACGCTACTTCCTCAACATCTCCCGTGTGTGTGTCGCCCGTTACATCACGTACTAATTCACCCGTTGCCAAGTCCCAAGCTTTCACTTTTCGGTCGCCTCCGCAAGTATAAAGTACTTGGTTGTCGGGGCTGAAGCAAACAGCCCAAACGTCGGTTATGTGTCCTGGGAACTTATAAATTTCTTTAGCTTCTTCAACATTCCAAACTCTGGCGGTATTATCCCAACCACCGCTCGCTAAAAAACGTTGGTCTGATGCCCATTTTACATCCCAAATTTCATCTTCGTGACCAAAGATAGTTTTCATCAATTTACCGTTGGTTACTTCAAAAATTCTTAGATTATGGTCGCCACAAGCCGTTACAATTTTTGTACCGTCTGGACTAAAACAAGCTGAAGTAACATTATCTCGATGACCCGTTAAAACTTGAACTTGACGCCCCGTAAGTACATCCCAAATGATAGCGGTTTGGTCCCAACTGGCACTTACTAAAAAGCGTCCATCGGGACTGAAATTTACATCACGAACGTAGTCACTATGCCCGACCATACGATTAACGATTTGCCCCGATAAAACATCCCAAATAATAATCGTTTTGTCAACGCTACCCGAGGCAATATAGCGACCATTTGGATCAAATCTGACGCAAACAATGTCATCGGTGTGTCCTTTGAGCGACTTTACCAAACTGCCCGTGGAAACATCCCAAAGAGCCACTTCTCTGGATGCTCCACCGCTGACAATAAGCTTATTGTCGGGACTAAAATCTAAGCCCAAAATTGCTTTGTCTGTGTTGATTGTACGTACCAGCCAACTAACGTCAGCGAATGAATTAATAGATGAAAAAATCAAAAGTATAAATATTACAAATGATTGACGAGTGTGTACTTTAATAAAGTGCATAATGAAAGGTTTATATAAAATAATACGTTGATTGATTGAAAATCAACAGGTTGAAACTTATTAACAACGATTTATATATTTTGTTTTTTCAAATGCTTAGGCACTAAATTATGACAAGTGAAGAAAGAATTTTAAATGAATTGTTTAAATGAAGAAAATAAAAGATTGAAAATTACCCGAACTCAATATACGCCACCTTTTCTTCTTTTATCTAAAATATTATTCAAATTGTTCAAATTGGGAAGGCTTTTTGGGTCGGTAAATTTTTTCTGAGGATTTTCTGTATTCAAATTATTCAGAAAAAGTAAAATAGCTTTTATCTCATTTTCCGTCAGTTTTACCCCATTATTCGGGTATGTTGTCAATGAATTAATTGATTTTGTCGAAATGTGGAATGTTAAAGCTTCTTGCAACCTAATATATACGCCATTGTGCATCAAAGGTTCGGTGTATTTCAGGTTCCGAACGGAAGGTGTTTTGAAAAAGTGGGCGTAACATTGATTGGTAAAAGTAGCCTCCTCACTTCCCAATAAACCCATATCATCATCCGCTAAATTTATTTTTCCCAATGATTTTGGAATGCCTAAATTATGGTATTCATTGCTTTGAAAAAACGGTGGCTTCAAGCCGCTGAACAACGGAGCAAAATGACAAGAACCACAACCCGCTTTGCCCATAAAGAGATTGTAGCCCGCCTTTATGTCCTTGTTTAGTACCGAGGAATTAGCCATCAAGGAATCAAATTTGCTATCAAAACTTTTCAGCGTAGCGATATAACTGACTAAGGCTTTTAAAATATTGGTGGAGTCAATGATTGGTTTTTGGGGGAATGACTTCTTGAATAGTACTTGATATTCCGATGATTTACTAAGTTTTTCTACGCTTTCTGAAAGATTACTATTGAATTCTTTAGGGCTATGAACCACAAAAAGTATTTGTTTTTCAAGTGTTTTTTTTGCTAAATCATGGCTAAAATATTGATTAAAAACCGAATTGAATAAGGTTGGTGAGTTTCGTGTTAATTTCTCTGAAATATTAAACGCAATACTCGTTTGTCGCCCGTCGGAAAATGCTTTTTGTGGCTTGTGGCACGAGGCACAAGCTCGTTTATTATTGGCAGAAAGTAAAGGCTCAAAAAAGAGAATTTTTCCTAAATTAATCGTTTGGGAATCCGTTTGTAAAGTATCATGAAGGTAAAATCGTGGATTTAGAAAATTCTCAGAAAAAAGGTCATTTTTGTCGAAATTTTGTCCGCTTTTTTCAGAAAGATATGTTGGAACATTATGAGTGAATTTTTCCTTTAAGTCTGCAAGAATTGGTTTGTAATAATCTTGGTATAAATCCCAACGATTCAAGTTTTCAAAAGGTCTGTTTTTTAGAGCCTTTGAAAGATTATTAAGTTGATTTTTTAGGTCTTGGGAGATGGGTAATGTTTGAAAAAACAGTAAAGAGGCTTCTACTTTTGGAATTGTATTGCTGGAGTTAAGATCTTCGTAGCCAGTGAGTTGTAATAAATATTGTGTTTGTAAAGCAATATAAATTAATGGGAAATAATCTTCACTTTTAATAGGTTGTTGGGTGATTTTATCATGTAACTTTAAGAGGCTTTTTTTGATGATTCCGATGGCAAGGAGCTCTTTTTGGCAATCTGATTTTTGACTAATAATACGTTTCTCCAAAATTTGAAAGGCACCCGCCTCTGAATAATTATTTTTTTCAATATTATCATTCAGTACCCAATATTTTGAGTTATTGAGTTGTTCCATTTCGTGTACCGAAAAATACTTTGGCAATAGCCAAGAAACCTTCAAAAATTGCTTTTGTAAGTTTTTGAAAGCAGTTTTTTGAAGGTTTTTATCTTTGGCGATTATTTGTTTTTCAAGAGATTGTACTGATTTTAAAACATAGCTAATATTTAATAAAGGCTGTAGTTGCCGATTGAAATTGGTATCAACCGTGAGACTCGTAAAAATCAATACAGCAATTAAAAGTAAGGATAATCTGCGTGGCATTATTAATTAAGATTGGTTTCATGAATTATCAACCTTATAACCACGCAAATCAAATTTAGTTTCCGTCTATTTCTCTTTTTAATCGACTTAATGATTGGGGAGTTATGCCTAAATATGAGGCGATAACATTTTGCGGAATGCGATGAATTGAATCTTTATAGGATTCCAAGAATTTACGGTATCTGGTGGCCGCATCATCGTTCATTAATGTATGCAAACGATTTTTGGCAGCAATAAAATTTATGTCACTAATTTTTCGCCCAAATGATTCCCATTCGTGGGATTTTTTGTACAATGCCATCAAATCATCGTAATTGAAATACATAACATTTGTGTCTTCTAAGGCTTCAATGTAGTCTAAAGATGGTCTTTGGGAAATAAAACTGGAATGCTCGGTAAATAGATTGTGTTCGCAGGATATGACGTAAGTTTTTTGCGTATCATTCGGCATTTGGTGGAAACATCTCATCAAACCTTTCGTTATATAGTAGGCTTCAGAGCAAATTTCTCCAGCTTTGAGAATAATTTCACCTTTTTTAAAGGTCTTTTCTTTCAAAATAGGAAGCATTAAAGCAATATCTTCGTCGGTGGGAATGGCTCCAAAACTTTTTATTTTGGCTCTGAATAGCGTTAATTCTAAAAAAATATTCATTTGTATAGCGGAATTATTAAAATTGGTTAGTTGCGTTTGATTTGGGGTGTTACTATAAATTCTAAATTAATTCTGACTTTTGAACCTTTCAATTATATTATTCAAATTTAAGGCAGTAATTTTGTACTGAGTATATGATATAGATAAAATATATGAAAATATATACGGAATCTATTAATACATTTATACCATAAAATAAATAACGTGAAAAACATTCGTAATTTTTGCATCATTGCACATATTGACCATGGGAAAAGTACATTGGCTGACCGATTAATTGAGTTTACTGAAACCGTTTCTAAACGTAATATGCAGGCTCAGTTTCTTGATGACATGGATTTGGAACGTGAAAGAGGTATAACTATCAAGTCGCACGCTATTCAGATGAACTATCATTCTCGTGGGCAAGACTTTGTTTTTAACTTGATTGATACGCCTGGACACGTAGATTTTTCGTATGAAGTTTCTCGTTCTATTGCCGCTTGTGAAGGTGCTTTATTAATTGTTGATGCGGCACAAGGTATTGAAGCTCAGACGATTTCAAACCTTTTCTTGGCTCTTGGGCATGACTTAGAGATTATTCCAGTATTGAATAAAATTGACCTTCCTGGGGCAATGCCAGAGGAAGTAAAAGACCAAATTGTTGATTTATTGGGTTGCGACCGTGATTCAATTATTCATGCGTCGGGTAAAGAAGGTATCGGAATTGAAGATATTTTAGAAGCTGTTATTGACAGAATTCCCGCTCCAACTGGTGACCCAGAAGCTGAATTACAAGCACTTATCTTTGACTCTGAATTTAATTCATACCGAGGAATTGAGGTAATGTTTAGAGTTTTCAACGGTGAAATTAAGAAAGGTGATAAAGTTAAATTCGTAGCGACGGGGAAAGAATATTTCGCCGATGAAATTGGAACTTTACGTT
>JAZKDE010000059.1:34557-65323 GCA_040387735.1 Bacteroidota bacterium
AAAAGAACCTAAAAATTCTATCAAAGCAGGTGATGTAGGTTATTTGATTTCTGGAATTAAGGAAGCGAAGGAAGTAAAAGTTGGAGATACCATTACTCACCGTGACCGTCCTTGTAAAGATTTCATTCAAGGTTTTTCAGAAGTAAAACCAATGGTTTTTGCGGGTATTTATCCAGTAGAAACTACTGAATTTGAGGACTTGAGAGATGCTATGGGGAAGCTTCAATTGAACGATGCTTCTTTAGTTTGGGAACCTGAAACATCAATGGCTTTAGGCTTTGGTTTCCGTTGTGGATTCTTGGGAATGCTACACATGGAAATCGTGCAGGAGCGTTTGGAACGTGAATTTAACATGACGGTTATCACAACGGTTCCTTCGGTGAAATTTAACGTTAAATTGACCGATGGTACTGAATTGTGGGTTTCCGCTCCGTCAGAATTACCAGAACCAAACTTAATTGATTACGTTGAAGAACCAATTATTAAGGCTCAAATTATAACGAAATCTGATTATGTTGGGGCAATTATGAAGTTGTGTTTAGATAAAAGAGGGGATTTGAAAAACCAAATTTATCTGACTTCAGACCGAGTTGAATTGTCATTTGATTTGCCATTGTCGGAAGTTGTATTTGATTTCTTCGATAAATTAAAGACAATTTCTCGTGGTTACGCCTCGTTGGACTACGAATACAAGAATTACGAACAAGGCGATATGGTGAAGTTGGATGTAATGCTAAATGGTGAGAAAGTCGATGCTTTATCGGCAATTGTTCACCGTGATAAGGCTTATGAATGGGGAAAACGTCTTTGTGAAAAATTGCGTGAATTACTACCAAGACAACAATTTGATATTGCGATTCAAGCGGCGATTGGTCAAAAAATTATTGCCAGAGAAACTGTAAAAGCTTTACGTAAAGACGTTACCGCCAAATGTTACGGTGGTGATATTTCTCGTAAACGTAAATTATTGGATAAGCAGAAGAAAGGTAAAAAACGAATGCGTCAAGTTGGAAACGTAGAAATTCCCCAAGCGGCATTTATGGCAGTCTTGAAATTGGATTAATGATTTTTGCTCTTTGGGTAGAACAGATTTATCAACTGTCTTGTCAAATCATTTTAAAGAAGGCTTCGTTGAAAAACGAAGCCTTCTTTTGTCTAAAACCAATTTGCCTGCATTTCAACGGTAACATTATCACAACTCATTAAACGCTTCATTAATGAGTCAATTTTTACCAATTCATACTCGTAAAAATACCGAATTGTATAAAGTTTTCCCTGATAAAAATCTATATCATCGCCTGTTGTACCTGGTACTAAAGCTTCGACTGCTTCGATAGCTTGAATCAGCCATTGCCACGAAATAGTAATGATTCCGAATAGCTCTAAGAACAAAGTTGCATCAGATAAAAATACTTCCAAATCGTTGCCGGCTAAACTTAAAAGGTGTTTAATAACAGCATCGGTTTTGCTCAAATAGATTTTTAGTTTTTCACTAAAAGGTTTTAATTTTTCGATTGATTCTGCTTTTTCAATTGTTTTTAGGATTTCAGCGACTAATAATTGAAGCGATTTTCCATTTTTTATGATAATTTTTCGGCCTAATAAATCTAATCCGTGAATACCCGTAGTTCCTTCGTGAATTGGGTGAATACGTGCTTCACGATAAAACTGCTCCACTGGAAAATCGGTTGTATAACCTGCTCCACCCAAAATTTGTACGGCGGCAGAGGTTGTCAAGCAACACATTTCAGAAGGATAAGATTTGGCAATTGGCGTAAGTAAATCCAATAATAAATGATAATTGTCTTTTTCTTCTCCTTCGGTAACAGACGCTAAATCTGCGTACATCGAGCATTGTATCAAGAGCGATAAAGAACCTTCCACCACTGATTTTTGAAACAATAACATTCGTTTTACATCTGCATGGCGAATAATAGGAATTTGCGGTTTTGAAATATCTTTATCCGAAATAATTCTTCCCTGCGGACGTTCTTTGGCGTATTCAAGTGAAGCATAATAGGCAGCAGTTCCGATTGCAGTGGCGTTCATCCCCACGCCGATACGTGCTTCATTCATCATTTGGAACATGTAGGTTAGCCCTTTGTGAGGTTCGCCAACTAAATAACCCAAAGTATTATCATTAGAACCAACCATCAAATGAGCAATTGGAGCTCCTTTATAACCCATTTTATGGTAAATTCCTGCCGTAATTACATCGTTGCCTTCAAGCGTTTGATGCTCATTATTATCTTTAAATCTTTTTTGAGGCACAACAAATAACGAAATTCCTTTTGCTCCTGCTGGTCCACCTTTTATTTTAGCAAGCATTAAATGAACGAAGTTTTCACAACCGTCGTGGTCACCCGCTGAAATGTATATTTTTTGTCCTCTTATCTGATAAATACCCTCATTTTCAGTTGCTTCTGCGGTAGTGGAAATGTCAGAAAGGGAACTTCCTGCATCGGGTTCGGTCAATGCCATTGTACCTTGCCAAACGCCCGAGTACATATTAGGCGTAAATTTTTCTTTCAATGCTTCCGAACCAAAACTCCGAATTAAATTGGCGGCTCCAGAAGTGAGAAATGGAAAAACAGAAGAAGAATAATTGGCCGCCTGAAAAATAAAAGCTGCGGAGCTTAATATGGTTGAAGGAATTTGTTGCCCACCTTCCTCGTAACTAAAACCAGCATTTATCCAGCCATCTTCTCCGAATTTTTTCAAAATCGGAGACATTCCTTCGTGGATTCTAATTTTCCCATCAACTAACTGCGGCTCTTTTCTATCCATCTCCGTTAAGAGTGGTTTCAATAATTTTTCCGAAATCTGCTCTGCTGAATCCAAAACCATATCAAAAGTTTCTTGGGAGTGGTCTTGAAAATAAGGATATTTCGTCAGAGACTCAGCGTTGAATACTTCGTACAACAAAAATTGCAAATTACGTTTTGAGAAAAATTGAGCTGCCATTTTATTTTTGTGATTGCGTGAGTGGTGAATTAGTTAATTTGCGAGTGGAATAATTCTCAACTCACAAATTACTTTTAACTATTATAATCTATAACCTCTTAAAAATTCCTCAGTTCCCATACGTTTTTTCCCTTCTAATTGAAGATTTTCAATGGACAAAATTCCATCGGTACACTGATAATGAAGATATTTTTTGCCATCGGTTGAATATGAACCAATGGTTGGCGTTGTCGTCTGTGGAGATACAGACGATGGTAATTCCGATAATGGTAATATTGAAGCTTGATAAATCCGACAAGTTTTATCATTTAATATCGTCCAAGCCACAGGATATGGAGAAAGCCCACGAATGAAATCATAAATTTTCTTCACGGGCTGATTCCAATCAATTTGGCAAGTTTCCTTGAAAATTTTAGGAGCGTGGTGTATCTCGCCAGATTCGTCTTGTGGTTCTTGCGGATAACTTCCCGTTTCAATCGCTTGAACAGTTTTTAAGACCAATCTTGCTCCTCGGTGCATTAAGCGAACATAAACATCTCCAACATTATCAGCCAGGGAAATGGGTTCTTTTTCTTGAAAAATTACCGAACCCGTATCAATTTCATGTTTCAAGAAGAAAGTGGTAACACCAGTTTCAGTTTCACCATTTATAATTGCCCAATTTATCGGAGCAGCTCCACGGTATTGGGGCAATAATGATCCATGTAAATTGAAAGTTCCCAAGGCTGGCATATCCCAAACAACTTCGGGTAACATTCTAAACGCCACAACGATTTGCAAATCAGCTTGATAAGCACGTAATTCTTCCAAAAAGTCTGGGTTTTTTAGCTTTTCGGGTTGTAAAAGAGGAATGTGTGGTGCATTTTCTAAAACATATTCCTTGACTGGAGATACGCCCAATTTTTGTCCTCGCCCGACGGGTTTATCGGGGGCAGTAATTACCGCAACAACATTATAATTATTTTCTACCAGAATTCTCAAACTCTCAACCGCAAAGTCGGGAGTACCCATAAAAATTATTCTCATTGAAGTTTTGTTATTTATACTTTGGGAATTGTGGTTCGGGTCTAAAACTTTAGATATGCCAAAAGTTACAAACCACTTTTCGTTTAGTATATTATTGGTTTTGTCGATTGAAAAATGAAGATTTCTTTTGAAAATAACTTGTAAACTCTTTTTCAAACAAAAAAATCTTTGAATTACTTAATCGTTTTTGTATTTTTGTCCTTCTAATTATTACAACAAATGAAGCAAGAACAAAAACAGACAAAATTTTCTATAAATTGATGTTTCTGCAAAGGTCATAAAAAATCTTGTAGAACGGTCAAAAGCCGTTCTTTTTGTTTGTAAATGAATTTGATAAAACACTTGCTGGCAATGTTGTCAGTATTTTTTTTTTCCATTATCTTAAATACTGACCGTGGCTCGCCACAGTACCGACAACCGATAACTAAAATAATCATGGCAAAATTTCAATATTATACACAAGAAAAATTTGACGAATTAAAGGCTGAATTACAATACCTTACAAGTCAAGGCCGTGCAGATATGGCTAATCAGATTGCAGAAGCACGAGATAAAGGTGACCTCAGTGAAAATGCTGAGTATGACGCCGCAAAGGATGCTCAGGGCTTAATGGAAATGAAAATTTCTAAGATGAAAGAGATTGTTGCCAATGCAAGAGTTTTAGATGATGCTCATATCGACACATCTAAAGTTTCAATTTTATCTAAAGTAAAAATAAAAAACAAGAAAAACGGCATGGAAGTGGTTTACACCATCGTTTCGGAAGAAGAAGCCGATTTGAAAGCGGGTAAAATCTCTAATTCATCACCATTTGGAAGAGGGCTTTTTGGAAAATCAGTAGGTGATACCGCTGAAATTACTGCTCCTGCTGGTAAATTAGAATTTGAAATTCTTGAGATTACTCGATAGAATTTATAGCATATTCATTGCAAAAGACTCGTGATTCTAAATTCACGAGTCTTTTTTAGGTCGAGACAAATAAATTTGAACTTTACCCGTGGAATATTTATGTTTTGATAGAGAAGCGGATTATAAGAAAGAGTAATTTTAAAGGCGAAATCTTTGGGTTTGATGCGTAAAGATAATTCCCTTTCACGTTTGATATCACATTCCTTAATTGGATATTATGAGAAGGTTGAAGGTATTGTTAAAATAAAAAGATGGTTGAAATCTTATAACTCAACCATCATAATCATTAATTTCTCCAACTCACGAGTAGCTGAACCGTAGTCAGAATTATATTTATTGAACATCATTGAAAAGCACATCATTTCTCCATTTTTGGCGGTAAAATAACCCGCAAAAGCTCTTACGCCATCAATTGAACCACTTTTTGCCCGAACATTTCCAACTGCTTTTGATTTTTTACCCAAATTTGCAACTGTTCCCGAAATCCCCACAATGGGAATAGATTCGTAAAATGCGTCAAAAGATTGCTCTAAAAACATCGTTTTCAATACATCCGTCATATTATTGGGCGTAATGCCGTTGGAAGGAGAAAGTCCGCTACCATCTTTCATTTTTAAGCCCTCTGATTTTACACCTTTAGTTAGCCAAATTTGTTTTAATCCTTTCACGGCGGCATCGGGTGTACTGCCTAAATTCAGTAAAATAGACGGCGTTTTTAAAAAAGCTTCTGCGTACAAATTGATACTCTGAAAGTTACATTCACGGGCTAATTCTCGCAAGGTTGGTGATAATAAAGTATCAATTGGCGTAGTTTGTGAAGGTTTTGTGAAGGCTATATTTTTCTTATTGGCTTCTAAAAACGACAATGGCGAATCTGAAATTTTAATGTTTAATTCTTCTAATTTTTTGTGTAAGAAATATGCAGAAAATAGGGCAGGGTCAGGAATTGAGCCTTTTACCGAAAAATTATCGCCCGCAGGAACAAAACCTTCCATCACTAAAATATCCTGATATGGCGTTGAGTAAATATTAACTTGGTCGCCAGTTCCTGCTTTATCAGTCAAAATACGGTTGATTTTTTGGTAATAAGGTAAGTCGGGAGAAGTTTTTATCAAAGGAGCATTTTCCATGTATTTGGCGGGGTTAAATGTTGCCCAATACAAGTTTTCGTTCATATTTAAACCATACGCACCCGCCCCGTAATAATTCCCAATATCACCCCAAGTCCAGGAATCGGCAATGACATTTTCGTCAAAAAAACTGCTATCACCAAAGACTCTTCCTTTTATTTCTTTGATGCCTAAATTCTTTATTTTTTTCGCCCATAAATCAGTGAGTTGTTTATAATCGGGTTGATTTTTGAAACGCCAACTGCCTAAAGATGGGTCTCCTGAACCTTTAATAATGACATTTCCAGTCAGCACAGAATCTTTAATTTCTCCGCTGTATTCTAAGGTAGTTGAATAGGTGAATTTTTCTCCTAAGCTCATCAAAGCAGTTGCCGAAGAAATTAGTTTCATCGTCGAAGCGGGAGCGAGGCTTTTCTTGGGATTATATTCGACAATATTTTGGTCGGAATTTACCGATTTGATACTTATTCCGACAAAACCATTTTCTAAAAATGGCGACTTCGCCAAAGAATCAATCCTTTTTTGGATTAATTCTTTGGTCGAAACTACCCGTATCGAGTCTGGCGTTTGTACTTGTAATAGTACTATTTTGAAAATGCTTAAAAGGAATAATTTCGTCACCATTATGTTAGGAATTAAAATGCTATTTTACTTCAAAACTTCTACTGAAATTTTACTTTCAGCGTACACTCGTTGCGTTGCTTTCTGAAAATCACTTTCATCGGCTTTATAGATATTTTCAACGTATTTTTGTGGATTAATATCAAACAATGGATAAGCCGTTGATTGCACTTGAATCATGATTTTATGCCCTTTTTTAAAAGTGTGTAAAACATCTTGCAAGCGGAAATTTACGTCAGTTTGTTGATTAGCAACTAATGGTTCTGGCTTTGAAAATGAATTTCTAAAACGTGAACGCATGATTTCACTACGAACCATTTGCTGATAACCTCCTAAGGTAATATGTTTTGGCGTGTACGGACTATTTTTTTCATCTCCAGGATAAACGTCGATTAATTTTACGAAGAAATCTGCATCTGTTCCCGTAGTTGAGATTTTAAGATTTGCCATAATTTCTCCACCGAGTGTCATATCTTCCGTTAAAATGTCAGTTTCAAAAGTCAAAACATCGGTTCTTCTACCCGCAAAACGTTGGTCTTCGCTCATGTAATTTCTTGGTGAAAACCCTAAAATTTGTTTTGGGTCTTCAGTGTATGGAACCGGTTTTGATGGGTCAGAAACATATTCACTAAAGCCATTTCCTGCCGTTCCAGTTGAAATTTTCCCATTTGAATTTAAGTAAAAATCTACTTTTTGAGCAGTTTTTACGGGATATTCTGAAAATTCACGCCATTCTTTTTTGCCTGTATCAAACAAAAATGCTTCGGGTAAACCCGTTTTGCCATCGCCTGATTCTTTCAAAAAATGTTTGAAGAATTTTAGCTCCATATTTTTTTGAAAATAGGTAGCAACGCTGTCACCAAAGTAAATATTTGAGTGAAAATGATGCCCTCGCTCACGAGCCCAATCACCATGTCCGAAAGGTCCCATCACTAAGGTATTGTAAACATTAGCGTTATTTTTCTCAATATTTTTGTAAACATTCAAAGGCCCTGGTAAATCTTCGGCATCAAACCAACCGCCCACAACCATCATAGCAGGGAGATTTTTAACGTTTTTCAAATGAGGAATAATACTACGCTTTTGCCAAAAATCATCATAATTGGGGTGTTCTGTGTGTTCTTGCCAAAAGAAATTATCGCCGTATACTTTAGTGAAATTCTTTAAAGGAGTCATTGTTTTATACCACTCAAAACCATCGGCAGTTTTAATGACTGGAAATTTATCATCGTACCAAGAATCAGGCGTTGGTTTTGGATGCTGCACACCAAAAACAGGAAATGTTAGACCGTAGCCAACTGTAAAGGCTCCGTTGTGGTGAAAATCTTCAAAGAAAAAATCGGAAACTGGTGCTTGAGGAGAAGCTGCTTTGAGAGCTGGATGACCCGATAAAGCTCCTGCAACGGTATAAAATCCTGGATATGATATTCCATATTGACCAACACGACCGTTATTATTGGGGGTATTTTTGACTAACCAATCAATGGTATCGTAAGTATCAGTTGATTCATCAATGTCAGTTTTCTTGGTTTTGCTGATAACTTGCGGAGTCATATTCGTCCAAGTTCCTTCCGACATCCATCGTCCACGTACATCTTGGTTGACAAAAATGAATTTTTCTCGCATCATATAGCGTGAGTAATACAACATTTGAGGGTAATCATCTTTGCCGTAGGGAGCAACATCGTAGCAAGTTCGTTGCATCACGATTGGATATTTATTGGTAGGGGATGCATCTTTTGGCGTGTAGATATTCGCAAATAATTTTACGCCATCACGCATAGCAATTTGCACTTGTGATTTTACATAATTTTCACGAATGAAAGCGGAATCTTGCTGTGCAGTTGACATCATTTGGGCATTTATCGTGAACGATAAAACACTGATGACCAATAAAAAGAGTAGTTTTTTCATGTTGATGTTTGTTGAAATTTCTTAGGTAAAGTACAAAGATATAATCTCTTGGCACTTTACCCAAAAATGTGGTTCAACAAACCTTAGGCACTTCTTTTTCGATAGTTGAAAATGGCCAAACCATTGAAGAAAATGGCAAACCCTATGATTTTCAGAAAGTCAGGAAATAAATCTGAAAATGAACTTCCTTTAATGAAAACAGCTCTGATAACTTTTACAAAATACATCGGCGGATTGCCATAAGCGATGTATTTCGCCCAGTCGGGCATACTTTCAATGGGAGTGTAAAGGCCGCTCATCAATACAAAAATCATCATGAAGAAAAAGGCAAAAAGCGTGGCTTGTTGTTGAGAATCAGAAACGGTGCTGATGAGTAAACCAATGCCTAAAACTGCTAATAAATAAACGGCTGAAAATAAGTAAATGGTTAAATACGAGCCATTTGGGATGATTTTAAAAATGATAAAAGCAATTGCCATTCCAATAGTCATGGTTATCATTCCAAGAATCCAGAAGGGGATTAATTTGCCCAAAATAAATTCATATTTTTTAATTGGCGTAACGTTTATTTGCTCAATTGTTCCTTTTTCTTTTTCAGAAACAATATTTAAACTTGCTAAAAAACTACCGACCATCGTTACTAAAATCGCCAAAATACCAGGAACCATAAACAGGTGGTAATCAATGTGGGGATTGTACCAATTGGCGGTGGTTATTTGAATTTGGGGCATATCCACAAACTTGGGTAGTTGAATCCATTCTTCCCGAATTTCATTGTTGAAATCAGCAATCATTTGCACGGCATACGACGAGCCAAGTCCCGCTTTTACGTTATTGGATGCATCAGCGGCTAAGGCTAATTTGGCTGCGTTTTCTTTGATTAAATCTCTTTCAAAATGGGCAGGAATTGTTAAAACTAAGTCCGATTTTCCTTTTCCAACGTTGTCTAAAGCTTTTGAATAATCATTATCATACTGCACCAATCGGAAATAATCCGAAGAGGTAAGTTTAGAAACTAATCTTCTCGAATAACTCGAATGGTCTTGGTCTATTACACTGATTGATAGGTGTTTAATTTCATAATCAGCCGCTAATGGAATCAGAATTAATTGAATTATGGGCATCATAAACATCATTCGCAAGATAGTTTTATCCCGAAATATTTGTCTAAATTCTTTCTGTAAAATGAATGATAAGTTTCTCATAGCGTTTTGATAGTTGTGAATTGTGAGATTTAGCGTTGTGAATTTGTATGTTATTCACAAGTCACTTGACTATTCTAACCGTATTTTAAATTTCTTTAGTGCTATCGTTAAATAAAATACCGTCATTCCAACTAAAATGAGTGTCTGTTTCCACACGTATTCAAATCCCAGACCTTTCACCATAATGGTACTGACAATGCTGTAAAACCACTTGGTTGGTACGATATTGCTCATGATTTGCATGGGTAATGGCATATTTTCTAAGGGAAACATAAATCCGCTGAAAATCAAGGCGGGCATTAATAAACCTACCAATGAAATAAACATGGCAACTTGCTGGGTATCGACCAAGTTTGAAATCAATAAACCTAAAGACAAAGTGGTGAAAATAAACAAAATACTTTCTGCCAAAAGTAAGCCTATATTCCCTCGCATGGGCATATCAAGCACCGTGTATGCTAAGAGTAAAATCAGTAAAACGTCCACAAAACAGAGCAATAAATAAGGAATTGCTTTGGTAATAACTACCATAATTGGTCGCATCGGTGATACCAATAGAATTTCCATTGTGCCTTTTTCTTTCTCTTTTACGATAGAAACGGAGGTCATCATTGCTCCCAAAAGCATCAAAATCAAGGTCATTACGCCAGGTACAAAATTGAAAGCACTACTCAATTTTGGGTTGTACAACATACTGCTTTCTAATTCAATTCTATACGGTAGTTTCTGCTCGCCCAAAATCTCATTTTGATAATCTCTGATAATTGCCGAAGCATAATTTATCATAATATTGGACGTATTTGGGTCGGTAGCATCGCCAATAAATCGTATTTGAGCTTGTTTATTATGCGAAAGATTTTCTTGAAAATTGGGTGGGAAAATAATCACCATTCGTAACTCGTTTTTACGAAAGGCTTCCCCAATTTCACTTTCTCTGCTTAGTTTTTGCGTAACAGAAAAGTACCGACTTTGGTCAAATCTATTAGTGAGTAGAATCGTACTTTCATCGTGAGAAAGGTCTAAAATGCCAATATTTGAGTTTTTTACCTCATTGGATAACGCAAAACCAAACAAAAGCATCATCATCACGGGCAAACCTAACAGAATAATTAAACTGCGAGTATCCCGAAGTACGTGCCAAAATTCCTTGCGGATAAATGCGAAAAATAGTTTCATGATTTTGTTGATTTACCGCAAGGACGCTAAGTGTCTTCTATTTTTCACTACTTTCAAAAGTAGCGTCTTTGTATCCTTGCGGTTAATGATTATTCTCCCCGCTTCGCTTGTCTTGCCAATTTCAAGAAAACGCCTTCCATAGAATCGGTGTCAAATTGGTGTTTCAAATTATTGGGCGTGTCCAAAGCTGAGATACTTCCGTCCACCATTATAGATACTCGGTTGCAATATTCGGCTTCATCCATGTAGTGTGTGGTTACAAAAACGGTGATTCCTGAATCGGTGGCTTCGTAAATCATATCCCAAAATTGTCGTCTCGTTATGGGGTCAACGCCACCAGTCGGTTCATCCAAAAAAACGATTTTAGGTTGGTGTAAAATGGCGGTTGAAAATGAAATCTTTTGTTTCCAACCCAAAGGTAACGAACCAACTAATTTTTCTGCTTCTTTTTCCATGCCGAGCCGTTGAATTAAATCGTTTCCTTTTTCTTTTAATTCCTTCCGAGAAAGTCCGTAAATGCCACCGAAAAATTCAATATTTTCACGCACAGTCAAGTTTTCGTACAAAGAAAACTTCTGACTCATGTAGCCAATATGTTTTTTGATGGATTCATTTTCTCTGTAAACATCAAAACCTGCCACCATTGCTTCGCCAGAAGTAGGGGAGAGCAAACCGCATAAAATTCGCATGGCAGTGGTTTTACCTGCCCCGTTTGCTCCTAAAAAACCAAAAATTTCTCCTGCCTTTACTTCAAAAGTAATGGCATTTACGGCGGTAAAATCTCCGAAAGATTTGGTGAGATTGTGGGTTTTTATGACGATTTCTTGGCTAAGCATCTTGCATTAATTTTATAAAAGTATCTTCAATATCAGGACTGATGGCTTTGATGGAAATATTCGTATGTCCTTTTTGTTCGAGATAGGGTAAGAGTGATTTCAAACTATTTTCACCCGATTTGAGCTGTAAATGGTGTTTTTGACCGAAGGCAAAGCAAGAAATTGTATCGGGATAGGCTCGTAAATCTTTTAATAATTGATACATTTTATCACTATTTACGGCAAATAAATTTTGTTTGTTTTTACTCAAAATGCCTTCTAAGGTATCAATGTCCAATATTTTACTGTTTTGAATCAAAGCTATTCTGTCGCAAAGTTTGGCTTCGTCCATGTATGGCGTTGAAACCATAATGGTAATTCCACGTTCCTTCAATCTGCCCAACATTTCCCAAAACTCTTTTCTCGAAACTGGGTCAACGCCTGTGGTGGGTTCGTCCAAAAACAAAACTTTAGGTTCGTGAATTAAAGCACAGCACAAAGCCAATTTTTGCTTCATTCCTCCCGAAAGTTGTCCTGCCAAACGTTTTTTGAAAGGCTCAATTTGTACGTAAATCTCCCGAATCAATTCGTAATTTTCTTCAACGGTTGTTCCAAAAACGGTAGCGAAAAAATTGAGATTTTCTTCAATGCTGAGGTCTTGGTACAAAGAAAATTTCCCAGGCATATAGCCCACAATTTGTCTGATTTTTTTGAAATCTTTCACCACATCAAAACCCGCAACACTTGCTTTGCCACTATCAGGAATTAACAGCGTGGTCAGAATCCGAAAAAGGCTGGTTTTACCCGCTCCGTCAGCACCAATCAGTCCGAAGAGTTCACCAGATTTTACGGTAAAACTTACGTCATCAAGTGCTTTTACTGCCCCTTTTTCGTAGGTTTTGGTGATATTTTGAATGATAACTTCTGCCATTTTAAGAATTGTTGATTGAGTGAATGGTGAATGAGTGATTTTGAAATCTAAAACTTCACTTCTCCGTACATTCCAATCTTAATAAAACCATCGTTTTTCACTTTGATTTTGGTAGCGTAAACCAAATTAGCTCTTTCGTCTTTGGTTTGAATGGTTTTTGGCGTAAATTCTGATTTACTCGAAATCCATGAAATAGTTCCTGTCATTTCTTTGTATGAACCGTCTTTTCCATTATCAATAAAAACCTTAACTTGTTGATTTACTTTGACTTGCCCCAATTGCGTGCCTGCGATGTACGCACGAAGCGTCATGGTTTCCAAATTAGCAATTTTGTAAAGTGGCTTGCCCATGCCCGTAATTTCTTGAGCTTCAGCGTATTTTACCAAAACCGTTCCATCAATTGGATTGGTAATTTTGCAATGCCCCAACTGTTCTTCAATTTGAGAAACTCGCACTTGTAAAGGTTGTGTTTCGCTCAAAATTCCCTTATTTTGGATATTTACCTGCTCTTTTTGCGAAGTAATTTGTTGCGTAATTACCGCCAATTGACTTTGGGTACTTTCCATTTGACGCTTCAAAATGTCGATTTGTCCAACAATATCATCTAATTGCTTAGTCGGAACGGCTTCGGCATTTACTAAATTTTGGATTCTTTTACGTTCTTTTTCTAAAACCGTTAATTGCTCTTTTTGGGTAGCCATTACCGATTTTTGACTATCCATTTGCTTGGCTAAAATCTCAATTTGTGGCGAAGCATTATTTTGTTTTAGTTTCAAAGCCTCAATACTCGCTTGAACTTGTGCCTTCTGTAAGCCAATATTTTGACAATCTACCGAACCAATTTCTTGTCCAATTTTCAAATTATCACCTTCTGAAATATTAAAATTTAGCAGTTTTCCACTCGATTCTGCCGAAACGATAACTTCATCGGCCTCAAAAACGCCTGTTGCATCAAAGTTATTTTTTGAAGAATTACAAGCTGACAAGCCTACAATAAATGCTGATAATAAATATATTTTGTATGATTTTTTCATTGCTATAAATGGTTGATTTTATGTTTTTTGCCACGAAGTAGTTTTACTAAGCCCTAACCTCTAATTAAAACTTGCCTTTTGTAATTTTTATACTGTTGATAACTTGCAGTAATTGAACTTGATGTAAACTTAAATTCTGTTTTGACATTGATTCATTATCCACTTCGGTAATATAATCGCTGACGGTAATTATGCCATTTTCGAGTTTATTTTCAGCCGTTTTTTTTATATATTCTCTAATCTCAATCAATCGGGCATCTTCTTTAATTTGGTCTTGTAATTTTGCTACCTCTTCATTTTGTGAAGCCAATTTCAAATTTGTTTGCTGTAAGAAAAGCTCTTTTTGACGGTCAATTTTCTCTTTATTAATATCCAATTGTCGCAAATCTGAATTTTGTGTTTTCAGATATAAATGTGACAACGGAATTTTGAACGCTAATCCGCCAATAAAGTAGGTGCTAAAGTCGGGAGAAAGGAAATTTAAGCCAGGTCTGCCGTACCCACCAGTCGCAAATAAATTAACCTTTGGAGAATATTTTGCTCTGATAAGCGATTTATTAGCTTCTGATAAATCTTTCTGAGCATCAAATAATTTTAGTTCTGGTCGGTCAATATTACTTTCTTCAAGTGCTTGAATTTGAGGCGTTTCTAAAATCATGTTTTCTGAAAACTCTTTTCCTGTTAAGATAGAAAGCCCTTTCAAAGCCGCTAATTTTCTACTTTTAATTTCTCTTTGGATTTGTTTTAGTTCAATCAAACGAGCTTCAATCATCAAAACATTGCCTTTGATAGCGGTTCCATTTTGCAAATTTGCTTGAATTTTTTTCGCCTGACTTTCAAGGTCATTTCTCGTAATTTCCGTATTTACGAACTGTTTATCGGCTAATAAAACCCCAAAATAAAGGTTTGAAATTTGTTCTTTCAATTGATAAATATTGTTTTCAATACTTCTCGAATCGGTGTTTGCCGTAGCTGAGGCTAATTTTTTCTGTCCTTTGGTCAATCCGCCATCCCAAATATTTTGTGTTAAATCTAAGGTTGCTTTGTATTGGTCTTTTGAAATAGTCGGAACGGTAATATTGGGTAAGGAAATCGGTAAACTCGTTACCGCAGACTGCCAAGTAGCTTGTCCACCCAAAGAAGCTTGAGGGAGCAAGTTTTTGTTCAAAGCTCCAATTTGTACGTTTTCGGCTTCTTTCACTAAGGGCAAAAGTTGTGCTTGTGGACTATTTTTTTCAGCCAATTCTATGCAAGATTGTAGCGTAGTTTGGGCAGAAATAGAAAAGTTACAGAATACTATTATGATGAAAATATGTTTTAACTTATTCATTATCAGTATCTAATGATTATGGTTCTAATATTAATTTTATATATCCTTGTACTTCTGGAATTCGTTCTTTCATAAATTCTTGAAATTGCTCATCATTCATATTTGACATTTTTTTCAGCATCGGTTTTGCCATAAATGGAAATACGCACATACCAAAAACTGAAATAATTAATTGGGCTGGATGATGTTTTCTGACCTTTCCAAGAGCTAAATCTCTTTGATAAAACTCCATTAATCTTCGCTTTAAAAAAATGGGAAGTTTTTCCAGAAAATCCTCTCTATCGGATTTGTTTATGGTTGTAATGACAAAAAGTGGTAGAAATGGATTTGCCATTAATAATTTGATGTAATTCTCAATAAACCCTGATAAAATCTCAATAAATGAATTATTTTCATCAAAAAGTTCCTCCATTTTTGGGAACATCAAACTTATTTTTTTATCAAAAATATACTCGAATAACTTGTCTTTTGAACGGAAATAATAGTGAAGTAAAGCTTTATTGATGCCCGCTAAATCGGCAATATCTTGCATTCGTGAACCACTATATCCATCTTGCAAGAATATTATCTCGGCGGCAGCCAATATTTTTTCTTCAGTATTTGTAACCTCTTCTTTCATTCTTAACTACTTGATTTAACTAGTAAATTTAACCAAATGGTTAAATTGTAAACAAAGATGTTGAATGCTTTTAGTTATTGCAAATTTTTAATGATTTTTTTGGAAGAAAGGGAAATGATTTGGCGTAAAGTAGAATCGTGAAGAGGATATAAATGAATAAATTAGGACTATTAATGGTTGATAATCAGGGGTTCCCCAACCTATAAAATTTTGAAATCTTATAGGCTGGGAAAAACTTAATCTTTCCAAATACCAAATCTTCCTAATTGAAAATCACGATAAGCTTCCGCAATTTCCTGTTGTGTATTCATCACAAATGGTCCTTGTGCTACCATCGGCTCATTAAAAGGTTTGGCGTGACCAAATATTAGGAGGCTTTCAGTATTGGCTTTTAAGCTTAAAATATCATCGTCATTATCAAATTCAACTAATTGACGTTGGGTGATTTCCTGACCATTAACACTTACATTCCCTCGGATAAGGTACAAAAATATATTATGATTATTGGGTGCCGAGAAATTGCTTTCGCCACCAGAATTGATGGAAATAGTGCTTAAAAAGATATTTGTCAAAGATTCAAATGCTCCTTTATTTCCTTCAAAATCACCCGAAATTAAGTTTAACGTTACTTTTTCATTGATGGCTATACTTGGAATATCTTCTTTCTGTAAACCCTTGTAATGAGGTTTTGTCATTTTCAAACGGGCGGGTAAATTGAGCCACATTTGTAAAATTTCTAAATTCCCTCCATTCTTTTTGAATTCTGGAGAAGAAACTTCTGAATGTAATAATCCACTTCCTGCAGTCATCCATTGAATACCACCCGCCGAAATAATGCTTTGAAATCCTTCGGAATCTTTGTGCATAATGTCCCCTTCAATAATGAAAGTGACTGTTTCCATGCCTCGATGTGGGTGAGGTCCAAAAGGAAGGCCACGGTTATTGGACGAATAAACTTGAAAACCGTGATGGTTCAGAAAAATAAACGGGTCAATTTGCTGTAATTGTCTCGTCGGTAGTGGTGAATAAGTGACTAAATCTGCAATTGGATGAGATTCGGCAGTATGTATTTTTTTGATGCTACGCATTTATTTTTTTATTTAATAGCCGTAAATATCCGTGTATTTGAAAATGAGGCCTGTTCTGTAACATTCTTGTTATGTGAACAAACAAAAAGTCCGACGAAAAGTTCTTCTGGAAAATCAAAATCGGGTACTTCTACCGTCCAAAATGGATTTCCCTATTTGGCAACCGAAACGAAATAACTTCTGCCTCTGCGTTCTACTTGCAAAATATCGGCTTGAATCATTGGGATTTTGATTTCTTCGATATTCGTACCGTTTTTCTTACGAAATTGGAAAGCGGTTAATCCATCCCCGTGAACAGTTAGGCAAACCATGGCGGCAGATGTATCAGTGCCAGTACGAATCATCCAACCCGATTTTCGGTGAGGGTCGGTGCCTTTTCCGATGAGAGTTGTTTGAGTGGTAACGATAAAATCGCCTTTAATTTTCTTGTAGGCAAATTGTAATTCGTCTTTTTTAAACCAAATATTTTCTCCCGAACCTGTAAGCGTATAAATACGGGTTGAATTATCAAAAACGGCATTTCCATTGTTCAAAATGGGGCCAATATCCGTATGGTTTTCAAAAATTCCAACGGTATTTTGAGCTTTTGCAGCAATAACTAAAAGTAAAAAGGTGAATAAAAATAGACATTTTCTCATGGTAAAACAGATTATTTAAGCAGGTAAATTGCCTTTAAGTCTTTCTCAAAAAGCGTGAATGGGTCATTATAAAATTTCAAGAAATCAGGTACGCTTACTTGTTCGGGGTACGGGGCATAAAAGTGGGTTTGACTCCGACTATCGTTCCGCCAAACTAATACATAAGCCAATTGTAATTGCTCAGATTTGAGTGTTTTTAACAAGGTTTCTGTCCACCAAGTTTGATTTGGAATTGATTCTAAACCAGTTTCTGTGAAAGCTGCTAACTTGTTGTTTTTTAGTGCATAATCTGAAATTATTTTGAGTTTTTTTACCCCTGACTTTAAATTGTATTTACCGTCTCTCCCGAAATCTCCATAATTATCCATGCCTACTAAATCAACGAAATTATCACTCGGATAACGTTCCAAAAATTCAGATTCGGAGTTGAATTTGTTGTCGGGAGAAAAGGCATAAATAAAATTGTGAACGCCTAAACTATCCCTCAAATACGAAACTGTAAATTGCCAAACATCAATAAAATCTTCTCGGCTACAATGTGGTTTTCCCCACCAAAACCATTCTCCGTCAAATTCGTGAAAAGGCCTAAAAATCATGGGAGCAAGCGTGCCATTTTTTGCTTTTACGGAATTGGCTAAACTGCCAATTGTTCTCAAAATTTCTTTGTATTGCTTATGATGCGAGCCACCTTTTTTGATGAGTGAAATGGCGGGAGCAGAAATTGTATCGTTCCAATAAAACCCTCCTTTTGAAGCAGGATTTGAAAAATGCCAAGCAACCGTTGTAACTCCGCCTCGTTCGTACGTATCGACGATATTTTTCTTCAAAGATTCTTTCGTTTTTTCAATGGTATCTTTAGGTCTGCCCGATAAACCACTGAAATCAACGCCAATAACGGCAGGATGCGAGCCACAAACCGATTTCACGTCGGAACGATTGGTGTCTCCGTACCAACCATGCCCGTATTCGGTGGCGTGTTGATGTCCAAAAAGAATATTTGTTTTAGAAATATTTTTAAGATTTTGGTAGAGAGCTTTAGTTTCTTTCGTCGCCTTTTGGTCAATTTGCCCGAAAGAAGTGTACGTTAATAGACAGATTAAGCCGTTGATAAATAAGTGTTTAGTCCTAATTTTTGTCATGGTTTATTATTATGATTTCAAAACGCCCGTTAAATTTTCCCTTACTTCGGGAAACGTTTTTGTGTTTTCAGAAATGCTATTTAAAAATGCAACCGATACCGTATTTTCATTGAATGAAATGATGAGTTTATCTCCGTGAATCGCCTCCACAAATTTCAAATCAATCTGCAAAGTATTATCGGTTATCCAAGTGGCAGTCGCCGCAATTTTTGATGGAACATGGGTTCTATACTTTACAGGGAAAATGTTTTTGACTGTTTCATTGCTTACATTCCATTTTTCCCAACCGCAAATAATCTTTTTAATTCCTTCAGTTGTTGTTAATTTTAAAATACACGAATCCTTCTCGAAATCTAATGCTAAAGCTGAAACTCCAAAATTATTTTTATCAATTTTAAATTGTTTGTGACTATATTTTTGGGAGAGATTGGAGGTCTTAGAGATTTTGACGACAGGTAAATTTAATTCACTTATGTCCTTTTTTAGTCTTGCTAAATCCGTTGGATTTTCCTTTAATTTTTCATTCATCAAAGCGGGTAAAATGGTATTATATGCGGTGTCCATTGTTTTCTGTAAATTCCAACTTTCACAAGTCATCACCAAAACAGCATCTTTTTCGGGGATTACCATACAAAATTGACCGTAAGCACCATCGCCCCGATAAAAACCTGGTTTACAACGCCAAAACTGATAACCATATCCCTGCGACCAATCATTATCTCCCGACTGCGACTCGGTTTGTTTGCTGGTGGCTTCATTTATCCAACTTTCTGATAATAATTGTTTGCCTTGCCATTTGCCTTTTTGTAAATAAAATTGCCCAAATTTGGCAATGTCCTCCGTTTTTATTCTGAGTCCAAAACCCGCAGTATTTAACCCTTGTGGTGATTTTTCCCAATCATAACCGACAATATTTAATGGTTTAAATAAACGAGGAGCTAAGTATTGTTCTAAGGTTTGCCCTGTTATTTTGTAAAGAATTGCTCCGAGTAAATAAGTAGCCCCTGTATTGTAGAGAAAATGAGAGCCAGGTTGATGGACAACGGGGTGTTCTAAAAATGATTTTACCCAAGATTGCGGTTCATTTTGTCGTAAAACGGGCATTGTGTCAGAATCGTGTCCCGTATTCATGGTCAGCAAATGTTTGATTTCCATGGACACCAAATTATCACTTGCCGATAAAGGCATCTCATCGGGAAAAAACTTAATCACTTGGTCATCGACCTTGATTTTACCTTCTTGTACCAAAAATCCAATGGCTGTACTGGTAAAACTTTTTGAAAGCGAATATAATGTGTGTTTATAATCTGATTTAAAAGGCTTCCACCACGCTTCTGCGACAATATTTCCGTGTCTGAGCAACATAAAACTATGCCATTCTAACCCCGATTCTTTAGTAGCATTGATGAAATTTAATATTCCTGCTGATGAAACACCCTGCGACTCAGGACTTTTACGAAGGAAGTTGAGGTTCGTTTGTCCAAAAGAAGCAAAAGAATTAAAAAGTCCTAAACTGACTGAGCCAAGCCCAGTTGTTATCATGAAATCTCGACGGGATGTTTTCATTAAGAGCGGAGTATTTGGATTTTGTAATGAGTATAATGTTTTAGATTATTAGCAAAAATACTAAAGTCATCACTAAATAATCACACGAAATCCCATAACGCTACAAGTTTAATTAACTCAAAGCCAAAAACTGTTATTAGCTATCCTTTAATGAAGATAATAGAATGGAAAAATTGAAAGGCTATCCGTTAAATTTTAGGAGTATTTCTTCTTAAGTAGTTAGGTAAATTGAATGTTAAATTTTTTATCCACGTTGTCAAGTATTGCTTTGAGATTCATTTTGAGGTTATCAAATGACAAAAGCATTAAACTCTAACCATTGGTATTTATTTTTTCTCCACAGAATCTCCCTGCAAGGTTTTAATTGATATTTTTAGAGAATAATTCTCCATGAGTTTAACGATTACTCTCTTTAAGTTGCGAGGATATTTTTTGACCAATTCTTCAATTATTTCTGATGAAATATCTTTTAGTTTCGCTTTGCGACCTATGCCTGATTTGTATAAAATAGTAATACAGCCGACTGTGTCGCATAAGTCAAACCATTCGTAAACTGTTTTAGAGACAGCATTGCAGCGGAGAACAGTCAAAATAAATGGACAACTCTTTTACTTTTGGTCCTTTATGAGACATTAAAAGGCATCTTACTCAATTTCGCAAAGGTCGACTAATCGTAGCTAACTCCATTGATGCGAGTTACTGTATTTCTTCTTCGTTGAACTTGATGTAACGCATTTATGAAGATATAAAAAAAATACTTTTATTGAGCGTGGTTACTTGACTCTTTTTTTCAGCATAATTAATGAATTTATTTTTAGAAAAAATAAGTTGTATTAGAATTTTTTGTGGAAAATATTAAAGAAAAAATAGTTAAAATCCTGTTTTATAAGAAATAGACAACGAAATTGACTATTTCTTTCAAATCGTGAACGAATATAATTTTTTACAGGTTATTTAAACACGTTATTATCCAAATAATGTAAAACACACATTTATATTCTTTCAAAACAACTAAACTTTACCTGTCAATTTTCATGAGTCAGACTTTGAAAATACTACCAATGATGTTCTTGACAACGTTATTGGTTTTAAAAATTCCCTCGAAACTATATTCCCAAGCGGTTATTCAACAATATTCGTCAGAAAAATCTGGGGCATTCTCCAAGTTAGATGATGCCACACTTGAAAATATAGTTCATTATGCGATATTAAATCATCCACAAATTCAACAATCACTCATCGACCAACGCATCGTTGAAAATACCATCAAGAGTAAGTTAGCTGATTGGTATCCACAAATTAATTTCAATTACAATTTACAGCACAATTTTTTGGTTCAGACAAGTATCATTGGTGGAAATCCTGTGAAATTAGGGGTTGATAATACTTCAGCCGCCCAGTTTTCGCTTTCACAGAATATCTTCAATCGTGATGCGCTTTTAGCTAACAAGAGTCAAAACGATGTGCGTCTGCAAGCAATCCAAACAACAACCAATATTAAAATTAATTTAGCGGCGAATGTCTCAAAAGCTTTTTATGCAGTATTGGCAACCAAACAACAAATAAAAGTGAGCGAAGGTGACATTATTCGTTTGCAAAGAAGTTTGAAAGATGCTAAGAATCAATACAACGCTGGAACGACCGATAAAATTGACTTCAAACGAGTTAGCATTGCCTTAAATAATACGTTGGCTTTGAAGAAAAGCAATGAAGAATTGTTGAAAGCAAGGTTACAGAATTTGAAATCGTTGATGGCGTATCCAGAAAGTGAAGATTTGGTAATTGCTTACGATACCTTGCAATTAGAGAAAGACATTTTGATTGATACTTTGCAACAATCAGATTTTACTTCGAGGATTGAATACAAGCAATTGGCTACCTTAAAAAACCTGCGTGAAGCTGAATTAAAGTACAATCAATGGAGTTATTTGCCTTCGGTTGCTTTCAACGGAGCGTATAATCTTAACTATTTGAATAACACTTTTACTGATTTATATACAAAAAACTATCCCAACTCTTTCGTTAACTTGACGCTCTCGCTACCGATTTTTCAAGGTGGAAAACGGAAAGCCAATATCAACTCAGCCGAATGGCAACTCAAACGTGTAGCATTAGACGTTACGAATTTGAAATTGAACGTAAATAGCGAATATCAGCAAGCTTTGGCTTCTTATAAAAGTAATTTAACCGTGTTTCTTTCACAAAAAGAAAACATGGAATTAGCCAAAGAAGTCTATGATTTAATTCAATTGCAGTACCGTTCGGGTATAAAAACTTATTTAGAAGTGATTACTTCCGAAACCGACCTTCGCACGGCAAGAATCAATTATTACAATTCACTTTACTTGGTTTTATCCAGCAAAGTAGATGTGCAGAAAGCATTAGGACAATTGAATTACTAAGTGCTGAAGTATTATTAATTACATTTTAGTGGATTACTTATCCTAAATCTTTTGGTAAAACAAAAACGAATAATAGACAAACAAATGGACAGAATCAATATGTTTTTCGATAAATCAACAAAATTTTCAATCATTGCGGCTTTATTTTTATTGAGCTCGTGCGGTGATAAAAAAGCCCAACAAATGCCAGCGGTGCCACCCGTACCCGTGACCATTGAAGCAGTACAAGTAACGGATGCTTCTTATCATGATGAATATCCTGCCACCGTAACCGCTTTGGATATGGTAGAATTAAGACCACAAGTAAATGGTTTTATCACGGGCGTGCATTTTAGCGATGGTTCAAGAGTACGCAAAGGACAATTGTTGTATTCAATTGATACGCAATTATACGAAGCTAATTACGACCAAGCAGTTGCTAACCTAAATGTGCAAGAAGCTAACTTAGCGAAAGCACAAAAAGATGCTAATCGTTATAATGAATTAGCTAAAAACGATGCAGTTGCCAAACAATTGGTGGATAATGCCGATGCTGCTTTGGAAGTAGCGAAAAAGCAAGTCGATGCGTCAAAAGCGAATATCAAAGGCGTGCAGACTAATGTGCGTTACACCAAAGTATATGCTCCATTTGATGGAACGATTGGGATTTCTTTAGTGAAAAAAGGAGCGGCTGTAACGGCGGGACAAACGATTTTGAACACCGTTTCGACGGATAATCAGTTAGCGGTTGACTTTAACGTGGACCAAAAAGATATTTATTATTTCTCTAATTTAATCCAAAAAGGAAAAGCAAATAATGACTCTACTTTTACGCTTGCTTTCGGGAATGAAGTGTATCCGTATAACGGAAAAATCTTGTTGATGGATAGAGCCGTTGACCCACAAACTGGAACGATAAAAACAAGATTAGCTTTCCCAAATCCTAAGAATTTACTTCGTTCGGGTATGACAGGAACGGTAAGAGTTTTGAGTACTTCTAAGAAAGCAGTGGTAATTCCTTACAAAGCAATCTCGGAACAATTGGGTGAATTTTTTGTGTACGTACCGAGCGATAGTAATAAAGTAACACAAAAAAGAGTGCAGTTAGGAACTACCGTTGGGGCGAATATCATCGTGAAGGATGGATTGAAACAAGGTGATAAAATCATCATCGAAGGTATTCAAAACTTACGTGAAGGAGCTGTTTATACCACCGAAAATCCCTCAGCAACGCCAGCGAAAAAATAAACTTCATTACCTCAAAGCTGCGAGTTTAACGCTCGTAGCCATAAACTAATACATTTTAAAAAGTATAAAAATGATAGCAGATGTTTTTATAAAAAGGCCAATCACCGCAATTGTTACCTCATTGGTGCTTGTCATCGTGGGAATTATTGCCTTGACTACATTGCCTATCTCACAATATCCAGATATTACTCCACCAACGGTTACCGTGGCTGGTAACTTTACGGGGGCAGATGCCCAGACCGTGGAACAAACCACTACTACGCCAATTGAAACCCAAATTAACGGTACGCCTGGCATGACATATATGTCGAGTAACAGTACCAGTAGTGGGCAAAGTAGTATTAACGTTACATTCGACATTGGTACGGACGTAAATATTGCCGCATTGGACGTTCAAAACCGTGTAAGTGTGGCGCAACCAACGTTACCAGATGCCGTAAAACGTCTTGGACTTACCGTTCGTAAACGTAATCCAAGTATTATGATGGCCTTGGCTTTGTACTCGCCAAAAGGAACGCACGATGCGAAATTTATTGGAAACTTTGCCAATATCTACGTGAAAGATGCTCTCCAAAGAGTAAAAGGAGTGGGTGATATTGTATCGAGAGCTGATGATTTTGGAATGAGAATCTGGTTGAATCCAGAGAAATTGGCGGCCATGAAAATGACACCGAGTGACGTTTCAGCCGCTTTAGCAGAACAAAACCTTCAAGTCGCCGCTGGCGTTGTCGGGGGAAATCCGCAACCTTCAACGCAAGCTTTTGAATATAGTGTTCTGACAAATAGCCGTATCAATAAAAAAGAACAATTTGAAGATATTATCGTGCGTACTTCGCCAGCTACGGGAAGTGTGGTGTATTTGAAAGATGTGGCCAGAGTAGAATTGGGAAGATTTGATTATGGAGTAAATGCCTTTGTTTCTGGAAAACCCGCCGCTTTTGTAATCATTTATTTAGCACCGGGTGGAAATGCTTTGAATACTTATGAAGGCGTAACGAAAGCTTTGGAAGAAATGAAAAAGACTTTCCCTAAAGATATTGATTACGTTGTGCCTTTAGAATCTGCTTCGGTGGTAAAGGTCTCAATTGAAGAAGTAATTCATACTTTGGTTGAAGCCTTGATTTTGGTAATTCTGGTGGTATTCTTATTCCTTCAAAACTGGAGAGCTACTTTAATTCCTATCTTAGCCATTCCTGTATCATTAATTGGAACGTTTATTTTCTTTATTCCTTTTGGTTTTACAATTAATACTTTGACATTATTTGCCTTTGTATTAGCCATCGGAATTGTGGTAGATGATGCCATTGTGGTAGTAGAAGCCGTGCAACATAACATGGATGAACACGGAATGACTCCTAAAGAAGCAACGGTGAAAGCGATGAAAGATATTTCTGGGCCCGTAATTGCCATTGCGTTAATTCTTGCGGCGGTGTTTGTTCCAGTAAGTTTTGTTCCCGGAATCGTTGGGCGATTGTACCAACAATTTGCCATTACAATTGCAGTTTCGGTTATGCTTTCGGCATTTGTAGCACTTTCTTTGACACCCGCATTATGTACTATCTTGCTAAAACCATCGAAAGATAAAGATGCTAAAAAGAATATTTTAGAGAAGTTTTTTGCATGGTTTAATACCAAATTTGAACGTATCTCTTTTGCTTATACCAGAGGAGTTGCCAAATGGATTAAAGCAACGCCATTGGTTTTGGTAATGATGGTTTGTTTGTTCGTAGGATTATTTTTTATGTTCAAATCAAAGCCAACGGGTTTTATTCCTACTGAAGATGAAGGGCGTTTGTACGTAACTTACGAAATGCCCGAAGCCACTTCAACCAGCAGAAACGTTGCCTTATTCCAAACCATCATGAAACGTTTGGAAGTATTACCTGAAGTTAGAGTAGTTGGCGGTATTGCGGGTTTGAACGTGGTAAGTTTTTCTAATAAAACCAACGTAGGTACTTTCTTTGTCAACTTAAAACCATGGTCAGCCAGAGAAGGAAAAGAACATCAAGTACAAGCGGTAATTGAGAAAATCAAAAAGAGTACGGCCGACATTAAAGAAGCCAGAGTGCTTGCCATTGCTCCACCAGCCATTCCCGGATTAGGTCAGACCGCAGGTTTTACTTTTGAATTGCTGCAAACAACCAGTCCTGATAATGTTCAGCAATTTGAAAAAGTTGCTCGTAAATTCTTGGCTACTGTAAATCAACGCCCAGAAATTGGCATGGCATTTACCTTCTTCAGTTCAAGAACGCCGGGTTATCAAATTGATGTGGATAGAGAACAAGCCAAAAAACAAGGCGTACAAGTCTCAGATATTTTTGGTACACTTTCTACTTTATTGGGCAGTTCGTATATCAACGACTTCACTTTATATGGAAGAAATTTTAGGGTAATGGTACAAGCGGATAGTAGTTTCCGTTCTTCTTTAGATAAAATTGAGAAGTTTTACGTAAGAAATAACGTTGGAAATATGGTGCCTTTGAAAGCTTTGGTGACCACAAAAGTTGTTGAAAATGCAGCATTGATTTCGCACTATAATGTGTATCGTTCCATCGAAATCAACGGTACTCCAAAACCAGGTTTCAGTAGTGGACAAGCAATCACAGCCTTAAAAGAAGTAGCAGCGACCACTTTGCCAACGGGATATTCGTATGAATTTTCGGGAATGAGTGCTGAAGAACTGAAAGCAGGAGATAGTACCACCTTGATTTTTGGGATTTCTATCGTGTTTGTTTTCTTGTTTTTAGCGGCATTATATGAAAGCTGGTCAATTCCATTTTCGGTATTATTTGCGGTGCCAATCGGAGCTTTTGGTTCAATTTTAACGCTTACATTATTACCGAATTTATCAAATAATATTTACGCACAAATCGGTTTAATTACACTTATTGGTTTGGCAGCGAAAAATGCTATTTTGATTGTAGAATTTGCCAAAGAACGAGTTGATTTAGGGATGGAGTTAATTCCTGCGACTTTGGAGGCAGTTCAACTTCGTTTACGACCAATTATTATGACCTCTCTTGCTTTTATCTTGGGCGTTTTACCTTTGGCATTTGCCAGTGGTGCAGCGGCTGAATCTCGTAAAACCATTGGTTGGACCGTATTCGGAGGAATGTTATCGGCCACTTCTTTAGCGATTTTTGTAGTACCGGTACTTTTTGTATTAATTGAAAAACTTGCGGGTGGGAAGAAAAAACTGGAAGTTTCGACAGAAACTGATTTATAAGTAAAATAGCAATATTTGATTTGAAAAAAATCTGTTAGTATGGTTAAGTTTTTAACGATGCTAACAGATTTTTTTATGCTTTACTTTTCAGAAGTATATCATTTCGTTAATATATTTCTACATTGAGAGGAGGTGTAATTCCCTAAATTGAGGGCTAAATTAGAATTTGTCTATTGCTTACAATACTCCAAAATAATCCACTCTTAATATTAAGTTATGGTCTATCAGTCAAGGCAATACCCCAAACTTTAGATGGCTTATTTCCCATCTCAATAACCATTTCACCACCTTTTACTAAATCGCTATGAAGGATGAAAGATTTGCTATAAACTTGATTATTCAAAGTGATTTTTTGAATGTACTTATTGCTCGAACTATTGTTTTTTACGCTTACTTTGAAGATTTTGTCCTTGTTAACTTTGATTGATACTTCATCCATCACTGGACTTCCGAAGACATAAATACCACCCGCAGGATTGACAGGATAAAAACCGATTGCACTTAAAATATACCAAGCTGACATTTGCCCTACATCTTCATTTCCAATAATTCCGTCGGGTTTATTGGTGTACAAACTATCCAAAATGTACCGAACTTTATCCGCCGTTTTGTAGGGTTGCCCCACGTAATTATACAAATAAGTAATGTGATGACTGGGTTCGTTGCCATGAGCATATTGTCCAATTAATCCTGAAATATCGTTTGATGCTTCTTCGCCCATATCACCGTTTACGATAAATAATGAATCTAATTTCTGGGTAAACTTATTTTCTCCACCCATCAAATTTATCAAACCGTGAACATCGTGCGGGGCAAGCCACGTATATTGCCAAGCATTTCCTTCACTGAAATCGTCTTTACGGTGGCGAGAAACGAAAGGACTAAAATCTTGTCGCCATTTATTTTCTGAAAGCCTTCCACGAACAAAACCAGTTGATTGGTCGAAATAATTTTTATAAAAACCTGCTCTTTTACTGAAATAAGCATAATCATCCGTTTTGCCTAATTGCTTCGCCATCAAGGAAATTGCCCCGTCAGAAATCGCATATTCCATTCCCATTGCTACTGACTCGGTCATGCTATCGGCGGGAATAAATCCATTAGTTTTCAAATATTTCAATCCTCTATCGTCTAATAAAGTGGTGGTTTTTACCGCCTCATAAGCTAAAGAAGCATCAATGTTTTTAATGCCCTTCAAGTACGCATCAGCAATGACTTGAATCGAGCTATTTCCCGGCATTGTATAGGTTTCATTACCCATCAAATGCCAAACGGGAAGTCTGCCTTGTTGCTTGTAAATTGCCAACATTGAATTGACCATGTCACTCACTCGTTCAGGTTGAAAAATAGTATATAATCCATTACATGCACGGTAAGTATCCCATAATGAGAACGTTGTAAGATTTGTAAAAGGAGCATTACGGTAAATTTGTTTATCCGTTCCGTAATAATCGCCATTGACATCGTTAAAAATCGAGGGGGCAATCATGGTGTGATACAAAGCTGTGTAGAAAATTTCCTTTCTTTTTTCGTCCTTTGTTTTAACCGTAATTTTCTCTAATTCATTATTCCATAACGCTTCAGCTTCTGCTTTCACTTGGTTGAAATTCCAATGGGGAATCTCTACTTTCAAATTCAAAAACGCATTTTCAATACTCACGGGCGAAATCGCTACTTTGATATTAATTTTTTCATCTGCCAATGTCGTAAAATCTGCAACGGCTTTAATACTTTCGCCCATTGCTACTTGCATCGCTTCTTTTTGTTTCGATTTATACAAAGACAGATTTTTGAAAGGTTTCGAGAAAACCATTACAAAATATATGTGTTGGTCAACTGCCCATCCTTTTGAAAAACGATAACCGACTAAAGTGGTGTCATTGAGCTTTTTGATGTAAGCATCTACTGGTTTATCCCAACCAATGCCTTCGGTTAAGTCGAGAAGAATATGCGACTGCTCGGAAGCGGGAAAGGTATATTGATGAAAACCAACTCTGGTTGATGCCGTCAGTTCTGCCTTGATATTGTAGCGTTTTAGATTTACAGAATAATATCCAGGGCTTACTTTTTCATCTTGATGACTGAAATAAGAGAAATTTCCCGGTTTTGTTAAAGAACCTTTTTCTAAAAGAATATTTCCAACACTCGGCATAACAAGAATATCGCCTAAATCGCCAATACCTGTACCACTCAAACGAGTATGAGAAAAACCAATTAAAGTAGAATCGGCGTAATTATAGCCAGAACACCAATCCCAACCTTGAGATAAATTAACTGGACCCAACTGAACTGCTCCAAAAGGTACATTTGCTCCTAAAAATACGTGACCATGCAAGCCCGTTCCAATGTGTGGTTTTACGTAGTCGATTGGACGTTGAGCTTGAATTCTAAGACTAAACAGACTAAAAAACAGGAGACAAATAAAAATTTGCTTATGTAAGTAATATGATAAATTCATGGTTAATAGTTTTAGTTTTCTCACTAACACTCAATTTTTTATGTGTCAGTGGGCTAAAAATTACATTTTGTAAAGTTTATTAATTTGGGGATTAATAAACCTCAATATTTGATAACACAGGGCAAGCCTTCGAGTCAAGAATATTTACCCGAATTTTATCAGTTTGTTCGGGCGAAATTTTAACAATTCGTTTGTATCCAATGGTAGTTTCAGTTGCTACGGTTTGCCAATTTCCATCTTTCCAAACGTCAATACTGAAAGCTTTTACTCGCTGACCTAATTGAATATATTCTTGCAAAAGGATGTATTTAACCGTTTGTTTCGAGTCAAGATTTATTTCGAGTTGTGCGGTTTTAACATCGTCATTTGTTGCCCAATAACTGTCTTTATTGCCATCAGTGAGGTTTTTAGCCGAAAAACTAACCGCTTTTCCACGATACGAATCTGCTTTTACATTTGCTTTTTTAGCAAGATTTTTTCCTAATTCCTTTTTCAAAATACTGGCAAAACCTCGTAACGAACTTACATCATTGGCGTGAAATTGCCCCGTTCTATCTGGCGGAACATTAAGCAAAAGATTTGATCCACGACCCACTGAACTCAAATAGATTTCAAAGAGTTTTTCGGGCGTTTTTACAAGGTTGTCTTCTTTGGCGTGATAAAACCAACCTGGTCTAATTGACACATCCACTTCGGCAGGAACCCAATTTTTTCCTTCGGCAGCACCAGTGTTCAGCAAATTTTCGATACCTGATTTTCCTGCGTATAAAGTGTCCGTAGAAATATTATTCCAATTGGTTCTACCTGCCCGTCCTTCTTCATTTCCAACCCAACGAATATCTGGTCCAGCATCACTAAAAAACACCACGTTTGGCTGAATGCTACGAATTAACTTTAAGGTTTCGGGCCATTGGTAGAAGGTTTTTCCATCAATTTTGCGCTTTTCATTTGCTCCACCATAAAAACCATCGCCACCATTTGCACCGTCAAACCACATTTCGGTAACTTTTCCGTACTGGGTAAATAATTCTTTTAACTGATTTCGGTAATAAGTTACGTAAGATGGCTGTCCGTAATCAGCTCGGTTTCTGTCCCAAGGCGATAAATAAACCCCGAATTTAAGTCCTGCTTTCTTTGCGGCTTCACTGGTTTCTTTTACAATATCACCTTTCCCGTTCTTGTAAGGGCTATTTTTGATAGAATGTTCAGTAAATTTACTTGGCCAAAGACAAAATCCATCGTGGTGTTTCGTCGTTAAAATCATCATTTTGAAACCCGCATCTTTCAAGGTTTTTGCCCATTGATTGGCATCCACATTCGTTGGATTAAAAACCGAATTGCTTTCGTC
>JAZKDE010000060.1:0-2772 GCA_040387735.1 Bacteroidota bacterium
ACTGCTCCAAGTATTAGTTGTAGGGTCGAAAACTCCACCATCCTGCGAAACAGCTGTTGTAAGTCCTCCAAAAACAAGCATTTTTGTTCCCGTCCAAATGGAAGTATGAAATTTCCTTGGGGCGGGGGCGTTGGTTGCATTAGCAGTTGTCCAAGCATTGGTAATTGGGTCGTATAAATAGCAAACATTGGTTAAAGAATTAGCAACATCCAATCCTCCAAAAACTATCATCTTTGTCCCCGTCCACACAGCAGTATGAGCGAATAGTTCCGAAGGAGCGGGTGTAATTGTTGTCCAAGTATCTGCAATTGGGTCATAAATACTACCCGTTTTATATGCCACAAAATTGTTTGTGATAAATCCACCGCCAAACACAATCATTTTTGAACCTGTCCAAATGGAAGTATGATGAAAACGTCCAGCAGGAGCGTTCAATGAACTTATTGAGGCCCAAGTATTGGAAGAAGGGTCATAAATTTTACCATCATTTGAAAAAACACCATTCGTTTGCTGTCCACCCCAAATAATCATTTTTGTTCCCGTCCATACCGCAGTAGAAGACCCTCTTGCCGTAGGTGCATTGGTGGTACTCATGATACTCCATTGGTCTAAAGTTGGGTCATAAAGTGCTCCATCATTATAACCGCCACCCCAAATAATCATTTTAGCCCCTGTCCATACAGCATTTGTATTAGCTCTTGCCAATAAGCCGCTCGCACTTGAAATAGAAGTCCAAATATTGGAACTTGGGTTATAACTTTTTCCATCATTAACGGCTAAATTATTAACATATCCTCCAAAAATTATCATAGATGTACCCGTCCAGACAGCGGATTGTCCGTCTCGTGTGGATGGAGCATTAGCAGAATTTAATTGCTTAAGCCAGCCGTAAGCATCGGAAGAATATTGATTGAACTGAAAATTAGTTACTCCGTTTAATGAATAGCCTGCATTTGTTAGATTTGTATTCGTTTTGGTTTCGCTTAATACAATGGCACTTTGTGGTAAGGTTGCTCCATTATTAGCATTAAAAGCTACCCAATTCGTACCATCAAAACCTTCAAAATACTTATTGGCCGAATTATATCTCATTGTTCCTTCTGTTCCTGCTTGGCTATCATTTCCAATTTTAATTTTGCCTGCTACCTCTATTTTTTGAGTTGGATTTACGATACCTATCCCCACATTCCCTGCATTACTATTTGAAATATTACTACTATTCAAAGCCCAATAATTAGGAGTTGGTGCGACCGTCTGAGGGAAATCCATCCAATAACCTGTTGCCCCCGCCCCAACAATCCAATAACTAAACAGCTTTGAATCAGTATCATAGACCATCAATCCTTCTGCTTTATTAGGAATGGTATTTTTTTGAACGGTGGTCATTCTTGGAATTAATATTCCTTTTGTTGTGCTACTCACATCCAACATTGCAGAGGCATTTGGAGAGGTATTTGTGGCACTGATACTTATTTGGGCGTATAAATTTGCAATAATGCAAAATGATATAAGTAAAAGAAAAAGTTTTTTCATGGGGTAATAATTAAAGTAAAAAAGAAGAAAATTATCCATTTAATATTTTAAAGTCTTGGACAGATGCGACAAAATATTAATAGAAATTCCTGAAAGCGATTAGAAGAAGTATGAGCACATAAATATTGCCATGAAAATTGCAGACGAAATGAGAGAAGGAACAACCTTTAATTATGCGAAAGGATTATGGGAAAAAGGTTTAAAAGCTGATCTCACTGCTGATTTCCTTCAAATTACCAATTTAGAAAGTAGAAATAAATTATCAAAAAAAAAAAATCTCCTGCTAAACCTATCCAATTTTACACAAAAAAAGCAAGCATTTAGAGCTCGCTTTTCGCTGATAAAAAGTGTTTATTTCTTGTTTACAAGCAGCTCAATCAACCTAAAAATGCAAGATTTGGCTGAATCGGTAATACTGCACTATAAAATTTTCAGATGAGTATCTATTTGTATTTTTAAATTTGATGCGTTCCGTGGATATAACAGCGAGCTATAGATGATTTAGATAATTTTTTCGCACCTAATTTCTGTTTCGTATGTGTTTATAAATGAGATAGTTGCCAAAATAGTGTTTTGATTGTATTCATTGATGTGATAAAGTACTTCTTTAGGAAAAACAACCCTAAAAATGACCGTTAGTAAAGTTCATTCTTGGGGAAAATTATCTATAAAATTCCAAACAAATATTTTCATTTGTTTGGAATTTAAAAACTTGGAAACGTGTCAAAATCACTTCAACACTTTTATCTTAATATTTCTGAATGCGATTCCTTTTTCCCAATCTTGTAAACCTATTCTTCCGCTTGTTGCTTTGCCAAATGAGGGGAATTTTTTCAAACTTGTGGATGCTACCAATGTTGCCCAGCGGTCGCTATTTATGGTTTCGTGGGCAGTTTCAATGCCATTTAGCCAAAAAGTAATCACACCATTTTTTTGAAGAATTCGAGAAGAATTCCATTGAGTATATGGTTTTGAAGCAACTTTGTTTTTGATGGGAGCCATGGCATAAAGGCATCCCGCTTGATGAATGCTATCTTTAGGAGGATATTTAACGCTATTAGCATTGTCCAATAACTGATATTCTGGTCCTGATGCCCATGCTTTTAAAATTGTAGTATCTTCTTTTACATTGACAAAAACGCCACTGTTGCCTCCTTTTGCTATTTTCCACTCAAAAGTGAAGTCGTAGTTGGTGTATTCATTATCCGTAACAAGGTCTCCACGTTCCGCATTTTCGTC
>JAZKDE010000060.1:2782-15803 GCA_040387735.1 Bacteroidota bacterium
CGCTGAGATTTATTAATAATTCACCATTTTGAGCAGACCACGCCGATTTCTTTCCCCCTTCATTATAAAGATGCCAGCCTTTTGTGGATTTTCCATCAAAAAGTAATTTCCAACCTTCTTTTGTTTCTTTTGGGGTTAAAATGTTGATTTTCTGAGCAGTACAATCTAAATAAATAGTACTAAATAATAAAGTGCAAATGGCAAATAGTTTCTTTTTCATAATTATATTGTTAGATTAATTGTTTGCAAAATTAGTCATATTTGGACGTAGAAAGTTTAATCAGGTTTTCTATTTTTATCACTAAATTGTCTTAATATTTTAACATCTTTTGTGAAATGAATAGTAAAAAATCGGCATTTCTCCTTACTACAGGAACGTTCAGATATTGTATGTAGGTTTTTGGTTTCCTACTATAAGTTTTAAAGGTAGTGGTTGAACAATTTTTAAATCATGATCTTCAAAAAATCTGCTAATGTTTTCTCCGTTATCTGGTATTCCAATAGGTTTTCACCCTGCCTTCCTAAAAAAAACCACCTTTCCGTAAATCAACTTATACTCAGAATTATCAACGTTGTTAGTGTTTCAGATACTTTCAGCATTTTTTATGCCCAATGGATTGCTTTTGTCAGTCAATCGCAGAATTTTGATAATAAATTGCTCTATTTTGTCTAATACTTTTGTGCTATAAATTATTGAAATAATATAAAATAACTTTTACAACGAATAGACTGGTTTGGGTTTAAACATCAATCCTACAAAAGTATTTTCCATTTATTTAGCGGCTGAATACAATAAAACCGACCGACAAGTTCCTTCGTAATATGGCATTGATAAGAATTCGGTTACGGAACTAAAAGGTAAATCAGTCGCAACTTATTCGGTTGATTTACCTAAAGATTATAATGTAGCAACGGCTGGTTTTATGAAAATTGACCAGTGGGTAACCAGAGGTAAAATTAATTACGATTTCGGCAAAGTCACGCTTACCTATACGGGTGGTTATCGAAATGTAGATATTACGGGGTGTCAGCCTTTAAATGGTTTTGTGCCAGAAACTTTTAGCTTCGATAATAAATTAGCTTATCAAACCTAAAGTCGTGAATTACGCTTGAATGGAGAATCTCCCACGATAAGTTGACAAATTGTTGGTTTTTACGCAACAGGTTGCTTATGGACTTGTATTGCCCGTAGCAAAAAGTGCTTCTGGCGGGCAAGTTCCTTATCTCAATATTTTCTTTCGTAATATAAATTCAAATACGACCGCAGTTTTTGGTCAAGCAACGTATGATTTTTCTGAGAAAATTAGCTTTCCCGCTGGACTTAGTAATACCAGTGATAAAAAATCTCGTACCGCAGCAGATTTAGCGTCGGTACATTTTGCTCCAAATACGGTCAAATTTTTCTATCCCAATGCTCCAACGAGTGCAACCCAAACTGCTTTGAACAGACAAACCGTCTCTGTTTCGTTAGCTGAAATTAAGACCGCATATAGAAAGTAAATGTTGTAAATGAATTAGGTGGTGTTTTAGAAGATAAAATATGCAAATAAATTGAGAATATTACGGCAGAGTTTTGGGAAACCAACTTTATTGAAAAGCAGGAAATAGTGGGGGATTTCGTAATTTCATTCTCTAAAATTTAAAAGAATGAAGTGGATAACCCGAGAAAGACCCAAAATAGATAGAATTGCTTGCCCTTGGTTGATAAAGAATTTTGTCGATAAAGAGGCTGTATTTTTGTATGTTCCTTTCTCGGAAGTATTGGAAAAAGCGAAAACGTTAAACGCCATTCCGTTTGATATTCCCAAGGTTGAATTGACGCATTCAGAAGGAAATTGTACTTTCGATAGCATTATTAAAAAATATAAAATTGAGGATTCAGCCGTTGATATTATGGCTAAAATCGTCAGGGGAGCAGATACCGACCAGCACGACCTCGCTCCCCAAGCTGCAGGATTATGGGCTATTTCAGCGGGATTGTCTTTTAATATTTTGGATGATTATGAGTTGTTAGACAAGGGAATGGTCATTTATGATGCCTTGTACAGTTGGGCTAAAAACCTGCAAAACCAAAAACATTTACAAAATCCATTTGAGAGTTTATTGGTTGAGGTTTATCAGAAAATCATCAAAACTGACGCTAATAAAAAAACGCCTGAGTGGGTCGCTGACTTAAAAGAAATCATTCAAGACCAAATTGATACGAATCTTGCCCTGAGTCTTACCGAAATTTCAAGTGAATTAAACGTAAATCCTTCCTATATCTCCAGAGAGTTTTCAAAATACTTTGAAGACTTATCTTTTGGCGATTATATCCGCAAAATGAGGGTTGAAAAAGCCATTCAATTACTCCATTCTTCTAAATATTCCCTCACCGAAATTGCCTTTTTAACGGGTTTTTCAGACCAAAGCCATTTTACCCGAATTTTCAAGAAACATACAGGCGAAAACCCTTCGTTTTATAGAAAAAAATTGCCTAAAAAGTAAAGCATATACAAAAGGTAAATTGCGTTCTATTTCTTAATATTTGCTTCGTGTAGTTTTGTGTAGAATAAATTTCAGCACAAAATATTAATCAACAAATGTACACATTATGGCAATTGACCCAATATTTTCTAAAACTCGGCACCATCGGTTTTGGTGGGCCAGTGGCACTTGTCGGTTTTATGCACCGAGATTTAGTTGAACAAAATCGATGGATTTCGGAAGAAGAATACAAAGAAGGAATGGCATTGGCTCAATTAGCCCCTGGGCCTTTGGCGGCACAATTGGCCATTTATTTAGGCTACGTTCATTACGGTATTTTAGGGGCAACGTTGGTAGGATTTGCCTTCGTAATTCCTTCATTTTTAATGGTTTTAGTGTTAGGTTTTGCCTATAAAAAATTTGGCGGTTTGCCTTGGATTCAGTCCGTTTTTTATGGAATTAGTGCGGGCGTTATCGGTATTATTGCCTTCAGTTCTTATAAATTAGTAAACAAATCCATCGGAAGAGACAAAATTCTTTGGGGCATTTTCATTGTTGTCGCTCTCACTACCATTATTACCGAAAGTGAAAATATACTCCTGTTTTTGGGTGCAGGTCTTGTGTATTGGTTTATCAAAATTTCCCCAAAAACTCCCCAATTAAACTCCATTGCCCCTTTATTACTCCAAATTCCTGCCTTATCAGTCGAAAATACCGTGCTTTGGAATATATTTTTATTCTTTGGAAAAGCAGGGGCATTTGTATTTGGCAGTGGTTTGGCAATCGTTCCGTTTTTATATGCGGGCGTTGTAAAACAATACGGTTGGCTCAACGAACAACAATTTTTAGATTCCGTAGCCATAGCCATGATTACCCCCGGCCCCGTTGTGATAACGGTTGGGTTTATTGGCTATTTAGTTGCCGATTTCAACGGGGCTTGCGTGGCTGCTTTGGCTACTTTTTTGCCCTGCTATTTACTCACGATTTTACCAGCCCCTTACTTCAAAAAGTACGGAAAATTGCCTGCTATCAAAGCTTTCGTCGATGGGATTACTGCCGCCGCCATTGGAGCAATTGCGGGAGCGGTGGTTATTTTGGGCAAAAAATCATTAATTGATATTCCCACCGTAGTAATTGCCATTATTAGTATTTTCTTACTTTGGAAGTATAAAAAAATTACCGAACCTTATATCATTATTGCCTGCGCGGTGGTAGGATATGTACTAAAAAATTATTTATTATGACACGAAATCAATTTTTGGCAAATACTGCCATCATCACAGGGGCAAGTTTGCTGAAAAGCAACGACGTTTTTAGTGCAACACTCAATGAAAGTGGTTTGGATAAATTAACCGATGAAACTGGAAAGTTTGTGTTGGGAGCGTTGCCATATTCTGAATCATTTTTGGAGCCATTTATGCCTGCCGATGTGCTAAAATTGCACTATACGGCTCATCACGGGGGAGCGGTCAATACTGCCAATAAAGCCACAGGTTTAATCAATAAGGCTTTGGAAAGTGGCAATTTTGAAGGCGTAGATTATTGGACGAAAAAGCTGTCATTACACTTATCAAGCCATGTTTTGCATACCATTTTTTGGACGAATATTACCAATAAAAAATCTGAACCAACGGGTGAATTATTGAAGCGAATTGAGAAAGATTTTGGTTCTTTTGATAAAATGAAAGTGCAATTGGCTCATCATTCTAAAAATGTTGATGGCAACGGTTGGGGACTTTTAGGCTTTCACCCACAAAGTAATCGTTTGATGATTTTGGAGGTTGAAAATCACGAAAAATTGACCGTTTGGGGCATTGTTCCTCTGATGGTGGTGGACGTTTGGGAACACGCTTATTATCTGAAATACAAAAATAAACGGGCGGATTTTGTGGATGAACTTTTCAATTATATGAATTGGGATAATGCCGCACAAAGACTTGAAATTGCATTGAAAATGACTCGTTAAAATCTTTACGCTTGTTCCTTTGTATTGAATGCTAAAACGTTCAATACAAAGGAACAGACTTGTTTTACAGATTCACACTCACCGTCAAATAATAAAATCCTCCTACACTTGGGCCTGCCAAAAAGTTGTAATAATAGTTATTCAAAAGGTTTGTTCCACCCAATTTGAGCGTCAGCTTTTGTACGGGTAATGTGTACGTAATTTGCCCATCAAGCGTTGAATACGCAGGAACATTTCCCGTTGCTAAAGACGATTGCCATAAAAAAGCCTCTTGCCATTTCAGGTTCAAATTAAAGCCCAAACGTTCGGTAATTTTACGATTACTCACACCTACATTCATAATCCATCGGGGCGTATTGAATGATTCTTCCAAGCCATCATTATTCGTTTTGCTGTCCAATTGAGCGTAAGAAGCATTTCCTGAAATAATAAAATCTTTGTAAGCACGATAACGCAAACCAATACTTGACCCGTAATTAAAAACCGTTGTCTTAGAATTTGTCCATAATCGGTAGCGTTGGTTTTTATTTTTGTCATTAAAAGCAAAAGCGAGTGAATCAAGATTGGTGCTTTTTGTGAGGGGCAAATTGGTTTCAACCTGTGCCATGAAATTTTGGTATTGATTGTAATAAAAATCAACGTCAAGATACAATCGTTTATCAAAGAAAAGCCCTTTGTAGCCAATTTCAAGGCTATTTACCGATTCAGGTTTTAGGTAAGTGTAGTCATTTTTCTTTAAAAGATTTTCATTTTTAATGACGGCTTGGGCAGTTGTTAGTCCATTTTTATTGACATCATTGGTAATTGCCGTTTGAAAAGCATCAATCGAAGTCTTGAAATAGGAGTTTTCGAAAATGCCATTCGACATAATTGGTAAACCGCCCACACGCTTAACTCCGCCACTATTTACGTTTGAAAAAGCCTCGAAAAGACTCGGAAAACGATACGCATTTTGGTATGAAATTCTAATATTATGGTTTTCCGAAGGAGAATAAACCATGGCCAATCTCGGATTCCAACGTAAATCAAAATATTGATTTTTATCGGCTCGCAACGAACCATTAATTTTAAGTTTTCCGTCAAAAAGCAATTTGGTTAATTGAACAAATCCACCCGTTTTGGAGTAAGTTAGGTTTTTACCCGATTCAACAGGATTGATAAAATAATTGCCATCGGGATAAACTTCAAATGTTCTAAAATCTGCTCCTGCTAAAATACTCAAGCCCCATTTTTCTCTTAACCCTTTCAACCATTCTTGCGTAATATCTGCTTGAAATTCAGCATGATACAGCCAAGACTGAACCCTTAATGCCGCCCCAACATCCCAATCATTGATATCGCCTAATTTTTTAGCTAAAGCATCAAATTCTGCCGAATGTGGTTGCGGACGACCTTTATCCGCTTCGTTTCTCGCTGTTTGTAAGGCTTGCGTAGCACTCATTCCTGCTTTGGTGTTGGCATTAAATTGGGTTGTAAAATCGGCAAACCATTTATCGTCAGACTTAAAACTTTTGTCAATATTTTCCGCCATCGAGCGAATATTATAGGAATCGCCCGTATTTTCATGCGTTAAATAGGCTTTGACTTGAATAGAAGGCGATTTTAGGCTAATACTGTGTTGGTCGATACGATAATTATTCAGTCTAAAACGGTTGGTTCGTTGGTAGAGATTGTCCAAAACACCAAATCGATACGTGTAAGAAATCTCCCAATTCTTTTTGGGACGTACGAATAAACCAACATCGCCTTTGATATTTTTAAGCGAAAAATCGGCAATGTCTTTTTCAGTATATCCCGTTCTGGCGACAGAATAACGCTTTCCATCCGACAATGTTAAATTTCGTCTATTCGATGACTCATTTCCATAAGAATTAATGCCATCATAAGCAGGATTATCATTCCCAAAAAGATTCAATGTTGCATTTCCATTTGGGTTTAAGTCGGTATTATTATCCGAAATCCAATCATATCCCGTTAAATATTCAAAGTTGATTTTGGTAGCAAAAACGTTATTCCAAGCCTTCGCCCAACGAATATTACTTTCACTAAAAATGTGAGCTGAGGCGTTATTATCGTTAAAATGATTTGCCCCAGTTTTTTGCTGAAAACTAAGTCCTTGATAGTCAAATGGGCTTTTTGTGAAAATATTCACCAATCCATTCAAGGCATTCATACCGTACAAAGCCGAAGCCGCTCCGTGCAGAATTTCCACTTTATCAACATCCAAATCCGTAGGAGCTAATGCCCCCGCAATGGGCGAGCCAATATGTGGTGCCTGATTATCCACACCATCCACCAATTGCACAAAACGCACATTAGTTGGATTGGCAAAACCACGAGTATTATAAACTTTAAATCCCAAACTTGGCGTCAATAATTGAACGCCTTTGATATTTTCGAGGGCATCATAAAACGAAGGAGCCGCCGAATTTTGAATGCTTCTATTATCCAACAAAGCAATACTAATGGGCGATTTTAACACATTTTCGGGTGTGCGTGAAGCCGACACAACAACTTCTGATAATTGTCGAACGGTATCTTTGTAAACAATTATTTGGGCTTTCTTTTGGGCCTTTACCATAAAACTTGCCAAAAGAAGGGTAAAGAGTAAGTATTTGTGTTTCATTTCGAATCGTTATATTTCTGTAAATATAACGATTCGAAATGAAACAAGTGATTATTTAGTTCTGCCAAAAACAAAAAGAGGAATATTATTATTTACAACAATTATAACAATGATGAATTAATAAGCATGAAGAGTTGTAATGGATTGCGTAAACTAATATTTTAACCCTTGATTATTGCTGAAAAATATAGTTTAGGCAATTTCAATTTCGCTCAATATTTTCTCTTTCTATTTGCTAAAAGCGACACACAGAAAACAATCTTAGTTACTTAGCCCAATACTAAAAAAAGCATTAACAATAAAACAAAAAAAAATCATGATATTTGGCTAAAGCTGAATCTCAAAAATGGATTAGCATTTGGTAAAAGGTAATAGTACCTGAGTTTAATAACGATACTATCATTTCTATTAATTTTAAAAGGCTTACAACGACTTATAAATAGACATTCAAGATTTTAAAACCCCAAATGAAATGAAAAAATATGCCCTAATTTTCATTTTAATAGCTACTAATTTGCTATCGGCTCAACCCGTTCCAATGCAAAAATCGGTAATGGATAGTTTGCAGAACATCATTAACGGTAAAGCTAACGACACCAATAAAGTACACGCTTTTTATTGGTTAAGTCGAACAAATACGCTCTCAAATACCAAAGAATCGCTTGAATTAGCCAATAAAGGGCTGGATTTGGCAAAGAAAATAAAATTTCCAATCGGTGAAATAGAATGTTTAGAAGCCCTTTCTTTTTCGTACGCCATAACCTCTTCTTTTGAAAAAGGGTTTAAAACCGCTTACGAATTAATAGAATTGAGTAGAAAATATGCTCCAATTCGAGAAATATTTGGCATCAATATGATGGGGTTGCTATATCAAAAATTAGGCGATGATAAGGAGTCGTTAAAGTGGGCGAAGAAAGCCTATTATCACCCTAAAATGAAACAAACAGACCATTTTACGCAATGGAGTGCTATGTTTTTAATTGCTCAAGAATATGAAAGGGTTGATAAACTTGATTCTGCTATTCATTTTGCACAGGAAACGTTGGCATATTCAAAGCAATATTTTCCCATGCAGGAAGGTTATCCAACGTTAATTCTCGCCCGAGTAAATAGTAAGCGTCATAATTTTGAGGCTGCGGTCAATTATTGTAAACAAATTATTTCAAATTCTGAAAAAGATAGATTAGACTTTTTTGTCAATGAGGTTCAAAATGAATTAGCTCAAATTTATTTTGCCCAAAACAAAGTAGATTCTGCACAAATCTATGCAAATAAGGCTTTTGAAGGAGGAAATCAACTCAAAAATTACCTTGTTATTATGAATTCTTCAAATATTTTATCCCAAATATTTGAGAAAAGTGACCCTATAAAAGCGTTTGAATTCTTGAAAATTTCGACAGCTGCAAAAGATACTATTACCAATATTGACAAGAATAAACAAGTAAAAATCTTAGAAATCAAAGAAAAACAACGCATTGAAGAACTGAACTTGGCGGAAGTATATGCCAAAAATGAATTACGATTTAATACCGTCATTGGACTATTATTTACGGCACTTTTAATATCGTTTATTCTTTATCGAAATAACCGTCAAAAACAGAAAGCAAATGCTCTTTTGCAAGAACAAAAAGCAGAAATTAATACGCAAAACATAACCCTTGAAAATACGCTAAGCCAACTCACCGCTAAAAATGCTGAAAATGAATTACTGCTCAAAGAAATCCATCACCGAGTAAAAAATAACTTAGAAGTAGTGTCGAGTTTGTTGGCATTGCAGTCTGCAAAAATGGATGACCCCAATATGCAAGAAGCGATGTTGGCGAGTCAAAATAGGGTGCAATCTATGGGTATTTTACACCAAAAGCTCTATCAAAGTGAGCATTTAGCATTTATTGAAATGAAAAATTATTTTGAAAATCTTTGTGAAAATATCTTGGATTCCTACAACGAAACCGAGCGAATAAAGGTAGAGATTGAGATGAAAGAATTGGATTTGGATATTGATACCGCTGTTCCATTGGGGCTAATTGTGAATGAATTGTTTACTAATTCGCTCAAATATGCTTTTCCGCTGGGCAAAAAAGGGATAATTAAATTGAGTTTGGAAAGTTTAGAAAACGGAAATCTCAAGCTGAGCGTTTCTGATAATGGCGTAGGAAAAACGCTCAATGCTTCACCAAAAGGTACAGGTTTTGGCACACAATTGGTTGATTTGCTTACTCGGCAGATTGATGGAAAATTGGTGCAAGAAATTCATAATGGAACTATTATTTCTATCAATTTTAAAAGACAAATAGCGGCGTAGCGTGGTAATTGGGGAAATTGATTACTGGTTTCGTCTAATCAATTTCCTAATAACCCAACCCTTTTTGGTAAATAAAACTGGGTAACTGAAACACCAACATAAAAAGGATATGGTTTTCCACTTTGGGTGGTTTCTGCTGTTTGGATTTTAGTCATTGCTTTGCTTTATCCATTGTGCAAAAAGTTCGATAGCTATAAACAAGCACATAAAGAAAAATGGTGGTTGAGTTATTTGTAAAAAATTATTATTTGGAAACGAAGCATTGATGAATTGGGCCGTTTAGCTCAAAAAAGTAAATTACGCTAAAGTTTCCCAAAGTATTTTATGATTATTTATATGTATATTTTTGATTAAATAAATGGATTTTTTTATTATTCAAGCGTATTTTTTATTTTTATGAGTATTTTTGGATAAAATATACGTATAATGAAGACAGAATCTTTGGTACTGACTAATGAAATCGTCAATTTGATGACGGAAATAGATGAATTTAAAGGGGCATGGTTGGCTTTGGGCAATATTGCCCCTGACAGATTATTGCAACTGAAAAATGTTGCAACTATAGAAAGTATTGCTTCAAGCACTCGTATTGAAGGTAGTTTATTGTCTGACCAACAAGTAGAAAAGTTGATTGCCAATCTCGAAATTCAAAAATTTGAAACTCGAGACGAACAAGAAGTAGCTGGTTATGCAGATTTGATGACCCTAATTTTTGACAATTATAATGACATACCATTGTCTGAAAATTTCATTCAACAGCTACATAGCTATTTGATGAAATATAGTGAAAAAGACCAATGGCATAAAGGACAATACAAAAAATTCCCAAACCATGTAGTACCGACTGATGCGTTTGGGCAGGTGGTTGGAATTGTTTTTGAAACAACAATACCTTTGGAAACGCCAATTAAAATGCAAGAATTGGTGGACTGGACAACTGAAAATTTAGTAAAAAGAGAGTGGCATCCGTTATTGGTTATCGCTTTTTTTGTTGTGAGTTTTTTGGCAATCCATCCTTTTCAAGATGGAAATGGGCGACTTTCAAGAGTCTTAACCACGTATTTACTACTCAAAATGGGCTACCATTATGTGGCGTATAGCTCACTTGAAGCGGTAATTGAACGAGAAAAACCCGATTATTATCGTTCATTACGACAAACGCAAACAACACTCAATGACGATAAGCCGAACTGGTCAGCTTGGGTTTTATTTTTCTTGAAATCTTTGAAACGCCAGAAAGATAATTTAGAAGTTAAGATAAAAAGAGAAAGGCTTTTACTAACTCAACTCCCCGATATGTCGCAAACTATATTGGAAATAATACGAGAGAATGGTCGCATAACCATAGGCGAACTGGTAACAATAACACAATATAACCGCAATACATTGGGAAAACACCTTGAAAGTTTGGTAAGAAAAAATCAAATTCAAAAAAACGGAGTTGGAAAAGGCACTTGGTATAATCTGATTTAAACTCAAACCGAAGAATAAATCCGTCATTTTACTAAAGATTACCCCCCAGTATTTGCTCAATTTTTAATCAGTAAAACAAATCTTTAAAATGAAAAATAAACAAATAACCTTCCTATTTATCGTACTGATAAATGTATTTTCTTTTCATCTTTTGGCACAAAAGAAAAAATCCAAAATTGAGTCAGTAAAAACAGCCATGCCATCGTATGAAAAATACATTGATGATAATAATGATGCACACTTAAAAGAGTTTATTGAGTTAGTTTCAATACCAAGTATATCGTCAATACCCGCTCATAAACCCGATGTGGCAAAAGCGGCTGATTGGATAGTAAATAAATTAAAAGCCATAGGCATACCCACTGCCCAAGTAATACAAACTGGCGGACAACCTGCCGTATTTGGAAGTTGGGACAAAGCTCCAGGCAAACCAACAGTGCTAATTTATGCCCATTATGATGTGCAACCAGTAAAAGAATCGGAATGGGTTATACCGCCGTTTGCACCAGTAATAAAAGACGGTAAAATATTTGGACGTGGTGCCAGTGATGATAAATCGGGCGTGATGATAAGCATTTGGGCGGTAGAAGCCATGCTAAAAACCAATGGTACACTGCCTGTAAATGTGAAATTTGTGTTTGAAGGTGAAGAAGAATCGGGCAGTCCCAATTTTAGAAGTTTTACAGAAGCAAACAAAGAACTACTAAAAGCCGACTTTGCCGTAAATGCCGATGGCGGTCAGTATGACGAAAAAACGCCCGAAATATTAATGAGCCTTAGAGGCACAGCCGTAATGGAATTTTCCGTAAAAACAGCCGATACAGATGCCCATTCAGGACAATTTGGGGGGAAAACGCCCAATTCAGCCGTAATTATGTCGCAAATTATTTCTTCATTTTATACCAAAGAAGGCAACGTAGCCGTAGAAGGTTTTTATGATAAAGTGGTGCCAGCCACTGCTCAAGAAAAAGAAATGATGCAAAAAGTGCCTTATAATAAAGCCGATGACATGAAAATTTTAGGTACTACTGCTGAAGCGGGAGATACAACGTTTTCATCATTGGAGCGAATTTGGTACCGCCCCACCCTTGAAATTATTGGGATGCAAAGTGGCTATACCGCCACCGAAGGGCATTCCAATATCATTCCAGGTAACGCCATGGCAAGAATTACTTGTCGTTTGGTAAACAATCAAAAAGGAAGTGAAATTATTGATTTGATCGTGCGACATATCGACAAAAATCTACCCGCTGGTGCCTCGGTTTCTTATAAATTTGCCCGAGGCAAAGATGGAGCCAGTCCAATGAAGTTCCCTGCTCAAACTAAGGAGTATAAATATGTGGCTGATGTATTAGAAAAAATATACGGCAAGCAACCTATCCAAATGGGAACAGGCGGTAGCATTGGCTCGCTGCTTTCCATCAAAGAAGTTTTGGGCATCTATACCTATTCATTAGGCATGGAACTTTCTGACGAAAAATGGCACAGTGCCAATGAGTTTTTTAGGCTTTCGAGCATCCGTAAAGGACAATTGATTTATTGCAACTATTTCCAACATTTGGCAGATGAAGAGGAGAAGTTGAAAAAATAAGGTTTTACTACAATTTATACGAAAAAACCGTTCGAGTATTAACGACGTGAAGGTACAAAACTTCACGACGTTAGTTCATGTAATTGCTTATTGCAAATTGTATTTGATTATGATATGGTGAATGATAAATGAGAATAGAAACCTCGAAATTACTTAAAGTGAATCCCCTTCGGTAAATAAAACCCCACCCTCGGACAGTTTTCAGGGCGTTTCGTCCTTGATGCGTTTTTGGAATAATGATTTTAGCCTTTCTTCGTACTAACAGTACCTAAACAGGTAATTCCCAAATCATTATGAAAAAAATATTTTACCTCTTTCTGCTTTTGCTCAATGCTCTGACATTAACAGCCCAGAAACCCAATATTATAAATTTCTCACCTTCAAGTGGTGCAGTTGGTACTTCCGTAACAATCTCAGGCACAAATTTTAATGCTAATGCGGCACAAAATGTGGTATTTTTTGGGGCAACCAAAGCCACCGTTAACGCAGCTTCTACCACCAGTTTGACCGTTACAGTACCCGCAGGAGCTACTTTTCAGCCCATTTCGGTACTCAATTTATCTACGTCTTTGACAGGGTTTAGTTCCGTACCCT
>JAZKDE010000061.1:0-44219 GCA_040387735.1 Bacteroidota bacterium
CACATTGCGAGAAATTACGTGCATTATCGGCACGCTTCATTACTTCCACCAATCCACGATATGAATTTTGCGATTTACCCGCTGAAATTCCTTTTGAAACAATTCTTGACTTGGTATTTTTTCCAATATGAATCATTTTAGTACCCGTATCGGCTTGTTGCATATTATTGGTAACAGCTACCGAATAAAATTCACCGATTGAATTATCGCCTTTCAAAATTACTGAAGGATATTTCCAAGTAATCGCCGAACCCGTTTCAACTTGCGTCCAAGAAATTTTAGAATTTGCACCATCACAAATTCCTCTTTTAGTTACAAAATTAAAAATTCCACCTTTTCCATCTTTATCACCAGGATACCAGTTTTGTACCGTTGAATATTTCACTTCCGCATTAGCATGAGCAAAAATCTCCACTACGGCAGCGTGAAGTTGGTTCTCATCACGTTGAGGAGCTGTACAACCTTCTAAATAACTTACGTAAGAACCTTCATCTGCTACAATTAGAGTACGTTCAAATTGTCCAGTTCCTGCGGCATTAATTCTAAAATACGTTGAAAGTTCCATTGGACAACGAACGCCCTTAGGAATATAACAGAACGAACCATCCGAAAAAACGGCGGCATTTAATGCAGAAAAGAAATTATCTTTAACCGGAACAACTGAACCTAAGTATTTCTTGATTAATTCTGGATGTTCTTGAATTGCTTCTGAAATTGAACAAAAAATAATTCCTCTTTTTGCTAAATCAGCTTTAAATGTTGTTCCAACTGAAACTGAGTCAATTACAGCATCAACGGCAATTCCTGATAATTCATCTCCTTCTTTTACATTCAAAAGACGCTTTTGTTCTTTCAAAGAAATTCCTAATTTCTCAAAAGTAGCCCGTAATTCTGGATCAACATCATCCATTGATTCCACAACTTTCGCTGCTTTCGGAGCTGAATAATATTTAATTGACTGATAATCAACGGGTGTATAGTGTACGTTAGACCATTTTGGTTCTTTCATTCCCAACCATGCGTTGTAGGCACTCAAACGTAATTCTAACATCCACTCTGGTTCATTTTTTTTGGCTGATAATTGTCTTATCACCCCTTCATTAAGACCAGCGGGTATTTCATCAGCTTCAAAGTCATTATGAAAGCCATATTTGTACTCCGAGGAGGTTACTTCTTCTAAAATATCAATTTCTTCCTTTGCCATGTCAATTAAGTCCTTCGTTGCAAGTATTTTGCGACAGGAGACATTTATTTGCTTGTTTTATCCTACAAAATTAACTCATAAACACGTACAAAAGTTCTCTTGTTTAGAATTTTTCTATTTAGTGGCTTTTAAGCACTCAAAAATAAGGCTATTAAAGCACAAAATATAAAGAGAAATGTCTTAATTGCCAGAGATTTACCGTAATATGTCATTTCATTTTAACCTTTACTCAACTTAATAAGTAAAAGGCACTGGGCGATTTAGAGATTCTTCCAAAGAGATAAACGTTTCCGTTCTTTGAATGCCTTGCACTTTTTGAATTTTATCGTGTAATACTTCCCGTAAATGAAATGTATCACGACAAACGATTTTTGCAAAAATAGAATAGATTCCTGTTGTGTAATTAATACTTACCACTTCAGGAATTTGTTGTAATTGAACTGAAACTTCTTCATACAATGAACTTTTATCGAGGTATATACCCAAAAAAGCAGAAATATCCCAACCCAATTTTGTGTGGTCAATAATTAATTGAGAACCAATGACAATTCCCGCCTCCTCCATTTTAGTCATCCGAACATGAACAGTTCCGCCCGAAACATTAATTTTTTTACCAATTTCGGTGTAAGGCATATTGGCATTTTGCATCAAAAGGCTCAATATTTTCTTATCTACTTCGTCAATTGCTACGCTATTATTCATCCTGTAAGTATTTTATCTCAAGTTAACTTTTGAGAATTTGTTAAAAAAACAGTTATTTCAAAACAAAAAATTAAAAATATTACAATAAATATACTAAAATTTTAAAAATAATGTATATTTTAATATTTTTTTATCAAAAATTTGCAAAATATAAAAGCATATACTAATTTTGTCATGTCTTAAAGGCAATCATATTGTAGGGTGATGAAATTTGGCAGACGTACCCTCCTGTCTCGGGGGTGGTGAACATGAAATAAAGTTAGTATAATGCCTGTCGCAAGACAGACTGGGGTAGACCACCGGACTTTGTACTATATCTAATCACACCGTGGAGGTTCGAGTCCTTCTCCTACAGCCAATTATTTGAATATTTGAGAATAATCCATTGACAATACGTCTTTTAATGATTACCTTTATTCTCAAATTATCAAGTTGACTACCGATTACAAAAGTAGTTTTATTTGGTTTTTAGTTTGTTGATGAAGTGTAATTCAAAAAAGCAGCCTTTATGAGCCTGCTTTTTTTGTTTTATGACTCCTTGAAAAAGCCATAACAATTCTGATTGTTATGGCTTTTTTGTTTTCAAGTATTTTTACTCATCAAACCCACTATTTTTTTAGCTAATTGAAGACAATTTAAAGAAAACTCTTAAAAGCTAAACTTCATTGAGTAATTTTGTGATATTCAGTAAACAGTTATCAGTAAACAGTCGTAAATAATTCATTAAATATAAAACTGCTGCAAAACTCCTAAAATTGTTAACTGTTAATTAATAACTGTTAATTAAAAAAAAGCGTGAATAATATTTTAAGAATTGCTGTCCAAAAATCTGGACGTTTGAGTGATGATTCTCTCAACCTTTTTAAGGAATGTGGTATAAAATTCGACAATGGTGCGGGTAAATTAAAAGCTACATCTTCCAACTTTCCAGCAGAATTTTTGTTTCTTAGAGACGATGATATTCCTGGATACGTAGAAGATGGTGTGGCTGATATTGGGATTGTGGGTCAAAATGTTCATGTAGAGACGAATAAAAATGTTACAGATGTTAAACTTTTAGGCTTCTCAAAGTGTCGTTTATCTATCGCTATTCCTCGTGAAGAATCTTATAAAAGCGTTCAGGATTTACAAGACAAAGATATTGCGACTTCTTACCCAATCATTTTAGGAAATTTCTTGAAAGAAAATGGTGTAACATCACACATTCACGAAATTTCTGGTTCAGTTGAAATTGCTCCGAGTATTGGTTTGGCTCACGCTGTTTGCGATATTGTTTCGTCGGGTGGTACACTTTTGAGTAATGGATTAAAAGAAGTAGAAGTTATTTTCCGTTCGGAAGCCATCATGATTGGCTGTCCAAGCATGAACACAGAGAAGCAAGAAATTGTAAAACAAATTTTGTTCAGAATTGATGCAGTTCAAAGAGCTAAAAACAATAAATATGTAGTTTTGAATACGAAAAATGAAAATATTCAAGCTATTTCAAAGCTTTTACCAGGAATGCAATCGCCTTCGGTAATTCCGTTAGCACAAGCAGGTTGGTCAGCGATGAGTTCTGTAATTAATGAGAATGATTTTTGGCAAAATATTGAAAAACTCCGTGAAGCAGGTGCAGAAGGAATTTTAGTAATGCCAATTGAGAAGATGATTTATTAAAATTGATGTTCGATTTTTGTTTTTCGATTTTCGAAAAAATAAGGTAGAAGGAAAAAATGAAAATTATAAAATACCCCAACAAATCAGAGTATAAATCAATTCTAACCCGACCTACACAAGATATTTCGGTGATTGAAGAAAGAGTTGCTCCAATTCTGAAAAGAGTAAAAGAAGAAGGCGACGCTGCTATTCGTGACTTTGCTTTGAAGTTTGACAATGTTTTCATAGAGAATTTTGAAGTAAACATTTCTGAAATTCAAAACGCAGAAAGTTTATTATCAGAAGACCTAAAAACAGCGATTAAACAGGCTTACGCTAATATTTATAAATTTCACGAAGCTCAAAAATCAGTTCCAGAAAAAATTGAAACGATGGCAGGTGTCACTTGTTGGCGTAAATCAGTTGGGATTGACAAAGTGGGTTTATATATTCCTGGTGGAACTGCTCCCCTATTTTCTACTGTTTTGATGTTAGGTATTCCTGCCCAAATTGCTGGTTGTCGTGAAGTAATTTTGTGTACGCCTTCAACCCATCCAGCCATTTATTTTGCAGCAAGTTTATGTGGAATTTCCAGAATTTATAGAGTTGGTGGTTCACAAGCAATTGCGGCTATGGCTTACGGGACAGAAACAATTCCGCAAGTTTATAAAATTTTTGGACCAGGAAATCAGTACGTGACGGCTGCCAAAATGTTGGTTAACAAAGAAGGGATTGCCATTGATATGCCCGCTGGACCTTCGGAAGTAGCAGTTTATGCTGATGATTCAGCCAATCCAGTATTTGTAGCAGCAGATTTATTGTCGCAAGCAGAACACGGAATTGACTCACAAGTTTTATTAGTTTCAACTTCTGATAAAATGGTAGAAGCTGTAAATCAAGAACTTGAAAAACAATTAGCGATTTTACCAAGAGCAGAATTTGCTTCAAAAGCATTGCAAAATAGTCAGGCTGTAATTGTGGAAAATCAGGAAATTGCTTTGGATATGCTAAATCAATATGCGGCAGAACATTTGATTATGTCAATTGAAAATGCAGAAGAGGTTTCTGAGAGAATATATAACGCTGGCTCGATTTTTTTAGGGAATTACACACCAGAGTCGGCAGGAGATTATGCTTCTGGAACAAACCATACCTTACCAACCAATGGATATGCACGTGCGTATTCGGGTGTAAGTTTGGATAGTTTTATGAAGAAAATTACGGTGCAAAATATTACCCAAGCAGGTATTCAGAATCTTGGCAAAACGATTATCGAAATGGCAACGGCAGAATCTTTAGAAGCCCATGCTAATGCGGTTAGAGTGCGATTGATGTAATAAAATGCAGTTTCATTAAAAGACATTTACAAAAAATATATTAAGATTTTGAATAGCTTTAATTTACAAAACATAGTCAGACAACACATTTTATCAATGGCTCCGTATTCGTCTGCTCGTGATGAATATACGGGAAAAGAAGGTATTTTCTTGGATGCCAACGAAAATCCAATTGGCTCAGCAACGCCCGAAAATTGGAATCGTTATCCAGACCCCTATCAGTGGGAAATTAAAGAGAAATTAGCTCCGATAAAAGGTTGTCGTCCATCACAGATTTTCTTAGGAAATGGTTCTGATGAACCAATTGACCTAATTATCAGACTTACTTGCGAGCCGAAAGAAGATAACATTATCATTTTGCCTCCCACTTATGGAATGTACGAAGTGAGTGCTTCAGTAAATAATGTAGAGATTCAAAAAATACCATTAACAACTGATTATCAATTAGATACTGATAAAATTATAGCGGCTATTAATCCAAAAACCAAGTTGATTTTTATTTGTTCGCCCAATAATCCGACGGGAAATTTAATTGATAGACAAGCAATTTTAATCATCATTGAAAACTTTCAACAGGGAATTGTTATTATTGATGAAGCCTACAATGACTTCTCGGAAGAACCGTCTTTCATTACTGAATTAGATAAATTTCCAAATGTAATGGTACTTCAAACTTTTTCAAAAGCTTGGGGATTAGCCGCCTTACGCTTAGGAATGGCTTTTGCGAATGAAGAATTAATTTCATTTTTGAATAAAATTAAATACCCTTATAATATTAACGGGCTTACACAAAAGCAATTAATTGAGAATATTGGTAACATTGATTTTGTAAAAAATTCAGTTGCAACGCTTAATCAAAATCGTTCGGACTTAATTACTGAATTATCCAACCTTCCAATTGTTGAGAAAATCTACCCCTCAGATGCCAATTTTTTATTGGTTAGATTTTCAGAAGCTAAGAAGATTTTCGATTATTTAATTGAACAAAAAACAATTGTACGTGACCGTTCAAAAGTCATTCTTTGTGATAATTCACTTAGAATTTCAGTTGGAACAGCACAAGAAAATGAGCATTTAATTAATCTTTTAAAGAAGTATTGAAGTACAAATAATCTAAAAATATGAAAAAGCTATTCTTCTTGTTTATTTTGACACTTATCTATTCGAACAGTTTTTCCCAAGAAAAAAGTTGGGCTGTTGGCGTTAAAGTGGGTGATCCTTCGGGTCTCAATATTCGTCACTATTTGAATAATGGCAACAATGCCGTTGAGCTAAATCTGGGTGTTTACGGAGGTATTTGGGGACTCAGAAGTAACTATAAAGATGGCACATTCAATGGTGCAGGCTTTTCATTTAGTGGTGTTTACCTTTGGCATAATGAAATGACAAGTCGGTTAAAGAATTACTACGGTTTTGGTGCTCAATTTACATCCCGTTCATATTATGTACCCGATGGTGCAGGAACAAAGGAAATTCCAACTACTGGTTTGGGCGGTTTAGGACAAGTGGGTTTAGAATATTTCTTAAATAGTCCATTATCTATTTTCATAGAAGCAGGAGCTTACATTGAACTCGTTCCTTCAATTTTATATTTTCACCCACAAGGTGGTGGAGGTGTTCGACTTAATTTTTAGAAATAAAGTAAAACGGTTTTGTGGAGTAAGGCGGATTGCCTACTTTTGTAAAACTAAAGGGGGATTAGCTCAGTTGGCTAGAGTACTTGCCTGGCAGGCAAGGGGTCATCGGTTCGAATCCGATATTCTCCACAAAGTAAAATCCTGACAATCAATTGATTGTCAGGATTTTTTATTGATTCTGGTTTAAACGATATTTAGGTTGAATCATTTCTCTTTTAAAATACATTAGCTAATAACAAATTTCATAATCGAAAACTTATCGAATTCGCTATTCAGCCCTATTTTCAACTTCTACAAATCCTTCAACGCTTCATATACTTTATTGAATTTTCTGAAATTTTCTTGGTAAATATGTTGATGCTCAGGATTGGGCATAAATACCTTCTCTTCAATACCCTGATGATTCGTTTCGATACCGAAAGCCATAAATCCGATGAGAACTGCTCCCCAAGCGGAACTTTCAATGTCTTGTGAAACGGCTACTTTCATTTGAAAAATATCAGCGGTAAGTTGTAACCAAAAATCATTTTTCGTAAATCCTCCGCTGGTCATAATTACGATTTCTTCACGCTCTTTTTCATCAGGAATTAATATTTCGGTAATGCTCAATAATCCAAATAAAATGCCTTCCAACGTAGCCCGAATCAAATGGGCTTTGGTGTGATTGATGGTAATTCCTAATAATGTTCCTTGGGCGGAAGCATCCCAAATTGGCGCTCTTTCTCCCAATAAATATGGGACAAAAATTAACCCATTCGACCCCACTGAAACGGTTTGGGCTTTTACTAAAAGTTCGTCAAATGATTCTTCTGATTGCAGAATAGATTCTTTTAGCCATTGTAAAACGACCGCTCCATTATTAATTGCGCCTAATTTAAGGTATTGATTATCAACAAGATGATAACATTGTGTCCGCATTTTTTCATCAATAAAAGGCTTGTCAATCGGTAAACGAACGGCTCCACTGGTGCCGATGGTTAATGCCATTCTACCTTTTTGCATAGCACCAGTTCCCAAATTGGCTAAAGCTCCATCTCCTCCGCCTAAAACCAAGGTATGATTTTGCAATGAACTTTTGGCGGTATGTTTTGGAGAAACAATGGTTGAAAGTTGGTTTTCATGAATGCCTAAATGATTTAAAATATCGGAATTCCATTGTAAATTTTCAATACTCATCATGCCTGTTCCCGAAGCCATTGAAGAATCTACCACGTATTCGCCCGTGAGATGATGCCAAATATATTCTTTTATGCTGATAAATTTATGCGTTTTTGCATAGATTTCGGGTTCATTTTCTCGCAACCAAAGAATTTTGGTCATCGGAGAAAATGTATGAATTGGCAATCCTGTTTTTTTGTAAAACTCCTTTCCTAATCCACTTTCTTTCAGGCTTTTAGCAATATCACTTGCCCGATTATCTGCCCATAAAATAATATCGGTTAATGGATTTCCTTGTTTATCAACGGCAATAACGCTCTGCATTGCCGAACTAAAACTGATAAATTGGGGAGAAATATTTGTGGTTACTTTATTGATACATGTTAAAACAGCCGTTAAAATTTCTAAGGGTTTTTGAACACTCCAGTCGGGTTGAGGATGGTACATTTCATAACTTATACAGCAATGATTGACCACTTTTCCTTCTTGGGTAAAAACCATTGCTTTGGTGGCAGTTGTTCCAATGTCTATGCCTATATAAAAATGGTTCATTGATTCGATATTGTTGCTGTGAGGATTTTGCGTAGGTTAAAATTAGACCACGGATTTAACGGATTTAGCAGATTTACACGGATAAAAATTTAATAAAATCCGACTGTGCGTCCCAGTGTAAATCTGTTTAATCCGTTAAATCGATGGTCTAATTATTATTTCTTCTCAACAGCATGACCGCCGAACTCATTTCTGAGTGCCGCAACTACTTTTCCAGAGAAAGTATCGGTCATTTGCGAACGATAACGCATCATTACGGACATCGCAATTACGGGTGTTGGTACGCCCAAATCTAAGGCAGTTTCCAACGTCCATTTTCCTTCACCCGACGAGTGCATAATGCCTTTGATTGAATCTAATTTTGGGTCTTTTGAGAAGGCATTTTCCGTTAATTCCATTAACCAACCTCTTACAACCGAACCGTGATTCAACATTTTTGCTGTTTTTTGGAAATCAATATCAAATTCAGAATGTTCAAAAACCTCAAAACCTTCGGCAATGGCTTGCATCATTCCGTACTCAATTCCATTGTGAACCATTTTGGTAAAATGCCCACTTCCCGCTGCTCCCGTGTGCAAATATCCGTTTTCTACCGAAATATCTTTGAATACTTTTTCAACGTAAGCAAACACTTCATTTTCACCGCCAACCATTGTGCAAGCTCCGTTTAATGCTCCCGAAGTTCCGCCTGAAGTTCCGCAGTCTAAAAAGTCTATATTTTTAGTTTTTAGGTAGTTATAGCGTTTTTTAGATTCCTTAAAATTCGAGTTTCCACCGTCAATAATAATGTCGGAAGGATTTAAAAAAGGCAATAATGCTTCAATAACTTTATCCACAATTTCACCCGCAGGAACCATTAACCAAATTACTTTTCGGTCGCTTAATTGCTGGCATAATTCTTCAATAGTATTACCCGTGTTGATTCCTTCGGTAGCAATTTTTTGAACAAAATCTTGGTTTACGTCATTGGCTACTACTTCGTAACCGTTTCTTTTTAAATTAAGGGCAAGGTTAAAACCCATTTTGCCTAATCCTATAATTCCGATTTGCATATTTCTTTGTTTATAATTAATTCCTCAAAGGTAAAATAAAGACTCCATGTTTTCATGGAGTCTATGGGGTTTATGATATTGAAAGGTTGTTTTGTAATGTATTTTATAAGTCTTCAGTATAAAATTGGATAGAACGCAGGCTGGGTTTGACCTCAACCTGCGTTAGTCTTTCCGGTGTAAATCATTGAAAAACATTTTTTTTAGCTGTACCCGTTTTCATTATTTATCCCACCAAACCTTAGCATCTAAATCATCCGCTCCCATTCTTGTGATAGCTTCTTTGACGTTTACACTATTGACAGAAATTTCAGAATTTGGATAAGTTAATCTTCTGATAAAAGTACCTTTAATGCTTTTTCCAGGGAATGGATTTGGTGCTAAATTTGGGAAACCTGTTCTTCTGAAATTGGCAAAAGCCTCTGGCCCATTTAAAAAAGAGGCTACCCAATATTGCGTATTTATTTGTTCCAAAGCAGTAGCAGCATTAAACGGATTTGCTTTTTGATAAGCATCAATAGCAGTGGCAGAAACAGCCGAATTGGCATCGTACAAAGCCATTTGTTCCATGTGCAATTTTACCCCTTTATTGAAAAATGACTCGGCAGTTGCACCCGTAATCCATCCACGTTGGGCGGCTTCTGCCAATAATAATTGCGTTTGGGCAGCCGTTACCAAGAACATTGGCGAAGTAGTTTTTGCCATACGAGTTCTGTCCACTTGACTATAATCATAAAAACTTGCCAATTTTGATTTCGCTACTTCCGTTCCAATTGAACCATTATCAAATCCAAAAGGCATTCCAATCTGTTGCGTTGGGTCGGTAGTTGCACGAGCCGATGTTTGGTCATTTCCTGATTTTGCACCCACGTATCTTAAGGCAATAGATTTTAATCTTGGGTCATTGGTTTGTTGTAAAAAGGTAACAAATGGTGCGCCCAAATAAATATTACTCGATTCTGTCGAATTAAGCGTTTGTCCTAAAGCATTCAAATAATTGGCATCGTGTTTTATGAACGCATTATCAGAATTCACTTCCATAATTCCCGCCTGAAATGCTTTTTGAACAATTGATTGTGCTTGGGTTAAATCAATTTTAGTCAATCTCATGCCTGCACGAAGTAACACAGAATTTCCAAATTTTTTCCAAAGACTCACATTTCCACCGTACAAAATATCGGCAGTTTCAATCGTTTTTGAAGCATCCAAAGCGGCAGTTGCTTCGGTTAATTCTTTGATAATTCCCGCATAAACCGTTTGTTGAGCATCGTATTTCGGAAAAATCAATTGGTCGGTATAGCCTTTCCCAGCCTCTGAGTAAGGAATATCACCGTAAGAATCCGTTAAAACCAAAAAGCTGTACGACTGTAAAATACGAGCCATGTTATACAGATTACTTCTTGCAGGTAAACTTTTAGTCGTAGAAATCACGTCGTAAGTATTACGAATAACCGAACGATAATAACGTTGCCAGTTCTGTTGGGTATTATCTCTAATATCTTGATTATAGTTCGCTCCTGCTAACACCCCAGAATTGGGCGAAACCATTTGTTGAACAATCCCAAGTTCATAAATAATAGTCGCTGCTGGAAACGACACATTTATCGTAGCATTATTGAGCGTAAAAACGGGATTAATGGATGTTGCAGCAGTTTTATTAACATTCAATTCATCAAACCCTTTGTCGCAACCACTCATTAAAAAGCAAAATATGACGCTCAAAACGGTGGTTTTATGGAAATATTTATAATTAATTTTCATAAGAATTATCTTTATATTTTTTTTAAATAATATGTTTCTCGGAGAGACGCAGAGGATAGCTAAGGTTTTTATTTAATCTGTATTGCGAAGCATCTGCGTCATCTGCGTACCAAAATCTACGTGCTAACCCTAAAACTTAGCATTCACGTTAAACCCGATGCTACGAGTTGTTGGCAAACCCGTTGATTCCATTCCCACCAAATTATCCGATGAATAACCAAATGAATCAGGGTCAATATTTGGCACCCATTTCTTAATCAAGAAAACATTATTGGCTGTCAAACTTAATTTTAAGGCTTTTACAGGGAATGATTTAGGTAAAAACTTACTCAAATCATAGCCCGCCGTAATCTGACGTAGTTTCCAATATCCTCCATTATACACCACAGGCTCAATAATTGCCTGTGAACGAACCACCGACCAATAATCTTGAACAGGTGCTTTAATCGTATTTGGCTCGCCTTTTTCAGTTACGCCAACGCCCAAAACTCCGCCTTCACGACCTTCTAAAGTCATTTGGTGCAAACCGTGACGAACGGCATTGAAATTTGTACCCGAAAGCATCATATTTCCCAATTTGAAATCAATCAAGAACGAAAGCGTTAAGCCCTTGTAATTGAACGAGTTGGTAATTCCACCCATCCATTTTGGCAAGGCACTGCCGTAAGAAATCAAGTCGTTGGTTCTTAAAGGAATACCATTTGTTCCAAAAATCATTTGTCCTTGGTCGTTTCTCTTAAAGCCAAAACCATAAATTTGTCCCATTTCTTGTCCTACAATTTGGCGAAGTTCGCCGTTGAAAACGTGCGTTCCAGTGGTAATTCTTTCGCCTGGTGTATCGGTTGTTAAACTCAATACTTTCGTGATATTGTAAGAACCATTTACGGTTACATTCCATTGAAAACTGCTACTTTTTACGGGCGAAAATGCTAATAACATTTCTAAACCATTGGTTTGACTTTTTCCACTATTAATCAAGGAATTGGTAAAACCCGAAGCATCGGAAACTTGAGCCGAAACAATTTGGTCGCTGGTAACTTTGCGATAAGCCGCTAAATCAATCGAAAGACGGTTTTGAAATAATTTTAATTCTAAACCAATTTCCGACTCTGAAGTACGCATCGGTTTCAGATTTGAATTAGGAACGGTTGCTCCCGAAGAACCACCAATGGGTTGTGGACTTCCCGCTGGATTGGCAAATAAGTTGGCATTGATGGCATAAAACAAATTATTTGAATACGGAGAAACGTCAGTATCGCTACCAACCTCAGCGTAAGCAACCCGCAATTTTCCAAAACTCAACCAACTTGGAATGCTTGAAAGCGATTGAGAAAATACATAACTTCCTGAAATAGAAGGATATAAAATACTTCTATTTTCTTTAGCAAGCGTCGAGAACCAGTCATTTCTGGCAGTAACGTTCAAGAATAAAAAGTTTTTGTAAGAAAATTCACTCGCTCCATAAATAGAATTTACCGCTCTTTCAGATAATCCATAAATGGGATCTTTTACCCGTCCGTTCATCACCGTGTAAAGGTCACGAACCACAAAATCAGTTACTTGGGTTGAGTTTACATCTGAACGACGGTACATTTGATTGCCTCCAACGTTTAAATCAATCCCAAAATCGCCAAAAGTTTTGTTGGCAGTTATTAAGATATCGGCATTGGTTTCTCTAAATCTGCGTGATTCTTGGGTATAAACGCCATTCACAAAACCCACTGGAGCAGGTCCGAGTGAAGCCTGTCCCGTTGGAAAATTGTTGTAATCTTGGTCACGTGACCAATAATCCTGACCAATTCGTCCTTGAACAGCAAGCCAATCCAATAATTTATATTTTACCGAAACATTACCAAAAATTCTATCACGGGTAATGTTTTGAAATTGTTGTGAAAGCGTGAAATATGGATTTGTTCTGTTTTTAAATCTTGAATAAACGTACTCGTCGCCATTAGCATCAAATTTCTTGGCTTCCAACAAATCAAAAGGCATTGAATTTGCCATGCTATAAATTGCCGTTGGAATCGAATTGTCTTGATTAGCAATGTTTGGTGGGTTTTTATTATTCTCGTTTGAATAATTTACGTTTCCAGCAATACTTAATTTTTTAGAAATATCATACGCATAACCCAAGTTTATCGTCTTGCGATTGAAGGAGTTATTTGGCACAATTCCCTTATTATCCATGTTGGCAAACGACAACGTAAGTCCACCTTTATCAGTAGTTGAAGAAATAGAAACGGTGTTGGTAAAATTTGTTCCGTTTCTAAAAAACTTGCTAATTCTGTTATAAACGGGTTCGTAAGGCACGGTTACGCCATCAAAAAGCACTTGTGTCATGCCAGGTTGAAATTTTTCTCCGAACGACCATTGTCCCGAAGTTGGGTTGGCAGTGGTTGGGCGAATTCCGTTTTCACCTTGACCATAAACGTATTGATAATCCGTAAAATCCAAAGGCGTATCATTGGTAAAATTTGAGTTAAACGAAACGCCAATTCCTCTTGAATCGCCCTTTGTTTTGGTCGTAATCATAATTACGCCGTCTTTAGCACGTGAGCCATAAAGTGCCGCTGCCGTTGCTCCTTTCAAAACGGTCATACTTTCAATATCATCAGGATTGATACTCGAAAGTCCATCACCACCATCGGACGTATTTCCACCGCCACGTACCCCAATTGAGTTATCAGCGGCTGCGTTTCCTGGGTTCGTTCCAAAGTTGGTATTATCAATCGGAATACCGTTTACAACGATTAGAGGGCTATTTTGTCCAGAAATTGAGCTTTGTCCCCTGATTCTAATTTTGGATGTTCCCGCAGGCCCCGTTCCCAAAGGAGAAATATTTACCCCTGCAATTTGTCCTTGCAAAGCGTTCATAAAGTTGGGCGTTCTGTTTTCGGTTAAGGCCTCACGATTGATGGTAGAAACGGAATATCCCAATTTCTTTGCATCTTTTTTGATACCCAAAGCCGTTACCACCACTTCTTCTAAATTCTGATTATCATCCACCAAGGATACATCAATGGTCGTTTTGCTACCCACGCTAATTTCTTTGGTAGCAAAACCAACCGCACTAAAAATCAAGGTTACATTATTCCCAACTGCAATTTTATAGTTTCCAGTTGCATCGGTACTTGTACCTTTGGTAGTTCCTTTTATTTTAACGGCAACCCCTGCAATACCGCTATTAGATTTGTCTGTAACAAGTCCTTTGATAGATAAATCCTGCGAAAAGGATACGACAGTATATAGTACAAACCCCATTGCCAAGATGATTCTGGGCAGGTTTTGCAACATATAAAGTCCATTTAGTCTAATTCTTTTCATATTTTTTGAAATTGTTTAAATTGAATGAGCGATTGTGAGATAAATTTTTGAGCTAAGATTTTCTTTATTTTAATAATTCAACGATACAAATTTTCATCATTATTTAAAGAAAAACTTTCATTTATTTACGGCGGTGAATTTTGTAATATTTTCATAAATAATTGACTTAATTTTACTTGACGATTTTACAAAACCGATGAATCCATTTATATTGTGCCAAGGAAAGTCTAAGGAATTAGCCTCTTTCCCGTACATTATTGAGTTTGCCAATCATAAAATTCAAAATATTCAGCTCAATTCTCAGGAAATACAAGCAAGCGAAGGCATTAAAATTTGCTTGATTACCGAAGGAAAATTTGACTGGAATATTGACGGACAGCAGTTTTTACTCTATCCGAATGATATTTCTATGACCAACCCGTGGCAATCAATCGGGAGCAGTAAAGGAGCGTATGATATTGGGGCTTTGACTTGGATAACGATTAAACCCAAATTATTTGAACCGACTGGAGAATTGGTTTTGGGAGATTGGAGCGGGATTTCAGAAACCGACCAAAGAGTGATTGGAAAACTGCTTTCGCTCAATAAAAAACCTGTTTTAAGTCGTTTGAAAAACTGTCAGCAGATATTTCAAAACCTTGAATTAGAGTTTTTTTCCAAAGAATTAGGTTATCGTACCCGCATCAATCATTTAATTGACGAATTGTTAATTACGGCGGTACGACATTTAAGCAAGCAGGATAACCTAAGGCGAGATTTTCCCCAAACTTTTTTGAAATTGGAGCAAACTCTCCGAGAAAATCTTTCTCATCCTTGGTCAGTTGAAGAAATGGCGGGTTTGGTGGGTTTAGGAACAACCGCTTTTACGGAGAAAGCAAAGGCATTTTCAGGCTTTTCTCCGCTGAATTATCTTATCAATATCAGAATTTCGGAAGCCATTAAATTATTGAGTCGGAAAGATTTAAGTTTGACTGATATAGCCTTGGAAACAGGTTTTTATTCGTCACAACATTTTTCATCAACTTTCAAAAAACTTACGGGTTATACGCCACGAGAATTTAGGAAAAAAGAATAAAATAGGTATGAATGATGAGGTATGAATGATGAGGTCTTCGCAGTAAATTTTGAATCAATATAATCTTTGATGTTCACGATTTATTCTAAATCTCAAAATTCATAACTCATAACTCATAACTCATAACTAAAAAAACATGGATTGTCTGCTTACCATCGACATAAATACTTCAACCGTTAAAATTCATGCTTTTGACATGAATGGGAAGGTTATTTGCTGCAAAAAAGGCTCGTATCCAACTTTTCATCCGCAGCCTGATTATAGCGAGCAAGACCCAGAACAGATTTTCATTACGACTTTGTATATTCTCAAAAATATGCTGAATGAGTATATTCATCCTAAAAAATACAAAGTAAAAACCATTTGTTTCAGTTCGTCGATGCACAGTGTTTTACCCGTTGATAAAAATGGAAATCCACTCGGAAATGCCATTATTTGGGCGGATAATAGAGGGGTAAAAGAAGCGGCATTATTGAAAAAACTTCCCCAAAGTGAAAGCATTTATCACACCACAGGAACGCCCATTCATCCAATGTCCCCTTTGATGAAAATTTCGTGGATAAAAAATCACGACCAAGAAAGATTCACTCAAACCTACAAATTTATCTCACTGAAAGAATACGTTATCAAGCAATTAACGGGTGAATATGTGGTTGACCATAGCATTGCGTCCTCTACGGGGCTTTTTGATATTCATAAATTGAAATGGCATCAAGATTCCCTTGATTTTGCGGGTATCACCGCCGACCGACTTTCAGAACCTGTTTCGGTGTTTAATTCGGAAGTATTTTTGAAAAAAGAATATTGTATAACCCTCGGTTTACCCACCAAAATGCACATCACTATTGGTTCGAGTGATGGATGTTTAGCAACGCTGGGGGCGGGAATTGTTGGGCAAGGAAAAGCAACCATTACGATTGGGTCGAGTGGGGCAGTTCGGGTGGCTGGCAAGGAAGTTTTACGGGATGAAAAACAACGATTTTTCAATTATCTTTTGGCAGAAGGTCATTACGTTTCGGGTGGCCCGACCAATAATGGAGGCGTTGTTTTTGAATGGTTTGCTCGGCAATTTGGTAATTTTTCGGAAGGTTTAGATTTTGAAGATGTCCTCAACGATTTGTTTAAAGAAGCTGCTCAGGTGAAAGCTGGGGCAGAAGGTTTGCTTTTTTTACCGTATTTATTGGGAGAAAGAGCGCCACTTTGGAATGCAAATGCCCGTGGAATGTACTTCGGACTAAACATTAGTCATCAGCAAAAACACTTTGTTCGGGCAACTTTGGAAGGCATTTTATTTGAAATTTACAGCATCGGAAAAATCCTTGAAACCCACCGAAATTTCGACAGTATTTACATCAACGGAGCTTATGCTTCTTTGCCTTTATGGACGCAAATCTTGACGGATATGTTCGGAAAAACGATTCATGTCAATGATAATCATGACAGTGTAGCGATGGGAACGGCTTTGTTAGGACTCACGCAATTGGGAGTTTATAAAAATTTAGAAGAAGCCGCCGCCACCGTAAAATCGGCCGAAACGTATCATCCAAAAGCTCAAAATCACGAAACTTACATGAAATATTTTAAGATTTTTGAAAAATTAAGTTACAAACTTTCGGATGAATTTGAGGAGATTGTGTTGTTGCAACAGGGGGAGAAAAAGAAATATTAATCATAAAATTTTGGCACTACCTAACTACTCGTCAACGACTTAATTTTCAAAAAAGAATTCATTTTTAAGATTCAATCCTTTAGGCTTCACTCAAGATAGACGACTATACGACTTTTGAAGAGTTATAGATATGGTATTTGCAAGTTGATAGTCGGATGCTAAAAATGCCGTAGATTCTAATTTCCTTTAGCCAAATCAAATACAAATCAACGTACTTCCTCTAACGATATAGTATTTTATCGACACCGTCTCCCAAAAAGAATTAATCCTAAAAATCACTGTTTAAAACGATACAAATATGGTGCTTTGTTGGCAGCACCCGTAAATTTCTTTTCTAAACGTTCCAACACATTCATGTCCAGCATTTTCTTCTGAAAATTATTTCTCGCAAAAGGTTTATCATACACGGCTTCGTAAAGTTCTTGGACTTCCTTCATCGTAAAAGTTTCGGGAAGGAGATTGAAGCCAATTAGTTTTTCATCAAGATTTTGACGGAGCGTTTCTAAGGCATAAGTGACCATTTCGTTATGATCCATAATCAATTTTGGCAAATCTTTGATGTTATACCATTCAATTGACTCGTCAAAATCAGTGCATTGAGGGTTAACTTTATTGATGTCGACCAAAGCATAATAGCCAATTGAAACAAATCTTTTTGATAGCCAATTGATACTTGCCATATCGAAAATCCCATTTTCAATCATTTCTTCTTTCACCAAATTTAGTTCGTCAAATACGATGTTATTAACTCGCTTGGGTTCGCCAAAAACCCTAAATTGCTCCAAATAAATATCCCTTATTCCTGTTCTTTCTTCCAAAATTCTGAGTGCAGCGTTATCAATACTTTCTTCTTGCATAATAAAACCACCGGGCAATGCCCAAAGATTTTCTTTCAAATCCAATTTCGGAACTAATACTTTCAATGATCCATCCTTATATCCAAATATTACACTGTCTATCGAAAGCTGATGAATAAAGTTTTGTTCGTCAAATAATTTCATTTAGATGTTTTTTATGGTAAAGTTAATTTATATCCTTTGATTTTACCGTTCATAAAATATAATTATTCAAATATAGAATAAAATTAAAATTTATTGTCTTATTTTTAGACAATAAATGAATAAATTTCTACATTTGTTCAACAAAAGCATTATCTCAATCAAATTCTATCATAAATATGAAGAAAGTAGTCAAAATTATTCTTTGGTCTATTCTGGTTATTGTCCTTTTATTAGGCGGTTTAATGGCGGGATTTATGTACAAAGTCAAAAATGGTTTTCCAGTTTTTTATGAAACAGAAGTTCCCGCTATCAATTTTCCAGCCAATCAACCTGCGGTTTTAGTATTCTCAAAAACTACTGGTTTTAGACATGGGTCATCCATTGATGCATCAAAACCAATTATTGCCGCATTGGCAAAGAAAAACAATTGGTTTGTTTATGAAACCGAAGAAGGTGGCGTTTTTAATCCTGAACAATTAGCAAAATTTAGCACCGTTATTTTCGATAATTCAACGGGAGAAGTAATTAATGACGAACAAAAAAGGGCCTTAGAAAAATACGTTGAAAATGGCGGTGGACTGATTGGAATTCACGGTGCGGGCGATAATTCTCACCATTGGGATTGGTACGTTCAAAATTTATTAGGTGCAGAATTTTCACATCACGCCATTACAAAAGCATTACAAAAAACCGATATTTTGGTAGAAAGTAATGCGGATAGTTTGATTACTGCTAAAATTCCTACAAAATGGAGTCACGCAGATGAATGGTACGTATTTTTTGAGAATCCACGTAATAAAGGATTTAATATTGTTTGTACTATCGACGGGAAATCGGTCATTACCAGTGGCAATATTCCTTTGTTAGCCAGTGATAAAAACTTCGGCATGGGAAAAGACCACCCTGTGGCTTGGAACAAACAAATTGGAAAAGGCAAAACATTTTATACTTCAATGGGGCATGATGAATCGGCTTGGAAAGATGAGTATTTTGTAAAACTCATCGAAAATGCCATTAACTGGACTCAAATTAAAAAATAATTTCAATTTACTTAACCTTCAATTTCACAATTTTTATGAAAAAGAAACCTTTCGTTAACTTAAAAATGCTCTTTCAGGCACTTTTAATGTTAATTATTATCCACAACGTTTCCGCCCAAAGCAAAATTAATGTTTTGGTGTTTAGTAAAACCGCCGCCTTCCGGCATCAATCAATTGGTGCAGGAAAAATTGCTCTTGAAAAAATGGCAAAAGAGAAAGGTTTTGGCGTGTCTTTTACGGAAGATGCCACGCAATTTACGGAACTCAACCTCAAGAAATTCAATACGGTTATCTTTTTGAATACAACGGGAGACATTCTGAATAATGAGCAGCAAAGTGTTTTTGAACGCTATATCCAAGCGGGTGGTGGCTACGTGGGAATTCACGCCGCAACCGATACAGAATACGAATGGCCATGGTATAATCAAATGGCAGGTGCTTGGTTTTTAGACCATCCATCGACTCCAAGTAACGTTCAAAAAGGAAAGTATTTTGTCACGCAGAAAAACGAATTTACTGCTGGAATGCCCGATCAATTTGAAAGAACTGATGAGTTTTATAGTTTCAAAAATATTTCTCCCAAAATCAATGTAGTCTTAAAAATTGATGAAAAAAGCTACATTGGTGGGCATAATGGCGATAATCACCCAATGAGTTGGTATCAAGAATTTGAAGGTGGTCGTTCGTTTTATACAGGAATGGGACACACTGACGAAACTTTTTCAGAACCTTTATTTTTGAATCATCTTTGGGCTGGCATTAAATACACCGCAGGTGGTGAAACGCCAAAACCGCTTGATTTTTCAAAGGCTCGTCCAGAAGAAAATCGTTTTACGAAAGTGATTTTGCAAGACAAATTAGACGAACCAATGGAAATGTCGGTATTGGATAAAGACCGTGTACTTTTCATTCAACGTAAAGGCGAAGTGAGACTTTATAACAACAAAACGAAAGAATTAAAGACGATTGCGAAGATTCCAGTAAGTACAAAATATGTAACCAAAGAAGGCGTTGAATCAATGGGTGAAGATGGACTTTTGGGCTTGAACAAAGACCCAAATTTTGCCCAAAATCACTGGATTTATATGTATTATTCGATTCCAGAAGCACCAAAAAATGTCTTGACGAGATACGAACTTCGTGGGGATGAGTTGGTACTTGATTCTAAAAAAGTATTATTAGAAGTGGGAACGCAACGTGAAGAATGTTGCCATACAGGTGGTTCAATCGCTTGGGACAAAGTTGGAAATCTTTATTTATCAACGGGAGATAATACAAGTCCAAGAGCAGATGGATACAGTCCAACGGATGAAAGACCAGGAAGATATGGTTTTGATGCTCAGAAATCATCGGCAAATACGAATGATTTACGGGGTAAAATTATCAGAATTAAGCCAACCGCTGAAGGTTCATACACCATTCCAGAAGGAAATCTTTTCCCAAAAGGAACAGCAATGACTCGCCCAGAAATTTTCACGATGGGACACCGTAATCCATTCCGTATTTCAGTTGATCAGAAAACGGGTTTTGTGTATTGGGGCGAAGTTGGCCCAGATGCGTCAAAACCAGATTCTACTCGTGGCCCCGCAGGACAAGACGAAGTTGGACAAGCTCGTAAAGCAGGAAATTTTGGATGGCCTCATTTTGTTGGTGATAACAAAGCGTATTACAAGTATGACCATGCAACGGGTAAAACTTTAGAACTTTGGGATGCTAACGCCCCAACGAATACTTCACCCAATAATACAGGTTTAAAAGTATTACCGCCTGCTCAAAAAGCATTCGTTTGGTATCCTTATGGTGAATCAAAGGAATTTCCATTAGTGGGTAGCGGTGGTAGAAATGCAATGGCTGGACCTGTTTTTTATTCAGAAGATTTCAAAACGGCAGCCAGAACTTTCCCTAAATATTATGACGGAAAATTTTTGGAATATGACTGGATGCGTGGTTGGATTATGGCGGTGACGATGGACAAAGACGGAAATTATAAGTCGATGGAGCGTTTTATGCCAAGCTATAAATTCAGTAATCCAATGGATATGGAATTTGCGGATAATGGCGATTTATATATGCTTGAATACGGTTCGGGTTGGTTTACGGCCAATGATGATGCTCGTTTAATTCGTATTGAATACAATGGTGGCAACCGTAAACCACAAATTGCGATAGTAGCCAACCAAATGGGTGGAGCAACGCCTTTCAATTTGAAATTGACTTCGAAAGGTACCGTAGATGCTGACGGAGACGTATTGACATATTCTTGGAAAATCACGTCAAAAGCTGGTTTCAATAAAATCATCAATACGCCTGAAGCCAATGTAACACTATTAAAATCAGGTACTTATAAAGCAACATTGACAGTAAATGATGGAAAAGGTGGAATCAATTCTCAATCAATGGAAATTACGGCAGGTAACGAACCGCCCGTTTTGAGTTTAGAAATGCCCAAAAACAACAAATCATTTTACGTGGCTAATAAGTCTTTTGCTTACGAAATTAAGGTAAAAGATAAAGAAGATGGAACGTTAGCAAAAGGAATCACGCCTGAGCAAGTGGCCGTAAGTATTGACTATTTGGCAGAAGGATTTGATAAAAATATGATTGCGATGGGACACCGTTCGGCAGATGCAAGTGCCGCTTTTGCAACGGGTAAAAAATTGATGGAAGGAAGTGATTGTATGGCTTGTCATGCCAAAGAGAAAAAATCGGTAGGACCAACTTTGCGTGAAGTTTCTAAAAAATACAATGGAGATGCGTCGGCTTTAGAAAAATTGACGAAGAAAGTTATTGCGGGTGGAAGTGGCGTTTGGGGAGACGTGGCGATGGCTGGTCATCCACAACTTGCAACGGCTGATGCAGCTGAAATGGTAAAATATATTTTGAATATCAACAATGAAAAACCGAAAGAAAAATCATTGCCAGTAAACGGAACTTATACGACTAAATTGCCATCTGGCGATAAGGGAAAAGGCGTTTACATTGTTCGTGCGTCTTACGAAGACCAAGGTGCAAATGGTTTGCCTTCGTTAAAATCTGAGCAAACTTTTGTATTAAGAAATGCCAAAGTTGATGCGCACGGATTTGATGAATACGTGGATATTAACAAAATGGCTTTTGGTGGAAATAACTTGGCAATTCCTGCAAAATCAGGAGCATATACTTCAATTAAGCAAATTGATTTGAATGGTTTATCAGAATTGCAATTATTGGCGATTGCTCCAAAACCACAATTGAATGCCGTTGGTGGAATTGTAGAACTCCATTTGGGTAGTCCGACTGGGAAATTAATCGGAACTTCTAAATTCTTAGAACCTTCGGATAAAATGGATTTTAAACCAACAGTTTTAAGTATTCCAATCAATTTATCGGGTGTTGAAACTAACAAATTACAAGATGTTTATGCGGTATTTTTGAACCCAAAATCGGAAGGACAATCGTTGATGTTGGTAATGGGATTTGATTTTAAAATGGCAAATGAAGGCGAAACGGTTGAAGCTCCAAAAGTTGAAGCATCGACTGCAAATGCTGATTTTTATGCAGGACAATGGACGACAACATTCATCGGAACACCACAAGGCGATGCTGAACTTTTGTTAAATTTAGTAAGAAACAACGGGAAACTTGAAGGTACAATCACTGCGAAAGCGGACGGTAAAGCTACTACAATTGATAAAATTGAAGAAACTCCTGAAAAGCTAACGTTATATTTCAAAATGATGAATTATGATTTAAACGCAACATTTGAAAAAGAAGACAATGACAATTTAAAAGGTTCGTTGATGGGAATGTTCAAAACGAAAGCGGTAAGAGTGAAGTAATTTTCATCCCGAATACAGCAACTTTATGTTGTATTCGGGATAATTTTAAATGTATATTTTTTCGAACTTTAATCTCGATAAAAAAAGTAAGTATTATGAAATCACTTATTGTAGCCTTTATTTTAAGTTTTTTAGGTCTTACGACAAACAACGCATTGGGTCAACTTCCTGTAAAACCGCTTGCGCCACAATCTCAATTATTAAAAAGTAGTAATAAAAAATTAACCCAAAACAAAAAGTTGGTCTATGATATGTGGCGTGAGTTTTTAGAGGCTGGTCACATGGAAGTTGCCGAAAAATATTTGGCAGAAACCTATATGCAACATAATCCCAATGCAGCTACTGGCAGAAAAGCAGTTGTGGAATTCTTTTCAAAGTTTACAAAACCTGTGGCAATAGCCGACACAGTAAAAGGGAAGTTAGTTTCAATTGTTGCGGAAGGTGACCTCGTTGTACTCAGTTTTGTAAGAGAATTGAAAGACCCAAATGATTCTGCTAAAACATACACAACCACTTGGTTTGACATGTTTAGAATTGAAAATGGGAAAATTGCTGAACATTGGGATAGTGCAGAAAAAATGAAAATGAATTAATGAAATTTCAATTAAGAAAGGTTCGTTGATGGGAATGTTCAAAACGAAAGGGATGAGAATTAAATAAAATTTGTTATTAACATTATAGAAAGTAAATACCGCTAATTTGAAAGTACAACTAATGTATATATGTTTAAGATTAAAGCAAAAAGGTGGATATTTATATCCGCCTTTTTTTATGTATACAATACAAATACGCTGATTTTAAATTTTAATTCTAATAACAATATCCAAAAAAAAATTCTTTTATGGAATAAATTATCCTCAATATTGTTATCCAGTAATCACACAAGCTTTAAAACAGATAGAATGAAACATTTTTTACCCCCTAAAAATATAGTACAAACTTACTTTGATTCTCAATTTGAATTAGAAAATACCCGACGTGAGCGACAACGGGCGGGCGTTTTGATTTTAATTTTTATCTCTATTTTCTTAATTTACGGACTTTTTGCGAAGATTATTTATCAAAACGATTACGTACAAGGGCATGAGCGAATTCCTAAAATTATTTTTGCTTATTTTAGTTTCATGATTTTATACGAATCAGCAGTTTGGATTTCACTAAAATCTCTAATTCATACCATGAAGCGTTTTCCAACATTTTCTAAATTTTGGAATGCCACTTTTGAAGTTTCCATCCTTACTTGGGTTATTTATTTGAGTAGCATAGAGTTTACCCACCCTATTCTGATGTTGCTATCTCCACTAATATATCTGTATTTTCTCTTTATTATTCTTTCCACTCTTCGACTCAGTAACCCTGTTTCCGTTTGGACAGGATTTATGGCTGGTATTCAATATTTTGGTTTGAGTTATTGGCTTATTGAAAATGGAGATATTGTTGCTGAAAATGATATTTACACCAAGTTATTGATGACGTATGCAGTTAAATCGGTAGCGTTATTTTTTGCGGGGATTGCCGCAGGATTTGTAGCTACTCAAATTAAAACGAGCGTACAGCTGTCAATTCAACAGATGGAAACCCAGGAGCATATTGTGGAAATGTTCGGACAACAAGTTTCGCCTCAGGTCGTAGAAGTTATGCTGGCTGAAAAAGGTTTTTTGAAAGCAACTCACCGTAAAGTAAGTGTGATGTTTTTGGACATCCGTGATTTTACTATTTATGCCGATAAACACACCGCTGAAGAAGTAGTAGCGTATCAAAATGCGTTTTTTGAAATTGTCGTTAATACCGTGAATGAACATAATGGCATTGTCAATCAGTTTTTGGGCGATGGCTGTATGGTTACTTTTGGCGCTCCCATTGAGTTAGAAAATCCTTCTGACAATGCGGTAAAAGCAGGACTGAAAATTATTGAAATGGTTACTAAAACCAATAAATCAGGCACAATGCCAATCACCAATGTAGGAATTGGCGTGCATACTGGCGATGCAGTCGTTGGCAATATTGGTACTGAAACTCGACAACAATATAATATTACGGGAACGGTCGTTATTCAAGCGGCTCGTATTGAGCAACTTAACAAGGAATATGATTCACAAATGTTAGTGAGTCAGGAAGTTATGGATGAAATTTCAGTCATTCCTATCACGACAAAACAAGTAGGTTCTGTTCATTTGAAGGGCATGGAAAATGAAATATTTCTTTGGAAATTGGCTTAGATTCTTTAGAAAAACATGCCAACTTTTACCGAAATAACTTCATCTTCTTCTGAAATTCCGTAAGTACTCGATAATACTAATAAATTGAACGGTGAAACCCATACGCCAGCACCGTATCCGTGATGCCATTTATCGGAATTTTCTTGCGGATTCCAAACCCGACCAATGTCGTTGAATGCCAATATTCCTGCGTAAGCGGGAAACAAATAGGACTTGATATTTAAGACTTTTACCCTAACTTCTGTATTGTTATAAAAAGAAGATTTTCCCGAAAAACGACTTCTCCTAAATCCTCTTAAATTGCTCAAACCGCCCAAAGTATTGGCTTGGTAAAATTCAAAATCAGCAAAATTGATTCCCCCGCCAAAACGAGTGGCTAAACTCACTACCGCTGGCAATTTGAAACTATAATAGAACGATAAATCGGTTTTCAAATTAATGTAATGTTCTTTAAAATCGGAATCAATGCCTTTTTGAAAAGTTGCTTCCAAGTTCCACAACATTCCTTGCGTGGTGAATACTTTATTGTTTCTGTTGTCAAGAATGAAGCCCGTTTTAAAGCCTAAATAGGTTTTATCGTTGAATATATCCGTATTGGGCGTGTCAAATTCGTGAATAAATCGCTTCGGATTTTTCTTGATTTCCCACACATCCATCGCCACGCCGTAATACACCATTAACTTATTTATCTGATTTTTGAAAACACCAGAAAATGACTGATTTTCGTATTGAACTCGGTAAAAATCAATGCCTTTTTCTTGAATATATTTCGACTCATTGCTCAATCCAAAAAAATTATCGACCAAACCGCCTTGTTGCAAAGTTGCTTTAATCTCTACGTCAGTTTTGCCAATAACATCGGTAAATTCTCCTTTGTAAAAAACATTATACGATTTCGTTCCGAAGGCGTAATTTCCCCAAATACTGTGCTGACTGGCAAATGGATTTTTTCTAAAACCTTGACGAGTCCACTGAAAACCAGTCCCAAGAAAAATGCCATCATCAGGATTATAAGCGAAAGAAGCCAATGGAGCGATTCGATTGTAAGAAAACGCTTCTCGATTATAGTCATTTACGTCTTTTTTACCAGATAATAAATTACTCGTTTCCGACCCAATATTCAAGGTTGTATTTTCAATTTTGTCATAAATTAGGGTCTTTTTCTGCCAACCACTCACGTGTGAAGAATCTGTAAAAGAATCTTTTCCCTTGCCCCCAATTAAACGAATTTTAATTCCTTTATCGGCAATACCCGAAACGGTAAAATTATCTCCGCCGTCAAGTCCCCAAATCCTAATTTCTTTCGTAATTTTTGGGTCGAAAATTCGGTGATATAGCAGTCGTCCCATTTCACCATTTTTCTTTTGGTCGAAAACAGAAATCTCCGTTTCTCCTGCTGAAAGCCGTTTTACCGTAATATTTTCATCTTTATCACTTCCCAAAACATCTACTTCTTTACTCAAAAATTCGTAAAGTTCTTGACTGTAATTAACCAAATCCGTTCTACGAGTTTTTAGTTTTTGAGCAATGATTTTTGAATGTTCGGGAAAATTAGGAAAAAAAGAAACCGCCGCATCAATCACAGAATCCGTCATGCTTTGTTGCAAGGATTTTGCCGATTCCATCCATTCATTTTCAGAAGATTGCGTCAAAAAAGAACGGTCGAAATAACGAGCATTGAAGGCAAGTCCAGCAACGTCCCTAATTTTATAATCGAAGCCTTGAATTTTGGGTAAAATCCATTTTCGAGAAATAATTCTTGGCAATAATCCTTCATTGACAAAAAATGCTTGGTCACGGTCACGAGGAATGGGTTTGTAGGTCAAACCTTTGCCGTTGTCATAACCTGCCCAACGCCATTGGTCTTCGTGTCTGTCCCAATCGCCAATCCACATATCAAATAATCGGGCTTTGATTACGTCTTTTTCAGCCACATTATTATGATTGTCTTCGGCTAATTTCTCCATTACTTTTGGGGTACTTTGGATTTTTTTAGAACCCGCAAAACCTCCGTCTGGTCTTTCTTCAAAAAGAGCCAACTGATTAGCAAACAGCCGTTTATAATTTTTCAAGGTGCTGTCTTCGGGGATAATTACCAATTGCGGATTGGTGTGCATTACCCCTGCAGATTCTGCCAATTTTGCCACAACCAAAGCTGAATATGGATGCGAAGCCGAAATTTGGTCAGACACAATATCTTCCGTAAAACCACTTCTAATACTTTCTGGAACGGCTTTGGCAGGATATTTTTCTACCGAACGAGTGACGTATTGCAAACCCACTTTGTTTTGATAACGCAAGGATAAAGTCTGAAAACCGCCACCTCTTTGAATGATTTGTAGTCCTCCTTCTTGCGTTTGAAAATTCAGAAAAGGCGGCTTGATAGCGGTTGTCCAAACGTCTCGGTAGTTTGTGCCTAATAACCATTTTTTAAAAGCAGAAGCACGATAATTGGCATTTGGAACGATGCCTTCTTGGTTAATTTTTTGAGAAAATTTCTCTTTTAAATGCACATAATTCGTTGGTAAAGTAATGGTAGTTTGGAATAATTCCTTGCCATCTTGTCCATCGCCTTCATAGAATGTTAGGGTTGTTTTGTCGGTATAAAAATCCAAACGAGCAAAACCTTTGGAAGCACTGGCAAATTTAGAATCGTTCCCTAATTTCACGGGCGTGTGTTTTGACCCCGCTCCCGAAGTAATATAATTGATTGAATCTCTGACGATTAACTGCAAATTATGCTCGTGACCGTTGGCGTATATGACATTAGAATGCTGTTTGAACAAATTGACCAACCCATCCCGCATTTGGCGATATTTTGGGTGGGGAATGTCTTGAATATTGCCAATCAGACTTCGGTATAATGGATAAATTGACCCCAAAATAGGCAATGGAACGGGTATTCCTAATTCGTGAAGTGGCATTATATGGTCTTGAAAAGTATAATATCCTCCGTGCGAACCATGCGAATACATGGGATGATGCCCCAAAACCAATACTTTTTTATGCTGATTTCGGTCTAAAATGTCATCAACCACCGTGAGCATATCTTCAAGGGTTTTTACCTCACAATCCGACTTTTCTTCGGGTTTATTCCAAGGATGTAACCACCATTGCGTATCCAACAAAACGACGGTTAAATCATTATTAAGATTAACTTCGTGGGGTGTTGGACACCCTCCTTTCGGATAAAAAACGTCTTGATTTTGGAGTAATTCACCAACAAATTTTTCCTGATTTTTGATGTATTCCCAACCTTTTTTTCCTCCTTGTTGCCAATCATGATTTCCTGGAATGACGAACGGATGTCCTTCGTAGTTTTGCAAAACTCTCAGTTGTTCACTAAGTCTATCTTCGGCTTCTTTTCTGCCTAATTCATCTTCGTTTACTAATCCTTTGGGATAAATATTATCACCCAAAAAGATTACAGAAGAGTTTTTGCCCGCTTTTAGCAATTGTTTATGGAGCGGATTTAGTACCAAATCTTTGCCATTTAGCTCGGGTTCTCCTGCATCACCAATCAAAAAAATGGAATAATTTGGGCTGTTTTGGGCAAAATTAAGCGTAAGTTTTAGGACAAATATCGCAGTGATAATTGTTGATTTCCATTTTAAAAAAGATAGATTCGAGTAAAAAGGTATTTTCATTTTTTATTTTTGACAATACTGAGTTATAAATACCGTCGTAAAATTAATTACGCTTAAATTGTGAGATATTATAAGTCATTGTTCACAATTGGTTTATTGATTTTATCGTTTTTGATTAACGAATAATATTTTTGAGGTTATCCCGAAATCTATTTCATTCAAAAAACGTTAAGCAAAGAGGTCATAGAAATAAATTTCAAGTTCAATAATATGCAAACAGAGTTGCTTGTAAAAGTTCAGGAGTATGCCGAGGGAATTTTAGCTAATTTGCCCTGTGAATTTACGTATCATAATTTAGAACATACCAAACACGTAGTAGAAAAGTCGGAAGAAATCGGAATTGCTTCGGGTCTTTCAGAAAAAGCACTTGAAAACGTAATTATTGCCGCTTGGTTACATGATTTAGGACATCAAGGTGGTTGTTTGAAACATGAAGACCGTAGTAAAGCTATGGCAGAAACGCTGTTGCAGGGTTTAGAAGTTCCGCATAAGCGTATTGAAAAAATAATGGGTTGTATCGAAGCCACAAAAATGCCACAAAATCCACGAAATGAAAAAGAGATGGTACTTTGTGATGCCGATTTATCGCATTTAGCCGCAACCGATTTTTTAGAACGTTCAGAAAAATTGCATATCGAAGTGGGCAGTTTAATTGTTAAAATGAGTGAGAAAAAATGGTGGAAATCAACCGTTGATTTAATGCAACATCATCATTTTTTTACGGCTTATGCCCGAGAAAATTTTGAGGCGCTAAAACAAGTAAATCTCCAAAAAAGCATTGATAAATTGAATAACTTAAAAGAAGATAAGCACGAGATGGAGGAGTTGGAAGAAACTGAACAATTAGCCAAAAAAGAGGCAAAATTCCTCCGAAAAGAAGCCGAAAGAGCCGAAAAGAATAAGAAGCCCGACCGAGGAATTGAAACGATGTTCAGAACAACTTCGGCGAATCATCTTCAACTTTCTTCAATGGCAGATAATAAAGCCAACATTATGATTTCGGTAAATTCTATCATTATCTCATTGGTTTTGAGCGTATTAGTGAGAAAATTAGAAGAGTGGCCCAACTTAATTGTTCCTACTTCTATTTTAACCTTAGTTTGTTTATTAGCAACTATTTTCGCCATTTTAGCGGTTCGTCCACAGGTTACTTCGGGTAAATTTTCGAGAGAAGATATTGAAAAGAAATCGGCTAATCTTTTGTTTTTTGGCAATTTTCACGAAATGGAATTGTCTGATTATGAATGGGGTATGCGTGAAATGATGAATGATTCAGAATTTCTTTACGCCAGTTTGACCCGTGATATTTATTATTTGGGAAAGGTTTTGGGTAAGAAATATGAGTATCTCCGTATTTCATACACCATTTTTATGTTTGGTTTTGCTTCGTCAGTGGTTGCATTTGCGGTGGCGATGATATTTTTCAAAAATTGAGAAACGATGATTAAATTGCCCGCTAAGTCAAAAGTAAAGTAGTTATATTCAATAAAGTTTTTGCCGTAAAATTCACCGATAAAAGAAAATGCTGTTATAATTTAGGCAATTTTTTATACATGACCAGCGGTGCATTATTTACGCCAAAAAGAATTTTATCACTCACGAAAGCCATATTTTTCACATCACCACGGACGTTAAGCCCCGACATCCATTGGGGTAAATAGTCAAAACTTCCGTTACCCTTGTTGATGAAAACTTGTCCGTGATTCGCATCTAAATTCCCAATTCTCACTCGCATTTTTGAGTTATTTCCTGCCAAAATTAAGTCAGGGAGTTTATCACCATTTATATCTTTTAATTTGATGGCGTTTACCATCGAGAATTGTGCTTGAATTGGAAGTTTTGTAAAACTTAATTCTACGTTGTTATTCAATAAAACGCCTGAAGCCAATTCATGAATTTGCATCGTAAATGCCTCTTTTTCATTGAGTAAGGTTAATAAATCGGACGTTTGTGTTTCTGAATAGGATTTGTAATCGGTATATTTTTTCTTAATACTTGGGAGTTGACTTGCGAGTTCATCTAAGCTATAAGCAGGATAACTTTTCCCTTGAATAAAATGAGACATGATTGGGTCGATGCTTCCATTCCCGTCAAAATCTTTAACGGTGAGGGTGAACGGCTCTTTTACGGAAGCCTTATATTGAGAGTTTAGCCCTAAATTTCCTAAAACAAGGTCTTCATCGCCATCATTATCCAAATCGGCGGATTCGATACTTTGCCAAAAACCGTTTAAATTAGGCAATTCTTTTTTCTCGAAATTGCCGTTTTTATTCATCAAAATGGTAACGGGCATCCACTCGCCAACCAAAACAATATCCTTTAAACCATCTTTATTAATATCAATCGCAGCGGCATCCGTGACAATTCCTAACTTTGCTAAATCCTCATTGGGTAGTTCCTTGAAAGTGCCTTTTTCGTTTATTAAAATGGATGAAGGATTGTAAGCAGGGTAATTGTGCGGCACCACATAACCCGCCAGAAAAAGGTCTAAATCGCCATCATTATCTGCATCAAAAGGCACAACTTTACTTTTGGAACTTCGATTAAGCGGTAATTTATCTTCTGATTTATTGAAATTCCCTTTGCCATCGTTAAGATATAAACGATCTTGTAATAAAAAATCATCGACCAAATATTCGTATCCACCACTGACCACATACAAGTCGAGGTCACCGTCATTATCAGCGTCAAAAAATGTAGCATCGGCATCGGTACAAAGTTCATCTTGCTTAAAAATGGCTTGTTGACTTTCGTGAAAATTTCCCGATTTATCTTGTAATAAAAGCTGTCCTTTTGAGCCTTTTCCCCCTCCTAAGAAAACGTCTTCTAATTTGTCTCCATTAACATCACCAACTGCCAAAGCTGGCCCTTGATACGAATACATTTGTGGTAATAACAACTGCTTGCTAAAATCGTTGAACGGCATTTGACTGTGTTCAAAATTAGTATTCTTAATTTCCTCAAAATAGGGACTATCATTAACTATATGATAATCAACACCTTTTTGATAAGAAATTATATTTCGCTGATTGATGGGAAGATTTTTTATCAGTTGAGAGGTATTGTCGTTCCAAATAATTCTAACGCTATCAATTCGTTCGTTTGTTCCCAAACCAAAATGTAAAGGAGCAGAAATACTACTTTGGAATCCACGCAAATTTGATGCTTCTTGGTACTGTTTCAAACCTCCCGAATAAGCATAAACTTTTGTTCCTTCAATGCTTTTGTTCCCATTTTTTAAGGCTATATCAACGTAATTTTGAGGGGCATTTTCTTGCTGTAAATTCTGGTAAATACTCGCTTCTTCATTGATGTTATTGACGATTAATTCAAGGTCGCCATCGTTGTCTAAATCGGCATAAACGGCTCCGTTTGAGTTTATTGGTAGCTCAATTCCCCAATCTTTGGTTAGGTTCGAGAAGGTTAAATCTCCATTATTTTTAAAAATATAATTCGTGGTAAGCGTAGAAGGCATTTGCTTGATAATGTCGAGCATACTGGCGTTTTCATCGCTCTTTTTATCGGCGTAATATTTCACAAAATCCATGTTAGAATAATCTCTTAAATAACCATTTGTGACAAATAAATCTTTGTAGCCGTCATTGTCATAATCCGCAAAAAGTGCCGACCAACTCCAATCGGTATTTGAAATGCCTGCGACTTGTCCAATGTCGCTAAATGTGCCATTGCCATTATTCATTTGCAACATATTTCGCATGACTTCTGGGTGAAAACCATTTTTCAACATCGACAAATACGCTTCGTAATTATCAGGGCCAAAAAGTAATTTTTGCCGTTTATTATCCTCGGGAAGCATATCGAGCGTGATAATATCGGGGAGTAAATCATTGTTGAAATCGGCAATATCATTTCCCATCGAGAAATAACTGGTGTGGTCAGTCATTTTGGAAATATTGTCGCTAAATGTTCCATCTTGATTATTGATGTATAAATAATCCGACTCGATGTAATCGTTGGAAACGTAAATATCGGGGTAATTATCGTTGTTTAAATCGGCAATGTGAAGCCCCAAACCAAAGCCAATTGGATTCCCTTTGATGCCTGAAGCAGCGGAAACATCAATGAATTTTCCATTATCGTTTCGGAGTAATTTATCACCCGCCAAAGAATCTCGCATGGCGTGAACCGCTTCAACATCAAAACGATTAAAATCTTTTACGTTATGATTCATCACGAAGGCATCTACATCGCCGTCTTTGTCATAATCAAAAAATGCAGTTTGGGTAGTAAAACCATTGCAATCAAGTCCGTATTCTGCGGCTTTTTCGGTAAATTGTGGCGATGAACCGTTTTTATTATTGATGTAGAGTTTGTTTTTTCGTAATTCGGGATTATCAACATTGCCAGAAATCGAGACGTAAATATCATTCCAACCATCATTATTTATATCCACTATCGAAACGCCCGTTTTCCATTCACCCTTAAATTCAATGCCCGATTTTTCGGTAACGTCTTCAAATTCAATTCCGTTTCCTTTATTAATATACAATTTGTCACTTCCCATATTAGCGGTAAAATAGAGGTCTATGAAGCCATCATTGTTAAAATCAGCCGCCGCAACACCACCACCATTATAGAAATATTCGTAGTTTAGAACATTCTGCGTTTCATTTTCCTCAATTTTATTGACGAAATTAACGCCTGTTTTGGTAGAATTAAGTCTATCAAATTTCTTATTTTGGGTGTTACAAGAACTTAAAATAATCGTGATAATTACTACGGAAAGATTAGCGAAAATGAGTGAACGATTCATGGTGATAAAGGAAGATTCGGAATGGCCTTATATAAAAGAAACGGAGCAAATATAGCTCCGTTTCTATAAAACGTTATTATGAAACAAAATTTTTACTTATCCCACCATATTCTTGATGTGAAAGTATCTCCACCCGTCAATGCAGCAACCGCAGCTTTATAATTGTCAGGGTTATAAGAGGCCTCAGTCGATTTATACGGGATTCTTCTTGGAATAGTACCGTTTGAGAAACCGTTTGGATAAACTACCGCTGTAAGGACAGGATAACCAGAACGACGCCAGTTAGACCAACTTTCGATAAAGTTAAATGTGCTACCAGTTGTAATCCAAACTTGCTCATTAATTTGTTTTAATGAAGCTTCCGAAGAACTAACATTTAATGGATTTTTAACTAAATAAGCATCCATTGCAGTAACTGCTTTTGCAATTGAAGCATCGCCACTGGCAGTAGTATTAAATTGAGCTAATGAAGCTGCTGCTGCTTTAACACCTGCTTTATAATGGTCAGCCGCTGTTGTTGTTCCAACATTCCAACCTCTTACTTTCGCCTCCGCTAAAAGAAGTTCAGTTTCTGCATAAGTCAGTACGAAATTCACACCACTTCTATCAATAAAAACTGAAGTACGTGGACGAGAATATTTACCCACACGAGCTACATCCGCACCTGAACCTGATGCTCCTGGGTATTGAGGATGTTTGATAATGTCAGTTGCTCCACCGTTCAAATCATAACCATTAGGAAGACCAATTTGAATGGCTTCGCTGTTATCTCCTGCAAGGTTTTGGTTTGTATTATTAGTATATCCATCTTGAGCAACCTCCGCAATCGCACTTAAACGTGGGTCAGACGTACTTTTCAAGTAATCGATGAAGGTTTTGCTCCATCTAACCTCACGGTAATCGTCAGGTACTCTTAATGCACCACTGGTATTATTTCCGTTTGTTGCGTTATCAGTTAATACTTTCGCATTGTCATCAATACTGGTAAATACACCACCTGCATAAGCTTTTTCAGCCCAAGTTTTAGCAGAAGTTGGATCAACTTTTGTTAAACGCATTGACAATTTCAGCATCAAAGAATAACCGAATTTTTTCCATTTAGCAACATTTCCGCTGTACATTAAATCTGCACTTGGACCCGCTTTTGATGTGTTTAAGGCAGTAATAGCCGCATCTAATTCAGTAAGCATTGCTGGATAAATCTTCGACTGAGCATCGTATTTTGGAAGTGTAATTCCCTCTTTAGCTTTTAGGGCTTCTGAGTATGGAACATCACCGTAACAATCTGTAATACGAGCCAAACAAAGCACTTTCATGATTGTTCCAACATTATACAAATTGGACAATTCTGGTTTATCCTTCGTTAAGTTTTGCATTTCGTAAGATAACGATGCCGCACGGTACGTCTCTTCATGGACTCTTCCTTGGTAAGCAATAAAGCTACCAGAAGGTACATATTTGTCCCCATTTCCGTAATAAGAGAATGTTGAAGCAAGCACTTGTGTCCACATACTTTGGAAAAGTAATTGTGAATAACCCGTATTTCCATACTCAAACTGCGACTCAGATAAGAGATAGTTTGGGTTAAATACCGTGGAACTTGTCTTGTTTGGGTCAGTATTTACGGATTCAAAATTGTCAGTACATGAAGTCGTAAATACCGTAATCAATGTCAATATATATGCTATTTTTTTCATATTTATCCGAATTTAGAATTTAACATTTAGGTTGAAACCGTAAGTTCTGGTTGATGGTAAACTATTACCTTCAATACCTGCGTAACTTAAAATCGGAGAAAAACCTGCTTCTGGGTCGATATTATCTGTGTATTTCAAGAAAGTAAATAAATTTCTACCAACCAATGATATTTCAACCGCTTTGATTGGTGTATTCCCAAATACTTTAGGATTGATAGAGTACCCCAAAGTAACTTGTCTTAATTTAATAAAACTTCCGTCCATCACGTTCAATGAAGAAATTCTTCTTGCTAAGTTTTGGTAGTAAGTTTGAGCTGGTACATTAACTGTATTAGCTGCTCCATCTACCGTAACTCCATCCGCAACAACACCCGTTTCACGACCTGCCAATGTGATTTGGTTCAAACCTCTGAAAATAGTGTAATAGTTGGTCGCTGAAAGTACTTTATTTCCAAAACGATAATCAATCAAGAAAGAAAAGTTGAAGTTTTTGTACGTAAATTCATTGTTAAATCCACCGTAAAATTTAGGTAAAACAGAACCCATTGGCGTACGTTCTGCCGCTTGAACAGGAATACCAGACGCATCAATTACGACTTTACCATTTTTATATACGTAGTCATAAGCCATAATTTGTGGGCCAGGTAAACCTTTAATCAAAGCCGTATTAGCATTTAATGGACGGTATGTTCCTAATCCTAATTGTTGGTTATCTGCACCAGAACCATTAATTTCAACAATTTTGTTCTTGATAAACGTAAAGTTCAATGAAGTTGACCATTTAAATTTACCCGTTGAAATAGGAATACCCGTAAGCAAAACTTCTAAACCAGAGTTTTGCGTCGAACCCGTACCAATTTGTTGATTGCTAAATCCAGTTGCCTCAGACAATGAACCATTGATGATTTCATTATTTGTTTTACGGTTAAAATACGCAAGGTCTAAACCTAATCTATTTTTGTAAAACTTCAACTCAGTACCGATTTCAAATTCTGAAAGGGTGTATGGTTTCAAGAATAAATTTGGCAATGTACTACTGAATGAACCAGTTGTTGTTCCTTGGATGGCAGAACCAACGCTATAATATTGCGAGGTACTGTAAGGATCAGCAGGTTCACCACTTACTACGGCATAAGATGCTCTCAATTTTCCGTAGCTTAATTTTGAAGAATTAGCCAATTCAGTGAAATCATAACTCAATGATACCGAAGGAGTGAAAATCCCGTAGTTATTAACTGGCAAAGTAGAGAAGGCATCGTAACGACCCGTTGTAGATAAAATTAACTGGTTTTTGTAGTTAAAATCTACTGAATAGTACGCTGAATTCGTTCTTTTCTCCGTGTATTTATAATCACGATTGAATGAAAGAACGTTCAAAGGACTGTAAAAGAATGGGATTACAAAAGGACCACCACCCATTTGTAATTTCTCATATTTATTACTTCTTGTAGCAACCCCGCCAAGAATATCAACGCTAATATCTTTTAGCAAATTGAAATTTCCACCTACGATAGCATCTGCGTTAAGTTCAGAAGTTGAAGCAGTTGATAATTCATCAAAACCACCTTTCTGACCGTTTGAGAAAGCCGTTCCAGTTGGCGTAATTTTGAAGATTCCATCATTCATTTGGTCATAACCTAAACGAATTTGTGAATAAATATTTTTCGTAAAGTCATATTTCGCTGTAATAGCAGAAATCATACGTTTACGTTTTACATCATTTTTATAACGATTTACCACAAACCAAGGGTTGGTTACATAAATATCATCGTTATACTGCATTTCATTTCCGTTTTCAGTCGTTGCGTCATAACCAGGACTTAGTACCGACTGAGCAAGGTTCGTCGCCAAGAAGTTAACATTATTGGCATTCATTGGACCATCACTCAATTGAGGTTTGTTGGCATTTAATTCATCAACGTAATTGAGCATTAAATCAACCTTCAATTTTTGACCAAATTTCTGAGAACCCGTAAAGTTGAAAGTTTTGCGGTCGAGTCCGCTGTTGCGAAGAATGGAATTGTTACTCAAATTAGCAACTGACAAGCGGAAAGAGCCATTATCATTTCCGTTTGAAATAGCCAACGAGTTTGTAATAGAAGAGCCGTTTCTGTAAAAGTTTTTAATATTATCTTTTACCGCAGAATAAGCATAGCTTTTACCGTCAAATTGAATAGTTGATGCACCGTCTAATTTCTCTCCCCAACTTAACATACCACTATTCAATGCACTTGTAGTGTTAGTTGGTCTTTTACCGTTCAAACCTTGTCCGTAAACGTACTGATAATCTGTATAATTTACAGCTTGATCGGTTACAGCATTAAGGTTATAGTCGATAGACATTTTTCCTTTTTTGCCAGATTTAGTCGTAATTAAAATTACACCATTCGCCGCTCTTGCACCGTAAAGTGCCGAAGCCGAAGCACCCTTCAATACCGACATACTTTCAATATCATCAGGGTTAAGGTTAGAGATACCGTCTCCGTTATCAGCACCACCCCATTCACCTGCACTCCCTCTTTGGGTGTTATCAATTGGTACACCATTCATTACGATTAACGGAGAACTTGCCGTAAAACTCGCCATACCTCTCAATAAAATTCTTGCAGAAGAACCCGAACCACCATTTGTTCCCGAGATATTTAAACCTGCAACTCTACCAGCCATTGAATAAGCAACGTTGGTTTCTCGTGCCTTTGTCATTTGCTCACCACCAACGGTAGTTACCGCATAACCAACTTTACGAGCTTCCTTTGAGATACCCAAAGCCGTAACCACAACTTCATTTAAAGCTCCGTTCTCTGGCGATAAAATAACATTAATTACACCCTGATTTCCAACAGTTACTTTTTTAACACCGAAGCCAACATAACTAAAAGTAAGGACATCCCCTCCTTTTGCGTCGATAGAATACTCTCCCTTATCATTAGAGACGGTTCCTTTTGTAGTTCCTTGCAAGGCAATATTTACCCCGTAAAGTGGTGCTCCAGCTTCGTCTGATATTTTCCCTTTTATGCTCATCTTTTGGGCGAAACCTTGAAGCGAGCAAATTGCGAAAATGAAGCAGTAGCAAAACATTTGTAGCGTTTTCTTCATAATTTGTGTTTAAGTTTAAATTTTGATTTAAGTTGATATTAACTGAAAATAAAATTATGTTAACACGAATAATTTTTTATTAATATTTGATTAACAGCGTCATAATTCACCTTAACTCAGTTATAATTATACACCAATAAACACAAAAAACACCTGTCTGACAGTTCAAACAGGTGTTTTTGTCGAAATACTAAATAAAATTTAGAACATTATTTATAAATCTAAAAACTCTCGATACGGAATTATATATTCTTCAGAATAGAGTCTTTGGTAGTCTTTTGCAAATTTTTCGTACGAACTTTTAGCTAAAGAATGCTTTCCTAAATAAACTAAGGACTTACATTTTAACGACATTGCCGTTTCATCTACTGAGTCAAATTTGAAAATATTGTCGGCAACCTCAATGATTTTTTCTGCGTCTGTTTCTACTTTTAATTGCTCTGAATATGCCAAAAGTGCATCAATAATTTTATTAGAAATTTCTCCCTTAAAATCATCCAACCATTCGTATTCCAGATTGGACAAGAAAGAACCTTGATTAATGATTGTCAATAACTTTTTGATTTGTCCCTCATTCAGAACCTTCTTTGAGTTCGTTAAATTTTGGATTTCGGAGTAATCAATATTTACTTGCGAGGCTTCAAAAATGATTTTCCAATTACCCGAATCCTTGTTTATTTGAATCCCCAATAATTGCTCAAAAATAGATTTCAGTTTGGTAATATTGACGGAACGGTTATTTCTGGCACTATTTGTCGATTTATCGTACCAAAACATTTCGTTCAATTTTGATGATTCTATACCTTTATTCCAACGAATAGAATTTAGCAAAATGAACAAAAACATTTCTTTCAGTAAAGGCGAAAATTGACTCGTCAAGTCAATTCCTTCGGCATTTGTTACTTTAAAAGTACCAAATAAAGATATTTTGCCAACATTCTGACTTTCTATATCCTCCTCCTCTTGACTGGGTTCGTTTAAAGGCAATAAATTAGTTTCGACAATACTTGGCATTGTTTTTACCGTAACTAACTCTTGCTCAACGTCATTTTTAGCAGGAATTGCCACTTTATTTTTCTCTTTATTGCTTTTAAAATACCAAACTCCTACCAATAAGCCAACAAGAATCAGCAAACTATAAAGTAAAAATTGAACGTTAGCTTGCCAGAAATTTTCGGTCGGTTCATTATATACCGTAAGATTGGTTGGAGGAAAATTTAGCGAATAAATACAAACCTCCGTTGAATCAAAAGGCGTTCTATCAAAGAAACTCGTTACACAAAACAACTTTCCGTTCGCCTTATCGTAATATAAATCCGCAAAGCTTGAGACATCCATAAACTGATAAGGAATCTCTTTTGAAACTCTTTGAAATTGCGGTTGCGATAACGAACCTTCAATTAATTGCAAGCTTGAATTTAACTTTAACTGATTGTAAATTAAACCATAATAGGAGTTTCTATCGGGATTTATAATTAACGATGATGCTACAACAAAAGGCGAATCGGGTGTATTTAACTGGTAAACCTTTTTGGCTTTATTAGTTTGCCAATCAATTTCAAATAAGTCATAATAATTCTGCGGGTTCATCCCTTGGTCGCCAGTTTTTGAGCCAAAACCACCCAAAATAAAAGATTTTGTAGCCCCCAAATTTCCTAAACCAAACATATAACGAGGCTCAATTACATCACCTTTGAGTTCTATATTCGACCACAATTGCGTATTGAATGAATATTTTTGAACCCTATTTTTATATTTATACTGCCCGTATCCTCCAATCAGAGCGATTGCGGTGTCATTCGGGTAAATGTATTTATTATGATGCCAGTACTCCGTTAAATTATACTGCTCATTAGGTGAAATATCCCAAGTATTTTTGGCAAAATCATAATTAAAAACCTTCTGCTCATTCAGCCTTAAATTAATCTGTTTCTTCTTGTATTTCAGAAAGATTCCGAGATCTCCAAAAGTAAATTTTGGGTACGAAACGAGATTCTTTGAAGAAAATACATTATTTTTCGTATTAAAGAAATATGTTTTGACGTCGGAATTAATAAGAATTCGGTGTTCCTCTTCATCAAAAGAAAAACTTGAAAGCCCTTTAAACTTTATTTTTTTCAAAAGCTTCCATTCATAATGATCTTTCAATAACCACTGCGGATTTTTTGCACTTGCTTGACTATTCGAGATAATATCGGTGGCATAATTTCCAAAAACCTCTTTCAGCGGCCAGTGATGAATCGTTTCATCGCCCGATTTTATGACAATATTCCTCAAAAACATGGGCAAGGCATCGCTCGTCAAAAACTTAGGATTTGAGCATTCCCCCACATAAACTTTAAAGCATTTATTGAATTTGAAAGGAAGAGAACCTTTACCAAAAAGTTTATTATTACAAAAGAATTGAAGCTGATTATCTTGAATAAATATTCTGAAAAAATTCCACTTTGAGTATAATGTGGCGGAATCAAGTTGCAGATTTAACTTAATATCCTTATCAACAGAGATTATTCTAAAATGTTGTTTATTCCCCTTTGAATCTGATTGAAAAAGTAAATCAATATTTCTATTATCCTCGTCAATAATTCGGCAAACATAACCAAAATAAGAGCTAACTTTTGGCTTGAATTTTAATTCAAATTCTAAGGATACGTTCTGTTTGGGACAAATATTATTGTCTTTCCCCAAAATTAAAGCTGTTCGTTTGTCAATAACGACCTCATGCCCTAAAAACTCCAAACCGTATTCTTGCCCCATAGCTATTTGATTCACTATTAAGCTCAACAAGAATACATAAAGAAATTTAGATTTAAAGAGGGAATCCCACATATTATCGGTTGAAGTTTTTAAAATAAGTTTTGGCTTTCGTAATATTAAAAAGGTATTTTGAGCTGCCTTTTAAGGTATTAATATTTAATTAATATGTGTGTTAATTAAATATTAATTTTTTATTTGCCCCCATCAATACATTTGTTAGCGTTACGCATTTTACAAAGCTATTTTTTAAGCGGTCAAAATGCAAGTTCTACTATTGATTTAGTAAGAATAAAGTACAACTTTTAAGCGTATCATGTATTTATTGTTTAAACATTTAACTAAATGAAAAAACTTTCCGTCTTTTTATTCCTGATTTGTTCCATTTCAGCATTTTCTCAAAACTCAATTCATCAGACATCTTCACAATATCAGTATCCAACTGACCCCGAAGTTAGCCAGAAATTAGAAAATTGGCGAAATCTAAAATTTGGAATGATAATCCACTGGGGTTTGTACGCCGTTCCTGGAATTATAGAATCGTGGCAAATTTGTAACGAAGACTGGATTACGAGAGATTCTACCAGTAAATATGACGAATACAAAAAATGGTATTGGGGTTTAAATTCTCAATTCAATCCCACAAAATTTGACCCTGAATCTTGGGCAAAATCTGCCAAAAATGCGGGTATGAAATACGTGGTTTTCACGACAAAACATCACGATGGTTTTGCGATGTTCAATACCAAATATTCTGATTTTAGTATTAGTAATGGCCCTTTTGCGTCCAATCCAAAAGCGGACGTTGCCAAATACGTTTTTGATGCTTTCAGAAAAGAGAATTTTATGATTGGGGCGTATTATTCAAAGCCAGATTGGCATTCTCAGTATTTTTGGTGGGACAGATACGCCACTCCCGATAGAAATGCCAATTATGACATCCGTAAATTTCCTTGGCGTTGGAATAAATTTAAGGAATTTACCAGTAATCAAATTAATGAATTAACCACTAATTACGGCAGCATTGACATTCTTTGGCTCGACGGCGGTTGGGTGCGTCCACTCGAAACGGTCAATGATGAAGTGCGTTCGTGGGGAGCAAGAATTCCAGAATTTAATCAGGAAATTGATATGCCAGCTATCGCAAAAATGGCTCGTACAAACCAAAAAGGGCTTTTGATTGTGGATAGAACGGTGCATGGCGAATTTGAAAATTATCGCACGCCCGAACAAAGCATCCCAAAAACGATGTCGGAAACACCTTGGGAAAGCTGTATCACACTCGGCGATGCGTGGGGATATGTGCCAAACGATAATTTCAAGACGGCTAATAAAGTGATTCACTCCTTAATTGAAGTGGTGGCAAAAGGCGGAAGTTTATTGCTTGGCGTTGGTCCAACTGCTGAGGGAACGCTTTTACCCGTGCAGATGGAACGCTTAAAACAAATTGGCGATTGGTTAAATATTAACGGAGAAGCCATTTATAATACCAGAGCCATTCACGAATTTAATGACAAAGAGGTATTTTTTACAAAAGGACAAAATTCAACGTATTACGCATTGGTAAGAATTTCAGAAAATCAGTCGCCAGAAGGCGTAATTTCTTGGTCGGGAAACCTACCAAAAACGGGTAGTAAAATCACTTTATTAGGCGAACTTGTAAATCTGAAATGGGAGTTGAAAGACAATCTTGTTCAAGTATATTTACCCAAAAAAGTCCTTGAAAAATATAAATCATCGCCCGCTTTAGCCTTAAAATTTGAAAAATGAGATACTTCCTTGCCTTTTTATTCATCCAAATATATTCCAGCGGATTTTCACAGTATAAATTACTCCGTGAAGGATTCATTGATGATAACCCCGAAGAAAAAGCGTGTCATGCTTCAACGATTGTCGAATTGTCAAAATCTCGCATGATGGCGGCATGGTTTGCGGGAGAATATGAAAGTAATCCGAAGGTTTGTATTTGGATTTCTACTTTAGAGAAAAATGTTTGGAAAAAGCCTTTGAAAGTGGCTGACGGCATTTTTGAAGGAAAACAATATGCTTGTTGGAATCCTGTGTTGTTTAAAAATAAGCGAGGGAAATTATTTCTGTTTTACAAAATAGGCGTAAACCCGAGAGAATGGTGGGGCATGATGAAAACCTCAATGAATGACGGTAAAATATGGTCGGAGGCAATAAAATTACCCGAAAATATGCTTGGGCCAATCAGAAATAAATCCATTCAGTTGAGTTCTGGCGAAATTTTGCATCCCTCAAGTACCGAAAGTGTTTCTGGAAACATTTGGAAATCGCACCTCGAAATCTCAGATGCGAACGCTAAAAATTGGGAGAAAATTGACATTGATTGTGGCGAATATGGCGTAATTCAACCCAGTATTTTAGTGCATAAAGGCGAAATATTGCAAATGCTTTTACGGAGTAAACAAAATAAAATCATACAATCTTGGTCGATTGATAAAGGTAAAACTTGGAGTAAACTTTCAGCGACAAATTTGCCAAATCCAAATTCAGGAATTGATGCCGTAACGCTCAAAGACGGCTCTTTTATATTGGTTTATAATCCACTAATTGCTGGAAAAGAATGGTCCAATGGAAGAAATATTTTGAAAGTAGCTCATTCCAAAGATGGCATCATTTGGACGGATATTTATGAACTTGAAAATAAAACGCAGGGCGAATTTAGTTATCCCGCCATCATTCAATCAAGCGATAGATTAATTCATATTACTTATACTTTTGACCGTAAAAAAATTAAACACGTTGTTTTAAAATCCAAATAATCTCAAACTCACGACTATGTTAAAATTGAATACTTCTTTTAAATATTATTCACTCCTAATTGCTTTCGTATTTTCGGTAAATGCAATGGCTCAGGTTAAAAAAGTGACCGCTCCTGCTCCCGTTTATCCAGTACCAACTGCAAAACAATTGGCGTGGCATCAAATGGAAATGAATGCTTTTATTCATTTTACGACCAATACTTTTACCGATAAAGAGTGGGGCTACGGCGACGAAAGCAATTCGGTTTTTAATCCAACGAATGTGGATGCCAATCAATGGGCAA
>JAZKDE010000062.1:0-530 GCA_040387735.1 Bacteroidota bacterium
CAAGGCGAGTCAAATACTGGTGATACTTTGTGGACTAAAAAAGTTAAAATAGTTTATGAAAATTTATTAAGCGACTTAAACCTGAAGGCTGAATCTACGCCACTGTTAGCAGGAGAAGTAGTAAATGCCGACCAAGGTGGAATCTGTGCCAGTATGAACAAAATCATCGCTACTTTGCCACAAACAGTACCAAACGCTCATATTATTTCATCAGCTGGTTGCCCAGATGTAGCCGATAATTTACATTTCAGTGCCGAGGGTTACCGAATTTTAGGTAGAAGATATGCAACTAAAATGTTAGAACTTTTACCTAAAAATTAATCTGATTAATTATATCAAAATGAAAAGCAAAAGACTGTTTTTAACAATATTGCAAGTGATAATTTTCAAGTTTTCATTTGCCCAAACTGTTACGCTTACTAATCCTATTTTAACTGGTTTTTACCCCGACCCAAGCATCGTAAAAGTGGGGGCTGACTATTATTCAGTCCACTCTACTTTTTCTTATTTCCCAGGTTTGCCAATCATGC
>JAZKDE010000062.1:540-4150 GCA_040387735.1 Bacteroidota bacterium
ACAGCACATTATGAGGCCAATCTCTCCACGTACCAGGCATTTGAAAAACTGGAAACAAATTGGGAATGTAATCAACCGCCCATCACAAATGGATTTTATGGGCGAGCGTATGAGCCGAGGACTTTTTGCCCCTGCCATTACTTACTACAAAGGCATTTACTACGTTACTTGTACCGATATTGACCACGACGGAAACTTTGTAGTTACCGCCACAAACCCAGCAGGACCATGGAGCGACCCTGTAAAAATGCCCCAAGTTCGTGGCATTGACCCTTCCATTTATTTCAATGAAACTACTGATAAAGCTTATGTAGTTTACAACAGTGATGCACCTGATAATAAACCACTTTACTCGGGTCACCGCACGGTGCAATTGTATGAGTTTGATTATAAAAATTTAAAAACCATTGGCGAGAAAAAGCAATTGATAAACGGCGGTGTAGATATTACAAAAAAACCAGTTTGGATTGAAGGCCCACATATTTTGAAACGTAACGATTGGTATATTTTGTATTGTGCCGAAGGCGGAACATCAGTCAATCATTCACAAGTGGCCTTGCGTAGTAAAGATATTTGGGGACCGTATGTACCCTACGAGGGAAACCCAGTCTTGACACAAAGAGAATTACCAGCCAATCGTCCAAACCCAATTACATCAGCAGGACACGCTCAATTTATCGAAGGGCCAGATGGTAATTGGTACTCGATTTTCTTGGCTGTTCGCCCTTATGAAGGCGATTATTACAATACAGGTCGTGAAATGTTTATTGCTCCGCTTACTTGGGTGAATGACTGGCCAATGATTGAACACGGCGAAAAAGCCATCGAATACAAATATAAAACCAACATCAAAGAAGTAAAACAAAAAGGTGCTTTGCCACAAAATGGCAATTTTTCTTATACCATGAAATTTGACAAAGGTCTTGACCTTTCGATGATGCACTTACGAACGGTAGATAGTAGTTCGTTTAAAACTTCTAAAAATGGACTAACATTAAAACTCAAACCTGAAACTATTTCAGAACTTGGAAATCCATCATTTGTAGGCAAACGTCAACAACATTTAACCAGTTCGGCAGAAACTGAACTCGTTTTTTCTCCAAAATCTGAAAAAGAAAAAGCAGGTTTAGTGATTTATCAAGACGAAAGTCATTATTACTTCTTGGCAAAATCTATCAAAGATGGTAAAACTCAGGTAGAGTTATATAAAAGTGTTCACCGCAAAAAAGATGTAGAATTGATTAATACACTGCAAGTTGGCAACGGAAAATTAGTATTGCGTATCGCTACAAAAGGAGACAAATGCGATTTTGCAATCTCTGAAAATGGCAAAGAATTCAAGGTTTTAGCTGAAAATCAAGATGGTAAACATCTTTCAACCAAATTTTCAGGAGGCTTTGTAGGCTGTGTCTATGCCATGTATGCTACCTCAAATGGTGAAAAATCAGACAATAACGCAACATTTAAGTATTTGAAATACAGTGGCAATGATGCCGTTTTGAAATGAAAAAAATCTTAACTATTTGTTTATTTCTATTGATAAGTCAGATTGGTTTTGGCCAAGCAATTAACCCAATCGTCCATGCGGATGTCCCTGATTTGTCAATGATTCGGGTGGGCGATACTTATTACATGAGTAGCACCACCATGCACATGAGTCCAGGATTGCCAATAATGAGTTCAAAAGACTTAGTAAACTGGAAACTTGAAAGCTATTGCTATGATAGATTGGTAGAAAACGATGCCATGAATCTTACAGATGGTCAAAGTACTTACGGTCGTGGTTCTTGGGCGAGTTGTATCCGCTATCATAATGGCGAATTTATGGTCAGCACATTTGCCGCCACATCGGGCAAAACACACATTTATACTTCCAAGAATATCAAAGGACCTTGGCAAGAAAAAACATTTAAACCAGCCTACCACGACCACACCATTTTCTTCGACGAAGATGGCAAAGTTTACATGATTTATGGGGCGGGAAAACTCAAAATTTTGGAACTTAAGTCAGATTTGAGTGGACCAATTGAAGGAGTTGAGGAAAAAATATTGATAGAAAACGCTTCTACTCCTGCGGGTGACAAAATCATGTTGGGAGCGGAAGGCTCGCAATTATTTAAAATTAAAGGCAAATACTATCTTTTCAATATCTGTTGGCCACGTGGCGGAATGCGAACGGTAATTATTCACCGTGCCGATAAAATAACTGGACCTTGGGAAGGTCGAATTGGCTTACAAGATTTGGGCGTGGCACAAGGCGGATTAATTGATACGCCAGATGGACGTTGGTTTGCTTACCTTTTTCGTGACAACGGCGGTGTGGGACGTATTCCCTATTTAGTTCCCGTTGAGTGGAAAGACGGTTGGCCAATTTTGGGAGAAAATGGAAAGGTTCCGATGACCTTAAATCTTCCACCTAATAAAAATTTGATACCAAATCTTGTGAATTCGGATGAATTTACTCGAAAAAAAGGCGAAGCAAAACTTCCATTAGTTTGGCAATGGAATCATAATCCAGCGAATAATCTTTGGTCTATTTCGGAGCGTACAGGATTTTTACGTCTAAAAACGGATAGAATTGACACGGCTTTTACGCAAGCACGCAACACGCTAACGCAACGTACTTTTGGACCAACTTGCTCAGGTGTTACGATGCTTGATGTGAGCAATATGAAAGAAGGCGATTTTGCGGGATTGAGCGTTTTACAGAAAAACTTTGGACAAGTTGGCGTAAAAGTGGAAAATGGTCAGAAAACAGTTTTAATGGTGAGTACCAACACGGGAAAACCCCTTGAAATTCAAAAAGTACCATTGGACCAGAACAAAATTTATCTAAAAATTGTGTGTGATTTTACGGATAAAAAAGACTTAGCCACTTTCTTTTATAGCCTTGATGGCAAAACTTGGACGAATATTGGTGAGACTTTAAAAATGCCTTACACGCTCCCTCATTTTATGGGATACAGATTTGGCCTTTTTAATTACGCTAACAAAAATATTGGCGGATTTGCTGATTTTGATTGGTTTAGAATAAGTGACAAAATTTCACAATGAATTTTATAAGATGAAAATAACAAGATTAATTATTTTGACATTTACTATACTCTTTTCTTTGGTTTCCTTTTCGCAAACCCAAAAAAAAGTATTCACTTATACCAATCCCATCACTCGGGATACGGCTATTTCGATGCGGGACCATTTTATTATTAAAATAGCAGATAAATGGTACGCAGTAGGAACTTCAGAACCTGTTTGGACTGGGTTAAACCCGGGTGTCAGACTTTTAGAATCTGATGATTTAATAAATTGGAAACAGCATTCTTTTATCATTGACGCTAAGAAACTACCTGCTGATTGTCCCTATAATGGCAGATTTTGGGCGCCCGAAATACACTTTATTCAAGGTAAATATTGGCTTACTGTGAATAGTGGAAAAGTGACAGAACAAGACCCGAAAGGTATGAAAACCCACAGTGTTTGGCTTTTTTCGTCTGATAAAGTTACAGGGCCTTATAATTTAGTGAATGGCCCTCTTATGGCACAATACAACAATGATGCTACACTTTTTGAAGATGATGATGGTCAAACCTACCTTTATTGTAGTGGAAAT
>JAZKDE010000062.1:4160-5111 GCA_040387735.1 Bacteroidota bacterium
TGGTCTTTTTCAGGCAAAAATTGATTTAAAATCAGGGAAATTAACGACTCCAATTGAAAAGTTTTTGGATAAAAAACAATCAGGTTGGCCAGAATGGATGGTTGGAGGTATAGAAGGGCCTTTTGTGATAAAAAAAGAAGGTGCTTATTTTATGTTTTTCTCTACTTGGACTCGTGGCTACGAAGTTGGCCTTTTGAAATCAAAAACTCCGATGGGGCCGTGGGAATTAGTTTCACCCGAACCAATTTTTGGAACACGTAAAAAAGGTTACCGACCCGAACTGGCCATTGGTGGTGGCTACGCACATCTAAAGTTTGACGATACCCCAGACCCTTATCAGGAAACTGGACATAATGCTTTGTTTATGGGACCAGATGGGCAACTATGGAGTTCTTGCCATTATTTTATGTATAAAAAAAGGCCTTATCCGTACAGCCAAACTTTTGAGGCTTGGGAAAAAACACCTCAAATGGGCTTTGAACCAGTGTATTTCAAAGATGGTCGTTTCTATATTAAAGGCCCCACATGGACAAAACAAACAGTAGAATATTAAACAGTAATTACGAAAAGAATTACTCTATTTGTTTCATTTTGGGTTAAATTCATATAATTGATCTAAGATTTTAAAAGTAAAAAAAATAGTTATGAAAAGTTTAACATTAACGTTTTTATTTATTTGTCTTCTCGTCAGGAATGTAAATGCTCAAAACACGCCGCCAAAACCCTTTGGTCCGATTCCAACTGAAAGTCAATTGCGGTGGCAACAAATGGAATATTATGCCTTCGTACATTATTCTATCAATACTTATACAGACATGGCTTGGGGATTGGGTAATGAAGACCCAAAGATTTTTAATCCCGAAAAATTAGATTGCCGACAGTGGGCAAGAATCTGCAAAGAAGCGGGAATGAAAGGCATCATTTTTACGGCTAAACACCACAGCGGATTTT
>JAZKDE010000063.1:0-4888 GCA_040387735.1 Bacteroidota bacterium
ATTCAGTTATCAAGGACTGATACTACAAGTAGGAATCGTTAAGGATTCAACGGAAGTCGTCGTTTATTTAACACGACGACTTTCGTAAAACACAATATAGTTTTAAATTTTAAATCGAATTGGGAAATAATTATTTCGCCGCTGCAATCGTGATGTTTCTAAACTCAATTGGGCCGTGGTCACCTTGGAACATAATTGGACCTGCTTCTGCCTCATTGCTATCAATTGCCCCACCCGTTATTCCTGGTATCTCAGCTTTATAGATAGTTGTCTTTCCGTTTAGCATTACTGTTACTACTCTTCCCACTAAGGTAATATCATAACTTTGCCATTCGCCAGCTTTTTTAGCAGGCATTTCTAAAGGCTTTACAAAACCATAAATTCCCCCCAATTCAATAGCAGACGGTTCTACGCCAAAGCCGTCCGTAATCTGTACTTCATAACGTCCACGTAGATATACGCCACTGTTGCTTCCTTCTGGCACACGGAATATTTGCACCTGATTTTGGACTTTTCAGTACGCCATTTTCAACAACCCATTGGTTTTCGCCTGCGGCAGGACGGTCTTCTCTGCCAATAATTTGCCATCCGTCTAAGTTTTTGCCGTTGAAAATAGCTACTGGTTTTCCGAAAATAGGCTCGTTAGACTTTATCAATTTTGGAGCTTTTACACCTACCCAATTCACCACTTCTCCATTGGGCTGATTCATTGTTCCCTCCAATTTTCCATCTTTCAATTCAGCTTCCACCACAAGGTCTTTGTCTTCTCTATCCCACTGTGGCGGAATGGCAAAAGACATTTTATTATCCTTAAAATTTACTCTTGAAATTGGTCTGGCACTACCGCCACTTCCCACAAAACGCCCATTGAGGTACTTTACCCCAGAATGATTAATTTCCAACCAAGACGGGATTTTTTTACCACCTTTAGTAATGGTAATATCCCAACGTCCTTCTACGCTTTGGGCTGAAATTGCCCCCGTTGAGCATAAAATACATAATAGTACAGATGGTAAACGCTTGAATAGTTTTTGCATGATTTTTCGGTTTTGTTTTTGGTTAAATGGTTTACGAAACTATTTGTCATTGTCGGAAAGACAACGATTCTAAATTACTTAAAATTTTGTAAAGTAAGATATTTGGGTTGTGTGTGAAGGCATACAGATAATGGTAGGAGGTGGATTTTGAACGTAGTCAAGGTTTTAAACCTTGACTACGTTGGGGGATTCTCGCTCAGTAGCTCGCATCTTGCGAGTTACGAGTATTATCAGGCTTCCAGCCTGCATGAATTCGTTAACTTAGGCAAGATGCCTAAAAATAGTCGTAACTCGCATCTTGCGAGCTACTGATGGAGTGCTACTTTTAATTATTTAAGAATGTCTAATCTCTTCTCTACCTCATATTCGTTAATAAAGTCGAAAGGAACCAATATATTATTACTTGAATCAACAGCACCCCATTTTCTATTTTGCTCAAAAATATAGTACTCTTTACCATTTTTATCAAATCTAATCCCATAATACCTATCATAAACCAATGGTACTATAACATTTCCTTTGATATCAAGTAATCCCCATTTCCAAGTTGGTTCAGATTCTGCAAAAGATAAAACAATGTCTTTCTTCGATTGTGAAGTTTTTTCGGATTTATTTAAATGGTTTCCCGTGAAGCTCAGTTCTTGATATTTAATGGGGAGCAAAAGCTCATTTTTAGAAGTAACAACACCATATTTTCCATTTCTCTTAACTATTACCGGGTTTTTTACTACATCTGTTTCTTTACTATCAATCATCCGAACAGTTTCATATTCCATCGGTATTACAATTTGCCCTTTTTTATTAATAAAACCAGCCTTTGATTCACTTGAAGATATTATGGAAAAATTATTATTGCCCCACCTAAATTCACTTATTCCTTCAATTTCAGGAACAGGTAACGGTACGAAAGATTTTAGATATAAAGATTTCTTTTTTTGTTCTTTTGAAAGCACTATAAATGAGGGGCTCTCATATCCTTCATATGTTTCGAGAACTTTATCTAATTTTCCTGGGTCTAAACTTTGTACATCATAGCCTTTAAGGAAATAATTAACTAATTCTTCGTTAAATTTTTCATTTTCTTTTGATTGTACTGAAAAAGGGGGTAGTGCTGAAAACTCTAAATTTTCATCAATACTTTGATCAGAATTTTTTAGATGATTTATGAAAATCCTAACAATATTATTAGCATCATCTTGTCCTAACGGCCTATTTTTTTTCAAAGAAATAGACAAAGGACTTTTTTTATTTGATAGCCATTTTTTCCATATAAAACTTGATAAAGCATCGAAATAACGACTTTCAATGAGAGAATTATCATTTTCAAGGTATTTATATTTTTCAGTAACTTCTGGATGAAGTTTATTTTCAAAATAAGTAATACAATCTGAAATACTCGTAGGCTGATAAGTTTCATCTTTTGAAGTTTGTCCAAAAGATAAAATAATAGAGGCAGAAAAGATTGATACAATACTAATGATTCTTCTTATTGATTTCATGGTTTTTAATATTTTTGGTAAATCTCTATTTCTACTTGATTTACATTTACCCTTAAACTTTCTATTGCTCTTCGAGACGTTCCGCAGGACAATCTCGAAGTTTAGATAAAAAGGATTTCCAATCCGCTACAAATCTACCCCTTCAACTCCTCCTTCAAAAACTTAGCTGTATAACTCCCTTTCACCTTCGCTACTTGCTCTGGTGTGCCTTCTGCGATGATGTTTCCACCTTTTTGTCCGCCTTCTGGACCGATGTCAATTACGTGGTCGGATACTTTGATTACGTCTAAATTATGCTCAATAATCAAAACGGTATTGCCTTTATCTGCTAATCGGTTGAGGACTTCCAAGAGTTTTTTGATGTCTTGAAAGTGGAGTCCAGTGGTGGGTTCGTCCAAGATATACATGGTTTTGCCCGTGTCTCTCTTCGAGAGTTCTTCGGCTAATTTTACCCGTTGTGCTTCTCCTCCCGACAACGTAGTGGCTTGTTGCCCGATGGTGATATATCCCAAGCCTACTTCGTTGAGCATCTGGACTTTACGAGCAATTTTAGGCTGATTTTCAAAGAATTCTACTGCTTGTTCCACCGTCATATCCAATACATCGGCAATTGATTTTCCTTTAAAACGAACTTCTTGTGTTTCACGGTTGAAGCGTTTTCCTTTGCAGGTTTCGCAGGCTACGTGAACGTCAGGCAAAAATTCCATTTCGATTTTTTTCATGCCCGCACCTTCGCAATCTTCACAACGTCCACCCTTTACATTGAAGCTAAAACGACCCGCTTTGTAGCCTCTAATTTTAGATTCGGGCAATTCAGCATACAACGTGCGTATGTCCGTAAACATACCCGTATAAGTGGCAGGATTCGAGCGTGGCGTGCGTCCGATGGGCGATTGGTCAACTTCAATAACCTTGTCCAAATGCTCCAAACCTTCCACCGATTTATGAGCCATGGGTTCACGTTTTGAGTTGAAAAAATGACGGTTCAAAATCGGGTACATCGTGTCGTGAATCAACGAAGATTTCCCCGAACCACTAACGCCCGTTATCGAAATCATTTTCCCCAAAGGCAATTTTAGCGTAACATTTTTCAAATTATTACCCGTTGCTCCTTTGATAATTAGTGTATTACCATTGCCTTTTCGGCGTTCTTTGGGTACGTCAATACCAATTTTTCCACTCAAAAAATTAGCCGTTGTCGAATTATTTTTCAAGAAATTTTCGGGCGTTCCTTGTCCCACAATTGCCCCGCCGTGTCGTCCTGCTCCTGGGCCAATATCCACAATATAATCCGACTCCAACATCATGTCTTTGTCGTGTTCAACGATAAGAACAGAATTCCCCAAATCACGCAAATCTTTGAGGGCTTGAATCAATTTTACATTGTCTCGTTGGTGCAAACCGATACTTGGTTCGTCCATGATATAAAGCACGTTGGTCAATTGCGTACCAATTTGCGTAGCCAAACGAATACGTTGGGCTTCTCCGCCCGAAAGTGTTCGTAATGAGCGATTTAGCGTTAAATATTCCAAGCCGATACCCGTCAAAAAGCCAATTCTTTTTCTGATTTCCTTCAAAATTTCTTTGGCAATTACATTTTGGCGTTCGTTCATTCTTGGCTCTAAATCCGTAAACCATTCCGCCAGTTCAGCAATGTCCATTTCAGCTAATTGAGCAATATTTTTATGGTCAATCAAGAAATGAAGCGACTCTTTTTTCAATCTCAAACCTTTACAATCGGGGCAAGTACTGATAACCATAAAGTCTTTTATCCAGTCTTGAATTTTCTCCGAACCCGTTTCTTGCTGACGTTTCAAAAATGTTACAATTCCTTCGTATTTGGTATTCCAATCCGTGCCTTCATATTTTTTGGAAGGAACAGGTACTGGAGTATCCGAACCATAAAGCATCACTTCAATGGCTTCGGTAGGAAATTTTTCGATGGGCGTTTTCAGACTCACTTTGTAAGGTTTCAGCAATACCTCCAATTGCTTAAAAATCCACATATCACGGAATTCGCCAATTGGGGCAATGGCTCCCTTTTCAATACTGAGGGTTTTGTCGGGTAGAATTGAATCTTCGGTAATTTCCTCCACTTTGCCCAAACCTTGACAAGTCGGACACCAACCGTAAGGTGAATTAAACGAGAAGTTATTCGGCGAAGGTTCGTCGTAACTAATTCCAGAAACTGGGTCCATCAGGAATTTGGAAAAATTACGGACTTCATTTTTTTCATCACGAGTCATCATGATGCCTTTTCCCTGATTCAAAGCCGTTTGAACGGATTGCGATAAACGGAAACGGTCTTCGGTTTTGACGATAATTCTGTCAATCACAATTTCAATATCATGA
>JAZKDE010000064.1:0-7461 GCA_040387735.1 Bacteroidota bacterium
CCTTGAAGTGTTCGAGATTTACGCAAATTCCTATCAGTAGTCAAAAAGCCATGCGGTTCTCAGATTTATCGGGAGTTTATGTTTTTTCCCTTTTTAGCGGTCAAGTTTTTTATACCGATGGGAGTTCCTCGACCTTGAAGATGAATTACTGTTTTCATTTTAATAAAGCTAAAATGATAGATAGGTACTATGCCTTTCACGATAAAATAAATTTTACCCAAAACTGATTAGCAGAACAGCCAATAATACCAAATACATTTAGTGTTAACCCAAAATATAAATACATGAAAATCAAATTTACACTATTTTTTCAACTCCGAAGAAATGTTTTTAATGCTCTGACTATCAATGGAAGTTCATATTTCTCAATCTTAATTTTTACTCTTTTATTGTTAGGGGAAAATTTGGTATGCTTGGGTGATTATAAAGACAAACCTAAGCTTACCATTTTTTATTCTACAAACTGTGGCTTTTGTAAGAATATGCACAGTGCTTTTGAACAAAATAAAGATTTTGTTAAAGCAATGAATGAACAATACGAAGTTCAAGAAGTAGAAATACACTCGACGAATGGTCAGCCGATTGCCCAAAAATGGAACGTTACCGCAATACCAACACTCATTATAGAAAATACTAATGGGCAAGTAAAACAGATTAATGGATTTTCAACTCTCGAAAAATTAAGCAATACTCTATTTGACATAAATACCAAACCAACATTAGTCAGAGATTATACAAATAGTGTTGCAAAAGTAGCATACGCTATTTGTGGAAATTCGATACGTGAAGAAGGGGAACAGTGTGATGATGGTAGTTTAACTTCAGGTGATGGTTGTAGTTCTACATGCCAAATAGAATCGGGGTATAGCTGTGTTGGGGCTCCCAGTGTCTGTTCGGCCGGCTGTGGAGATGGAATAAAAACTGGCAATGAACAATGTGATGATGGTAACAATATCAACACTGATGGCTGCACAGGTTATTGTCAACTTGATACAGATAGAGATGGTGTAGGCAACCTAATAGATAATTGTGTAAATATTTCAAACTCAGGTCAAAATGATACTGATGGCGACGGAATTGGTGACGCCTGTGACAATTGTTCAAGTATTGTAAATCCCACACAAACTGATACTGATAATGACGGTAAAGGGGATGTGTGTGATAATTGTCCAAGTATTTTTAATCCAACGCAAACGGATACTGATGGAGATAAAATTGGTGACGCTTGCGATGCTTGTCCTACATTTATTGGAAATATATTATATGTAAATCCACAAGCTTTAGGAGCAAATAACGGGTCTTCTTGGACAAACGCCTTCACTGATTTACAAGCTGCTCTAACATTTGCACGCTCAAACACCTGTATAACCGAAATTTGGGTAGCTAAAGGCATTTATAAGCCTACCACAGGAACCGACCGTAATATTTCTTTTAGTATGAAAAACGGTGTAAGCATTTATGGAGGATTTGTAGGAACAGAGACCCAACTCTCGCAACGTAGTATAGCCGTAAACGAAACCATATTGAGTGGTAACATTGGAGATGGTGCTAACCCCAATGATAATAGTTTTCATGTGGTTTATAGTGGCAATGGTATCAATAATACAGCCGAATTAAATGGATTTACTGTTTCTGACGGAGCAGCCTCGAACTTTGATGTGTCAACTCTGGCCAAGAATGGTCCTGCTATGCTCATTGACGGTACAGGTGGTTCGAGTCATCCATCCGTAATTAACTGTAAGTTCATCAACAACAAAACAGATGGAATTGTAATTGGTTCTGGAATAGCTATTTTGGGGGGAAGTATCAGTAGTAGCCCCATTATAAAGAATTGTTTCTTTTCTAAAAATTCTGGTGCTCATGATGCAGAAGCTTTATATTGTCAGGGTACAGTTGAGGCCTTTATAATAAATTGTACTTTTTACAAAGACCATTTTTTACCTTTTGGACAAATTTATTGTTCTCAAAATTATGGTTCCTCTAATATTACTTTTAAGAATTGTATTTTTCATGATGGTAGTCCTATTGGTACCTTTGGAGATTATATATTATTAAATGATTCTAAGATTACGATTTCAAACTGTATCATTCAAGGTGGAGTAGCGAATGGTATTAGAAGTATAAACTCCACAATTATTAATAATGGCAATAATATTGATGCTAACCCACTTTTTGTTGATGCTGCCAATGGTAATTTTAGTTTACAAGCTTGTTCTCCAGCGTTAAATGTTGGTGATAATACTGTCAATACCACAACGACCGATTTAGCAGGGAATCTTCGCCTTTTCGGAACCAAGATTGACTTAGGGGCGTATGAACTGCAAATGGCTCAACAATTTAGTGAAATTAATGTTAAAGGAAATAATATCAATATTGTTAGTGGAGATGGCACTCCATCTTTAACTGACCATACTGATTTTGGTTCGGTAGATGTTGCCAGTGGTTCTCAAGTCAGAACTTTCACCATTGAAAATACAGGAAATTGTGCCTTGACTATTCCTGCGGATGGTATATCTTTGGTTGGTACCAGTTATGTGGATTTCAGTGTAGGTGGCATTACTCTTCCAGCAACAATTTCTGCCAACAGTTCAATAACCTTTACCATTACCTTCAATCCTTCTGTAAATGGACTTCGAGGTGTTGCCGTAAATATCGCAAATGATGATGCCGATGAAAGCCTCTATGCTTTTAGCATTCAAGGAACTGGTACTTCTCCAGAAATAAATCTAAAAGGCAACGGAAATTTAATTACAAGTGGAGATACAAGCCCTTCAACCACAGACCATACTGATTTTGGTTCTGTTTTAGTTACTTCAGGAACAATTGTGAGAACATTTACAATCGAAAATTTGGGTACAGCTAATTTAACATTGAATGGCTCTCCTCAAGTGTCGATTAGCGGCACAAATGCAGCTGATTTTACAGTGACAGCCTTCCCTACATCACCAGTAGCTGCTTCAGGAAGTACAACTTTTCAGGTTACATTCAACCCTTCGGCAGCGGGAACAAGAACAGCTACTGTTAGTATCGGAAATGATGATTCTAATGAGAATCCGTATGTATTTTCAATTCAAGGTACTGGCTTAAATCCTGATATTTCAATCAACGATGTTTCATTAAATGAAGGGTTTTCAGGAACCACAGCATTTGACTTTACGGTGAGCTTATCTTCTCCCGCAGGCCCAGGAGGAGTATCATTTAACATTATAACTTTTGATGCTACAGCTATCAGTTTATCAGATTTTCAATCAAAATCGCTTAACACACAAACTATACCTGAAGGAAGTAGCAATTATACTTTTACCGTTCTTGTAAATGGCGATGATACATTTGAGAACGATGAAATATTTATAGTAAGCATTATGAATGTGACAGGAGCTAATGTTAACAAAAGTTCGGGTGTAGGCACTATTATTAATGACGATTGTAGCCCGACTGCTACCACCACAGCATCTATGACTTGGAATGGTTCTGTAAGCACCGAGTGGAGAAACCCTTGCAACTGGACACCCAATGGAGTACCCACAGCGACCAATTCTGTAAGCATTCCCAATGTGACTAATGCACCCGTAATCAGCACAGGAACAAATGCCGTTGCCTTGAATGTTTTAATGCAAACCAATGCTAATTTGACAGTTAATAATGGTTCGACACTTACGGTTGTCAATAATTCGGTTACCTTCAATCTTGCAGGTAATGCAACCTTAAATAATTATGGAACAATAAGTATCACTAAAAGCAGTTTGTCACTTCAAAATTCAATTACTCTTGGAATAAGTGGTACAGTCAATAACTATGGCTCGATGACAGTCGATGGTAATGCGAATTTTGGTTTATATTATTCAGGAACTTTCAATAATAAAACAGGAGCAACACTCACAGCCCAAGGTTCTACAGCAGTGTGGGTAGTTAATGGAGGAAAAATTATCAATGAGCCAAATGCTACTATCAATGCAACAGGTACTACGAATGGAATTACATTTGACGGTAGAAATGCCAATAGTAGCAATTCAGGTACCATAAATTGTAGTAAGATTGAAATTTTAAACGCAACCGAATTAACGAATCAGACTTGTGGAATAATAAAAACTACAGGAAACTTAGATATTTCGGGCAGTAGTATCTTGACAAATTATGGCTATACCGAAATAGGTGCCGAACTTGGCAGATATGGGGCTGTAATAAATAATATAGGTGTTTTGAAATATAATGCTTTAGGTGGTACTTCGGCTACTTTTAATAACAACACAAATAGTTCTTTAATTGTTAATAATTCTCCAACACCAATCTTTACTTATGGAGGTACTTATAATGGCGTAATCAACGGTATTTATAAAGAAGCCGCAGCAACAAATCTGGCAGGAAATTTTACTATTCCAAATACATTTGCTCCTGATGTTTCTTTACCAACAGGTGTGCAAACGCTTTATGCTAAAATAACACCGAGCGGAAATACTTGTAGTTATATTGTGCCGTTTACCTTCAATAATGTATTCCCAGAAATCAATATTAAAGGTAATAATGTCTCCATTGTGAACGGCGATACAAGTCCATCAATGACTGACCATACTGACTTTGGTTTAGTCAATGTTTCTTCTGGAACAGAGGTGCGAACCTTTACTATAGAAAACTTAGGAGGAAGTACACTATCGCTTTCGGGAAGCCCAACGGTTAGTATTTTAGGAACAAATGCAAGCGATTTTACCGTAATAGCCTCTCCTTCTACTTCTATATCAGGCAGTAGTAACACTACTTTTCAAATCAGTTTTGACCCATCCGCAACAGGTATTAGAACTGCTACAGTAAGTATTGCCAATGATGATTCAAACGAAAATCCTTTTGAATTTACTATTCAAGGTATGGGTGCTGGCAATATTATTTATGTTGATAGTAACCGACCTGATAATTCTGGTAATGGTTACTCTTGGGCTACTGCCAAAAAAGGTTTTCAAGAGGGTATCAACTTAGCCCTTAATGGGAATGAGGTATGGGTGGCCAAAGGGACTTATAAACCCCATGCTTCTGACCGCAATGTGTCATTTAGCATGAAAGCAGGAGTAAAAATTTATGGTGGTTTCCCAAACACAGGTAACCCAACGATTGCCGATAGGAATTGGACGGCTAACGCAACCATTTTGAGTGGAGATTTGAATGGAAATGATACGGTTACAGGTTCGGGAGCTACTTTGAGCATCACAGGTAATAGTGAAAATAGTTATCATGTGATTTTCAATGACCAGAGTGGACTAACAAATACTAATTCGCTATTAGATGGCTTCACTATTACAGGTGGTAATGCAAGCGAAAATTCTTTCCCGCATGGATATGGTGGTGGAATCTACAATGACTTTGTGTATCCGAGTTTAAATAATATTATTTTTTTAGGCAATAGGGCTATTTTACAAGGAGGGGGTATGTTTAATATCAATTATACTCCGACACTCAATAACATTATTTTTTCGAAGAATAATGCATTTGAAGGTGGTGGAATGTTTACTGTGAGACATCCTTCTACTTCTCAAAATCTTAATAACCTTATTTTTTTTGGGAACAACGCTGACAAGGGTGGTGGAATGTATAGCTACTATTTTTCTCAAGATGCAACAATAAATCTAACTAATGCAATTTTTTCAGGTAATAATGCCAACACTGGTGGCGGGGCTATTTACAACTCCTCTGCTTCAATTCAGGTTAAAAACAGTATTTTTTGGGGAAATACAATAAATTCAAGTGTTAATTCTGTAGGTGCTGACATCATGAATACTAACTTCAATACTGAACCTCTTTTGCCTATCACTATCACCTATTCAATGTTACAGCAGGTATCTAATTCGTATGTCAATAATTTCCCAAATATATCCGCAGGTAATAACCTCTTTGCCCAAGACCCACTTTTTGCCAATGCTGTTGACCCTGATGGTGCAGATAATATATTTGGCACAGCAGATGATGGCTTAGCATTAACGGCTTGCTCGCCTGCCATTAATGTGGGCGATAACACGGGCGTAGCCAGTACGGATATTACAGGCAACCCACGTATTTTTAATACAACCGTAGACATGGGAGCGTATGAGTTGCAAACCGCACCACTAAGTTTGAGTATAGTAACTCCGCTTGCTGATTCTTATTGTAAGAATAGTCCTGCAATAACTTTAGAAGGTAGTCCTTCGGGAGGAAGATTCGCATTAAATGTAAGTGCGAATGTAATAACAAGATTAGACCCTTCAAGTTTGAATGCTGGTTCGTATAATATTTTATATGATTATTCGGTAGGAAATTGTTTTCGTGAAATAAGTAAAACGGTAACAATCCAAGCCGTACCAAATCCAAACCTAACTGTTAGTAGCACTTTATGTGTTGGAAGTACATTAAATTTCAATTCAGTGGCCGGAATGTCAGCTTATTCTTGGACTGGCCCTAATTCTTTCAGTTCAACTTTACAAAACCCAAGTGTTAACTCTGTTAGCACTTTAGCCACAGGTACTTACCAAGTAACAGTCACTGACGTTAACGGTTGTATGGCTATGGCAACAACTTCTGTTACAGTAAATGCTTTACCAACTGCCACCGCCAGTAGTAATTCTCCTATTTGTTCGGGAACAACATTAAGTCTTTCGGCAAGTGGTGGAAATTCTTACGCTTGGACGGGGGTAAATTCTTTTAGTTCAACTTTACAAAATCCAAGTATTATTTCTGCTACCACATTAGCCACGGGAACTTACCAAGTTAATGTAACAGATGCTAACGGTTGTACGGCGGTCGCAACGACTTCTGTAGTCGTGAATGCTTTACCAACCGCCACGGCAAGCAGTAATTCACCAATTTGTGCGGGAACAACATTAAGTCTTTTGGCAACGGCTGGAACTTCGTACGCTTGGACGGGTATCAATTCTTTCGGCTCAACTCAGCAAAATCCAAATATTACCTCGGCTACTACTTTAGCTACTGGTAGTTACCAAGTCGTGGTAACCAATGATGCAGGATGTACGGCAATGGCAACTACCTCGGTGACGGTGAACGCCTTACCAACCGCCACAGCAAGTAGTAATTCCCCAATTTGTGCAGGGACAACGTTAAGTCTTTTGGCAATGGGTGGAACTTCTTACGCTTGGACGGGTATCAATTCTTTCAGCTCAACTCAGCAAAATCCAAGTATTACTTCTGCTACAACATTAGCAACGGGGACTTATCAAGTCGTGGTAACCAATGATGCAGGATGTACGGCAATAGCAACTACCTCGGTGACGGTGAACGCCTTACCAACCGCTACAGCAAGTAGTAATTCCGCCATTTGTTCAGGAACAACATTAAGTCTTTCGGCAAGTGGTGGAAATTCTTACGCTTGGACGGGGGTAAATTCTTTTAGTTCAACTTTACAAAATCCAAGTATTATTTCTGCTACCACATTAGCCACGGGAACTTACCAAGTTAATGTAACAGATGCTAACGGTTGTACGGCGG
>JAZKDE010000064.1:7561-31052 GCA_040387735.1 Bacteroidota bacterium
TCGTGAATGCTTTACCAACCGCCACGGCAAGCAGTAATTCCCCAATTTGTGCGGGAACGACACTAAATCTTTCGGCCAGTGGTGGTACTTCTTACGCTTGGATGGGGGTAAATTCTTTCAGTTCAACCCAGCAAAACCCAAGTATTAATTCTGCTACCACTTTAGCCACGGGAACTTACCAAGTTAATGTAACAGATGCTAACGGTTGTACGGCGGTCGCAACGACTTCCGTAGTCGTGAATGCTTTACCAACCGCCACGGCAAGCAGTAATTCCCCAATTTGTGCGGGGACAACACTAAATCTTTCCGCCAGTGGTGGAGTTTCTTACGCTTGGACGGGGGTTAATTCTTTCAGTTCAACCCAGCAAAATCCAAGTATTATTTCTGCTACCACTTTAGCCACGGGAACTTATCAAGTAGTGGTAACAAATGCCGCAGGATGTACTGCAGTAGCGACTACCTCAGCAACCGTTAATGCTTTACCAACTGCAACTGCCAGTAGTAATTCCCCAATTTGTACGGGAACGACACTAAATCTTTCGGCCAGTGGTGGAACTTCTTACGCTTGGACGGGAGTAAATTCTTTCAGCTCAACTCAGCAAAATCCAAGTATTACTTCTGCTACAACATTAGCAACGGGGACTTATCAAGTCATTGTAACGAATGAAAATGGTTGTACAGCAGTAGCAATGACTTCGGTTATTGTGAATACTTTGCCAACTGCCACTGCCAGTAGTAATTCTCCTATTTGTTCGGGAACAACACTAAGTTTATCCGCCAGTGGTGGAACTTCTTACGCTTGGACGGGAGTAAATTCTTTCAGCTCAACTTTACAAAACCCAAGTATTACATCTGCTACAAGTTTAGCTACTGGTACTTATCAAGTCGTGGTAACGAATAGAAATGGTTGTACTGCAGTAGCAACCACATCAGCAATCGTGAACCCTACGCCTGTAACACCAACCACTCAAGCCAATACCCAAATCATCTTTGGTGGAAGTATTACGCTAACCGCCACGGGTTGTTCGACAGAAAACGATGTCTTGAAATGGTATCAATCGGCTGACAATGTTTTAGTAATCATGCCTATTTCACCAACCGTGACGAGTAACTATTACGCAAAATGTGAAACAACCCTCAACGGAATTACTTGTATCAGTTCCCAATCGGCGGATGTAACCGTAACTGTTTTAAGTCCAACACCACCAATCGCTACTGGCAGCACTATTTGTATCAGTACGCCATTAACCCTTACCGCAACGGGTTGTTCGGGAAGTACAGGAACCTTTGAATTAAAATGGTACCAAAACTCAGATAATACTTTGGTAACGATGCCTGTTTCACCGAGCGTCACAACCGATTATTATGCTAAGTGTGAACAAACCTTTAACTCCATCACGGCAGTAAGTGATAAATCGAATGTGGTTACTTTGACGGTATTGAACCCAGCCATTCCAGTGGCAACGGGAGCAACGATTTACAATGGCAACTCCACCACTTTAATCGCATCGGGATGCACAGGAGAAGGTTCTGTGGTAAAATGGTACGAAACGGCAACCAATACTTTAATTACAATGCCTATTTCACCCATTGCCACAACCCTGTATTACGCAAAATGTGAACAAACAGCCAATCACGTTACTTGTAGTTCGAGCAAGAGTAATGATGTAGTTGTTAAAGTAGTAAACAGAATTTTTGTGGATATTACCAAGGCTTCGGCACCGATTCAAAATGGTAATTCGTGGGCAAGTGCTTATGGAAATCTTCAAACGGGATTAGCCGCTGCCACAGCGAGCGTAGAAGTTTGGGTAGCCAAGGGAACTTACAAAACTACCACAACCCTCGACCGAACAATTTCTTTCAATATTCCCGATAAGATAATTGTTTACGGAGGTTTTGCGGGAACGGAAAATGCCTTAAGCGAGCGTAATTTCAGAACTAATGTTTCAACTTTGAGTGGGGATATTGGTACTCAAGGTCTTATCACAGACAATAGTTATCACGTAGTTATTTTTAGTGGTTCTTCAAATAGCACAGTGTTAGACGGCTTTACCATTACAGGCGGAAATGCCAATTTTAACCCAAATAAATCAGTAAGTTTACCATTTTCAGCACCATCATCTACCTCTTCAATAGAAAGTGGTGGGGGTATCATTTTGGCAAATGCGGCGATGCCAATGATCGTTAATTGTACCGTAATGAGTAACTCGTCTGTATTTGGGGGAGGATTATTTGCAGAAGGTGCCAGCAAACCAAGCATATTGTTCTGTAAGTTTATGGGTAACCAAGCTACATTCGGAGCAGGTATTTACTTACAAGATGGTAGCCATGCGACAATTAACAATACCCTTATTTCTGGTAACCGAGGCGTTGGTGGGCTTTATAATAACAATTCAAATCCCACCATTACCAACACAACCTTTAGTGGGAATGGTGGGTACAACGGTGGAATTTTCAACTCAAATAGCCGGCCAGTTGTTAAGAACTCCATTATTTGGGGCAACTCAACGCAATTCAATGATACACAATCTATCATAACTTACAGTATCATTCAAGGAGGTTATGAGGGTACAGGCAACTTAAACTATGATCCTCAATTTGTCAATCAAGCTCCAGAAGGGCTATCACCAAACTTAAATGGAGACTACCATTTAAAAGCAAGTTCACTGGGAATTGATAGAGGAAATAATGGTTCTATCTCGCCGACAGATTTAGACTTGGATGGTAATTTAAGAAGATATAACGAAGGAAGAGTGGACATGGGAGCTTATGAATTACAAGGGGATGGAACTTCAAAACTGGTTATCTCGGCACAGACGGGTGATTGGGAAATCAACTCGACTTGGGTGGGATTGAAAGTACCCCAGTTGGGAGATGTAGTAATCATTGACAGCAATCACATTGTAACGATTAACAACACAGCCACCGCCAAGAGTATTCAGTACCAAGCAACGGGGCAGGTTAAATTTAAGAGTACATCCTCAAAATTAAATATTGGTTTCTAATTAGGTCGGGTAGGCGAATAATGTAGATAGCGTTTGAGGTAAATACCTGCAAAAGCTTTATTCCGAATGATTTACCTACCCATATTTCACGAAACAATGACAAAAATTTGACTTTGTATTCATCAAAATAACATAAACAAAAGCTTTGAACGCTATTACGGAGTGCATCAAAAAGTGTGGGGCAAATTGCTTTTAATACAATCTTTCAAGAAGAATAACAGTTCAAGTGAATATTTTAGAGTACTTAATATAAGCTATGATTTAGATTACCTCACATTTTTGATGCACTCTACATTGAAGACGGTTTCAACTTGATAAGGAAGAAATTATCGCAGATGAATTGAAAAGCACAGATTTATCGTTTAATTTCAGTAAATATCAATCAACGATGAACCTTATCGGAAAAATTGAAGGTATTTCAATTGACCCAGATGATGAACTACGGGCATATATTGATAATAACTTAGTCGGGGTTAATAAATCAATTTTGAATGAGAACAATCGTTTGTTTTTCCAGACAATTTATCACGAAGATGCTCTAAACATCAACTTTAAATTGTACAAAGCTGATAGGAAAAAAGAGCTTGATTTAAGTCGTCAGATTACGTTTAAAAAAGATAGTTTAGTGGGTTTTGTTGAAAATCCAGTCGTTTTTAGTCTTGCAACAAATACCAATCCCGAAGTTACTTTAACGATTGCGGACCAAGTAATTGCTCAACCAGTTAAGGTTTTCCAAGATGTGGCAATCAAAGCGGGCATCGTTGAACCAAATGCGAACTGTACAACCTTCGCCATTAATTCAATTTTACCAATTAGTACAGAAGCAAAACCAAGTTGTAATGCTCAAACAGGATTGGAGGGAAATATGAACGGTGTAATTCAAGTGGTTTACAACGAAAGGTCAAGTTTTGTTTCGAATGATGATGTCTTGACTTTCATAAATCCTACTAATGGAAATACTGTTGGATGTGGTTCATTTGATGCGATTGATAATATTTTTGATTTTACTGTAAAAGGTGGAACATCTTCAACCGAAACTCCAGTAGATGTGAAATATTACTCAGCATTAATGAAAAAAACGTTCACACTCAAATCAGCTTTGACGTACAAGAATAATAAAATTCTTGGCGACCTCATTTCACCATTTGTAGTGGATTTGTCTCCGCTTTCGGTTACGTTGGATGCAAACGGAGTAATCAGAACAGTGATGAGAGACACTTCTTGGATTGGGAAATACAGCTTAGATGTCTTTGCGATGAATTGTTCAGGTTTCAATGACGGAAAAACCACATTTACTTTCCAACGATTGAAACAAGGTGATTGCGTTGAACTTGAATTGAGAAAGGTTGCTGAAAATCAAGATAAGGTTATTCAAGCTCTTTCAATTTCATCGGATGCTTTAATCAATACAGGTGTTAACATTTTCTATAAAGGTGGAAATGTAATTGAACTAAAACCTGGGTTTGATACCTCAAGTGGAGCAATTTTTACGGGTAAAATTGAAGGTTGTAATAATAAAACACCTTAAATTATTCCTAATTTGGAAAGGAAGTCGTCGTTCACAACGGCGATTTCCACCTTTAAAATTGACAAATACAATTTGATTTTATTTAATAAAACTAAAACAGAATTACTCAAAAAGTACATTCAAAATTTAACAAGAAAATGCAAACAATAAAATATCTTCTTTTTGTGAGCATGATTGCTTTGGCACAAAAATCAGTGGCTCAATATCCAATCTCATTTCCTGATGGTGTTATTGTGGGTAGTTCAACCATTTCTATTCCAACTGGTAGCAATTACAAATTAGCAGTTGGTGGCGGAATCCTCACCGAAAAAATTCGAGTGGCAACAAATGGCACAACCTTCTGGGCAGATTATGTTTTTGAACCTTCTTTTAAATTAAAAACCTTGAAAGAAGTTGAAAATTACATCAAAGAGAATAAGCATTTACCTGATGTACCTTCAACCGCCGAGGTAAGTCAAAATGGAATAGATTTAGCTCAAACACAGGCAATTTTACTCCAAAAAATTGAAGAATTGACTTTATACGTTATTAAACAAGACAAGGAAATACAGAGATTGAAGAGAAAAATAAACAAAAAGTAAATAATATTTTGTAGATGTAAGCTACCGTCCATAAATCCGTGACGGTAGCTTTTTTGTTTCTTCTTTTCCAATTGAGGATTTCTGTATAATGTAGTGTTATATTGAATTCTTCGTCAATTTTGGTGAAGGATAATCAAATGGTGCGATTAGATTGTTTATGGTTTCTAAATCAAGTTTACCAAAATACATATTTCAATACTTCTATAGTTCGATTATAATTTTGTTTACCAAAGTTTAAGGTAAATGAGGTTTTCTTATTTCAATACCTCAATGGTGCGGTTAGAATAAAATATTTGGTTGTTTAAAGATTCCCAAAGTTAATGGTAACTGCGTAAGTATTTTTGAAGATTTTAAAGCCTTTTAAAATCGGGTTTGAAGTAATGTTTTTTAAATAAGTGATGATTTTCAGGAAAATCATCACTTATTTAAAAAATTACGCTTGGTACTAATCATCTGTGAATAAGCTTTTTTGTTAGTATCCGTCAAAAAAGAATGACTGATTAGTGTTTCCACGAACGGCTGTTTAATCAAAAATGGAGCTAATAATATACCAATTCTTGATTCTATTATACCCAATCTTTTTGCTAATTCTATAAAATCATCTTGATGGGCATGACCCGAAATTTCTTGTCGTTTTGAATAGAAATTGTCCTTAAAAAGCCCTTTATCCAAGGCAAAGTCGGTATCATCCACGTGTAAGCGGGTATTGATGAGATCATAAGCGGGGCTTAATACATAATCCCCTTTATGGGTTTCTATCAAGGAAAAATTCTTTAAATGAGCATCCCCATTACTAAATAAATAATTAAAAATCAGCAACTTAAAGTATTTTTCTATCTCAATTCTCCATGTCGGCACATATAATTTTATGAGTTCTCCAATCTCTTCATAACTGAATTCGTATTTGTAATTTACCCCAAAATTATCTTTGGTTTTTCCAGCTAAACTTGCGAAGTCTTCTACACTCCATTTTGCACGGTCTTCTTTGAGGTCGAAGCGTTTAGTGATATAGGCGGGTGTACCATCTGCAAAGAAAATTAAGGCATTAGCGGCAGTATTAATTCCATACATCTGCGACGCAATTTGCATAGTTAGGTGCTCATTGGCAGGCACTTGGTCAATTTTTTTTAAATCCCTCGGAATTGGTTTTAAAATATATTCCCCTTGTTCACTTTCTTTGGTAAGTCTCAAGTGATTCTTTTCCAACAACAAACTCAATTTCTCCTGTACTCCCGAAATAGAAATTCGTGTTCTGTTTTCCATAAATAGTTCCTCTATTTCATCACTGGTTTGAGGCTTAGGATAAGGCAAAATATGACTTACCTTTTTACTTCGGAATACTTTCCGCAAACAGGTAGGACTATATGTTGTAAAACCTTCTGCCAGCGTACCAGGGCAGTATTTTAAATCTATCATAATAGTAAGGGTTTTACGGTAATTGCACCGATAGTATCAACCTGAGTTGTCTTTGCCAAGAGCCCAAAATTGTCATTTTCGTCAATTTTCAAAAGCCTACATTGCAGCTTTCGATTGACTCCTTCACTCAACATATTATAGAAAAAAGGGAATAGGAAGGTACTTTTGAAAACTTGTTGAGCTTTAGGTAATGTTAAGCTAATAGATTGATTATCAGAAAATAATAAATACTTTTCATCGTATTCAAACCTATAATCTTGCCTATTCTCTTCTGTGAGAATACCTGCAAAAATGTTATTTTTATAGATAGCTAATTGTCGCATTTTTAAGTTTTAATTTAAGTCATGATCCAAGACCTGTTTTACGGATTGTCCATATCAATTCAATTCCCAAAACATCAGATAATTTTGTAAGGGTTTCAAGCCTTGGATTACCTTTTCCACTTTCGAAAGATTTGATAGTTCGGAGTCCTACACCCGATAAATCCGCCAAATATTCTTGAGTGACACCCAATTGCTCTCGTCTGATTCGGAGTTCTTGTGATAAATTCATAATGATCTTTATTAAATAAGGGCAATATATGGCACTTTTAGAAAATATTCAAGTAAATAAGCGAAAAAAATCTATTTAAAGTGCATTATAAAGCACTTTAAATAGTTAGCAAAATATGTGTATTCTATTTTTTGCACAGTTTATTTTAAATATATATTGAATAATAATTCTCAATCTGGTCGCAGGGAAATAATAACGGATATGTAGAGATATTCTTTGAATATCATATAAGAAGGAGACTGACTTTAATATTGTGACGAAATATACAAGTGCCTCAACTATTGGATAGTAATTGGCTCTTCGTCAATTTTGGTAAAAAGTATTTTATAAAGCAGTTTAAGAAAATAAGTTTTCACCCAAAACTGCCCATTTAGAAATAAAAGGAAAATACGAGAATTTAAGCATAGTGATTTTAAAGGTGAAATAATCTTTCACCAAAATTGACGAAGAACCTCATTCCCTACATTATACATACTATGCGAGTTTTTTATGAAATCATTGAAATGTTATTATCTCATACCGTTCGTTATAATACGAGTTTTTTATGAATTACAAATAACTGATAGTCAAGCACTTATAAATATATCCAGCTATTAATAAGTCATAAAGAGATCTGATTTTGTCTATAAAAGTATCTATTGCGAGTTTTTTATAAACTATAAATACTTCATAATCAAGCTTTTATCTATTAATACGAGTTTTTTATGATATATGAATAGGTTTCGTTCTAAAACTGCAATTGTCAAATTAGCCAACTTTAATATGCTTATAATCAGATACTTATCTATTAATACGAGTTTTTTATGAAAACAATGTAGACTTCGTTCTAAAAATATCATTATAAATTCATAAACTGTAAACTACTCATAATCAGACACTTAAATATTAATACGAGTTTTTTATGAATTTCCCTTTAAGTAATTCTATCATTTAAATGTATTTAATACGAGTTTTTTATGATATATAAATAACTGATTATCAGATTTATATATATTTAATACGAGTTTTTTATGAAAATAGAATTATTTTCATAATTCCCCTTATATGTTTAATACGAGTTTTTTATGAAAAAGTTAGTTTATCCTTTCAAATAGAATAATAAATGATCTACAATGAATACTTTTTTAGCAAAATAGCCTTTAAATTCTTTTATTTTTAGTAATTTCTCTATGATTTATAGATTTATCAATAATATTTGATTGATTTAGAGGGCTTGTAAGAGTTTAATAATGAGGTGGTTACAGAATTTAATACGAGTTTTTTATGTTTTAATGCGAGTTTTTTATAAATTTATCGTAATTAATACGAGTTTTTTATGTTTTAATGCGAGTTTTTTATAAATTTACACTACCTAAGATATTTCTATTTATAGTAAACGATATACCAATGTTAATCCCTACAAATAAGAGCCTTGTTTTCCCATATAAGCACAGCAGAACAGACAACTATATCTCAAATAAGTTTGTCGTATCAACTATTCCTTATAAACGGATAGAACAAAAGCTATTTGAATTATTTGTGAATCAAATTGACTATGATGCACTTGCTAATGCTGATGACAACACCTCTATAATCATATCAATTCCTCGAAGCGAAATTGTCAAATATCTTACCATACAACAATCTGTATCGGTTACAAAGTCAATGATGGAAAAATCTATCACATTCTTAGATTTTAATCGCCCTGAAATTGAATATGAACACCTTACCATTTTTTCTCGAATTTCCTATCAGAATGGTTTTTTAGAGTTTGAAACAAATCATGCTATTGGGAAGTATTTAAAAGATTTCCAAAAACAGTATGCTCGATATAATTTAGAAAAAATACAGTCTTTTAAATACGTATATTCAAGTACGCTATATAGAATTTTAAGAATGCACATTGGACAAAAAAGGCTTTCGTTTTCATACACTATTGTAGAATTGAAAAAACTGTTACAAGTTGATGAAAAAAAATATACCAATTTTTACGATTTCAATATTAACGTATTATCCAAAGCACACCAAGAAATTACTCAATTGAACATTGATAATATTCAATTTGATTATAACACTGGAAATAAGCAGAGAGGTGTTGAGAAAATCTATTTTACGATTCATACAGCTTTCTCCAATAGCCAATTGGAGAAGGATGATTTTTTAGAAGCTGTTTCGATTAATCCAAAATTAGTATTAACTCAGGTACAAGCAATTATTGAAAAGCAGTATAATTTTAGAGCAATTCACAAGAATTTTATTTTAAACGACAAACTCTTGTTGGATAAATTCATTACCTTACATATCGAGTTTGAAAATGGTCTTCATACAAATGTAAAAAATAAAACTGCCTACATTTTAACTTGTTTAAATCTTGTAAAAAAGAAAGAGTGAGGTTTTCTCACTCTTTCTTTTTATAATCTATCAATAATTCCCAATATAGGGGCTTGATAAATAGAAATTGTATCCGTGAAAGATTCATCAATCACTATTTCATCAGAGAAGCCTCTGAGTTCACGCCAAATGGATTCTAATCCATTTTTTATAAGAAAACTACCTTTAATTGTTATCGTCAAATCAAAATCATCTGCATTTTTGACACTTTCCCGTACCCTTGCAGACAATTTTATTTCTTTACTTACCACACTTCCAGCATCTGGCTTATCGGCTATTTCATGCAGTTCATGGATGGATTTAATCGGCGTTTTTATTTGACTTTTAGATAGTTTTTGAATAGTTCCTTTGTCGATTTTCGTCTTGCCTTCTAATATATTATTCCTCAATTCTGGGTCAATTTTTTCTAAACCATCCGCAAATTCAGCATCTCTTTTTATCGTTTTTGGGCTAACATTATACTCTTTAGCAAGCCTTTCTGCTGTTGTTTTTACCGAAGGGTCATTTTGACCCTTCGGGGAATTTGTCTGTAAATTATCAGCCATATCCCCCCTTTTTATCGAAGGGTCATTTTGACCCTTCGGAGAAAACGACGATAAATCATTAGTTATTTGTCCTTCATTTACCGAAGGGTCATTTTGACCCTTCGAGGAATTTGCCTGTAAATTGTCAAATTTATCGGCTTTTTCATTGTTATAACGCAGTCCTCTGAAATATGAAATCTGATTTTGGCTTAAATTTCGTCTTCCCAATTGCAAATTAATCATATAATCTTTTGCATCTTTCTGAGATTCAAAAGATAAAACATAGACTTCAAAAGGAAGATTATGTTGAGTACAAATTTTGTAACGGTTATGTCCATCAACTAAAATATAAGCTAAATCATCCTCTTTTTCGAAAGGTAAATCTAAATTTTTCTTTAAAGTTTGCCATACTTGAAGAGGAGTTTGACAACCATGTTGCAGAATATTTGACGCTAATTGTGCATATTCATCCGAAGAAAGTGGCGGTATAAAACTTTGAAGTTCATCTAAAATGATGATATTCTGACGAATATTACTGGAGTTCAGTATGTTGCTTGAAAGTGCTTGCTTTGTTTTGATAGCGAGAATATTTCTTATATCAGTTTTCATGAGTATTATTTTACAATTTGAAGGTAAGTAATGTATTCATCGCAAAACTCTGAGTAACATTTTGCTGCTTCTGAGTCTTGCGAGAATTTAGAGATAGAATTTTGTGCAATTTGAGATTTTTGAAAATCAATTAGATGTTTAATCTCAGCATCAAATATTTTAATATTTTTGATTTCTTCTTTCACATAATTTTTGATTCCATCATGCACGGTATTTTTCTTCACCATCGTAAAAACAACTCCATCAATTTGCAATGCAGCATTTAAATCTCGCCTTACTTCCATGATTTTTCCCCAAATAGAGTTCAGTCCTTTGACTGCAGACATCTCTGGCAGTAAGGGAATTATACAACTTGTTGAGGCCGCCATTGCGGATAGCGTTAGTTTATTTAGCGAAGGGGGACAATCAATAATTATATAATCATACTGAGCTAATAAATGAGCCATCCGATTTTTAAGTCTAAATTCACCTCCCGTCAACTCATGAAAACGCATTTCAACATTGGCTAATTCAATATCCGATGGAGATAAATCTAAGTTTTCATCAATATTCACTACAGGAAACTCTTTGTTATCTATCAGGGAATCAGACACTTGTACTTCTGGCATATCAACACCTAAAATCTGACTCAAATTTCCTTGCGGGTCTAAGTCTATTAATAAAACCTTAAATCCTCGTTTGGCAAGAGCTTCCCCAAGAGATGCAGTTGTTGTTGTTTTACCAACACCGCCTTTATGATTAACGACTGAAATGACACGGGCATTTTGATATAGTGTGGGAGAGTAACCATACTTTGATAATATGGGAAGGAGTAATTCTAAATTTTTCTGAGAAATTGCCCTATTTTCATTCAAGGCTCTTGTTAAGGTTTGTCTGGGAATACCAGCCTCTTTTTCAAGAGAACTAATTAATAGTGCTGGATTATGCCTAAGAAATTTCAGGGCAAGCTCTTGGGTTATCATATTTTTATATGTTTAAATAATACCCAAATATACAAATAATGGTAATAAAATACCCAAAATTTAAACTTATTTATTTTACCTATTTAACATTAGAATAAATTCAAAAGCTCGTTATTGGGGACAAGATATGTCACAACTATTTAAAAATCAGATATTTATAAAATAAATTCCTATATCTTATAGTTGTTTTCAAGAAAATGAAAGCTCTGAGAATCGAATATTTTTTTTTAAATGATATAATATGTAGAATAACGTCTTGAAAATTCACTCAAATTTTACAATAATTACTGCTTTAACGAGTTTATCCTTTTTGTAATATGAAAAACTGTATCCAAATGCCATTTACAATCTTTACGAAAGGAAGCAATTGAACGATTATTTAATTCATCTCTCAAAGCTCGCAAGGTGATAAATCCTTCTGAATTCAACTGTGTAATTATTGGATTCATCGTTTCTGCAAAATCATCTGCTAACTTAGAATTTTGTATAGACAATACATTTTTACCATGTTTTCCTAAAATAACGCCTCTATTTTTCGCTACCTTCAATGCCTCTTTAGTTCGTGTACTAATTTGTTCTCTTTCATGTTCGGCAAAAGCTGCCAATAAATGTAACATTAAGCGGTTTGCGTGTGGATTGTCAACTGCAACAAACTCAACCTTACTTTCCATTAAACTTGATATAAAAGCTACATTTCTACCTAAGCGATCAAGTTTTGCAATTACTAAAACTGCCTTATGTTTCAAACACAATTTCAATGCTGCTTGCAATTGCGGACGATTATTTTTTTTACCACTTTCAATCTCAGTAAATTCACCGATTAATTCCCATTGCTTAAAACTTGCAAATTGCTGAACCGTTTCATTCTGAGCTTCAAGACCTAAACCGCTTTTTCCTTGGCGATCAGTAGAAACTCGATAATATGCTATTGCTTTACTCATTTTATGTTGAAAATTTGAATAAAGATACTAATTTGTTCGGATATATATGTGGGTATATATCCGAACAAATTAGTATGAAATAAAAGTTTTTATAACATTTGTGCAAAAGTGACACCCCTATGGTGTTGAAAGCTACTTCTCTGATATCAAAGACTACCTTTATTGTGTTAAAAACTACTTATAAAATTTAAAAGTAGTTTTTACTTTGCACATGGTGTAATTTTCATTATTTTTTAAAACTACCGCAAAAATCAAAATATTGTCTTCAAACATGGATAATTAAGAAGTATAGAAGAGAGAACAGGCACTTATTACTATATGTGCTAACCGCTAATTATTGGACACGTTTTCAATAGAAAGTTAGAGACTTTAAGCACAGATTTTTGTCTTCATTTGATTTAATTCTTTCATATCAATATTGGAGTGCATCATGCTAACGGCTAAAAGTTCCAAAGAAAACCGACTGGAAAGCTTTGGTATTGGCATTGACCACTTTATCAATAAACCATTCGATAAAGAAGATCTGAAAAGTGCGTTGATAAACACGCTTGAGAACCGTAAAAATATCCATTTATTTTTTAGAAAAGAGGTAATTGCTGACAAAAAAGCAGCATCAGATGCCCCATTTGAAATAGAATTCAAGAGTTATCTTGAAATTCATTTCGGTGATTCGGCTCTTGATGTGAAACAAATGGCTGCTAACTTTAATATTTCAGAAAACAACTTCGTCGAAAACTAAAAGCCTTGAGTGGTTTTAATCCAAATGAGTTTTTACGAAAATATCGCCTTCATAAAGCCGCAGAACTTATCCTCAAAAAAGAATTAACTATCTCCAAAATCGCTTTTTAGGTAGGTTTTGAACACGTCTCTTATTTCTCTCGTACATTTCAAGAGGAATACCAAATTTTACCTTCAGAATACTCATGATAAGGGGTTGTAATACTTTTGGTTATGTAATTTCCAAAAATGTTAAGGCAGATATACTAAATACAAAGAAGAGGGTGAATTTGAGAAAATAATCATTGTTTTTGATGAGCCATTCTTGAAAAAATTCTTGGAACGTCATACTTACTATGCCAATCCAACACAAAATAATGACTCGTTTTTGTTGATTGAAGAGGATAAATTAATGGAAAATTTTATGCTCTCTCTTGAGTCTTATTACAACAGTAGCGAGCAAATTGATGAGGACTTTTCGGACATTAAACGGGAAGAATTATTATTAATTCTTTTAAAGAAAAACCTTTTTTGGCAGATATTTTCTTCAATTTTGCTATTCCTCAAAAAATTGATTTAGAAGAATTTATGAACCGAAATTTTAGGTTTAATATCAGTTTAGAACGATTTGCATTCTTGACGGGTCGAAGTTTGTCTTCCTTCAAACGAGATTTCCAAAAAGTATTTAATCTTAATCCAGAGCTTTGGCTTACTCAGAAACGATTGGATGAAGCTTATTTTCATATCACCAAGGAAAAACAAAAACCGAGCAACATATACCTCAACTTAGGTTTTGAAGATTTATCTCATTTTTCATTTGCCTTCAAAAAACGCTTTGGTGTTGCTCCAACGGAGTTATTGTCTTAGAAATTTATATCAAAACAGCCAATTAGGACTTCTAATTGGCTGTTTTGATAAGGTCAAATTAAAATTAACGAGACACAGGCAATTGGGTACTGATGGCAATCCGATTCCAAGCATTAATCGAAACAACTACCATAATGAGTTGTGCAATATAACTTTCCGTAAAAATAGCTTTCGCTTTTTGATAAGTTTTGTCTGAAAGTCCTTGTAAATGAATAAACGTAATCTCTTCAGTAATTCTCAATATTACCTTTTCTTCTTCATTAAAAACATCTGTTTCTTGCCAAGCATTTAATAAGAAAATACGTTTAGCTGTTTCTACATTTTTAAGGGCATCAGTTGTATGTAAATCAATACAAAAAGCACAAGCATTCAGTTGAGAAGCCCTTATTTTGATTAATTCTTTGTGAGTTTTACTTACTTCTGTTGAAGCCAAATAACCTTCTAAACCGTACATCGCTTTCCAAGCAGCAGGTTGTACTTCTTGAATTTTAACTCTCTGTTCCATCTTCTTTGTTGTTTTAAATATTACACTACAAAGGTCATTGATGAAACTTCAAAAAAACTTAAGCTGGTTTAAGTTAGTATTTGTTTGTTAAAAAAGTTAATTGCTTCTATATTGATACTCATATAAGAAGCCAGAATATCGTAAGGAATTCTATTGACCTGTGCTATTTTAAATATTCTGACATATTATTATTTTTTCATGTTCTTTTTTCTCAATTCACTCAAATATTCAGGCGTAAAGCCCAAGAAAGAAGTCAATATTTTCTGAGGAATACGTTGGATAAATTGAGGGTATTTTGTACTAAATAATTGATAAAATGCTTCTTTGGAAAAAGAGAAAATATGTTTTACTCTTAGTAAAGACGCTGCATAAGCTCTTTGATAGATTTTATTAAAATAACGCTCTATCTGTGGAAATTCCTTTAATAATTCCTCTAAGTTAATTTTATCAATCACCATTACTTGGGTAGCTTCGATAGCTTGAATACTAAATTCTGCTAATTTTTCGCCATGAAAAGCCGTGAGATCTGTCATCCACCAGCCTTCAATGGCAAATTGAATGGTTTGTTCAATACCTTTATCATCACAAAAAAACAAACGCAAGCATCCTTTATTCACGAAATATAAGTATTTACAAGATTGGTTTTCTTGTAGTAAGTACGCTTTTTTATCAAAGGTTGCGAGGCTAAAGTAAGCTAATATCTTAGGAAGATCTGTTTCGAAAATTGAAATCTGCTGAGCTATATGTTTGCCTAATTGTTCTGACATAGTTTTTTTTAGATTCTATTTAACAAGATTGTTACAAAAGTAAGAACCATGAATTGCTGCTACCATCAGTGATTTTTTCTACATCTAATCATGCACTTATTGGAAGTCAAATTTGGTGATTGATTTTGTATAAAGACCTAAAATAAAAGTCTGAGTTTTGATTATTTATCATGATTTGAGACGTGTATAGTGTCGAAATTCTTGATAATAAGATTTTTCTCAAATTCAAATTGGTATTAAATACGGCTTAATAAAAATAATCACTCTCATTTATGCCGAATTTTTCATGTATTCTGCTCACTTATTTTATAAAATTGATTGAAAATGCAGGGTATTGGAATAATATAGATAAATAATTATACTATTCTAATATTACTTTTGTCTAAGAAAATATCTTTATAATTCAATAAAAAAAGCCATTTCTGCTACGAACAGAAATGGCTTGGAATTGTAAAGTGGAATTTAAAATCTTAGAAAAATAAACCCCTACAAAGGTATGAAAAAAAATCTTTCAGTTTACAGAAGTCGGCATAATATCATGCTGAGTTTGTTGCTCTTATTACTTACCAGTAAATTACTTTATGCCCAAAATATTTCGGGTACGGTTACAGCCAGTAATGGCGAAAAACTATCAGGAGTTAGTGTAATTATTAAAGGTACTACAAAAGGTACAACTACTAATAAAGCGGGCAGTTTTGCTATCGATGTTCGAAAAAGTCAAACATTAATTTTTTCGTTTGTGGGTTATGAACTGCAAGAGGCTGTAATAAATGAACAAAAAACAATCAATGTTTCGCTTAAAGAAGCATTAGAAAGTCTGGAAGAAGTAGTAGTTACGGCCGAAAATCGTTCCATTTCTGCTCAAAGAGTACCCATTACGATGGATTTGATTTCGGGTAAAGCTATCCAAAAACAAGGTATTTCAGATTTAATTCAACTTCAAGCCATTGCCCCAAGTTTGAATATTGTCCAAAATACCATTTTTAACCAAATCAATCTCCGTGGAGTTGGTAGCAACGACGGTTCTGCCGAACTTTCAGACCAAGCCGTTACGGTGGGCATTGATGGAGAATACCTCAATCGTCCGATTGCTCTGAACGCTTCAATGTTTGACCTCGACCGTGTGGAAGTTTTGAAAGGTCCACAGGGAACATTATACGGTAGAAATGCAACAGCAGGTGCGGTAAATATTATTGCCAAAAAACCAACCCAAACTCGTGAGGTGGATTTATCGGCTACTTATGGCAACTACAATACAACTAAATTACAAGCAGTTGTAAACCTACCATTAGGCAAAATAGCAGCTATTCGTGCAGCGGGTTTATTGTCAAAACACGATGGCTATCGTGATGGTGGTGAAAAAGTTGGAAAAATTGATAATGGTGATTTTTGGGCAGCTCGTTTAGGTTTAGATTTGAATCCAACAAAAAAACTGAACATCTACATCGCCGGGGAATTGAATAAAACCGACCAACAAGCACCATCGCAGTATGGGATTTCTTTGGGAACAATGGCTGAATTGAAAGATAAAGCCCCTATTTCTTGGACGACTACTTTGCCAAATGATTATCCCGTAGCTACTGCTGGTTTTATGAAAATAGACCAAAAAGCCCTTCGTGGCAAATTATCTTATGATTTTGGCGGTACTCAATTGACCTATTCGGCAGGTATAAGAAAAGTAGATATGACGGGCTACCAACCCTTAAATGGTTTTGTTCCAGAGACTTTCAGTTTTCATAATGATTTGAGTTATAATACACAAAGTCACGAACTTCGTTTGAATAGAGAAACAGCCAAACTTAGCTGGCAAGTAGGTGGTTTTTACGGAAAAGAAACGCAAGATGTGCGTAGAGGATTGGTTTTGCCAAGTGCATCAGGTGCTTTTGGAGGACAAATTCCTTTCTTAAATTTCTTTTTCAGAGATGTAAATTCAACAACTGCGGCTATTTTTGGGCAAGCTACTTATAATGTAAACGAAAAATTAGGACTTACCATAGGCTTGCGTAATACAACCGATAAGAAAACCCGTGAAGGAGCAGATTTGGCTTCTGCACCTTTTGGTCCACCAAGTATCATTCGCTTCTTTTATCCAAATGTGCCAACTTCGATGACTCAAGCAGGGATGAAACCGCTTATAGGTGTGCCAAACGAAGGAAGCTGGAATCAGACAACATATACGATTGGAATGGAACATAAAATGGATGCCAACCGAATGTTGTTTGCAAAAATAAGTAAAGGCTACAAAGCGGGTGGTTTTGATAATGTGGGTGAATACTCGCCAGAGAAATTGATTTCTTACGAAATAGGAACCAAAAACAAATTTTCAAACAATAAGCTCCGTTTAAATGCCTCGGCTTTTTACTATGACTACCAAGACCAACAAATTTCGGTCTTTATTTCAACTGCAGTTGGGGCAGGTATCAAAAATGCAGGTAGTTCAAGCGTTTATGGAGTAGAAGTCGAGGGAGAATATGCAATCTCCAAAAATGATAGAATCAAATGGACTGTCAATTATTTGGATGCAAAAATTAACAACTTGAAAACTTTTGCAAACATAACTGTGGGTGGAGCTACTGCTACAGAAGTTGATTTGTCGGGAAATCGTCCAGTTCAAGCACCAAAATGGACACTTACCGCTCGCTATGACCATGATTTCAAGATTGGGAAAGGAACTTTAAATGCTTGGATTCAAACACTTTTCAAGTCTGAATATTATCTCTCTCCTTACAATTTTGCGATGGATAAGCAAGCTTCTTACACCAAAACAGACCTTAATCTCACCTATTCGGCAGCAAAAGGTAAATGGGATGTTGGCTTATTTGCCCAAAATTTGGAAGATAATCGCATTATTACCTTTAGTGGTTTCAGCGGTGGTACTATCAATATTTATAACTGGATTTTCGGTACGCCTCGTACCGTTGGAATTCAAGCTAATTTACATTTTTAAAGCATAAAGGGAGAGGCTTCTTGCTTCTCCCTACAATCAAAAAATAGCATTTTTAACTTAATTGGTAATATTTTTATGACAAACACTCAAACAAAAAAAGCTGGAATACCCCAGGGAGTTATCATCGTTTTGGTTAGTATTCTGCCCATGATGGCAGTTATTACGCTCATGCCCGTAGTGCCTACTTTGAGAAATCATTTCAAAGATGTGCCTTATATCGAAACCTTAGCTCCATTTGTTATTTCGGCACCTGGTTTGTGTGTAGCTTTATTTGGACCTTATGCGGGTTTTTTAGCGGATAAAATTGGTCGTCGAAAATTGCTAATCATTTTCTCAATTCTTTACGGAATCGGGGGTGTCATACCATTTTTTGTCGAAAGTTTTAGTGCTTTAATCGCTGGACGACTAATTTTAGGAATTGGTGAAGCGTTCATTCTTACCATTTCTAATATCCTTTTGGGAGATTATTTCGAGCAGAGCAAAAGAAATACTTGGTTGATGATTCAAAGCATCATTGGCCCTTTGTTTGGCTTCTTCGTGATTACGGGGAGTGGACAACTCGCCTCAATAGGTTGGCAATATCCATTTCTTCTCTATGCGGTAACGTTGGTTATTCCGATTGGAGCTTATTTCTTTATTTTTGAGCCGTCCGAAAAAGCTCCTTCCATCGCAAATGTTCAGAATAATTCTTTTCAGTTTTCTCAAAAGGCATTAGTAAAAGTGTTTCTAACAACGTTTATAGCATCAGTATTATATTATGTTTACACACTTCATTTTTCACTTGCTTTAGATAAAATCGGGATTTCTGATCCAAAAGAAGTCGGAAAAATTACGGCCGTAGCCAGCCTAATGCTTCCAATTGGGGCGGTATTGTTCAAATTATTGGGGACAAAAAGTAATCGCATTCAATTTGGTTTGATGTTTTCTATGATTGGAATTGGGCTTATTGGTGTCGGACTTTCTACCAACTTAACTTCAGTAATGGCAAGTGCCGTTATCCAACAAATAGGTTGTGGCATGGCGATTCCTGTGCTGATAGCTTTTGGACTGAGGTCTGTTCCTGCCGAATACCGAGGGCGTGGAATGGGAATTTGGAGTAGCGGTTTCTTTCTTGGTCTTTCGGTGTCGCCTTTTGTGGTGGGTTTTGTCAGAAATTTAACGGGCGATATTCTGAAAGCCTTTGTAATATTTGGCGTAATCTGCCTCGTAATGGTTGTAATCAACTTCATATTTGATAAAGAATAAAAAAGTATTTTTTTGACTTTCAAAAATATTTAATAGATAAAATGAGCAATTTAATTAAACGTGCTGTAAGTCTTTACAGCTACCAGGAAGAGTATTTCCTAAGAAAAATGAGTCTCGAAGACTGTATTGCGGCAGCAGCGGCAACGGGAGCAACGGGCATCGAATTAATTGGCGAACAAAGTGTGGCTGGTTGCCCAAAACTACCTTCTGATGCCTTTGTTGACCAATGGTTTGGCTGGATGGATAAATACGGCGTTACGCCAGTTGCCCACGATATGTTTTTGGATTATAACAAGAAAAAGGGACATTATTGGTCGGATGATGAAGCCGTAGAGTCATTTAAGCAAGACATTCGATTTGCCCATAAATTGGGTTTTAAAGTGATTCGTGTAATTGTAAATACTACGCCCCAAATCATCGAAAAGGTAATTCCTTTTGCTGAAGACCATGATATTAAATTGGGTATTGAAGTTCATGCACCTTGGAATATCAACTCAGCTTGGATGGCTAAGCATTGGGAAGTAATGGAAAAAACAGGTACAAAACACTTTGGATTTATTCCAGATATGGGTGGGTTTACCCAACGTCTCCCAAGAGTGCAAGTAGATAGACTTATTCGCCAAGGTGCTGACCCAAAAATTGCCGAGTATGTTTGCCAACAGCACGAAAAAGGCGTAATGGCAGAATACACAATTTATGAAGTATCAAGGATGAGTAATCGTCGTATAGATATGGCCGTTGCGGAACTTTCACGCCACAATACCTACGTGAATCCTCTCAGTTTAGTACCACACATGGACAGAATCATTCACATTCACGGCAAATTCCTTGAAATGCTGGAAGATTATACCGAATACAGTATTCCTTATAAAGAAATAGTTGATGTATTAAAAAAAGGCGGTTACAATGGCTACATCGCATCTGAATATGAGGGAAACAGACACATTCAAGATGTGTATGAAGTTGATAGCGTAGAGCAGGTTAGAAGGCATCAGGTGATGTTGAAAAATTTGGGATGTGGGATTTGAGATTTCGGATTTATTAAATCAGGAATCAAGTATAAAATTTTTGTTAAAAAGATTTTTGATTGGGGCATGAAAAATCCGCAATCCGAAATCATAAATCCAAAATCAAAAGATGTACGAAAAATATATGATAGTACCTGAAAAGGCCAAAAAGACCGAAAACGGCTTTGAAATAGCAGCCAGATTACCGTATTACCGTGGTGTATCGCTTTCGATGCTTGAAGAAATTGAGGTATCGGTGGATGGAGAAACCCTCCCACAAGAAGATATTTTGATTACCGTAAACGGAAAAACCTTTGACCTTCAACAACGGGAAAATGAATTGGACGAACGCTGGGAAATGGCCGACGATGCTATTCTGACCGTAAAAAAAGCAGGTGGTTTTGCATCTGGAGAACATACAGTTGGTCTAAAAATGATTTTACGAATTGGTTATTTACCCTTTCCCGCTCTTCGCCATGCAGTGCCTAAAACAATAGTTATTTAACGAGAATTTTCATGGAAAATAATATTAAAATAGGTTTCAGCCTCGATATGATCAATGTTCATCATCAAGAGCCAAACCGAAACCGTTATGAGAGCAAATACTATTGGGACGAACTATATCCCATGATTTCAGCGGCAGGATTCGATGCAGTCGAAATTCCATTTGACCCTTTCTGGATTTTTAGAGGTGGTTCGGGCGTGCCTTTTACTAAATATTGCATCGATATAAAATTTGAGAATGTGGCCAATTATGTCAATCATCTCAAGTCGTATGGAATCGAAAAAGTGGCGGGAATTCATTTCAATCCAACCATTTTTATGCGGAATGAAAACCTTGGTTTTTATTTTGGGGCATCGGGTTATTTTGGAGGTGAGTCAATAAAATATGCCGCCGAATTGGGTTGCGACTATATCAACGTTACGCCAACTCCGCCTTATGGTTTGATTGAGCATTATCACGGAAAAAGCAACAATTGGGAGGCTGATTTCATGAAGCGAACCATCGAACTTATCAATAATTTCGCCAAAGTTGCCAAAGAAAATGCCATAAAAATGGTTCTCCGAAACCAATATTGGAGTTTAATCAGAAATCAAAATTTCGAGGCATTTTTATCTCAAATAGACGATTCGGTGACTTTGGATTTAGATGCGGCCAATCTTGATATTGCCACCCAAAATCCGAGTGAAATGGTCAATAAATTTGCTAATCGAATCGGAAGTGTACATTTGACCGATACCGCTTTTATCGATGATACCGAAATTTGGAAAACTCCATTACCCGAATTCCCTCAGCACCGAGCTACGCAGATTTTCAGAGATTTAGGTTTTGGAAATACCAATTTGGTAGAATTTTACCAAACACTCCAATCTGTAAATTATCAGGGCTGGGCAATCGCAAGTTGTCGCCAAACCCGTGAACCTATGCGTGCTTTGCTAAGAAGTAGAAATTGTTTGAATCATCTTAATCGTCAATCCTAAATGAACAATATAAAGTATTCTCACATGAATCATTGGAAGAATATTCCTTACAAAAGGATTGACAACTTCCGTGAATTTTATTACGAAGATAAAACTAATACCGCTTATTATTCTGACTGGGATAGAATTTTAAGGTATCAAAAAGCATTGGGTTTCAATGGAATTGAACTTGCCCCCTGGGATTTTCCCGAAATGTTGCCTTTGTTTGGTTCGGCCAAAGCCTTCAAAGATTTTGCTGCCGAGCGTGGCGTTGAAGTTAGTGGTATGTTTCACTTGATAGACAAAGCCCACGACAGAACTCACCATAAACAGACATTTGAAGACGGAAAACAAGCCGTTGATTTATTGGTACAATTTGGAGGAACTCAACTAAATTCTGCCCCAATCAATAATTATTTTGGCAACGGCCCACTCAGTCGTGGCCAAATAAAAGCGGCGGCAGAAATCATCACCGAGATAGGCAAATATGCTACGGACAACGGCGTGCAAATCGGTATTCATAATGAGTTTTTCTTAGCTATCAATAAAGAAAATCACAAAGAATACATCGAACTCACCGACCCAAGATATGTACATTATTGCCTTGACACGGCTCAGGTTGCCTTGTTAGGTGAGGATATGGTCAAATTTTATGACGACTACCACGACCGAATTTGCACATTTCACTTAAAAGATACCGCCACGCCCAATCTGTCCGATGAAACAAGATATAGCCAAGATATTGAGATAGTTAACGACGGCACACGTTGGTTTTGGGAGCCGGGCGAAGGCGTTTTAGATTTCAAAGGCTTGTATGAGTTAATGAAAAAACATCAGTTTAAAGGTTGGGTAAGCATCGAAACCGATGGAACACCTGACTTACTGGCTTCAATGGCTCTCACCCGATATTACATTGATAGTGAGCTAAGTAAAATTTATAAATAATGCTTTAGGTTGTAAGCAATAGGCTATTAGCTGAAAATAGAAAAGCCTTTTGCCTATAACTTAATGCTTAAAGCAAATAAAAATGGGTCCATTAGACAAATACATACTTAGAGATGATGCCTTGGAAGCTACCCAAAATGGCTTTCAACTCAAATTTCAATCGCACTGGTATCGTGCATTGCCGCTTTCCTGCATGGATTTCAACTTGAAAATTGATGGCAAGGAAATAGATAAAAACGACTTGAAAATCAAAGCCAATGGCAATGAATATGGGTACGATGAACTACCCGAATTAGATAAAGAATGGCTATTTATTCTTGACCGTGGCATTTTGGAAGTAGAGCAGCCCGTCGAAAAAGGCAAGACTTACGATGTTGAATTCAAGTATGACTTGCATATTCCTTATATTTTGGTAGGTCCGCAAGCCAACCCTTTGTTGGCGAGTTCAGTAGTTCATAAAAATTTAATCTGTCAATAATTATGTCAAATATAAAATTAGCAACTTCCCTTTTTTCGTATGCCTATGAATGGAATTCGGGAAA
>JAZKDE010000064.1:31152-34190 GCA_040387735.1 Bacteroidota bacterium
GAATACATCAAACCGCAGATTTTGGCGGCTAAAAAATTGGGGTTTCCGTTGCTTCGTTGTCAGACTACCGCCCCTGCCGAAGTGTATCAAAAACTCGTGCCTTTTGCTGAAAAAGCGAATGTAATTATGGGGATAGAACTACATACACCTTACAGCGTTGACCACCCTTCGGTTATCAAAATGGCAGAAATGTTTGGTCAAATGCAAACGCACGTACTGGGTTTTGTGCCAGATATGGGTACATGTATGCGTGCTATTCCTGATGCTTTACTTACCAGTTTCAAGACTTCGGGAGTAACCGATGAAATGATTGCCATTACCAAAGAAATTTGGCATAAAGATATTCCAACACCGGCCAAATTTGGCGAATTAGCTCAAACATTAATGCCAATGGGGGCTACTCCACCACAAATTGGGCGTTTGAATATGGCATTTAGCATGAATGGTCGCCAACCCGTAGAAAGTTGGGCAGAAATTATGCCTTATGTAGTTCACGTACACGGTAAGTTTTATGGTTTTGATGAAAACGGTGATGAACCAAGCATTGATTATCCTGCTATTTTCAAGGTTTTTAACGAAGGCGGTTACAATGGTTATATTTCAAGCGAATACGAAGGTTCAGCTTTTACCGATGAGTTTGATGCTTTCGACCAAGTGGAAAAGCAACATAAACTTTTCAAAAAAATCCTTAAAAGTTTATAAAATGAAAAACAATTTCAAGTTAAAATATGCTCCTCATTTGGGTTCATTCACTCATTTGGCTGGCAAAGACCCTATCGACCAAATCAACTATATGGCAGATTTGGGCTTCAAAGCCATGGAAGATAGTGGCTTTGTATCGCCTTTGGTAAGTTTCAATTCTACTCGTATGGGCATTGGTATGTGTAGTCAAACCCCCGAAATGCTCACGAAAATTGGTGAAACCTTGGCAAAAAGAGATATGGAAATGGGAACTTTCGTAATTACCCCAACCAAATGGCCACCCATAGAATTGGTTACTTCGGGAAAGCCTGAATACTTAGAAGAATTTTTAAACAAATGCAAAAGTGGTGTAGAAGTAGCCCAAAGGCTCAATGCCAAGTTTGTAACTATCACTTTGGATTGTTTCGACCGTTCGTTGCCCATCGAAATGCAAACTGCCAATGCCATTGATGCCCTCAGAAAAGCGTGCGATATTTTTGAGCCAATCGGGGTAACAATGGCCATAGAAACCCTTGCCGACCATCACGAATTGTTTTTGAGAACATCCGCCCAAGCTTACATGATTTGTAAAGCGGTAAATAGAGATTCGTGTAAAATTTTATTTGACATGTACCATCTTCAAAAAAATGAAGGACGACTTATTTATCATATTGATATGGTTTGGGACGAAATCGGTTACTTTCAAATTGGAGACGAACCAGGTCGTTGCGAACCTGGAACTGGCGAAATAAATTACAAAAATATCCTCAAACACATTTATCAAAAATCAAAAGCTGATAATAAGGATTTCATTTTGGGAATGGAACATTTTAACTCCATTGATGGCGTAGAAGGTGAAAAAGCTTTGTTGCAAGCCTATTTAGAAGCCGATAATTTTTAAGAAATAATGAATAATTTCAAACTTAATTACGCTCCTCATTTTGGCACATTTGCTTCGGCTGGAAGTGATATTATTGACCAAATTAAACATTCTGCCGATTTAGGATTTAAGTCCTTTGAAGACAATGCTTTTTCGGGCGTTCCAATGCCAAATTTGATGGGAATTGGTATGCTCGGGCAAGCACCCGAACATTTAGATAAAATCGGCAAAACCCTTTCCGACTTAAATATGCAAATGGGGACATTTGTGATGGGGCCCGTAAATTGGCCACCTAATGCCGCTTTTACTTCGGGAAATATAGAATGGAAAGAGGTGTTTTTGGACAGATGCCGACAATCAGTTGAAGTGGGAAAAAGGCTCAATGGAAAATTTGTAACCGTAGTACCTGATGCTGCTGACATAACATTACCTTATGAAATTCAAACGGCAAATGTGGTAGAAACACTCCGACGAGCAGTTGAAATTTTTGAACCGCACGGTATGGTAATGGTACTCGAACCGCTCAGTTTTCCGCCACAAGTATATCTCAAAACTTCGGCTCAATGCTATTTATTGGCAAAAGCAGTTAATAGCTCATCGTGCAAAATACTTTTTGATTTGTTTCATTTACAACAAAATGAAGGGCATCTGCAACGCAATATTGATTTAGTTTGGGATGAAATTGGGTACTTTCAAATAGGAGATGTTCCACAACGTTTTGAGCCCGGAACGGGCGAAATCAACCATAATGTAGTCTTCAAACACATTTATCAAAAAGCCCAAGCCAGTGGCAGAGATTTTATTTTTGGCATGGAACATTACAATTCTGTCAAGGGAATAGAAGGAGAGAAGGCTTTATTGAACGCCTATCTTGAAATAGATAAAAATTTGTAAGAGATGAAAAATTACCTGAAGATATGGTCTGTATTTATATTGTTAACAAACACTTCTTTTCGGTTTGTAGATTCTAATAAATCAGCAGAAAATGCCCATTATTTATCAGATAAGCCCAATAAAAATAGGAAGATGACGGAGAAAAATCGAAAAATCATTGAAGCGTTTGCCGATGTTTTTTATCGTCAAAAAGATGTTGAAAAGGCTTTCAATGAATATGTCGCAGAAAATTATATTCAGCATAATCCAAATATTTTGGATGGGCGAGAAGCAGCTATTACAGCTCTAAAACCAAAATTTTCTAATCCAGATGCCATTTTCGACATAAAACGAATCATAGTTGATGGAAATATGGCAGTCATTCACCTACACGGACGCATGAACAAAACCCACGCAGGTGGTGCCGTAGCAGATATTTATAGATTGGAGAACGGAAAAATAGTTGAACATTGGGATGTATTACAGCCAATACCAGAAAAAGCAGTGAATCCTCACCCGATGTTTTAGATTAAAAATAAAAAGCTTTTGGTTGAAAAATTTGATTTAAAATGAAAACAGATATTCTAATTATAGGTTCAGGGCC